>JAHJJD010000053.1 GCA_018822845.1 Gammaproteobacteria bacterium | reverse complement strand
GAAGTGTGGATCAATCCGGCACACCCTGACGAGGCACAGGAAAATATTGCGGTGAATTTCCCTACATTGACGGCGGCTAAAAAAGCCGTTGTGTAGTTTTATTTTTTAACAGACTGGTCTCAATCTGCTTGACACGTTCCGGAAGCCTTCAAAAAAGAAAAGGATATGTTCCGCATGCACGCAGGCGACATCGGCCTGAAACCGGTCACGACCTGCAAGCCTGAGGAAAACGTTCTGGATGCGCTGGAACACATGCGTGAAACTGGTGTGCGCCGTCTGGCAGTCATCGACAAGGAAGGCTGCATACTGGGCGTATTGTCACTCGGCGACGTAATCGACAAGGCGTGCGACAGCAGTGGCAGATGGCAGATTCCGGCATCGAATTTGTTGTCCATGCTGACCAAGGTAACGGCTCATCATACCTATCATTGACAGAGAGGTACGCCATGACGGTAGCACTGTGCGGCTTCCGGGTGCACAGATCCAGTCTGCCGTCATGGTTGTATGTACAAACATTACACCCACCATTGAAATTCCCGCCTTCGCCACGATCTTCACCTCATGAATGTCAACCACGCGATAGGTCAAGACTATGTCATTTCGTCACAGCAACCGGATGTGGAGCAACGCCTTTGAACTACTGGCCGAAGCCGAACGCCTTCAGCGCCAGTGTTTCCGCCCCCTGCCCGCCCAGACCCCGACCTGGGAGCCGCCCGTCGACCTGATTGAAACGCGCGACGCCCTGCTGGTCACGGTCGCCCTGCCCGGCGTCGAGCCGGAACGGGTGGAAGTGCACCTCAACAGCGGCCAGATCATGGTCAGCGGCGTGCGCCCGCTGCCGCGCCAGATGCAAAGCGTGCGCATCCACCGGCTGGAGCTGCCCTACGGGCGTTTCGAGCGCCGCATCCTGCTACCGCCCGGCCAGTACGAACTGACCAGCCATGCCCTCAAGCACGGCTGCCTGCAAATGAACCTGCGCAAGATTTGAGGAAAGATGATGAACGACGCCAACAATCAAGACACCCTGCTGCTAGTGGCGATGCGCAACGTAGTGCTATTCCCCGGCATGGCTATCCCCATCACCATCGGACGCGAACAATCGCTGGCCGCCGCGCAGGAAGCCGTCAACAGTAACCGCAAGATTGGCCTGATACTGCAAAGCCATCCGGAAGTGGATGAGCCACAAGGCAATGACCTGTACAGCGTCGGCACCATCGCCAACATCCTGCGCTACGTCACCACAGCGGGTGGCACCCACCACCTGGTCGTACAGGGTGAGGAACGTTTCCGCGTACTCGATTACGTCGAAGGATCGCCCTGGCTGGCTGCGCACGTCGAAACCCTGCCCGAGGAAGACGATTCCGACCCCGATATTCAGGCGCGCATGCGGCATTTGCAGGAAAAAGCCATCGAAACCGTGCAATTGCTACCTCAAGCTCCACCGGAAGTCACCGTCGCCCTCCAGAATATGGAATCGGCAGGTGCGCTGGCCGATCTGGTCAGCAACTTCCTTGACATCAGCCCGCAGGAAAAGCAGCAAATTCTGGAAACCACCGACCTGCGCACACGCCTCGACAAGGTATCAGAACAAGTACGCCAGCAACTGGAAGTGCTCAAACTGACCCGCGAAATCGACCAGCAGACCAAACAGTCGATGGATGCCCGCCAACGCGAATTCCTGTTACGCGAACGCATCAAGGCGATCCAGAAAGAGCTGGGCGAAGAGGATGGCAATGACGCCGAAATCGAGGAACTGAGAAAAGCCATCGCCGACGCCAACATGCCCGAAGACGCCGCCGAACAGGCCGCCAAGGAACTCAAACGCCTGCAAAAAATGTCGGAAGCATCCGGCGAATATTCCATGATCCGCACCTACCTTGACTGGCTGACCGGCCTGCCATGGAGCAAGCTGGACGCGGAAAACATCGACATCGCCAAGGCGCGTGAAGTGCTCAATGCCGACCATTACGGCCTCGACAAGATCAAGAAACGCATCCTCGAATACCTCGCGGTGCGCAAACTGAACCCGCAGGGGCGCAGCCCTATCCTGTGTTTCGTCGGCCCGCCGGGCGTGGGCAAAACCTCGCTGGGGCAAAGCATCGCCCGTGCATTGGGTCTGCAATTCGTGCGCGCCAGCCTTGGCGGGGTGCATGACGAAGCCGAAATCCGTGGTCACCGCCGCACCTACCTCGGCGCACTTCCCGGCAACATTATCCAGGAACTGCGCAAGGCAGGAACCCGCAACCCGGTATTCATGCTGGATGAAATCGACAAGCTCGGCGGCGGCGGTTTCCACGGCGACCCGGCATCGGCGCTACTGGAAGTGCTCGACCCGGCGCAAAACGGAACCTTCCGCGACAACTATCTGGCGCTACCGTTTGACCTGAGCAAAGTGGTGTTCATCGCCACCGCCAACGTGCTGGACGCGATTCCGGGACCATTACGCGACCGCATGGAGGTGATCAGCCTGCCCGGCTACACCGAAGACGAAAAGGTCGAAATCGCCAAGCGCTACCTGCTCGAACGCCAACTGCAAGCCAATGGCCTCAAGCCGGAACAGGCGCACATCAGCGAGGAGGCGGTGCGCGCCATCGTCGCCGATTACACCCGCGAAGCCGGAGTACGCAATCTGGAACGTGAAATTGGTTCGGCCCTGCGCCACGCCGCCATGCAGATTTCCGAAGGCAAGACCGAACGGGTCGAGATCGGCGCAAGCGACCTGCACGCTATCCTCGGCCCACAGCGTTTCGAGAGCGAAGTGGCGATGCGCACCAGCACGCCGGGTGTCGCCACCGGGTTGGCATGGACACCGGTTGGCGGCGACATCCTGTTCATCGAAACCAGCAAAATGCCCGGTAAAGGTCGTCTGACCATCACCGGCCAGCTTGGTGACGTGATGAAGGAAAGCGCCCAGGCTGCCCTTAGCCTGATCAAGTCACGCGCCAAACAGTTGGGCATCGACGCGAAAGTATTCGAGGAAAGCGACATCCATTTGCACGTCCCCGCCGGAGCGATCCCAAAGGATGGGCCAAGTGCGGGCGTTTCCATCTTCACCGCACTGGTTTCCCTGCTGACTGAGCAGAAGGTACGCAGCGATATTGCCATGACCGGCGAAATCAGCCTGCGCGGCTTGGTGTTACCTATCGGTGGCCTGAAGGAAAAATGCCTGGCTGCACTACGCGCAGGCATCCACACCGTCCTGCTCCCCGCCCGTAACCGCAAGGACTGGGAAGATGTGCCGGAAAATGCCCGCGAACAGTTGCAGGTCGTGTGGCTGGAAAAGGTGGAAGATGTGCTGGCCGCAGCCCTCGAAAATGAAAACGATCAGGCTGACCTGCAAGAGGCAGCCTGACGGAGGGGGGAGCGCTTACTCCAGCATACTACGCAACATCCACGCATTCTTTTCGTGGATCTGCATGCGCTGGGTGAGCAAATCTGCGGTTGGTTCGTCGCCTGCCTCATCCACTACCGGGAAAATGCTGCGGGCGGTACGCACCACCGCTTCCTGACCTTGCACCAGATTGCGGATCATGTCCTGTGCTTTCGGCACGCCCTCCTCTTCCTTGATGGAAGACAGCTTGCTGTAAGCGGCGTAAGTGCCGGGAGCCACATGCCCAAGGGCACGGATGCGTTCCGCCACCAGATCAACGGCCAGGGCAAGTTCGTTGTATTGCGTCTCGAACATGAGGTGCAAGGTGTTGAACATCGGCCCGGTCACATTCCAGTGATAATTGTGGGTTTTGAGATAAAGCGTGTAAGTGTCAGCCAGCAAGCGGGAAAGTCCATCTGCAATCGCCTGGCGCTGTTCTGTTTGAATACCGATGTTGATATCCATGAGCTTGTCTCCGTTGTTGTATTGTCTGTCGATAAGGTAAGTATAGGAGAGCACAAGCCAACAATGAAGACGAATGTTTTTATTGTTTCGATCTATTAAAACGTATGAAAGGACGAGTATTTTGCTCCACCCGGCAGGGTGCTACAATCGCCGGTTTATTCGTGGTTTTCCCGGAGTTTGAGATGCTCAAAGTAGGTTTTGTCGGTTGGCGCGGCATGGTTGGTTCCGTTCTGATGGAGCGGATGCGTACTGAAAATGATTTTCAGGGCTTTGAACCGGTTTTCTTCACCACTTCGCAGTCCGGTCAGGCTGGCCCGGATGTAGGCTTCGGCGCGCAACCACTGGAAGACGCCATGAACATCGGCAAGCTGGCGGAAATGGACATTATCCTCTCCTGCCAGGGCGGCGATTACACCAATGCCGTGTACGAAAAGCTGCGCGCTGACTGGAACGGTTACTGGATCGACGCTGCTTCCACCCTGCGCATGGCTGACGACGCCATCATCGTGCTCGACCCGGTCAACCGCAAGGTGATTGACGCTGGCCTGCAAAGCGGTGTGAAGAACTACATCGGCGGTAACTGCACCGTTTCCCTGATGCTGATGGCGCTGGGCGGCCTGTTTGAAAAAGGCTTGGTGGAATGGGTTTCCTCCATGACTTACCAGGCGGCTTCCGGCGCAGGTGCGAAAAACATGCGCGAGCTGCTGACCCAGATGGGCGAGCTGGAAGGCGAAGTCGGCGATTTGCTGGCAAATCCTTCCTCGGCCATCCTCGACATCGACCGCAAGGTTACTGCCAAGCTGAATGACGGCACGCTTTCCACCGCCAATTTTGGCGCTCCGCTGGCGGGCAGCCTGATCCCGTGGATCGACAAGGCATGGGAAAATGGCCAGACCAAGGAAGAGTGGAAAGGCATTGCCGAAACCAACAAGATTCTGGGCAAAACCGCTGCGGACATCATCCCGGTCGATGGCCAGTGCGTGCGGATCGGCGCAATGCGTTGCCATTCCCAGGGTTTCACCATCAAGCTGAAGCAGGATTTGCCGCTGGATGAAATCGAAGCCATCATCGCCAGCCACAATGAGTGGGTCAAGCTCATCCCGAATGACAAGGAATCCACCCTGCACGGCCTGACGCCGGTACAGGCTTCCGGCACCCTGAGCATCCCGGTCGGGCGTATCCGCAAGATGAACATCGGGCCGGAATATATCACCGCCTTTACCGTCGGCGACCAGTTACTGTGGGGCGCGGCGGAGCCGGTACGGCGCATGCTGAAGATTACGCTGGCATTTTTGCAGTAAGAAACCCTTCCTAACCTCCCCTTGTCAGGGGAGGAACAAGGGCTTGCCAGTAACTTGCGCAATACGCCTAGTGTGAACCCTTAACCCCCTTAGGCCGACTTCCAATGATAGATTGCTCAAAATCCCTTATAATTCACACGGATAACGCTAGGAAGATTGACCACAGGAGCAACAAACCATGATCTCATACATGGAATTACATGAACAAAATCATAAGATTACCGAACTTTCCAATGTGCTCAGCTATTTGATTAACGAACGTTCCATGTGTGACACAGCCGTGTCCTGCGAACTGTTTTTCAGGTATCTGAATATGGTGCGCGAGCACCTGGAAGTAGAAGAGCACCAGCTTTACCAGAAACTGCTGATGGATGACGACAACGATGTGCGCAATACTGGCAGAAAATTCCTGTCTGGTTCGGGTGAAATCAAGCGTATTTTCGAGCAGTACAAAAAGCGCTGGTGCAAGGGCAAGGAACTGCGGATCAAGGATCACGAAGCCTTCATCAGCGACACGCGGGAAATTTTCAGTCTGGTCATCCGCCGGATTGACGATGAAACCGTCCACCTGTACCCGACCCTGCTGGAATGCGGCCACATCCCGATGACCGCACAGGCTGCATAAAACCGAATCAACGGCAGACGCGGAGGTTTCCCTTACTCCGCCGTCCACTTGAACGTAGCTGCACCAATCAGCAGGAATACTGCGGACATTCCCACCAGAATCAGCAATTGCCCGCTGATGTCGGCGAGACCTGCGCCATCCAGCATGATGGCGCGCGCTGCTGTCAGCATGTGGGTCAGTGGCGACAACTGGCTCAGCCATTGCATGACCGGATTAGTACCTTCCATCGAAAACCACACGCCTGACAACACCATCATCGGCCAGGTCAGCAGGTTGAGCAGGCCACCCGCCAGCTCCTCACTACTGACCCGCGCAGCCACTACCAGACTCAGCGCAATCAGGCAGAAAGCGCCCACGAACAACACCAGCAGCAGATTCAGATAACTGCCTTCCATGGTGAAATGCATGAACAGGTTAGTGCCAACAAACACGATGGAAGTTACGCATATCACCAACAACAGACGTGAAAATACTTGCGCCAGCAGAAATTCGGTTGCACTCAGCGGCGTAGCATTGAGGCGCTTCAGGTAACCGCTCTTGCGGTAACGCACGATCACGAAACCAACCCCGAACAAGCAACTGAACATCAAATTCATTCCCAGAATGCCGGGCACTACCCAGTCAACGTAACGGATTTCCTCCCCCTGCACACTCTGTCTGACCAGCGCAGAACCACCGCCGCCCAGCAACAGCTTTTCCAGGAAATAGCCTTTTTGCGAATCGCTGTTGACCCAATAATGCATCTGCCCGGCACGCAAATCCAGCAGCATATCCACCTGATGCCGCCCAACCTTGCGCACGGCTGTTTCCACCTCACCAACCGGAACCTTGTAGAACTCCACATGTTCCATTTGCAGGAATGGGTGCAGGTTTTTATCTGGTTTGGCCTCCGCCGTCAGCGTATCAGCAATCACACCAACCTTGAACAGCGGCTGCCCGCTACCGGAAAACACAAATGCCAGCCCGAACACCAGTGCCACCGGCAAGATGAAATTCCAGCCCAATGTCGAGCGGTCACGCAAAAATTCCAGGGAACGCGCAAAAAAAGTCGCCCAGATACGCTTGATCATGCCCGCAACTCCTTGCCGGTCAGTTCGAGGAAAAGGTCTTCCAGAGTGCGCGGGCGTACCTGCAAACCTGCCAGTGATGCACCGTGCTGAATCAGTTGTGCCAGCGTTTCATTGACATCCTGCGTAATGATTTCCACCGTGCCTGTTACCTTGTCCAGATAACGGTGTGGAATGTTTTTGGCCGCGTCTGGAAAATCGCGTTGCGGCAATTCAATGACCACATCCTGAAAATGCGTTGCCAGCAGCTCATCGGGCGAACCGTGCGCAATGATCTTGCCGTGATCCATGATGGCAATTTCGTCACACAGGTTGTAAGCCTCTTCCATGTAATGCGTGGTCAGCAGCACGGTCTTGTTGCGTGCCTTGATGCTATTGACCAGTTCCCAGAAATTCAGCCGTGCCTGCGGGTCAAGGCCAGTGGTCGGTTCGTCGAGGAACACCACATCCGGGTCATTGACCAGCGCCAGTGCCAACAACATGCGCTGCCGTTGCCCACCAGAAAGCTTGCTGGCATCACGATCCAGATATTCCCGCAAACGGCAGATGTCGACCAGCTCATCCAGCGGCAGGCCATTCGGATACAGGCTGCTGAAGAACTTCAGGTTTTCCCGCACGGTAAGAAAATCCTGCAAGGATGTAGACTGGAACTGGATGCCCGCCTCGTTGCGAAAGCGCGCGCCTTGCGCCTCTCCCTTGTAGAGAATATCGCCAGAAGTTGGCTTGATAATGCCCTCCATCATTTCGATGGTAGTGGTCTTGCCTGCGCCATTGGGGCCAAGCAAACCGAAGCAGATGCCTTGCCTTACGGCAAAATCCACACCATCCACAGCCTTCACGCCGGGGTAGTGCTTGTGCAAGTGACAGACTTCAAGAATAGGGGTAGTCATTGGTGGCTTACATTTCTTATCAAACCACAAATAATGGCACAAAGGCAGGGTGAGGGGTATTCTTCCTGCAAGCCGTAGCTTTGTCCGAGCGCAGCGAGTTTGCGCAGGCTTGCAGGAAGAATACCCCTCACCCTGCCGTACCCACCAGCAAAGGAGTCCCCATGCCACACCATCATGCAAAATGCCGCTGCCCATGGGTAGACCTGAGCAAGCCCGATTATGTCGCCTACCACGATGAAGAATGGGGTGTCCCCGTCCACGACGAGCGCAAGCTGTTTGAATTCCTGTTACTTGAATCCGCCCAGGCAGGCTTGAGCTGGTACACCATCCTGCGCAAGCGTGAAAGCTACCGGGAAGCATTCGATGATTTCGACCCGGAAAAAATCGCCCGCTACGACGACACCAAGGTACAGGAATTGCTTGGCAATGCTGGCATCATCCGCAACCGCCTGAAAATCCACTCTGCCATCAGCAATGCCCGGCTGTTCCTCGACATCCAGGCGGAATTCGGCAGTTTCGACGCTTACATCTGGCGCTTTGTTGACAGACAACCCATCGTCAACGAATTGCGCAAGATGAGCGACTACCCCGCCACCAGCAAGGAATCAGATGCCCTCAGCAAGGATCTGAAAAAACGCGGCTTCAAATTCATGGGTTCCACCATCTGTTATGCCCACATGCAAGCCACGGGCATGGTCAATGATCACTCGGTGGATTGCTTCCGCAGACAGGAATTGCTGATGTCAAACTAACTTTCCGACAAAAGGCTTGCAAACGGGAGTAAAAGGGCAGCCCCGACAATCGGATTATTTTAATCTATAAGTGAGATAAAAATACCGATGAGAGCAATAGAAGGAGCGCCAATTTTATTTGCTAAAACATAATTTTATAGAAAATTCAAGCAAACCAGACGAACAATCACACTGATAAAAAAATTTCATTATAAAGCTGTTAAAAACTGCCCTATAAACCAATTAGCAACACTTAATGTCTTGCGCAAGAGGTTTATATGGATAGCAGTTTTTACACAAGCAAGCAGGCATTCACCATCATCCTGACAGGCATGGCCGCCATTCTCCTGACAGGTTGCGGCGGCGGTGGCAGCGCGGAAGCACAAATACCCCCCTCAGCTTCAACCACCAATAGCAGCTCCCAAAGCGGCTCAGCCGGTAGTCCAGATACTGCAAACCCGGCACTGCCATCCGGCAGCAAATACAGTCTGGTTTCCAGCCGGGGCACGGTCATCGAAACCCTTGCACTAAACCCCGAGCGCAACACTTACTCTGACGGTTCAACCGGCACTGGCAGCCTTCCTGCATCGAAATCAGCTGACACATACACTCCGCCAGAACCCATTGGTGAAAGGGGTGAAGTTGCCCAACGGATACTGGAAAACGATGAACGCTTCCCGGTGTACACGCAGGCATACCCCTACCGTGCCACCGCCCGCATTACCTACAACGGAACCAGTTATTGCACTGGCTGGCTGGTCAGCAAGGATACACTCGTTACCGCAGGTCACTGCATCCATGATGGCGGCCCTACTGGAAACTGGCGGACACCAGCCAGCCTCAGGATTTACCCCGGTTTTGCCGATGGCTACGCGCCCTATGGCTCCTGCGGCGCACGGGAAATCTATTCCTCCTACGCCTGGGTCACGCAAGCCAACAGTGATGCCGATGTTGGTGTCATCAAGCTGGACTGTGCTATCGGCAACTCGACCGGCTATTTCAGCTATCTGGTTACCACTCCCGGCAGCACCGACCTGCTGACCATCAGTGGTTACCCCAGCGACAAGGCAGGCGGGCAACAGCAATGGGCCAGCCATGGCTACCTGTCATTCGCCACAGCTGGCAAGCTGTATTACGACAATGACACCTACAGCGGCATGAGCGGCGCGCCGCTATGGCTGGAAAACGGCAACGCCAGTGCTCAGGCCGTCGCCCTCCACACCAGCTCAGCCTACACCGCCATTGGTGAAAGCAACGCAGGCACACGCATTTCGCAGGAGGTTTTCGACCTGATCAGCGCCGCCAGCAAACTGCCATAATCCAGACAGCAAAACTTGTAGGTTTTCCCCCCGGATTCGTTAGAATAAGCGCCTGTTTAAGGTAGAAAAAAGACCCAAAAATGCTGCCCGGAAAATCAAGCTTTGCCCGACTTCCCTTGCTGCTGGCGCTCGCCCTTGCTGGCCTGCCCACCATCAGCCACGCCAATGAACCAGCATGGCTGAAAGTGGCCTACAAGGTTCCAGCCGAACCTTCACTCAGGAATCTTGCCCACAAGCAGCACGACCTGTTCCAGTTTTTCCTCGATAACGCCCTGCATGGAAATGGCAAAAACGACTTTCTGCACATAGCCAAAAAAGTCCGCAACGACATTACCTGGCGTAACGGCAAGGGCAGCAACGTCTACGACGACGCATTCCAGCGTTCCTACCCTTTCGTCAAGTCGCATGACCTGCAAGGCATGCCCGACAGCATCATGCTGATTCCCTATATGGAATCGCAGTGGCACGGCAAAAAGGGCAAGAAATCCGCCGACTATGGCTACTGGCAACTGGTACCGGAAGTGATCCGCGAAATCCAGACGCTGGATTACATTCCCGACGGCCTGAAAACCAGCGACATCGATACCATCCGCACTGATGCAACACTCAGTACACAAGCCGCCCAAGTGCACCTGCACCGCTACCATTTCTATTTTGCCAATGTCGCAAAGTTCCCGGAAGCCGATGCCTGGCTGCTGACCTTTACCGCTTTCAACTGGGGCGCAGGCAACGTCAAACGCATGCTTGCCGATATGCAAAGCAAGGGGCTGGAAACCAGCTATTCAGCCTTCTACCACAATCTGTATGCAGCCCACCAGGACAACCCAGGCGACAAATCGCTGAAAGCGGCGGTGGAATACGTCCCCAAACTGTGGAATATCGCCCAACTGATCCATGCATCCAACTGAAACTGTCCAATAGTGACGGATTATCGTAGCGCGCTTCAGTCTGGCGCAGGCTTTCTTTACAATGCCTGCTACACTTGAAAAACAATAAAAAAACAGTGAAACGCATGCACAAGCAGCCATTCTCCAGCGTGCTGTTGACGGATACCGCCGGTTCCGTTGACAGCTTGTTCCAGCACATCGACGCAGCCATTGCCGCTGGCGCAAAAAGCCTGTTGCTGCTGGCCAGCGCCACCAACGGATTCACCCCCGCACAACTGGATCACAAACTGCGCTCATTATCTGTTCCCGTGTTTGGCGGCATTTTCCCGCAAATACTGGCGCATGGAACCCGCATGGAGCGCGGTAGCATCGTATACGGCCTGCCGCAAACCGTCATGGTGCGGCATATCAACAATATTTCTGCCGAAGACCAGGATTTCACCAACGCAATTGACGCATTCGCCGCTGACATTCCGCCCGGCAGCACCCTCATGACACTGGTTGACAGCGCAGGCAAACGGATTGCCGCCGTGCTGGAAAGCCTGTACGAAATCGTCGGCGACACCTGCCGCTACCTTGGTGGTGGTGCTGGCTGCCTCGGTCTGGAGCCTGTGCCATGCCTGTTCAGCAACGCTGGCCTGTTGCAGGATTGCGCGCAAATAACCGCCATTGGCCTGCCTATGGAAATTGGCGTCGGGCACGGCTGGCGCAAGTTTGCTGGCCCGTTTCTGGTCACGGGCGCTTACAACAACGTGATTACCACGCTGGATTACCTGCCCGCATTCGAGGTCTACCGTAAAGTGCTGGAAGCTGATGGCGACAAGCGCTGCCAGGAATCATTGCTGTTTGAATGTGCCGGAACCTACCCCTTCGGGCTGGAAAAGCTGGAAGGCGACATACTGGTACGTTCCCCCCTGCTACGCGCAGGCAATAAACTGGTCTGTGTAGGCGAAATTCCGCTCAACCACATGCTGTACATCCTCAAGGGCCAGGCAAACGAGATACTCAATGCCGCCCGCCAGTGCGTACAAGCCGCAACAATCAATGGGGCAGACAACACACCAGCCTTCCTGTTTGAGTGCGCCAGCCGCGCCGCTTTTCTCGGGGAACACTTCAGCGAGGAAATGGCAAGCATCCTGGCCGCCCTGCCTGCTGATACCCCCGTCATCGGTGCCATCACACTCGGTGAAATCGCCAATAACGGGAAATCCTGCCTGGAAATCCACAACAAGGCCATCGTGCTTGGCGTCACTCCACCACAGGGGAAACGGTCATGAAGGAAAGCAACCAGCTCGTTTCCATCCAGTACGCATTGGCACTGCTAATCGGGCAGGATCTGGAACTGCACGCCATGCTGCGCAAGTTCCTCTACCCAGCCCTGCGCCTGTTGAACTGCCGTAGCGCCTACGTGTGGCTGTACCCCAGCACGCCATTCACCGCCACCGATCACCAACCCTGCCATAGTTACCCGCGCCTGCATGCACCGCTGGCCGAAAAGCTGCCCGAACTGGATGCCCATATTACCCGTATCGCCAGCGGACACTGGCAGATTAGTAAACCGGGGGAAATCACCGAGGACGCAGGCAGCCACTACCATTTCCTGCCCATTGGCAATAACGGCCTGCTGGTCATCCTGCGCGACAAGCCGTTTTCCCCCATGTGGCTGCTGGCGCTTGGCCCCATCATGAAACGGCTGGATACGGCCTGTATCGCCTGCCTCAACCATGAAGCCCTCGCCACCACCCGACTGCAAGCCATCGCAGCGCGTGATGCCGCCGAACAGGCCAGCAAGGCCAAAAGCGAATTCCTCGCCATGATCAGCCACGAAATCCGCACGCCCATGAATGGCATCATCGGCATGACGGATCTGACCATGCACACCGACCTTAACCCGACCCAACGCGAATACCTGAATATCGTGCAGGGTTCCGCCAACAACCTGCTCAGCATCATCAACCAGATTCTCGACTTTTCCCGCATGGAAGCAGGTACGCTGGAACTGGAAAAAGCCCCGTTCGCCCTGCATTCACTGGTGCGCGAATGCATCATTCCCCACCGCGAACAGGCCCGGCTCAAGCTGCTGGAAATGAATTACCAGATAGACAGCCGGGTCCCCTGTGAACTGAAAGGAGATGCCAAACGCCTGCACGAAGTGCTTTCACATCTGCTTGGCAATGCCGTGAAATTCACCAAAACCGGCAGCATCGACCTCAACATCCAGCGTCAGCCGGAAGCACCAGCCGGGCAGGTACGCCTGCTTTTCGCCGTGCGTGACACCGGCATCGGTATTGCGCCGGAACAGCAGGGCAGCATTTTCAAGGCTTTCCAGCAAGCGGATAGCTCCGTTACCCGCCGCCACGGTGGAACCGGGCTGGGTCTGACCATCGCAGCCCAACTGGTCAAACTGATGGGCGGCAAACTGGAACTGGAAAGCACCCCCGGCCAGGGCAGCCTGTTCCGCTTTTCCCTGCTGTTCACAACGGCTGAGGTGCAAACCAGCCCACCACCCGTTGAACCAGCGTGCAACCTGCAACCATCTGCCTGCAAAATCCTGCTGGTAGAAGACAATATAGTGAACCGACTGCTGGCAATGCGCATACTGCAACAGGCCAGTTATGAAGTGATCATTGCGGAAAATGGCCAGCAAGGCGTCGAAACCTGGGCAAGCCAGCACCCCGACCTGATCCTGATGGATGTGCAAATGCCGATCATGGACGGGCTGGAAGCCACCCGTCAGATCCGCCAGCAGGAAAGCGGCGCAGCACGCCACACCCCCATCATCGCCCTGACTGCCAATGCGCTGGATCGCGACCGGGAAGCCTGTTTTGCCGCCGGGATGGACGAGTTTCTCGCCAAACCCTTCAAACCGGCAGAACTACTCTCCCTGATCGAACTGGTGCTGGTCACTGCCCCGTCGGAAACAGGTTAGAATGCTGCGTTTCCGGCAGAATGTAGCGGATACCGAGTGCTTCATTCGCCAGCACCAGATCACCATCACCCGGCAGTACGACGAACACCCGTGAGCTGCCATCATCCAGCGCCAGCGTAACCTGCTGCTTGCCATCAGGCTTGCCCTCCAGCTTTTCCAGCCGGACAGCATCGGCAGACTGCCAGTTCCGCAAGGTTTCCGCCTTGCTGGCGTAGCCTTCCGGTAGGCTTACTGACTTGACGCTGCGCCCTTCCGGCACCAGTTTGAGGGAAACCAGATCCAGCGCTTCACCGTTCAACAATCCATACACCGCTTCCGACACCAGCCTGATCTTGCCACCAGTCAGGATGTAGCGCTTGTTGGAAACAGGGTTTTCCGCACCGAACAGCAGGCTGACATCATTGAGCACCAGGCTGACTGCGGGCAGCTCCAGCCCATACTGTTGCAGATCCTTGCCTGCGGCGTCGTAACTGGCCTCCACCGCTTCATCCAGCAAGGTAAAAAGCTGGCTGATACGGGCGGGGTTGGCGGGCATCTGCACAGGCTCCAGCATCCGCCACTGTTCACCAGCGCGTTCCAGCCGGATAATGTCGGGCTTCCCGTTACCGGAATGGCGGGTAATCGCGATGCGGGTAATATCCGCGCGGGTCAGGGAAATCAGTGTATCCGGCTGCTGTTGCGGCTGGTTTGCCTGCCACCAGACAAAGCCACCCAATCCCGCCACCAATAGCAACATGGCAAGGTTGAGGAACAGGCGGCGGGATTGTGCACTACCAGCCATCAGCGTTTCCTCCTGCGCCACCAGATCAGGACACCCGCCAGCAACAGACCGGCGGGCAATACCAGCAGGAAGAAACTGGCGAGAATCACGCCACTGGTTTCCCCCAATTCCATTTGCGTATCCGGGGCGCGGTTGACGGGTACTTGCAACAGATTATCGTCAGCGCTCAGCCAGTTGAAAATATTGCTGGCCAGATCAAGGTTTGCCCCGTGCCCAACAAAACTGTTGAGCATGAAATCACTGTCGCCGAGCACCACCGCCCGCTGTTCGCTTCGACTCCCTTCGACTCCGCTCAGGGCTGGCCCTTCAGCGACCGAACCTTCCCGTTGGCTGAGCGGAGTCGAAGCCAACTCCCCCCCCTCCAGCGGGCGGGTAAGCGCAATACCAATCGGCAATGGCCCGGCCTGATCGCCACCGCCCTCATCAAATTTGACTGCCCCCTCCAGCGTACCACTGGTTTCCAGCCAACTGGTCGGCAGGGTATTGAGGAATTCATCCGCCTGCCAGATCAGTGAGCCATCCTTTTCGCCAGCCATTGGATCACGCGCAACCATGGTGGCGAACGGGAACAGGGTTTGCACGCCATCCAGCTTTTGCACGATTGGGGACTTGCCATAATCGACCACTGGCACGACCGCCGGGTGATTGATGCCCAGCAGTGCTTGCAGGGTTTCATTGGCATCGATGATGGTGCCATCGAACACCTGTACGCCCAGCAATTCCTCCAGCCCTTGCAAACCATGCAGGCCACCGGGGTCTTGCAGCCACAGCAGGTTGCCGCCCTGCTCCACATAGCGTTTCAGTACGTCCACTTCGCCGGGTAGCAAATCCTGCTGTGGGGAAGCAATGACCACGAAACTGGCATTCTGCGGAACCGACTGGGTGCGAACCAGATTATGCGGCTGAATCTTGAAGCCATTGCGCTGCAAGGCTGCCACCAGTTGCGACATGCCATTGGACTCACTGGAAAGCGGATTGCGCTCGCCGTGGCCTTCCAGAAACACTACCAGCCGCTCCCCACCCCGGCTCATGCGCTGGATGGCGTTGGCGATGATGCTTTCACCGGTTTCTTCCACCACTTCGCTTTTCTCGCCCAGATGGATGGCAAGCTGGCCGGACGAGTCGATACCGTCCTGCTTCGCCCGCACCGGGTCAAGATCAGGGTTGACGAATTCCAGCGTAGTGTCGGCCTTTACCCGTTTGTATTTGTCGACGATCTTGCTCAACTGGTCTTGCAACGCAAGGTTGTCGGGGATGTAGGCGATAAATTTCAGCGGCTTGTCCAGCGTTTTCAGCAAGGTCTGGGTCGGCTGGGAAAGGCTGTTGCGGCTGCCATACGTCCAGTCCGCTTCCAGTTTGTATTGATGCCCGAGCCAACCCAACAGACCGATGGCAAGCATGAACAGCAGGTAAAAAATACCATTTTGCAGCCCGATCCAGCGATGGGCAGTTTTACTCATTTTCATGCTGTTTCACCCCTGTAACCGGTCATTGTCGAGTTTGCGGATGGTCAGGATCAGGAACCCGCCGATGAACAGCAGGTAATACACCAGATCGCTGCTGTCGAACATACCCTCCAGAAACGACAGGAAATGGCCGAAATGCGACAGGTACACGAACACCTCGCTGCCCGCTGCCTGCGAACTGCCGGAAATGTACAGGATCACCAGAAACAGCAGCAGCCCGAAAGTCGTCACTGCCGCAATCACCGGCTGCCTGGCCAGCGCCGACAGGAACAGGCCCGCCGCAGCAAATGAAGCCAGCAATAACGTCAGCCCCACCACTGCTGCCGCCAGCATTCCCCAGTCCAGTTGGGTTCCCAGCGCCAACGATAATGGCATCAGGCTCAACAGGCCGATCATGAGCAACACGAATAGCAGCAAACCGAAGTATTTCCCCAGCACGATCTGGGTACTGGAAAGCGGCGAGGAAGTCAGCAGCGCCAGCGTCTGGTTCATGCGTTCTTCCGCAAACTGGCGCATGGTCATCAGCGGCATGACCGCCAGCATGATGATGCCCGCCCACAAATACAGCGCGGAAACCACCAGGTCGCTGACGCCCGGCGGGTCTTCCATCCCGGTAGACATCGGCTGGATCTGGGTCAGGTATTCCTGCAAACCCAATAGAAAAATCCATGCAAGAATGAATTGCACCACCGCCAGAATGCTCCATGCCAGCGGCGAGACGAACATGCGGCGGAATTCCGTACTGGCAATAGCCCAGATAGCGTTCATGCAGCCTCCTCCCCAGACAATGCCTCATCGGATTCGCGGAAAATCAGGTCGAAAAACACCTGTTCCAGCGATTCAACCCCTTGCAAGGTATCGTTGAACACGGTTTTGCCCCGGTTGAGGATTTGCACCCGGTCACACACCGCCTGCACTTCCGGCAGGATGTGGGTGGAAAGGATAATGCCGTGTTCCCGCCCCAGTTCACGGATCAGGCGGCGGATTTCGCGGATCTGGATAGGGTCAAGGCCGACAGTGGGTTCGTCAAGAATCACGACTGCCGGGTTGTGCAAAATGGCCTGCGCAATCCCGACCCGCTGGCGGTAGCCTTTGGAAAGGTTGCCAATCAGGCGCTTGCCCACATCCTTCAGGCCACAGCGTTCACTGGCGCGTTCCACTGCATCCTTGCGCTGTGCCGCTGGCACGTTACGCAAACGGGCACAGTAATACAGGTATTCACCCACCGTCAGGTCGCGGTAAACGGGGGGCTGTTCGGGTAAGTAGCCGATTTGTTGCTTGGCCTTGCGTGGTTCGTCCAGCAGGTCAATGCCACGGATGCGGATTTCACCAGCAGTCGGGGCAAGATTGCCGGTCAGCATCTGCATGGTGGTTGATTTTCCAGCGCCATTTGGACCCAGCAAACCCAGCACCTCGCCTTTATGCAGTTGCACGTCCAGACGATCGACAGCGCAATGCTCACTGTAATAGCGCGACAGCCCCGTTGCCGCAACCAGTACATCCTGATTATCTGTCATGATTTCCGTACCTTGTGATTTTTGAATTATTTAAATTACTTATTATCATAAAAAACTGATTTTATTAAGCCTTGTTGTTTGCAGCGAAAGTATACGATCGCATGTATGAAATAGGAACAACCCTGGAATTTTCCACATTGACTCACTCTATCTATGCCTCTAGGCTAATATCAAAAGAAGTCCAAGCAAGGGCAACAACCTGAGGAAGGGATGGTTGTTTCTGTAAGATGTAAGAAAGGTAACATCAAAACCATGATGCAAGAAATACAAAGAAACTGGTATCTGCTAACCAGCAAACCGCACAAAGATGAACTGGCAGAAACCAATCTGGACAGACAAGGGTACGAAGTTTACCGTCCATTGGCCAAGCGTTTGCACAGATGCCGGGGCAAGATGGTGACCCGCACTGAGTCGCTGTTCCCTCGTTACATGTTCATTAGTCTTGACAACGGGGTGGAAGACAACTGGTCGCCTATCCGCTCCACACTCGGAGTCGCCAGTTTTGTGCGTTTTGGCACACTCAACTTGCCGACTGCCGTTCCAAATTCCCTGATCGAAGCCTTGAAAGCCCAGGAAGACGTATTGGGCGAACGTGCAATTGACCTTGACCGTTTCCACAAAGGCGAAGAAGTCATTATCACAGAAGGGCCTTTTCGGGGTCTTAAAGCCATGTTCCAGCACTATGATGGTGAAAACCGCGCAATCATTTTGTTGCAAATCCTGCAAGCACAACGCCCCAGCAAACTGAGCATTTCCCCGGCCCATTTGCTGGTTGCCTAATGGTTTAGCATTCGGCCACCATCCACCGGAATTACCTGACCGGTGATATAGTCGGCATCCCGCACCAGAAACAATACCGTTTTGGCAATATCTTGCGGGCTGCCCTCGCGTTGCAGGGCAGTCTTGGCCACAATGTCGGCATGCATGGCATGGTTTTCGCTCATTTCCGGCCACAGGATGGCACCGGGGGCTACACCATTCACCCGCACTGTCGGCCCCAGTTCGCGGGCAAGGGACTGGGTCAGCATCAGCAAACCTGCTTTCGCCACGCAATAAGCGGGGTAATCTTTCAATGGGCGGAATCCGTGAATGTCGACGATGTTGATAATGCAGCCATGCGTAAGCTGTAAATGCGGCGAGGCAGCCTGCGCCATGAACAACGGTGCTTTCAGGTTGGTGCCAATCAGGTCGTCGAACTGCTGTTCCGTCAGGGTATCCAGTGGTGTAGGGTAGAACGATGACGCATTGTTGACCAATACATCCAGCCGCCCGGTTTGTTCCAGTGTTTGCTGCATGATGCGGGGAATAGTGGCCACATCCAGCAAATCGCCCTGCACCAGAAAACAGGAATCCGGCCTGAGTGCATTCAGTTCTGACTGTAGTGTTTCTGCATCCCGTGATGAACTGCGGTAGTGGATCACCACGTTTGCGCCTGCTGCGTGCAATATGCGGGCGATTTCCGCACCGATGCGTCGGGCAGCACCTGTGAGCAATGCTACCTTTCCTGCCAATGTCGCCATGCCGTACCTTCTGTTAAGCTTGGTGTTTTTCGTCATGATAACCTGACATGCGCTTTACTGACACATTACCCACACCAACAGCCGAGGCATTGGCGCACAGCGAACAGCTGGCCGGACGCATCCGTGCTGCAATGACAGCCAATGGCGGCAGCATTCCTTTCCATGAATTCATGCGCATGGCGCTGTACGAGCCGGGGTTGGGCTACTACGTGGCCGGTTTGCGCAAGATTGGCAAGGAAGGCGATTTCATTACCGCGCCGGAAATTTCCCCGCTGTTTTCGCAATGCCTCGCCAACCAGTGCGCGCAGCTACTGGCGGAACTGGGCGGCGGCCACATACTGGAACTGGGCGCTGGTAGCGGCGTGATGGCAGCGGACATGCTGTTGCGGCTGGAGGAACTGGATTGCCTGCCGCAACGCTACCAGATTCTGGATCTCAGCCCGGAACTACGCGACCGGCAACGGCAGACCTTGCAGGCCAGGGTTCCTCATTTGCTGGAGCGGGTCACATGGCTGG
Source organism: Gammaproteobacteria bacterium (assembly GCA_018822845.1). Lineage (GTDB taxonomy): Bacteria > Pseudomonadota > Gammaproteobacteria > Thiotrichales > Thiotrichaceae > Thiothrix. The sequence continues at coordinate 18,944 of JAHJJD010000053.1, read as the reverse complement.
ATACGCTGCCCGCCGAGCCGATGCGTGGGGTGATTGTAGGAAATGAAGTGCTGGATGCGATGCCGGTGGAGTTGTTTACGCTGGTGGCGGGGGAAAGGGTTATCCGACATGTGGAAATTCTGGAAGATGGTTTTGGCTTGGTAGCAGTAGACGGCGCGTACACCTCCGAATACAACCCTGCCCTGCCCGGCTGGATGCGCAGCATGGCAGATACGCTGGAAGCGGGCGCATTACTGCTGATCGACTACGGCTACGAACAGAAAGACTACTACCACCCTGAGCGGACGCAGGGCACGCTGATTTGCCACTACCAGCACCGCGTACATGACAACCCGCTGCTTTACCCCGGCCTTCAGGACATCACCGCCAGTGTGGATTTCACGGCTGTTGCGGAAGCGGGCGTGGACGCCGGGCTGGAACTGGCCGGTTACACGACGCAAGCGGCCTTTCTCGCCAGTAGCGGGCTGGAAGAACTGTTCATGCAAGCCTTACAAACCACACCAGCCGCACAGTATAAACTGGCGCAGCAAGTGCGCACCTTGAGCCTTCCATCGGAAATGGGCGACCGTTTCAAGGTAATAGCCCTATGCAAAGGGTTTACGTCGGAATTGGTGGGCTTTAGACTTGCCAACCAACGACATCGTCTATAATCCATCCACCAACTAACATACCAAAGGATCGCCATGGATCTTCTACTTCTGCTCAAAGCCGCCGTCATGGGGCTTGTTGAGGGCGCAACCGAATTCCTGCCCATTTCCAGCACCGGCCACCTGATTCTGGCGGGCGACCTGATGAATTTTATGGATCACGACAAACGGGGCGTGTTTGAAATCGCCATCCAGTTAGGTGCCATCCTCGCGGTAGTATGGGAATACCGCACCCGTTTCGTCAGTACGTTTGCCGGTATGGGGCGTGACCCGATTGCCAACCGCCTGATCATCAATCTGGCGATTGCCTTCCTGCCACTGGCCATTCTCGGCCTGCTGTTCGGCGACATCATCAAGGCGTATCTGTTTAAACCGGTACCAGTCGCTATCGCCTTTATCGTCGGCGCGTTCATCATCCTGTGGGCGGAAAAGCGCAAACATACCGTGACAATTGAAACGGTTGACGACATCCGCCCACTGGATGCGCTGAAACTCGGTTTTGCGCAAGCTGTCGCGCTGATTCCGGGCATGTCGCGTTCCGGCTCCACCATCATCGGCGGGCTGTTCTTCGGGCTGTCACGCAAAGCCGCTGCGGAGTTTTCCTTCTTTTTGGCCGTACCGACCCTGGGGATCGCCTCCATTTACTCCATGTACACGGAACGTGACCTGCTGAGCATGGATGACATGGGCGCGTGGATTGTGGGTTTCATTTTCTCGTTCATCAGCGCCATGATCGCGGTACGGGCGTTAATTCGCTACGTTAGCCACCACGATTTCACCATTTTTGCCTGGTACCGGATTGCGTTCGGTGTGATTGTTTTGATCACTGCCTATACCGGGCTGGTCGAGTGGACGGTGCACTAAAACGGGCGGCGGTGGGCTGGAAGTCAACCATTCCAGCCCCCTGCGTAATTTTTTACCCAACGGGATTTCCAGATAGCGATGGGTGAAATGCGAATACACCAGTACGGTTGCCAAGGTCAGACCAAAAATAGTGGTTTTCGACCAGCCGTATTGCAGCGACCAGTGGCGGAACAGCATCAGCACCACCAGATGGTTGAGGTAAACCGAGTAGGAAATGTCGCCCAGATACGCCAGCTTACGTAGCCAGCGCGACAACCAGCCTTGTTCAAAAGCGAAAATAGCCACCATCAGCAGGGCGATATACGGCACGAACACATCCATCCCCATCGACTTTCCCGTGCGGCTCCAGACAATACCGATAATTACCAGCACGCAAACCATTTCCAACCCGTTGGCATAACGCTTAATCCGCCAGTCATCACAGTAAAACAAGTAGAGTCGGTAGGACAAAATCCCCAGCAGAAACGACGCCATCCCACGCAGCAGACCAGAATTGAGGAAACCGAAATAGTTTTCCGACTGCGTATTCAACTGCCCGTGCTGCATGAACAGTACCAAGATTCCCAGCGTCCCCAACAGGAACAACACCCCGCTACGGGTCTGGCGCGTAATCAGGAAAATGAACACGATATTGACCCAGAATTCCACTGACACTGACCAACTGGGGTAATTCCATGTCAGTCCGTGTGGATTCAGACCGATATTATGGGTCATGGTCAGGTTCTGAATGAATGTAAACAGCGTTCCATCGGTAAAATTCGGCATCGTCCAGTACACTAACCCATGCACCAGCAGAAACATCAGCAGGGTATACAAATGCAGCGGATACAGCCGCGCAATACGGTGACTGATGAATTCCAGCGGGGTGGACTGTTTGTCACCATACAAATAACGGTGCGACAGGATAAAGCCGCTGAGGACGAGGAAAAAATCCACCGCCAGATAACCCAAACCGCCAAAAACGTGGAAATACACCACCCACAAAGCCGCCAAACCCCGCAGGGCATCCAGGGCGAGAAACCGTTGCCCGCCTGCCGAAACCTTTACCACCTTCATAACCCCTTGAACAATAACCCTGCTCTGGAACTCAATGCCCTGACCTGCACTACGGAACGGCTGCCACTGGCGGTATCCTTGCGATGCCCGACCCGCGCCAGTACAAATCCAGCACGTCCCCAGAAGCGCAGTAATTCGGGGGTCATCGCATAACTGACGCCCACATAATCCGCCCCGTTTTGCGCAGCGAATGCTAGCAGATGTTCCAGCAACTGTGCACCTACTCCCTTGTTTTGCAGGGCAGGATGCACCGCAATTCGCATCACCCGTTCGCACACCAGTTCGGCAGCAGCAGGGATTTTGGCGTGGAAGGTAAGGGTTTGCGGGACAGGATGCCCGTGCGGACGGCGTGTTCCGGCATGGATGGCAGCAGTCAGTTCCTCATCCAGCCCGCCTTCGCGGGATAGCAGGGCGATAGCGGAAATTTCGCCCGCCTGTTCCAGTACATGGATGGAAATGTCCGGCGCATCAAGCATCTGGCGCAGGTCGGAGGGGCGGGTTTGGTAGTGGGCGGTAACCAGCAGGCCGAACAGTTGGCGCAGGAGGGATTCGTTTTGGGCGAGGTGATCACGATCAAGGATGCGGTGCTCCGCACCGCACCCCCCATCCCCAGCCCTTCCCCCGCAAGGGGGGCAGGGAGCAAGATCTACATCCAGCAACAGTGCCCGATTGATGAAATGTTCCAGTGGATCATTTTCAGCCCAGCGGATGGGCTGGTGCAAACGGATGGACTTCCACCCCGGTGCGCGTACATCCAGTTGTTTCTGGAAACGCAAGGCGAAACCACGTCCACTGCCTTCGTAGCCGTGCAAGGTGGTGGAGAATACGCAGCGCGGGTAATGTTCCAGCATTCGCAACAGCAGCGGAACGGGAATAGCGGCTGCTTCATCCACCATCAGCACATCGGCTTCCGGCAGGGTTTGCAACAAATCGTCAGGGGCAAGAAATACAGGCAGGTTTGCGGCGTGTTTGAAAACGGATTCGACCGTAGCGCGGGAAGGAGCAGTCAGCAAAACCCGCTTGCCTTCCCCAATCAACTGGCTGGCGGCCATGCCCAGCGCAGCGGATTTGCCCCGCCCCCGGTCTGCTGTCAGAACGACAGGCACTATCGACGTGAAAATGGTTTGGACGGCAATCGCCTGGTCGTTTTGAAGAGGGCGAATGCCATTCGCCCCTACACCATGCCCCTCCCCCAACATTCCCACAAACCGCCGCAAAAACCTCCCCACCACCTCTTCAGGCTGATAAGGGTAAGGGATGAAACGCCGGTAATCAGGGTCAGGAAACGTCGCCCACTCATCCAGCGGAGGCGTCAGCAGAAACAGGGTTCCACCCCCACGCAAGGTTCCACTAACCGCTGCAAACGCATTCACATCGAAGCCGCTATGGGCATCAAACACAATCGCATCGGTTTCCTGCCCCAGCAGGGTACGGGCTTTATTGGCAGGCAACGCCCCGGCGATGCCGGGAGCAGTCGTGATCCAGATGGCGTCAACGCCAGCAGGCAGCAAGACTTGTACCCGTTGCAGGCACTCATCCTGCTGCCCCGAAATGACTTCCAGTTGACGTGGAAGATTATTTATACGGCATCCCGCCCACTTTCACCGGTACGGATGCGGATAGCCTGCTCCACCGCCAGTACGAAAATCTTGCCATCCCCAATCTTGCCTGTGTGGGCAGCTTTCTGGATGGCCTCAATGGCGCGATCCAAGTCCTCCTCCTTAAGCACGATTTCCAGTTTGACCTTGGGCAGGAAATCAACCACGTATTCCGCCCCACGGTACAACTCGGTATGGCCCTTCTGTCGTCCGAAACCCTTGACCTCAATGGCGGTCATGCCGGTTACGCCGATTTCCGTCAACGCTTCACGCACGTCATCCAGCTTGAACGGTTTGATGATGGCCTGAATCAGTTTCATGCTTGCTCCTTTAATGGGGTTTCAAGGGTAAATTTTTGCGCCAGGCAGAGGTAATGGGGTAACGCCAATCCTTGCCGAAGCCGCGCCCGCTGATCCTGACACCGGGAGCTGCCTGCCGCCGCTTGTATTCGCTCAATAATACCAGATTCACCACGCGACGGACGGTTGCGGCATCAAATCCGTCGGCAATAATGTCTTCCAGCACCTGATCGCCTTCAATGAAGCGCTGCAAAATACCATCCAGTACCGGATAAGGCGGCAACGAATCCTGATCCACCTGCCCCGGTGCCAGCTCTGCTGATGGCGCGCGCTCAATCACCCGTTGCGGAATCGCCTGCCCCAGCGTATTGCGGTACTCCGCCAGCTGGTAAACCTGCATTTTGTAAACATCTTTCAACGGGGAAAACGCGCCCGCCATGTCACCGTACAACGTGGCGTAACCCACAGCACTTTCGCTCTTGTTGCTGGTGGAAAGCAGCAAACTGCCCAGCTTGTTGGACAGCGACATCAGCAGCACACCCCGGATACGCGCCTGCAAGTTCTGCTCGGTCACATCCACCGGCCTGTCACCGAATTCGGCAGCCAGCAAGGTGGTAAAACTGTCATAGACGGAAGCAATCGGCAACTGCCGGTAACGCACACCCAGCCATTCGGCCTGTTGCTGCGCATCCTCCACGCTCATGCCGGAGGTATAATGGAACGGCATCATCACCGCTTCGACGTTTTCCGCCCCCAGCGCATCTACCGCCAGCGCCAGCACCAGTGCCGAATCAATCCCGCCGGAAAGCCCCAGCAACACGCCGGAAAAACCATTTTTGTGTACGTAATCGCGAATACCAGTAGTGAGGGCTTTGTAAATAAGGGGAGTTAAAGAAGAGGAGGAATCTCTTGTCCCCCCCTTTGCAAAAGGGGGGTTAGGGGGGATTTTCCCCACATCCCAATCCTGCACAAACACCCCGGCCTCGAACGCCTCCGCCCGAAACACAATATTCCCCGCCACATCCACCAGCATGGAATCGCCATCAAACACCAGCTCATCCTGCCCACCCACCAGATTGATGTAAGCCAGCGGACACTGGTTGGAAGCAGCCTGCCGTTGCAGCAATTCAGTGCGCTGTGCCTGCTTTTCGGTACTGAACGGGGAAGCATTCAGCACGCACAGCGCTTCCGCCCCTGCCGCCATTGCCGCCTGTGCCGGAGCATCTTCCCAAATATCTTCGCAAATCAGGATGCCCAGTTTGATGCCCGCAACCTCCACCACCAAAGATTCCGATCCCGGCGTGAAATAGCGCTTTTCGTCGAAAACACGGTAATTGGGCAGGCACTGTTTGGCGTATTCCGCCATCATTTGTCCATCGCGCAGGATACAGGCCATGTTCTGTAAATCATCGCCCCGCAGTAACGGCGCGCCAAGGATAACGGTAATGCCATGGGTTTCCGCCGCAATTTCCTCTACAGCGGCCTGCATCTGGGCCAGAAAATCCGGGCGAAACACAAGGTCTTCCGGTGGATACCCCGCCAGCACCAGTTCGGGAAATACAATCAGATCGGCCTGCTGCCCCTGCGCCTGCCGGATGGCGTCTTTCACCTGACACAGATTGTTATGCACGTCCCCCACACAGACGTTCAACTGGGCCAAAGCGATGCGTATTGTCTGATTTTTCTTTTGCACGATGTCATAAAACTGTATTGTTACAAGGCGAAGACTATACCTGAAAAGGGCTAAATACATCATGTCCCGTATTCTTTTTATTCTTGTTTTGCTGGCAGTCGGGTTCCTACTGTTAAAATCCTGGCAGCGAAAGCAACAATTGAAACAACACAACAAACAAACATCCGGGAAAATTCCTAAAAATACCCGCATGGTGCGCTGCTTACAGTGCGGCCTGCATGTCCCGGAAGACGAAGCGATTTCTCAAGGGGGAAAACACTTTTGCAGTCTGGAGCACGCGAAACTTCATTTGACGAAAGACTAGTACCGGTCTTCCTGCACGAAGACCCCTGGAATCTGCTGCGCCTCTACCACGTTTACCGCCTTACCCTGGCAGGTGCACTGCTGGTTGCGCTAGTACTGGAGTACGGCAACGTCAGACTGGGGCAATACGATCCGAACCTGTTTGTCTGGCTGACCGGCACGTACCTGATCATTGCCGTGCTGAGCAACCTGAGCTCCTATTTCCAGTGGCCGGATCTGCCCGTACAAACCCTGCTGTTCGTGCTACTGGACATAGCCATCCTGCTTGGGCTGATTTACGCCAGCGGGGGAATCGAAGCCGGGTTTGGCGTCCTGCTGCTGATTCCGGTACTGATACCCCACCTTGGCCATCAAGGGCACGTTTCCCTGATGCTGGGCACACTAACCGGCCTGGCCACCATTGCCATGCAAGTCTGGCTACAATCCAAAGGCGTTTCAGAGCAAAGTGGCGTTATGCACAGCGGCCTGATTGCCCTGTTTATCATGCTGATCAGTTGGGCCAGTAACCGCTGGATACGCAAAGCCAGTGCCATGGCTTCCCTCGCCAACCGGCGAGGCGTTGACCTCGCCAACCTGTCGCAATTGAACCAGTCCATCCTCGACAAGCTGGAAGCGGGGATTCTGGTGGTGGAAGGCTCCGGCTCCATCCGCCACATGAACCAGGCTGCATGGGAAATGCTCGGCGAACCCGGCAACTGGCGCAGCAAACCGCTCGAACAGTTTGCCCCCGAACTCGACCACCACCTGCAACACTGGCTGCACAAAGTCAGCCCGCGTATCGGCAGTTTCGATGTACGTCACCAGAACACCACCGAAATGCGCGCCCGTTTCTCACAACTGGGCACCCAGTCGCGCCGCGCCACCATGATCAATCTGGAAGACACCACGGAACAGCGCGAAAAGCTGCAAAGCGCCAAACTCGCCTCCCTCGGCCAGTTGACCGCCAGTATTGCCCACGAAATCCGCAATCCATTGGGCGCAATCAGCCATGCAGCGCAACTGATGGGTGAATCGCAAAATCTGGACAAGGCCGATTTACGCCTGCTCCAGATCATCCAGTCCAACGCGCGGCGTATGAACCTGACCATCGAAAGCGTCCTCAACCTGTCGCGCAAAAAGAACCCGAACCGCGAACGGCTGGCGCTAAAACTGTGGCTGCACGAATTCCGCAAGGATTTCGTCCTGCAAAACAAGCTGCGTGAAGATCAGGTATCGCTATTCATCGAACCCGCCGATACGGTGGTGGAATTCGACCCGGCACACCTGCACCAGATCATCTGGAACCTGTGCCGCAATGCGCTCAAATACGCCCACGAAAACCCGAAAAAGCTGCAACTGGATATTCAGGGCGGCAACCCGACCCATACACGCGACATCATGCTCAACATCATCGACAATGGGCGTGGCATGACGGAAGAACAGCGCCAACGCCTGTTTGAGCCGTTTTTCACCACCAGCACGCAAGGCACCGGGCTGGGATTGTTCATGTCGCGTGAACTCTGTCTGACCAATGGCGCAAACCTGGAATACATCCCGCTACCGACCGGGGGAAGCTGCTTCCGTATCGTGTTCGCCCACAATCGTTAAACAACAAAAATACTCAATATGACCGAACAAACTGTACTGATCATCGACGACGAACCCGACATCCGTGAGTTGCTGGAAATCACCTTGTTACGCATGGGGCTGGATACCGTCACGGCGGGGGACGTACAAAGCGCGCTGGAAAAAATCGAGAAATACCAGCCGAACCTGTGTCTGACCGACATGAAACTGCCTGACGGCAACGGTATCGACATCGTGCGTTACCTGCAAAAAAATTACCCGCACATTCCAGTCGCCGTCATCACTGCGTTTGGCAGCATGGACAGGGCAGTAGAAGCACTCAAGGCTGGCGCTTACGATTTCGTTTCCAAACCGGTTGAGCTGCCCAAACTGCGCGAACTGATCCAGACCGCCCTGAAACTGTCGGCAGGCAAAGGCCGTGCAGCACCTGCCAGCGAAGAAGCAGAAAGCGACCACAGCAGCGGCATACTGGGCACTTCCCCCGCCATGCAGCAGCTCAAGGCCACCATCGGCAAACTGGCGCGCAGCCAGGCTCCGGTCTACATCCACGGCGAATCCGGCAGCGGCAAGGAACTGGTGGCGCACCAGATTCACCTGCAAGGCTCGCGCGCCAAAGCCCCGTTCGTCCCGGTCAACTGCGGCGCAATTCCCGAAAACCTGATGGAAAGCGAATTCTTCGGCCACAAGAAAGGCAGCTTTACCGGTGCCGTTGCCGACAAGCAAGGGCTATTCCAGGCCGCGCACAAGGGCACATTATTTCTCGATGAAGTCGCCGATCTGCCACTGACCATGCAGGTCAAATTGCTGCGTGCGATTCAGGAAGGCGCAGTAAAACCGGTCGGTGGGCTGGAAGAAATTCCGGTCGATGCACGCATCCTCAGCGCCACCCACAAGAGTCTGGAGCACGAAGTTGCCTCCGGGCGTTTCCGTCAGGATTTGTATTACCGCCTCAATGTGATCAAGCTGAAAGTACCGCCGTTGCGCGAACGCCAGAACGACATCATGCTGCTGGCCGATTTCTTCCTGCACAAGATTGCCGAACGCTGGCAGATGCCGCCGATCCGCCTGTCGCCAGCGGCGCGGGATGAGCTGGCCATTTACGCATTCCCCGGTAACGTGCGTGAGCTGGAAAATATTCTGGAACGGGCGAGTACCTTGTGCGACAACAACACGATCCAGCCGGATGATTTGCAGTTGCCAGTGGCAATCGGTGGAATGACGGCGGATGCTGTTTCCCCCCACCCCACCCCTTTTCCCGCAAGGGGGGAAGGGCCTGTCAGTGCCATTCCGGTAGTGAGTCAGATGGCTTCTACGCCAGTTGAGCAAGAGAAACTGCCCGCCTGGAATCCGGTGGATGAAGACGCCGAACGCGACCTGATCCTGCGCGCGCTTGACCAGACCCGCTGGAACCGCACCAAGGCGGCGGAATTGTTGGGGATGACCTTTCGCCAATTACGCTACCGGATTCAGAAGTACGGGCTGGATGAGGGGTGAAAATGATGCTTGCGCACTCATCTACCAAACAATAAACTTGTACTACATGCAGCACAAGTTTGGAGTCAGTTATGCAAGTCGTTACATTCTCTGAAGCCAGAGCCAATCTGAAAGCAGTCCTTAACCGGGTTGCGAACGATGCTGACTGCACCATCATTACCCGCCGCGATGCGGAAGACGCCGTTATCATGTCGCTGGATTACTACAACAGCCTGATGGAAACCCTGCACTTGCTGAAAACGCCTGCGAATGCGGCTCATCTGGCCAAATCCATCGAACAATTCCGACAGGGAAAATGCACGGAAAAAGAGCTGTTCGATGAGTAGAAAACTGGCATGGACAGATGCGGCATGGGCCGATTACCTTTACTGGCAAGGGCAGGATCGCAAAACCCTCAAACGCATCAACAAACTGATCGAAGAAAGCAAACGCACGCCTTTCGAAGGCATTGGCAAACCAGAACCGCTGCGCCACAACCTGACAGGCTTCTGGTCACGTCGGATTGACGATAGCAACCGGCTGGTATACGCAGTTGAAGACGAATACCTGACCGTACTTTCCTGCCGGTATCACTACGAATAGGGGTTCACATCGCCCGCAATTCCTTGCGCAATATCTTGCCGACATTGCTCTTGGGCAATGACTCGACGAAAACAACTTGCTTGGGACATTTGTAGGCGGAAAGCTCTTCGCGGCAATAGGCGCGTACTTCATCCACCGACAGGTTGTTTTCCTTCCTGACGATGAACGCTTTGACGATTTCGCCGGAATGCTCGTCTGGCACACCAATCACGCCCGCTTCGAGGATTTTGGGGTGCGCAGCCAGCACGTCTTCCACCTCGTTCGGGTAGACGTTGAAACCGGACACCAGCACCATATCCTTGATGCGGTCGACCAGCTTGACGAAACCCTGCTCATTGATCACGGCAACATCGCCCGTGCGTAACCAGCCATCGCCTGGCATGACCTTGGCAGTTTCATCCGGGCGCTGCCAGTACCCCTGCATCACCTGCGGACCGCGCACCCACAACTCGCCGCGCTCCCCCACCCCCAGTGCATTGCCATCGACATCGCGGATGGACACCTCTGTCGAGGAAATCGGCAAGCCAATCATGCCGTTATAGTCTTGCAGCGTAACCGGATTGATGCACACTGCCGGAGACGTTTCCGTCAGTCCGTAAGCTTCCAGCAGCACGGAACCGGTCAGCGCTTTCCAGCGTTCCGCCACCGGTTTTTGCACCGCCATTCCCCCACCCAGCGCAATCTTGAGGCGGGAAAAGTCCACCTTGCTGATGTCGGGATGGTTTAGCAGGGCGTTGTACAAGGTATTGACCCCGGTGATGAAAGTGAAAGGCTCTTTCGCCAGATCCTTGATAAAAGCAGGCAGGTCTCGCGGATTGGTGATGAGCACATTCTTCGCCCCCATTTCCAGCGAAAATAGGGCGTTCGCCGTCAGCGCAAACACATGGTAAAGCGGCAGGGCTGTGATGAAAATTTCCTTGCCATGCTCCAGATAGCCCTTGGTCCAGGCGTCAGCCTGCAACATATTGGCCAGCAGGTTGCGATGGCTCAGCGCAGCGCCCTTGGCCACACCCGTGGTTCCCCCGGTATATTGCAGGAAAGCAATGTCCTCATGGCTGGGGTCAGCGTCCTGATAAGCTGGCGCATACTGTTTGCCCAGCCGCAATACCTGATTGAAAGCAATGGCTTCGGGCAGGCTGTAGGCTGGCACCATCTTTTTCACATGCCTGACCACGGTATTGACCAGCAGGGATTTGGGGAAGCCCAGCAAATCACCGATTTCCGTGGTAATGATGGTTTTGACGCCAACCTCATCCATCACCGCTTCCAGTGTGTGGGCAAAATTGGCGAGGATAACAATCGCTTTGGCACCGGAATCCTTCAACTGGTGTTCCAGTTCCCGATCGGTATAGAGCGGATTGGTGTTAACCACCACCAGCCCGGCACGCAGGATGCCGAACAGGGCGACCGGGTATTGCAGCAGGTTGGGCATCATGATGGCGACACGATCGCCTGCCTGCAAACCAGCGCCGTGGATCAGGTAGGCGGCAAACTGGCGGGTCAACTCATCCACTTGCGCATAGCTCAGCACCTTACCCAGATTGCTGAAGGCCGGGAGATCCCGATACTCTGCGACGCTATGCTGAAACAGGTCGACCAGCGAGCGATACTGGTGGGTGTCAATCTCCGCCGGAACGTTGGGTGGGTAGCTTTGCAACCATGGTTTATCCATTTCCTCCTCCTTTGCCTGTTGCAACAGGGCGTTGTTATTCATGCCATCTTAATCTGCCCTCACTCAGGTATCCAGAAACAAATCAGTGAGTAAGGGTGATCCAGGGCTGACCGCATATTGCTCAAGATCATTGACGCCTGCTGCCGCCAGCACATCCTCGTCAATGTAGAAATTGCCCGTGTGTTGCTGCGCATCCTGCTTGAGGATCAGGCAAGCAGCATCGGCCACGATCTCTGGCTTGCGGCACATTTCCGGTTTCACCCTGCCACCCAGCATCTGGATGGCGGCGGTGAGGATCACGGTGCGTGGCCACAGCGCATTGACGGCGATACGCCCACGGAACTCTTCCGCCATCCCCAGTACGCACATGCTCATGCCGTATTTCGCCAGGGTGTAGGCCAGGTGATTCTTGAACCACTTGGGGTGCAGCGAAAGCGGCGGGGAAAGGTTGAGGATGTGTGGGTTATCTGCCGTCAGCAGCACCGGCAAGCAGGCTTGCGACACGGCGAAGGTGCCGCGTGCATTGACTTGCTGCATCAGGTCGTAGCGTTTCAGCGGGGTTTCCAGCGTGGGCGTCAGGCTGATGGCGCTGGCGTTGTTGATCAGGATGTCGATGCCACCGAATGTGGCGACCGTCTGCTCCACTGCGCTGTCGATTTGCGCTTCGTCGCGAATGTCGACTTGCAGTGGCAGGGCTTTACCTCCGGCAGCTTCAATTGCGGCGGCAGCGGTGTAAATCGTGCCGGGAAGCTGTGGGTGCGGCTCAGTGGTTTTGGCTGCAATCACGATGTTGGCACCTTCGCTGGCTGCTTTCAGGGCAATTGCCAAGCCGATACCGCGACTGCCACCAGTGATGAACAGGGTTTTGTCGCGTAAGGTATTCATGTTCAGTTCCTCAACGGTTTGCCGGTTTCGAGCATGTGACTGACTCGCGCCAGTGTTTCCGCTTTACGTACCAGTTGGGTGAATTGCGCGTATTCCAGCGCCAACAGGTCGTCTTCGCTCAGGGTTTCGGTCATGTCAGTGTCGCCGCCACTGAGGACGGTTGCCAATGTTTGCGCAATTACGGCGTCGTAAGGCGTGGCCTTGCCTTGGGCGAGGAAGTCGTTGACAGCCATTTCCATTGCCACTTTCGCGGTCGCGCCGGGCAAGTGGAACACGGGTGGCTCAGGCGGCTGGTAGCCTTCAATCATGGAGAGCGCCCGTGCTTTGGCATCAGCCAGCAGGCGGTCGCGGTTCATGCTGATGCCATCCGTAGGACGCAGGAACAGATAGTCTTTGGCTTCAAATGCGGATTTCGCCACCGTCGCCACGCTGATGATTTCAAAGCATTTCAGCACAGGCGGTAACGGGCCGCGTGGCATTCTGGGGTTGGTACTCCAGCGGTGCAGCATTTCCTTGCAGCCACCCCAGCCGGGAATCAGGCCGACGCCGGTTTCGACCAGCCCGACGTAGGTTTCAGCGTGGGCTTGCAGGGCATCGCAGTGCAGCAGGATTTCGCAGCCACCGCCCAGCGCCAATCCAAAGGGTGCGCCCACTACCGGGAAGGGGGCATATTTGAGCTTTTTGTAGGCTTGCTGGCCACCACTGACCATTTTGTCGACCTCATCCCAACCACCGAGTTTGGCGGCGAACATCAACAAGCCGAGGTTGGCACCAGCGGAGAAATTGCTGCCTTCGTTGTAAATGACCAGCGCTTTGTGGTGGTGCGGGATGAACTCGACGCTTTCCTCAATTATTTCCAGAATCAGCGGGTCGAGGGAATTCATCTTGCTGTGGAATTCGAGGCAGGCTACGCCATCGCCGATGTCCCACAGGCTGGCAGCATCGTTTTCCAAGAGCGGTTCGGCGTGGCGTTTGAGGTCGGCGAGCAGCAGTACGCCGGGGGGGCGTTGTAATGGGATGTACGAGCCGTCGGGTTGCAGGTAGAGGGTTTCGCCTGCGTCGTGCCGGTAGAAACCGTGGGCACGTGCTTTTTCCAGCAGAGGGGGAATCCCCCCCCTCCCTAACCCTCCCCCCGCAAGGGGTGGAGGGGACAAGACGCTATTTCCACGAACCTCTTCGCTCCCTTCCCCCCTTGCGGGGGAAGGGCTGGGGATGGGGGGAACGGCGTCAGCCGCCAACCGCTTGGCAAAATCCTCCGCCCCCAATTGGTCAATCAGCTCAAACGGCCCAAATTTCCAGTTGTACCCCAATTTCATCGCAGTGTTGACGGCGCAAATGTCGTCAGCGATTTCTGGCACCAGCGCAGCGGCATAGCGCAAGGTTTGCGACAGCACCCGCCACGCATACTGCCCGCCCTTGTCGGGATGAGAAACCAAAGCCTGTAAACCACCCTCTTTCGCCGCTTTCACACTTGCCAGTTTGGCGGGTTGGGTGGGGCTGTAGTCGCCCGTTTGCAGGTCGATGGATTCTTTCACCTTGCCACCGCCTGCGGTATTGAGGCGGTAGAAACCACCTTTGCCTTTGCGCCCGGTATAGCCTTCGTCGATCATCTTCTGGATCAGTGGCGGAATCGTGGCCTTTTCCAGCAAGGCGTCACCCACTGGCAAACTGCGGTTCATGCTGCGCATCAGGTGCGGCATCAGGTCGATGCCCACCAGATCGGAAAGGCCGAACACGCCGGTTTTGGGAATACCCATCGGCCTGCCAACCACAGCATCGGCTTCTTCCACCGTCAGCCCCATGTCGATGGCTTCTTGAATCGCGGTCTGTATCCAGAAAATACCGATACGGTTGGCGATGAATCCCGGTGTATCCTTGCAATCCACCACGCCCTTGCCCAGTTTCATGTCGGCAAAAGTGCGGATTTTGGCGGCAGCATCCTGATCGGTTTGCGGGCTGGTGACGATTTCCAGCAGGCGCATGTAACGCGGCTGGTTGAAGAAATGGGTGATCATGAAGTGTGCGGCGAACTCTTCCGGCAAGCCTGCCACCAGTTCGTGCAGCGGGATGGAGGACGTGTTGGAAGAAATGATCGCGTCCGCTTTGCGCACCGTTGCCAGCTTGCGGTACAGGTCTTGCTTGATGGCGAGGCGTTCGACGATGGCTTCGATGATCCAGTCGCATTCGGCGAGTTGCGCCAAGTCGTCTTCGATGTTACCGGGGGTGACGAGGCGGGCGTTCTTCTTGTGCATGAACGGTGCCGGGTCGGCCTTGAGTAGCTTGTCGAGGGCGGTTTGGGCAATTTGGCTGCGGTCGGTAGCACCTTCCGGCACGATGTCGAGCAGCATCACGGGGGTTCCGGCGTTGGCGATGTGGGCGGCAATGCCTGCGCCCATCACGCCTGCGCCGATGACGGCAACTTTACGGATGTCCATCACACGGCCTCCAGTATGGTTGCGATGCCTTGCCCACCGCCGATGCACTGGGTAGCAAGAGCGAATTGCTTGCCTTCGCGCTTGAGCAGGGATGCGGCTTTGCCGGTGATACGTGCGCCAGTGGCACCGAGTGGATGGCCGAGGGCAATGGCTCCGCCGTCGAGGTTGACCTTGCTTTCATCCAGACCGAGATCACGGATGCAGGCGATGGATTGGGAGGCAAATGCCTCGTTGAGTTCGATGATGTCGAGGTCGACGACACTCAGCCGGGCACGTTGTAAAGCTTTCTGGCTGGAAACGATCGGCCCCAGCCCCATGGTTTCGGGGGCGCAACCGGAAATGGCGATGCTGCGGATGCGGGCGAGAATCGGCAAGCCGTGCGCGGTGGCGAATTCCTCGCTGCATACCAGGGTGGCGGATGCGCCATCAGTGAGCGGGGAAGCTGTGCCTGCCGTAACCGTGCCGTTGGCGTCAAAAGCGGGTTTCAACCCTGCCAGTATTGCGATGGTGGTGTCGGGGCGCAGGCAGCCATCCTGTTTGACGGCACCGACCATGATGATTTCATCCGCCAGTTTGCCGTCACGTTGGGCTGCTGCGGCTTTTTGCTGGCTGGCAACAGCGAAGGCTTCCTGTTCCGCACGCGGAATGGCGTATTGTTTCGCCACGTTTTCGGCAGTTTGCCCCATGCTGATGTAGGCTTCGGGCAGCTTTTCATACAGGTGCGGATTGGGCGAGGGGTTGAAACCGGTCATGGGGATGCGGGTCATGGATTCCACCCCGGCGCAGATGAAGGCGTTTCCGGCATTCATCTGGATTGCGCCAGCCGCCTGGTGGATAGCTTGCATCGAGGAGCCGCAGAAGCGGTTGACGGTGACGCCGCCGACAGCTTGCGGCAAGCCTGCCATCAGCACCACCAGCCGCGCCATATTGAAACCTTGTTCGGCTTCGGGAAAGGCGCAACCGAGGATCAGGTCTTCGATTTCAGCGCCATCGACGCCGGTTTTGGTCAGCAGACCGAGGACGGCTGCGGTCGCCAAGTCGTCGGGGCGGATTTTGACGAATTCGCCCTTGTTGGCGAGGGTGAACGGGGTGCGGGTGTATCCGGCGATTACTACGCTCTTCATGAGACTCCTCCTAGTGGTGTTTGTACCCCTCACCCCAACCCCTCTCCCTCAAGGGGAGAGGGGCCAAGAGACAGAATCTTCTCTTGTTCCCCCTCGCCCCTTGAGGGAGAGGGGGCTAGGGGGTGAGGGGTTCTTCGGAGTTGGGCAGTTTCAAATGGGATAAGCATTCCGTTTCAATGCGGGTCAGTTCTTGCAGGGTGAGTGCCAGATCTTCCTGTTGCTGGCGTAGCAGCTTGACCTTTGCCTGTATCTTGTCCAGCAGGTATTGCAACTGGCTGGCGTGGGCAGGGTCGCATTCGGCATGGTAGAGGGCGAGAAATTCGCCGATGTCTTCCAGCGAGAAACCGAGCCGCTTGCCACGCAGGATTAGAATTAACCGTGCTTTATCTTTGTAGTTGTAAACACGATTGCTACCTGCCCGTTGGGGCTGGAGTAGCCCCTTGTCTTCGTAAAACCGGATGGTGCGGGTAGTGACGCCACATTCATCTGCCAGTTCGGAGATGCTCCAAAGTTTCTGCTCCATAGTCACTCCTTTCGCATGATGCTAGAAGAGGTTAACGTTAACGTCAAATACATGACGTTTTGTGTTGTTATGCTGAAGACAACCTGTGGAATATACTGGCAATTGAACAGGTGAATTGCAGATTAGCGTTTCTTTATCCCCCTTTGGAATAACAACAGGATGATTTGATGAAGCTGAGATTACCCCTTGCGTTGCGGACTTTGGCTTTCAGCATTGCCTTGCTGGCCAGCGGTTGCGCCTCCCTCGACAATATTGCTGCCCCGAATGCAGCATCGTCGGCTTACCCGGCAGCATTGGCAGCGGCCTTGCCCAATACCGATGGTTACGGCTTGTTGGCGAAACCGGCCCCCTTACCCGCAGCAGAGCAAAAACAAGCTTACCAGCAGGCACAACAATCCTGTTCCAGCCAGTGCGTCACTCCGGCGGGCAAGTTGCTGGGTACGGCAGACGGGGTGCAAGGCTATTCCAACTGCCAATCAACCTGCGCGCGTTCAGAGTTTTCCTTCATGGATTTGCGCACCAAAGCGGTATCGCTGCATGAAAAGCCGCCTGCTGACCCGCAGTTGCACTATATCGGCCTGACCTACCAATGTGTGGAATACGCCCGCCGCTGGTGGATGAGCAACCTTGGCATTACCTTTGGCGATGTGGACAGCGCACATGAGATTCTGTACCTGACGGAAGGCAAAAATATCCAGACCAATGGCAAATTCCCGCTGGCACGCTCAATCAATGGCACTGCCAAACGCCCACCTAAACGCGGTGATTTGCTTATCTATTACCCAAACCCCGAAGACCCCAAATGGCGGCATGGGCATATAGCCGTGGTAGTGGATGTCGATAAACAGCGCGGTTTGGTGTCTGTCGCAGAACAAAACTACAACAACCTGCCGTGGAGCAATCCGGGCCGTTACGCCCGCCAAATCCGTCTGTTTGACGTGGGTGGGCGCTACTATCTGGCGGATGTGGCGGAAAAGAGTGTCAATAATCCGGCAGGTGGTTTGATTTCTGGGTGGATTTACCCTGCCACAGCCCAGTAGAGCGAGGCGGAAATAGTCATCGGCGCAGCATTTCGATGTGGGGGACGCCTTCTTCGAGGTATTCCTCACCGACGGTGGTGAAGCCAAGGTTTGCGTAGAAGGGCTGGAGGTGGGATTGGGCGCTGATGCGGATGGCTTGACCAGGGTAGAGTTCGCCGATTTTGTCGATGGCAACCTGCATGATGAGCTTGCCGAGGCCAGTGCTGCGGTAGGCTTGGGTGGTGAGGACTCTGCCGATGGCGGGTTCGGGGTATTTTTCGCCGGGGTCGATGACGCGCAGGTAGGCGGCGACCTTGCCGTCATGCAAGGCGGTCAGATGCCAGCAATGGGTGTCGTGTTCGTCAGAGTCCGGGCAGCAGATGTGTTGCTCGGCGATGAACACGGTCTGGCGGGCGAGGGTGATGGCGTGGAATTGGGGGGCGGAGAGGCTCTCCAGTCTAGCCCAGTGGAATTCGAGGTTGCTCATTGGTTAGCTTCGATCAGAAGTTTCTGTCGACCTGTTTTGACCAATTCTTGGTGTTTTTCAAAAACTAAATCCGCACTATCGTTAATTTCTGCTGCTTCTTGCCCATAACGCGCTTCTCGCTCAGGATCATAATCATCCGCATGACGATCATGACGCACAGCTTGAAAACCTTTGCTATTTTGTGATGTATTTTTAGCAAGAATGGACAAGAAATTCTTTACGGCATTGTAGAGATCAAGTCGTTTTTCCTCAACTTCAGGATCAATGAAACGATGCTCTGCATTTGCCCATTTATATTTGAAGTCATCAATCGGTTGAAGGTATTCTGCTCTAAATGGCTGAATAAAATCAAATTCATGCAGATGCTCGGTAACTAAAACACTAGGTAATAGTTCTAAAAAATCATTGAATAACTTGACATCAGCAGGATGAGGTTGAGTTTTACCTGGTGAACTTATATCGGTTGTTCCTGCTTGCCGAGCGTCCAACTCAATGAAAGTCACAAATGTTACGAAAAATACAGCAATGGGTTCCCATTGAAATGTCCAACCTTCAGCAATACCTTCGCCACTAAGCCGCCATTTTACGTTCATGAACCCGCCCCAGGACTGGAACCTTCCTGATCCAGTCCTCAAAATTAATCACGTTGGCGGTTTCAGGAAGTATTTTAAATGCCTCGCGTGCGTAGCAGAGGCCG
>JAHJJD010000052.1 GCA_018822845.1 Gammaproteobacteria bacterium | reverse complement strand
TCGGTGGGTTTGGCAGTCCCCAAAAAACCGGGCGGATGGCAGGGCTGAAAATGGGAAGCGGGAAATGGGCGCTACGCCTTACTGGCTATGGGTTTGCGCAAAATCCTATGGGACTTTGGTGTCGTTTGTTTAAGTTCACCCGATATTTTCAGTAGGATTAATTACTTATTTCCTCATCCGATCAATTTTTTTGACTTTCAAACTCTGCTAGTGATGCCGGTAGTAAACGCTGCACACCTTCTTGCTTGCTCAACTTGCGATCAAACGTCCACAACGTCATATTAGCCTGCTGGCTTTCTACCGCAATAATCGAATCCGCAAACCCTGCATTGCTTTGGCGAAAACGCATTAAGGCTTGTATGAAGTGCTCAGGATGCTGCAACTCGTAAGTAGGATCGTCGCGCAAAGTTTCTAAAGCAGCCACAACGTCATCTTTTTCAAGATCATAAGCCTGCTCCAAGACCCAAACAAACTCAACCTGTACCACTTGTGGCACAAAAACACGTTTAGCAGCTTTTACCAAAGCGCGTGCTTGCTCTGTTTGCTCTGGTGATTCCTCATCATCAGTCAGAACCCGAACCAGTATGTTGGTATCGACCGCAATCAAAGTGTTGCTCCACGTTGACGAATAGCTTCATCCATTTGTTCCAAGGTCACTTTTTTCTTTACCTTGATGCTGCCGAAAGAGCTTTCCTGTGTATTCCGGGGTTGTTTTGTTACCCTTGCCTGGTAACGTGTCTTGATAAAAGCGATGAAATCAATAACCTGCTGTTGCGCATCTAGGGGTAGTGTTTCAAAGTCCTGTAGTACGGCGTTAGGGATCATGGTGTTTCACCTTTCACAAGAAAAATAGGATATTTCATTCTACTCGCTCATTGCCTTGCGCAGCAATTCCAGCCCGCGCTCAGTATTGCCACGTCCGCATTCAACCCTTTCCTGAAAATGGGCTTCAGCAGCCACTACGTCAGCGGTGATTGCTTTATCGGCAAAATCATCGACACAAGTAGAACATCCATCCAGATCGTATTCGTCAAACACCGATTCCGCCACACTATACGGTGGCCCGATAAGGTCACGCGGGTCATCGCTGATGAAAGTTTCTTGCACCCGTTCACCTTTCGTATCCATCCACAAACGCACTGTTTCTCTTGGCTCTAACGA
Source organism: Gammaproteobacteria bacterium (assembly GCA_018822845.1). Lineage (GTDB taxonomy): Bacteria > Pseudomonadota > Gammaproteobacteria > Thiotrichales > Thiotrichaceae > Thiothrix. The sequence goes on along the minus strand of JAHJJD010000052.1, from coordinate 97,794 downwards.
AATCGCCACAATCACACGAGTACCAACATCAGTGCAACGCCACTTGCCGGATGCGGTGAAAAATTCTGTGCCAATCTGAAAATCGGAGTGTTTCATGTTATGACCTATTTGTGCGGATGGATAACAATCATGCGCGCTGTTCCATTGCCGCTTTGAACACCTCATCTTTAGGTATCATCCTGGTTTTGCCGAAATCCATTTCATCAACACGCCGGGTCAGTTCTTGATCCCAACTCTGGTTGATCTGCTCTTGCCACTGCTGATGTTTGATTATTAGTCCAGTATCGGCGATGTAAAGAACGGCTTTCTGTTTCAGCCATTGGCTGAAATTATCCCGTTCTTGCTCATCCGAATGGTCGGTAACACTCTGTAACCATTGGCGTACCGCTGCGTGGGAATCTTTCGTGTCTGGAGCTTTACCCATTTTTAACGCCAGCAGTTCGCACAAGGTCGAGTCCAGTGTAACGGTGGTGCGGGCATTGCCTCGCTGGATGTGGTAGCGGTTCATGGCCTCACCTTTTCGGATAAATATGTATCCAAACTATAGGTGGACTGTCCAAGTTTGTAAATGCAAATCCCGTATTCCAAGCCCTTATTTATCTGCCACTACATAACGGCGCTAAGATAGGGCAAGCAAACCAAAGGAGATCAGCCATGCCAACCAAACAACTGCATCGCGTGCTGCACACCCTGAGCAACCATTGGGTAGGCGATGGTTTCCCGGTACGTACCTTACTGGCTTACGGCAACGGGCTGGATGAGCTGCAAAGCCCTTTTCTGCTGCTGGATTACGCCGGGCCGCACCAGTTTCCGCCCACCACACAGCGGCGGGGTGTGGGGCCGCACCCGCATCGTGGCTTTGAAACAGTGACGATTGTGTATGACGGCGAAGTCGAACACCGCGATTCTTCCGGCGCTGGTGGCAAGATTGGCCCCGGCGATGTGCAATGGATGACCGCCGCTTCGGGGCTGGTGCACGAGGAATTTCACGGTCGCGAGTTTGCCCAGCGCGGTGGGCGTTTTGAAATGGTGCAATTGTGGGTCAACTTGCCAGCCAAAGACAAAATGAACCCACCCGGTTATCAGGGCATCCTCAACAGCCAGATTCCGGCGGTGGAACTTCCTGATGGGCAAGGCAGGGTGCGGGTGATTGCAGGCGAATTTGACGGAGCAAGCGGCCCGGCCAGAACGCATACCCCCATCAATGTGTGGGACATGCGCCTCAATGCCGGGCGAAATCTGGATGTGGATGTCACCGACGGCCATTCCACCGTCTTGGTGGTGCTTAAGGGTGAAGTCCAGGTTAATGGCGCGCAAACCCTGCATGAGGCTCAAGCTGGGCTGTTTGAACTGGCGGGCAGCCGCATCCATCTGGCAAGCGCGACGGATGCAAGCATCCTGCTGCTCAGCGGCGAGCCGCTTGACGAACCGGTGGTTGGCCAGGGGCCATTTGTGATGAACACCATGCAGGAAATCAGGCAGGCCATGTCCGATTACAAGGACGGAAAAATGGGAAAGCTCTAAAGGCAAGCATAATAAAAAATATATCGTTACGTTTTATATAATCATCTGGCTGGGTCAGCGCCGAAGTAGTAAAACAATAAACATCAGAAAATAAGTTCAACCACCCAGAGGAGCGTGTATTATGGCTGACGCAAGCAAATGCCCGGTAATGGGCAAATCGAACGCACATGGAGCTGGTCGCGGCACCTCAAACCGGGACTGGTGGCCTAACCAGTTGCGGCTAAATATCCTGCACCAGCATTCCGCCAAATCCAACCCCATGGATGCGGCATTCAATTACGCCGGGGAGTTCAACAAACTCGATCTGGCAGCCCTGAAACAAGACCTCTACGCACTGATGACCGACTCACAGGACTGGTGGCCAGCCGACTACGGTCATTATGGGCCGATGTTCATCCGCATGGCATGGCATAGCGCAGGCACCTACCGTATTGGCGATGGCCGTGCCGGGGCAGGTCACGGCAACCAGCGCTTCGCGCCACTCAATAGTTGGCCTGATAACGTCAACCTCGACAAGGCACGCCGCCTGTTGTGGCCAGTCAAGCAGAAATACGGTAACAGCATTTCATGGGCCGACCTGATGATCCTGGCGGGTAACTGCGCACTGGAATCCATGGGCTTCAAGACTTTCGGTTTTGCAGGCGGGCGTGAGGATATTTGGGAACCTGAAGAGGACATTTACTGGGGTTCCGAAGATACCTGGCTGGGCGACAACCGCTACACAGGCGAAAGGGAACTGGATAATCCCCTCGCTGCCGTGCAGATGGGGCTGATCTACGTGAACCCGGAAGGGCCGAACGGCCAGCCTGACCCGGTTGCTGCGGGTCGTGACGTGCGCGAAACCTTTGCCCGCATGGCGATGAATGATTATGAAACGGTCGCGCTGACCGCAGGCGGGCATACCTTCGGCAAATGCCATGGCGCTGGCAGCGCGACGCATGTCGGGCCAGCCCCCGAAGCTGCCAGCATCGAGGAAATGGGGTTGGGCTGGAAAAACAGCTTGGGCAGCGGCAAGGGCGGCGACCAGATTGGCAGCGGTCTGGAAGGCCCGTGGACGCCAACCCCGACGCAGTGGGACAACAGCTATCTGGACATGCTGTTCGGCAACGACTGGGAACTGACCAAAAGCCCGGCAGGTGCCTGGCAGTGGACACCCAAGACCACGACACCAGACAACCAGGCTCCGGCGGCTGACGATGCATCGCGACAAGTTCCGATCATTATGACCACGGCGGACATGGCGATGCGTTTCGACCCGGCGTATGAGCCGATTGCGCGGCATTTCCGGCAGAACCCGGAAGAGTTAGCGGACGCTTTCGCCCGTGCCTGGTACAAGCTGACCCACCGCGACATGGGGCCGCGCTCGCGCTACCTTGGCCCGGAAGTGCCAGAGGAAGAGCTGATCTGGCAAGACCCGGTTCCTGCCGTTGAGCATGCGCTGATCGACTTGCAGGACATCGCCACCCTTAAGGGCAGGATTCTGGCTGCTGGGCTTTCCATCCCTGAACTGGTTTCGACTGCATGGAAGTCAGCATTTACCTTCCGTGGTTCCGACAAACGCGGCGGAGCGAACGGTGCACGTATCCGCCTTGCGCCGCAAAAGGATTGGGATGCCAACGAGCCTGCCCAACTGGCAAAAATACTCAGCGTGCTGGAAGGCATCCAGCGTGACTTCAATGCAGCGCAGTCTGGCGGCAAGCAGGTTTCGCTTGCCGACCTGATCGTGCTGGGCGGTTGCGCTGCGGTCGAACAGGCGGCGAAAAGTGCCGGGCATGCAGTAGAGGTTCCGTTTGCGCCGGGTCGTACAGATGCCTCGCAGGAGCAGACTGATGTGGAATCATTCGCCGTGCTTGAGCCGCTGGCAGACGGCTTCCGCAACTTCCTCAAGAGCAAATTCTCCGTGTCGGCAGAGGAACTGCTGGTCGACAAGGCGCAATTGCTGACGCTGACCGCGCCGGAAATGACCGTTCTGATCGGCGGTATGCGCGTACTGGACGCGAACTTTGGCCAGTCGCAACACGGTGTTTTCACCCAACGGCCTGGGGTGCTCAGTACTGACTTCTTCGTCAACCTGGTCGATATGGCTACTGAGTGGAAAGCGACTGAAGACGAAAATGTATTCGAAGGTCGTGACCGTGCCAGCGGCGAACTGAAGTGGACTGCCAGCCGTGTTGATCTGGTTTTCGGTTCCAACTCCCAGCTTCGGGCAGTGGCAGAGGTTTATGCGCAAAATGATGCGGCAGGGAAGTTCGTCCATGACTTTGTAGCCGCCTGGAACAAGGTGATGAACCTTGACCGGTTTGATCTCGGCTAGCTTTGGCTAATAAATGCCATCGGGGCGGTGTTTCCATTACAAAACTGATTGAAACACCGCCAGCTTCCGCTGACTTTGAAATTTCATGGTTGGTGGCATGATTTCCATCAGTATGATTTTTTAAGCATAATGCTGACTGTTTAAAATATTTCCCTGCAAATCAGATGATTTTCATCACGTTTTTATCCTCTTATAAGCGCTTGATTCGACTACACTCCTTTATGGATATACTCAACGATTCCCAAAGGAAAGTGTCATGGATAAAAATCGTTCGTGCTGTTGTGGGGTTCTGCCTGCAACGCTGTGGTGGTTATTGGCCCTGCTGGGGTTGCCGTTATTGTTTCTGCTAATGTTGGGCTCGCGTCAGGGCGCAGTGGAATCCGATCTGGCAAGCAGGAGTACCGCTGACCTGAAAGCTGCGGGTATGGATTGGGCACAAGTAACCCTGGCAGGGCGCGGTCGCGATTTGCGGCTTCAGGGTACGGCTGCCTCCGAACAAGAGCGTGACCAGGCCATCAAGCTTGCCCGGAATGTGTACGGGGTACGGGATGTGGAAAGCCACATTGAGGTGGAGGCTCCAGCCGTGCCAGAAGCTCCAGTCGCTCCCGAACCACCAGCCGCACCGGAAGCTCCGGTGGCACCTGAACCACCGGTTGCGCAACAAGAGCCGGAAGCACCTGTCGCGCCAGCGGTTCCTGAGCAAACCATGCCGGAGCAGGTCGCCGCTGTTGAACCTGAAGCCAAACCTGAGCCAACCGCCGAACAGCAGGCGGTGCAGGATTGCCAGCAACAATTGAATGACGCCATGACTGGCAAAACCATCCTGTTCGCAACCGACAAGGCTACCATCAAACAGGATAGCCTGGCCTTGCTGGACTCACTCGCAGGTATCGTTTTCACCTGCAAGCCAGTGGTTGCTGGCCGTGGTATCCAGATCAGCGGGCATACCGACAATGTGGGTAATGACGCTTACAACCAGAGCCTGAGCCAGCGGCGTGCCGATGCGGTAAGGCAATACTTTGTTGGCAAAGGTATTGATGGTGGGTTAATCAAGAGCGTTGGTTATGGCGAAGGAAAACCTGTTGCCAGCAACGACACGCCAGCAGGCCGTTCGCAAAACCGCCGGATTAGCTTTGAAATCAGTCCTGAGTGAGGGGAATTGAAATGATGTACTTATTTTCACAACTGTTCATTTGGTTGTTGTTGGCATTCGTCTTTGGCTTGGTGATGGGCTGGTTTTCAAACTCAGGGAAAGAGGATTAAATCATGACAATGTTTTTAATACAGGCTTTGCTGTGGCTACTGGTTGCCTTTTTACTGGGTTACGGAATTGGTCGCTTCCTGAAACCGCTGTTCTGCCGGGAAGAGGTGGATCGTGATGTGTATGGCATGAATATGCTCCATACCGATACAGGTAGTGGAGAGGCCCCACGTTCCGCTGTTTCTGCCACGACTGCCGCAGTGCTGGGTGGTGGTGCTACGGTGGCAGCAGGAGCCGGGCTGGCAGCCAAGGCGGCTTCCACCTTTGACTTCAGCCGTATTGATCCGCACAAGCCAATCATCGACCCACCAGACCTTGACATCGAGTTCCCCGAAGTCTCGCTGGAAGTGCCGCAAGCTGACGTTGATTTGCCGGATGTGGAACTGAAAGCACCGGAAATTGACCTGCCGGACGTAGAGTGGGAAGCACCGGAAGTCGACCTTCCCGAAGTCTCGCTGGAAGTTCCGCAGGTAGATGTAGACCTGCCCGAAATCGAAGTAAAGGCTCCTGAAATTGAACTGCCCGATGTGGAATTGAAAGCACCGGAAATCGAGTTGCCCGCCGCTTCATTGGACGTTCCGCAAGTAGATGTTGATCTGCCAGAGGTAGAAGTCGATAAGGGCGCGGACTGGCTGGACATTGCCAAAGGCACAGTCGTTGCAGCAGGAGCCGGGCTGGCAGCCAAGGCAGCTTCCGCATTTGATTTCAGTAAAATTGATCCGCACAAGCCGATCATCGACCCACCAGACCTTGACATTGAGTTCCCCGAAGTCTCGCTGGAAGTTCCAACGCTGGATGTAGACCTGCCAGAAATCGAGGTTAAGGCACCTGAAATCGATCTTCCGGAAGTTTCGCTGGAAGCCCCAACGTTGGATGTAGACCTGCCAGAAATCGAAGTAACGGCACCTGAAATTGATCTTCCCGACGTTTCACTGGATGTTCCACAAGTCGACGTTGATCTGTCGGAAGTAGAAGTGGAACAGGGCACAGACTGGCTGGATATTGCCAAAGGCACGGTGGTTGCAGCAGGAGCCGGGCTGGCAGCCAAGGCAGCTTCCGCTTTTGACTTCAGCAACATTGATCCGCACAAGCCGATCATCGACCCGCCAGACCTTGACATTGATCTGCCTGAAGCGGAAGCCTATCTTGACATTCCGCAGGTTGGCACCGATATGCTGGATGCCGAAAAGCAGGCACTGGATGTGGAACTGGAGAAGGTAGAAACCGAAGTGCGCTCACTGGAGGCAGAACTGCTGGAAGCTACCGAGGCTACGGGGGTTGACCTTGAAATGCCTATGGATGCGCCTGATGTCAGTCTTGCCAGTACAACTGAAGCCGAAACCGATAGCAGCAGCCTGTCGGGGGCAGCCGCAGCAGCAATAGCAGCAGGTGGCGCAGCCCTGATAGCGAATACAGTATCGGCAACAGATGGCGACGAGGAGGCTGGTGACTGGCTGCTCAAGCTCGTGCAGCAAGCCAAAGATGCTTATCATGGGCGCAATCCCCGTGCTGTCAGCAAGCTGTTGCATACCGGCAGCGATTACGATTGCTCAGCCATTGATCAGTACGAATCGCTTACTCTGCAACCTGCAACTTACGACAAGCTTGGTTCCAGCCACTGCGGCGTTCCACGCGCCGGGTTTGTCGCTGTGGGCGGCGATGTCAGTAACGTAGAGCAGGGCGCTGCTGTCCTGTTCCACTCCTGCAATATCGTGGTTTGCCGCGATGCTGAAGACAACCACTACTTCATCCGCGTAGCTGGTTAAGCTGGTTAAGCTGCTTTTCCAGGCCCTCCCTTTTGCAGGGAGGGTCAGGATTAATCCCAAAAAGCGCATCCTAAAAAATCGATCATCATAAGCGAAAAAGTATTTTACACCGTTCCGAAAAGCTTGACCTGTATCAAGTTGGTGCATGCTGACAGGCATAATATGACCCCACAAATAGTTTACTCACAAAAAGTAGGAGAAAGTCATGAAAGCACAAATTCTGATGGTGTCATTGCTGGCGCTTGGTACTGCAACCGCAGTCTGGGCGGAGGATGCAGCCAAGACTGAAGAGGCCAAAGCGCCTGCCGCTGCTTCCTCCAGCGCCAAGGATGAGCCAATCAAACCCATCGATGCAGCAACGCCAAAAGACCCCGCAATGGTAGAACTGGGCAAGAAATTATATTTCGACCCACGCCTGTCAAAGTCCGGTTTTATTTCCTGTAATTCCTGCCACAACCTGAGTATGGGGGGCACTGACAACCTGCCGACTTCCATCGGCGACCACTGGCAGCAAGGGCCAATCAATGCGCCTACCGTACTCAACTCCAGCATGAACGTAGCCCAGTTCTGGGATGGCCGCGCCAAAGACTTGAAAGCACAGGCAGGCGGCCCGATTGCCAACCCAGGCGAAATGGCGTTCACGCATGAACTGGCGGTTGATGTGCTGGAATCCATCCCGCAATACAAGGACGAGTTCAAGAGCGTATTCGGCAAGGATGCAGTTGAGATCGGCATGGTGACAGACGCCATTGCCGCGTTCGAAGAAACCCTGGTGACGCCGGATTCCAAATTTGACCAGTGGCTCAAGGGTGATGACAAAGCGCTGGCTGACAACGAAATGGCCGGTTACAAACTGTTCAAGGACAGCGGCTGCGTGGCCTGCCACAATGGCGCTGCGGTTGGTGGTAACAGCTTCCAGAAAATGGGTGTGGTTGAACCGTACAAGACCGACAGCAATGCCGAAGGTCTGGCTGGTCTGACCAAGAAGGATGAAGACCGCTTCAAGTTCAAGGTTCCAACCCTGCGTAACGTGGAAATGACTTACCCTTACTTCCATGACGGCGCGGCCAAAACGCTGGAGCAGGCAGTCACCACCATGGGTCAGCTCCAGTTGGGCAAGAAGTTTTCCGAGGAAGAAACCGGCCAGATCGTGGCTTTCCTGAAGACCCTGACCGGCAAGCAGCCTGAATTCCAGTTGCCTATCCTGCCTCCTTCCACCAACGACACGCCAGCGCCTGAGCCATTCAACAAGGCTGATGCCGACAAGGGCAAGCAGCAAGAAGCGGCTGACAAGGTTGACGACAAAAAGTCCTGATCGTCAGCTGACCCACTATCCCCTTACCCTGTTTGCACTTTGGACAGGGGAAGGGTGATGGTAATCCGCAAACCGCTTTCCGGCCTGTTGGCGGCACGAATACTGCCGCCATGGCTTTCAATCGCCCGCCGGGCAATCGCCAGACCCAGCCCGTAACCGTTGCGGGTAGCGCTGCCCACGCTGCTGCGCTGGAATGGCTCGAAAATACTGTCCAGTTCCGCTTCCGGCACACCGGTTCCCTGATCGTCGACTGTGATTTGCAGGCTATTGTTTTCCTTGTGGATGGATAGCGTAATCATGCTATCCGGCGGAGTGTGGTGAATCGCATTGCGCACCACGTTTTCCAGTGCACGGAACAGCAGTTCCCCATGTCCCTGAATGACCGGATTGTCTTCCAGGTCGGACTGGAACGACACGCGCCGTGACATGGCGTTGGCTTCAAAACGGGCGTCGTCAATGACCGCATCCACCAGTTCCAGAATGTCGATATATTCATCCAGCGCTTGCGGTACGCCGGATTCGAGGCGCGAAAGGGTAAGGACTTCACCAACCAGCGTATCCAGCCGCCCGGCTTCGTGCTCAATGCGGTCGAGGCTGCTGGCCATTTTTTCCGGCTGCTGGCGGGCCAGGCCGATGCTGACCTGCAAGCGTGCCAGTGGCGACCGCAATTCGTGCGAAACATCGTGTAACAGGCGGCGCTGTGAGGCTATCAGGTTCTGGAATTGCAGGGTCATGTAGTCGAAATCACGCCCGAGATCGGCGATTTCATCGCGTCGCGAACCAATGGCGGGCGTCACCCGCTGGCTCAAATCCCCCTTGGCGACCGCGCCGAACGCCTTGCGCAACATGCCGATCGGTTTGGAGAAATACCATGCCAGCAAGAAGCTGGAGATGAAACTGGCGACAATTCCCGAGATGACCATGGTTGGGGTAGAAAAACGGTGCGGCGGTGGCAGCCGCTGTTCCTGCCTGAATTGGGGAAACTGCCCGGCCAATGGCGCAAACAGGATGTAGCTTTCCGCGCCTGATTCGACCTGACGGATGATGGGCAGTTTCAGGTTCTGGCCGAGACCTTCGCGCACCCGCTTGAGGGTGTCGTCAGAAACAGCACGCCCCAGCATTTCCTTGCCACTGGCGTCAACGGCGTAGATTTGCAGGTCGCCGGGGGCCTGATCCTTTTGTTCCTGCAACATGTTGCGCATGGCATCCGTGCCGCCGTACAGGAAGGTATTGGCGGCAGCCTTGACCGCCAGTATCGAGCTGGGGCGGATGACGACATCCTTTTCCATGTCTTGCAGGGTGCTGTGGTGCATCCACACGGTGAGGCCGGTTGCGCCGCCTGCGACCAGCAGGGTCAGCCAGAAAGTGAGCAGGATTTTCCAGAACAAACGCCCCATGCCTTACTCCCAGATCAGTTGGTAGCCAATGCCGCGCACGGTCTGGATGCATGAACGACCGTCCGGCAGGTTGCCGAGTTTGTGGCGGATGCTGCTCATGTGTACGTCGATGCTACGGTCGTAACGGGTCAGATTGCGCCCGAGTGCGTGGCTGGAAAGGTCGGCCTTGCTGACGGTTTGGCCAGCCTGGCGGGCGAGCACTTCCAGCAGGTTGAATTCGGTGCTGGTCAGATCCAGCGTGTGGCCTTGCCAGTTGGCCTGGCGCTTTTCGGGGGACAAAAGCAGTTCACCGACTTGTAGCGGCTCGTTGCCATTGGTGGTGGTTTCGGGGCTGGCGCGGCGCAGGATGGCACGGATGCGGGCGGCCAGTTCGCGCGGCATGCAGGGTTTGGGCACGTAATCGTCCGCGCCCAGTTCCAGACCGATAATGCGGTCGATGTCGTCGCCACGGGCGGTCAGCATCAGCACTGGCATCTGGCTGTGGGTGCGGATGCGGCTGAGGGCTTCGATACCGCTCATGCCGGGCATCATCACATCCAGCACTACCAGCGCGTAATCGCCGTTGAGGGCGGCGCGCACTGCCGACTCGCCGTCATGTACGGCATCCACGCTGAAACCTTCGCGTTCGAGGTATTCCTTCAGCATGTTGGTGAGTTCGATGTCGTCGTCGACCAGTAGTAGTTTGCTCATGACTGTGAGTGTCTTTCCGGGTTTTACATAGCCTGAATGATACGGTGAATGGGGTATCAATGGCGGGGGTTTTACATTTCTTTACATGGGGTTTACGGGTTTTTACGCTGGGTGGGGGAGGCTGCGTGTGGCTGGGAAAATAGGTGATGGTGGGGATGTGTCAGTTTTTGTGGGCTTTTTTGCTTATTCAGCTATCATAAAGTTTACTAATTGGTTAAAATTTTGGATGCCAGTAGTGGTGAGTGTATTTTTAATTGGCTTGTTGATTTGAGGCTGTACTGAGGTAGGCGGTAACATCTAAACTTTAAATAAAGAAGCACTAAATAGTGGTAAATCGAGAAGATTAATGTTGCCATGTAATTACGCTAAGCCTCTGTCAAAACATGGTTATGGATTGAAAAGTGATTTCTGAATTTAAGTTGATTGATAATTTATCATGTAAAGATTTTGAGATTTTTGTTAGAGATGTGTTTGTCGCCGCCGGTTGGTCAGATGCAGTAATAACGAGCGTTGGAAAGGAGTTTTCCCATGGAGATGGTGGGGTTGATATTTTTGCATATAAAAATAAGCGAAAATTTGCCATTGAAGTCAAGCAAAGGCAATTAGGTTCAACAGTCGATGTGTCTGCATTAAATCAATTGGTAACTGGAGCTAAACTTGCAAATGTTACTAATATGATTTTGGTTACAAATTCTTACTTTACATCAGAAGTTAGAGTGAGAGCGTTACGCTTAGGTGTGGAACTTATTGATCGGGACGCCCTTCAAAATCTATGGGTTGAAAAACATTCAGAAATTGGCCGAGAAATTAAACCCAGGGTTTATCAAGAGACTGTAATTAAAGAATGTGTAAGCAAAATTAATTCCGGCAAAAATAAATTATTAATAGAAATGGCGACGGGATTAGGGAAAACATATACGGCTGCACATTTAGTGAGGCGAATATTGCAAGATAATAGAAACTACAGAATTTTATTTCTGGCTCATCAAGTGGAAATATTACTGCAATCAGTTACGTCATTTAAAAATGTATTTGGAATTGGCACATACTCATTCTCCGCATGTTTTGATGGATCAATGCCTGAAAATACAGATTTCGTTTTTGGAAGTTTTGATACACTCTATGCAAAAATAAGCGCTTTAAATAGTAACATGTTTGATATTATTGTTGTCGATGAAGCACATCATGTTCCGGCAAGAACTTATTCAACTGTTATATCTTATTTTTCGCCACGATATTTGATTGGACTAACTGCCACTCCCTATCGAGAGGATGATAAAAATGTTTTAAATTTTTTTGGAGGAAAAGATGGTCATGTCGGTAAATATGATTTGGCTTGGGCATTGCGTCATAATAAACTGGCATACCCAAAATATTTAGTTTTGTTGGATGATCTTGATCAATCAAAAATTGACCAGCTAAAGAAGGGGCTTTCGATAACTGACCTTGATAAACATTTGTTTTTGCATAAAAAAGATGAGGAGGTTGTGAAAATCATAGAAGATACCATATGCAAAAAGAAAATAATAAATCCCAAAGGAATTGTTTTTTGTCGGAGTATTTCCCATATGAAGTACCTCATACAGTTTTTCCCGCCTGGTAGCGCAACTCTTGTACATTCAAAAATGTCTGATCAACAACGCAGGCAAAATATCCGAGATTTTAGAGAATTTGAGCATCGCTATATATTGGTGTGTGATTTATTTAATGAGGGTATTGATATACCAGAGACAAATATTTTAATATTTATGCGTTATACAGGCTCCCAAACTGTTTGGTTGCAACAGTTAGGAAGAGGATTAAGGAAAACACCAAATAAAGACTATGTTTATGTTTTGGATTTTGTTGGTTCATTAGAACGTTTAAGTGAAGTAAAAAGGTTAAAAAAAATTATAGACGATACTCCATTGGAAATCAATAATTTGGATTCAGTCTCAAGAGCAGATGATTTATCAGTTATACACGATTCTTCTCTTGATGTGTTGTATAATCAATCTGCTGCTCAGGTGTTAAAGTTAATCGATGAGTTAAAGTATAGGCTTAATTCAAGAGAGCAAGCCATTAATAAATTGAGAGAGTATTATCTCGTAAACATGGAGATTCCAAGATTTGAAGAGCTTCAAAGTCAATTGGAAGATATATCAATGGATCAGATTGCCACTCACTTTGACTCATATATGGGGTATTTTCAATCAGCATTTCCAGAGGTTTCTTTGCCAGATTATTTTCATAGAACTTGCGAAGACTATGTAAGGAGTTATAATAAACACCACTCTATTCTTCCATCTTCAAAAGCGATTAGTATGGCGTCAAAAGTTAATAATCTATTGCTGTACTCAGAGTCAGAAGTCGATTTTTTACTTGAGGGGATTAATCCGCAAAAAACTGTTATTTCGAATCCACATCAAGATGAACCTTCTGGAATCTTTAATTGCACTAATGATGTCAATAAACAAAATGAACGTGAGTCAATGATTATGGAGAAATATCTTGATTTTATCTTTAATTCTCATGACCTGAAGAATCTCCAAGAAGAAAAAAGAGAAGAGATTAGAAATGTGTTTAATTCTGAGTTCTTTTTCCTGAAATCACTACGTGAGTATAGAGAATTAAAAAATGGAAAATCTTGAGTCTGATAAGTATCGACTAATATCGTTTTCTAGGTTGCCAAATAGTTATGGAAAGTTATTGAAGAGAATTTGCAATCTAAATAAGTCCGGAGCATGTAAAATACCAGAAAATATTGGTGGAATTATAGATTTGGATGTAAATTATTTTTCGTCACTTCCTAGTGTCGGAGAGTTATATGTAAGCTCCCTGATTGAGCTTAAAAATGAACTGTGCAATGGGGATATATTGCATTTTAATAATCCAATCGAAGAGGATGATTTTATAGGTGAATTTTGTATTATTCCATCCTCACTTTCAACGTTGCACTTCAATTTTCAATTTTTGTCTAAACAAGAGATTAAGTTGCTTGATAAATTTGAAAATTTGTATGGGAGTATGAGTGTAAAAGATATTGTTGATTTTGATGTTGCTGATTTAAAAAGTCTAAAGGGGATTGGGAATTTACATTCCGAGACCCTACTGTCATTGCAGAGTCGTATTAGGTCTGAATTGAAACGAATGACTGAAAATGGAATGGATTTTAAATTTACTGAATCGAGTATTTTCACTTCCAGCGAAATAAGATTTTATGAAATGAACAAAATTGATAAGTTTTTACTTGAAGATGTGGAGAGTTACTTATGGTCTTTAGATGATAGGCGGCAAGATATTGCGTTGTCTCGCTGGGGGTTTAATCACCGATATGAAACATTAGAGGAAATTGGAGAAAGATATAGTTTTACAAGAGAAAGGGTAAGGCAGATTGAAAAGAAAACAAATGCTCGGTTACCATTGTTTTTTCGGATTCATCCCAAAGTTCTATGGAAGAATATACAAGCCAATATTAGTGCTGGATTAACAAGCAGGCTTCCTAATCTGGCAAAATGTTTTGAATCAGAAAGAACTTTTTTCTCCTTTTTGGAGGAGTGTTGTCAAATTGAAAGTGGTAGTGTTTCTCAGATGGCCAACCCCGATGTTAAGCGAAAAATATTAGACTCGCTTTTTTGTGAGAATCCATCGCCAATTTCAAGAAGTTTTGTAATTTCTGAACTTATTTCGGAATTTGGTTATACGCAAATTCTAGCAGAAATTACTATTAAAAAACTAGAAGAGGCAGGTGTTTTAAAATCTGATGAAAGAGGTATTGAGCCACAAGACTTGGGAGCCAAAGAAGCTATCGCTCATGTTTTAACTTTTCATCCCGAAGGATTGCCGTGGAAAGATATTGCAAGGATTATTAGTATAAAAGGTTATTCCAAGCATGTTAGTGGTGAAAGGATGAGTCATGGATTTAATGATTCAGATTATATTTATTTGTGTGGTCCTGGAACTTATCGACATCGAATGTTTTTAGATATTGATCAACTCAATATTGATTTGATTTTTGAACACCTTATTGCTTATTTTGGAGAAAATAACATACAATCCTTGAACTTGCATGATTATTATTCACATACTATAAATGAAAGAGTGCAAGTTGAATATTTTACCCTAAGACATATTATTAAAGAATATGGTGAGGCTGTTGATATATATTTTAATGGTCGTTCTAGCGTCGATAATGTTAGTCTCTCTAAAAATGGTGAGCGGATAACTCAAAAGGAAGTCATAATTCAGTCTCTCAATCGTGCCAAGGGAGCAATGACAAAAGCTGAAATCGCTGAAAAGTTAAGAAGCAAGAGTTTAGATCATGCTTCTTATTATTTAAATGTCTTAATGGATGAGGGTAAAGTTGTTCGAGTTGATCAGTTAATGTATACAATTCCAGAAAAAGCATTTAAAAATATCAACCAAGATAAGGTGTTGAGTTTTATCGGAATGATAGTAAATTCCACCAATCTCGTTATTGAGTCAGATATAATTAGAGAAAAGGCTAACTTGGAATTTGATTTGAGCTATTCTAAATATTTTTATTCTGCGTTGATTGGTACTAATTTAGCCAGCCTTGGGTGTTACAGGGTAAATAACCTAATTTGTAGCAAAGGATTTAAATATAGAAGTATGCGCGATATATGCAGAGAGGTATGCAATGTGAATTATTCGACTGCTGAAAATATTAAAAAAATTAGAGAAATTGTCTGGATAACAAGCCCTGTTGCCGAAAGTGCATTAAGTCAATGGAGATTGTTGATAAGTTAATTAAATAAATTTGGTTAATGAGTTGATTTGTGATGTGGAAATTTCCTCGAAACCAAACTTTACATTATGTTTGGTAATTTAAGGTTGGAGTTATTATAAGTTTCCTTACGTTTGGTTTATTGTTTCTTTCTCCCACTCAAACCCCACCAAATTCCGCACCTGCTCACTAAACTCCATTCCCACCAGTAAAATCTGGTGCTGTCCATCCCGGTAAGCTGCGGCATAATCCTTTTCCTTGATTTGCCGCATTGCGCTGCCATCGCCTTCTGTTCCTTCCACCATTTTGAATTCGAAAATGTAAGCGCGCTTCTGCCCATCCGGGAGCGTGAAGCGTAGCGCCATGTCAATTCGTCCCTTGTTGCTGCTGACTTCGGCTTGTGTTTCCATCCCCAGCGAACACAGGAACGCATATACCACCGCTGCATAATAGCCTTCATACTGTGCAATGTTATTGTTGCGGTAATTCTCGTTGGCTATCCCGTCAAACAGGGCACGGAAGCGCTGCTCCAGCGTCACAAAATCCTGATCAATCAAAGCCTGTCGGACAGTGCCAATATCATGCGGCGTATCTGTCAAGTAATTGTCCAGCAGATAATTCATCAAGCTGTAGCGCACTTCATGATTCGGATAACTCAGCAAATAACTGGGTGGAACTCCCGCTAATGAGGAAATTTCTTTCTTGATGGTGAGGTAACCCGTCTGGAATAGCAGCGTTTCCAGATGAAGGCGGTCTACATCAAAATCCCCCAGCATCTTGTATTCCATGCGTACCTGCTCAAGATCAGGTAAATGAAATGGGCGCTTACGCAGGATTTCAACCAGAAACGAAGGCGTCGCCGTTTCAAACCAGTACGGCAGAAATTCCTTCCCCCGCTCCAGAAACAGCAGCACATCAAACGGGTTATATACCCGCTCCCCCAGCCAGCCATAACCGTTATACCACTGGCGCACCAACCCTAAATCCACCCCCGGCAGATGTTCCGCAAACGACTGTTCCAGTTCGGTCTGGGTATAGCCGCACACGGCGCTATAACGCGAATCCAGCGTAATGTCGTTCAGGTTGTTCAAGCCGCTGAACAATGACACCTTGGAAAATTTGCTTACCCCTGTCAGCAGGGCGAAGCGGATATTGGCATCCTGCCCCTTGACCACCGAATAAAAGTTGCGCAAACCGTCACGCATTTCCGCTGCAATTGCCGAATTGTTGATGTTGTCGAGAATAGGCTTGTCGTATTCGTCGATCAGCACCACGACGTTACGCCCGTATTTAGCCTTGGCATTCCTGATCAAATCGGCAAAGCAACCCGCCACATCTTCATTGTCTGCACAGGTAACACCCAAGTCTTCCTGATTGATCCGCAGAATATTGCGTATGCGGCGCTCCAGTTCAGCGCGGCTGCCCAGGGTTCCCTCGGCAAAACTGATTTTGATGACTGGATACTGCACTGACCAGTCCCAGTGCGGATGAATATGCAGCCCGCGAAACAAGGTTTCCTTGCCTGCAAACAACTGATGCAGGGTATCCAGCAGCAAGGATTTGCCAAAGCGGCGCGGACGTGACAGGAAATAAAAGGCACCACCTTCCACCAACCGCTGTACGTAAGCCGTCTTATCGACATACACGCAGTTATCCTGAACAATCCGTTCCAAGCTGCTGATTCCGATTGGTAGTTTCTTCATCGCTTCACATCACCGCTTAACTGCCGACTGAATCAGTATACCGTAGGGCTTTACATTTCTTTACATCCGCTTTACCCATATTTACAGGCAAGCGTCCGATACTGTCATCTCCGATATACCGAACTGGAGAATAATCAATGAAACAATTACTCGTAATGACCCTGCTGGCAGGCACATTGGCGGCTTGCGGCGCGGCTCCTTCGGCAATGGATGGAGCTCCCGGCGGCCCTCCGCAGGCAGGGCGGCAGATGGCGCGAATGCAGGCCGAACTGGGCCTGACCGATGCGCAAGCCAGCCAGATCAGTGCGATCGAACAGTCACAGCGTAACCGGCTGGACTATCTGCGCAACAGTTCACACGTGCGTATCAAGGCGCTGCTGACCCCCGAACAAGCGGTGAAATTTGACCAGATGCGCCAGCAAGGCCCACGCGGCGGCATGCGCCAGGATGGCCAATGGCAGCGCCCGCCACAGATGGACGGACGCAGTGGCATGCAAGACCGCATGCAGCAGGAACTTGGCCTGAATGTAACGCAAGTCAGCCAGATTCAGGAAATCCAGCAATCAGAACGCGCCCAGATGCAAGCGCTGCAAAGCGAAACCCATGCGCAAATCCGTCAGGTACTGACTGCGGAACAGGCAGCGAAATTTGACCAGACCCGCTCACGGCGTTTTGGTGGCGACAGGTTCCAGCGCCAGCGTTAACAGTAATTACCCTGAAAATTCTCCGAAAAGGGCGACCGCCAGTCGCCCTCCTAGGGTTATCCCCTGTAGGTCTGGCCAATAAAGCCGGGCGTTACGCACTGGATCAACAACTTATGCAGAGGTAAGCTCTTAAGTGCCTGACTCCCTCCCCATTTGGACTAATATTTGTATGGTAGTATTCCTGATGGAAGCATGATTCCCGGTTTGCCAAACAAGTATGAACATGAAAGAAAACATTCCTGTCGTTACTCAAACTCCCATTGCTCAGAAACAGTTCACCCTCCAGGATGGAGAGGCTGAACTAGGCCGGTTTTTTATCGGTGACATCACAAGGCATATCAGCGATGCGACTGTCGTCCTTGACGACACCCAACGCATTGTCTACCTCAATGAGGCCGCCCAGCGCCAATACGATGTAAGCGCTGCTGATGTAACGGGGCAGCCGGTAACGGAAATGTTCCAGTATTGCTGGCGCAGCCCTGATGATGAAGCCAGGATGATGGCAGCCCTTGACGGGAGTGGTTATTGGCGCGGTGAAAGCAAGCATGTCAAGCGCAGCGGCGAAGCCATCCACGTCGAGTGTTCGGTATCCCGCCTGCCGGTCAGGGAGGGGGTATACGCCAGTCTGTTCATCGTCATCCGCGACATTACCGAACGCAAGCTCCAGGAGGAGCGTACCCGGCGTAATGAACTGCGCTTGCGGCTGGCTCTGGATGCTGCCTACATGATTTCGTTCGAGTGGGACATCAAACGCGACGAAGTGCGCCGTTTCCAGTCCACCTCGCCGGGTTTACCGCAGACATCTGGGGAAAATCTGGGCACATTCGATGAAGTGTGTCAAGTGGTGCATCCGGAGGATCGTGAACGCTTCACCGCCGCTGTTTATGCGGCTCTGGAGCGTGAGGAAGGGCATTACGAAAACGAATTCCGCATCGTGCATCCGGATGGTTCGGTGGGCTGGCTTTACGAGTATGGCCGGGTGGAACGCGATAGCGGAGGGCAGCCCGTGTATTTGATTGGCCTTTCCCAGGACATCACCGAACGTAAGCACAATGAGATCCTGCTGCTACAAAGCCAGCGGCGCTACGCAGGCATAGTCGCATCGGCGATGGACGCCATCGTCACGGTCGATGCGGCTCAGCATATTCAGTTATTCAACGCTGCGGCGGAAGAAATGTTTGCTTGCCCGGCAACTGAGGCCATCGGCGGTTCGCTTGAGCGTTTTATGCCTGAGCGGTTCCGCCAGCTCCACGCGGCGCATCTGCATGCTTTTGGGCAGGGAGCCGACACCAGCCGTAGAATGGGTGGTGGGGGGTTTGTTACCGGTTTGCGCGCCAATGGTGAGGAGTTCCCGGTGGAAGCCTCCATTTCCCAGATCGAAATCAATGGTGAAAAATCGTTTACCGCCATTCTGCGCGACATTTCGGAACGTAAACAGACAGAGGACAAGCTACGCGAAAGTGAAGAGCGGCTGCGCCTGTTCATCAGGCATGCGCCAGTGAGCATTGCCATGTTTGACCGCGAAATGCGCTACCTGGCCGTGAGTAACCGCTGGAAAGAGGATTTCAATCTGCCCACTGATCTCACCATGATCGGGCAATCGCATTATGACATTTTTCCCGAAATACCCGAACGCTGGAAAGAAGCGCATCGCCGTGGCATAGCGGGGGAAACACTGAGGGCGGATGAGGATCCGTTTGAGCGTGAGGATGGAACCATCCAGTGGGTCAAGTGGGAAGTGCTGCCCTGGTTCAGCGCTGACGGGCAAGTGGGGGGCATCCTGATCGCTGCCGAAGAAATTACCGAGCGGGTGCAGGTGAAAAAAGAGCTTCAGGAGGCCAACCGGCGTAAGGATGAATTCCTGGCGATGCTGGCACATGAATTGCGCAATCCACTCGCACCCATCAGCAACGCAGTGCAAATCCTGCGCCTGAGCGGGCCGCAAAACCCGACCCTGGAACAGACCACAGGCATGATCGGGCGGCAGGTGAACCAGTTGGTCAGGCTGGTGGATGACCTGCTCGATGTATCGCGCGTTTCCCGTGGCAAAATCAAGCTGCAGAAAGAATTGCTGGATTTGTCAGCAGTTGTGCATCAGGCGGTTGAAACCAGCCAGCCCTTGCTTGAGTCCCGCGAGCACACCCTGAATGTGACGCTGCCGCAGCATAGAATCCGTATGGAAGGCGATTTCACCCGGCTGGCGCAGGTCATCAGCAATTTGCTCAATAACGCAGCCAAATATACCGATGCTGGCGGGACAATCGACCTGACAGTAGAACAGCAGAGTGGTGACGGCCCTGATGCCAGCGCGCAAGCCATCATCCGCGTGCGTGACAATGGGCGTGGCATCGACCCGCTGGTACTCGACAGCCTGTTCGACCTGTTCTATCAGGTTGAGCGTAATCTTGACCGTTCCGAAGGCGGGCTGGGCATAGGCTTGTCGCTGGTCAAAAACATTGTTGACATGCATGGCGGGCATGTCGAGGCCCACAGCACAGGCCGGGGGGGAGGCAGTGAATTCATCATCCGCCTGCCGTGTTTGCCAGCAGAGCTGCCTGCCGGTTTTGCCGGGGTGACGGGCAATCAGGCCAGACCTGCGAGCGGGCACCGCATTTTACTGGTGGATGACAACCCTGATGTGGCTGAAAGCATGTCCTTGCTGCTGTCGCTTTATGGCCATGAAGTGCTGGTGGCCCATGATGGGCGCGAAGCGGTCGAAGTGGCGCTGCGTGAACGCCCAGCGTTGGTGTTGCTGGACATTGGCCTGCCTTATCTGGACGGCTATCAGGCGTGCCGGGCGATGCGTAACGGCGGGCTGGCCGCTACGCTGATTGTCGCCTTGACCGGCTACGGTCAGGACGATGACCGCCACAAGGCGGAAGAGGCTGGGTTTGACCGCCATATGGCCAAGCCAGTGGATATGGATGCGCTGGAAGAACTGTTGGCTTCCTTGTCACATGTATAATTTCCTGCCTTGTTGAGGGCTGAAACCGGAGCGGCATGTGCTCTACGCTTTACTCTTGGTGATGACAAAAAATCTCGGCGGTTGGCAGTGCATGGAGCGGGTTAGTTTAATTTATTACCATGATTACAATATTTTAGCGGATGCCAAGGGGCAGCGTGGAAATATTGATTTATATCCACCGACTGACAAAAATGGCTGGATGCGTAGCATTTGTTTCACTATCCTTGTGGTTTTGCCATCAAATATAAAAGTGACTTACCGCCTGTATGCCTGAAAAGGCGAGTATAAAGGGGACGTAATCGTGCAAAAAATAGAGCATGAAGGAAAAGAGAGTTTCCCACAGACTTTCGAAGAGGTGTTGCTCCAGAGTCAGGAAGACTGCAACCGCGCCCAGGAGGTTGGTCAGATCGGCAGTTGGCGGCTGGATGTACGCCAGAATGTATTAACCTGGTCGGAACAAAACCACCGCATTTTTGGTGTAGCGGAAGGCACACCAATGAGCTACGAAGGCTTTCTGCAAATCGTCCACCCTGACGACCGCGAATATGTTGATGCGCAATGGCAAGCTGGCCTGCGTGGTGAACCCTATGACATTGAGCACAGGATCGTCGTTAACGGGCAGCTCAAATGGGTGCGGGAAAAAGCCTATCTGGAATTCGGCCCGGATGGTGGGTTGGTGGGCGGTTTCGGCATTACCCAGGATATTACCGGGCGCAAACTGGCCGAATTGGCGCTCAAGGACGCCAACCTGCGCAAGGATGAGTTTCTGGCCATGCTGGCACATGAGTTGCGCAATCCACTGGCACCCATTTGCAATGCTGTGCAAATCCTGCGCATGACCGGAGGGCAAAATCCATTGCTGGAGCAAGCTACCGGCTTGATCGACCGGCAGGTTCGCCAGTTGACCCGCCTGGTGGATGATTTGCTTGACGTATCACGGGTTTCCCGTGGCAAGATCACTATGCAGAAAGAGCTGCTTGAGTTGGCTTCGGTTATTCAGCAGGCGGTGGAAACGAGCCAGCCTCTTATCGAATCCCGCCAGCACAAACTCAATGTGGCTATGCCGATGCAAACCATACGTCTTGCTGGCGATGCTGCCCGCTTGGGGCAGGTAATCAGCAACCTGCTGAATAACGCTGCCAAATACACCGACAAGGGTGGCGCAATTGAGTTGCGTACAGAGCAGGTGGTCAATCAGGATGGCGGCCATGAAGCTGTCATCCATATCAGCGATAATGGGCGGGGCATAGACCCGCTGTCACTGACCAACCTGTTTAACCTGTTCTATCAGGCAGATCCCAACCTTGACCGCTCGGATGGCGGTCTGGGCATTGGCCTGTCGCTGGTCAGGAATCTGGTGGAAATGCATGGTGGCCGGGTTGAAGCCTATAGCGCCGGGCGTGGCCAAGGTGCCACTTTCACCGTCCATTTGCCTTGCCTGCCGGAAAAACAACCTGTCAGGGATAGCGGTGCAAGCTGTAACCTGAGCAAAGCAAGCACTGGGCTGCGCATCCTGCTGGTGGAAGACAATATGGATGTGGCCGACAGTATGGCCATGCTGCTCAGGCTGCTTGGCCATGAAGTGCTGTTGGCCCACGACGGGCGGCAGGCGGTGGAAATGGCGCTGGCGGAAAAACCCAGGGTCATACTGCTGGACATTGGTTTGCCTTACCTGAACGGCTATGAGGCGTGTCGGGCCATACGCCAGGGCGGATTGACCGGCACACTGATCGTGGCCTTGTCCGGCTACGGTCAGGAAGAAGACAGACGCATGGCAGAGGAAGCCGGTTTTAACCGCCACATGTCCAAACCTGTGGATCTGGAGGAGCTGGAGCAAATGCTCGACGGCCTGTCGGCACAATAATGAAACAAAGCGTTTAAAGGATATTCATGTCATCCAGCAAAGCAGTGGCTGAACAGCATTCAGGCAAGGGCGTATCATCAGTTGTCGTGGGGATAGGAGCATCGGCTGGTGGGCTGGAAGCATTGAAACAATTGTTCAGGATCATGCCCGACGATACCGGGGTGAGTTTCGTGCTAATCCAGCACCTTGACCCCAACCACACAAGCCTGTTGGCGGAACAGTTGGCAAATTTCACCCCAATGCCCGTGTCGCAGGTAAATGAGGCGACACCAGCCGAACCCAACCATGTCTACGTCATTCCGCCCAACAAATACCTGTTCATCGAAAATGCCGTACTCAAGCTGAGCGACCCGGTGGAACGGCGCGGGATGCGCATGGCGGTCGATTTCTTCTTCCGCTCGTTGGGGGAAGACCGGCAGGGAAAGGCCATCGGCATCATCCTGTCCGGCACCGGTTCCGACGGCAGCCAGGGCATCAAGGCGATCAAGGAACACGGTGGCATGGTGATGGCGCAGTCACCCGCCAGCGCCCAGTATGACGGTATGCCGCGCAATGCCATCCACACTGGTGTGGTGGATGAAATACTTGACGTGGAGGACATGCCAGCCAAGCTGGTCAATTACATCCGCCACCCTTATATCAAGCAGGCTGCCGCCACACAGGATGAGGAGGCGGATTACCTGCAAACCGTGCTGGGCATCCTGCGTGCGCGCGCCAATTACGATTTCCACTGCTACAAGAAGGGCACGCTGACCCGCCGCATCCAGCGCCGCATGGGCCTGAAGCAGATCGAACAACCCGCCGATTACATTACCTATCTGCGCGCCACCCCGGACGAAGTTACCCTGCTGTCACGCGATTTGCTGATCGGTGTGACCAGCTTTTTCCGCGATGAGGCGGCGTTCAAGGCGCTGGAGGAAAACGTGGTGGAGTGGCTAGTGCGTGAAGCGGGCAGCGACGATGTGCTGCGCATCTGGGTTCCCGGCTGTGCCAGCGGCGAGGAAGCGTATTCCATCGGCATCCTGTTTCTGGAACGCCTGCGGGCGCAGGGTGGTGGGACGAAATTGCAGATATTCGCTACTGACCTTGATGAGGAGGCGTTGGAAACGGCACGCAACGGCGTTTACCCGGAAAGTATTGCCACCGATATGACACCGCAGCGTCTGGAGCATTTTTTCATCAAGCTGGGCGATGGCTATCAGGTCATCAAACCCTTGCGCGAGGCCATCGTGTTTGCAACGCAAAACGTGGTACGTGATGCGCCGTTCTCGAAACTGGATCTGATCAGTTGCCGCAACCTGCTGATTTATCTCAAGCCCGAAATCCAGAAAAAGCTGTTTGCGCTATTCCATTTCGCCCTCAAGCCGGATGGTTACCTGTTTCTGGGTGGCTCGGAAACGGTTGGCCAGCAAAGCGGCCTGTTCGGCACAGTCAACAAAAAGTGGCGGATTTACCAGCGGATCGGCTCCCAGCATCCCGGCGGGGTGGAATTCCCGATACAGTCGGAAGAGGGGCGTTCAATAGCGTTGCGGCCCGGCACTCCAGCACCGACCCACGCGAGTCTGGCGCAACAGGCGCTGCTGGAGGAATTCGCCCCGGCTGCGGTGCTGGTTAACCGGCATGACCAGATACTTTATTATTATGGTTCCACTGGCGAGTATTTGAGCCAGCCGACTGGTGAACCCACCCACAACCTGATCTACATGGCACGCGACGGCCTGCGCACCAAGCTGCGCGCCGCTGTACTCAAGGCACGGCGGGAAAACATGCGCACCACGGCCACGGTCGTCAGCCTGCGGCGGGAAGGTGGCCATAGCCACATCGACATCCATGTCAGCCCGGTGAAAACCAGCGCCAAGCTTGACAGCGGTTTGTTGCTGGTGGCGTTCATGCCCCACGAACTGGCTACCGCAGCAGGCGTGGCTGAATCAGATGTGGATGAAGGCGTAGTACGCCAACTGGAAGCCGAACTGGCAGGCACCCGCGAAGACCTGCAAAGCACCATCGAAGAGCTGGAAAGCTCCAATGAGGAACTCAAGGCTTCCAACGAAGAAATCATGTCGATGAACGAGGAGCTGCAATCCACCAACGAGGAACTGGAGACCTCCAAGGAAGAGTTGCAGTCGGTCAACGAGGAACTCAATACTGTCAACAACCAGTTGCAGGACAAGGTGAGCGAGCTGGCCGCCGCCAATGATGACCTCACCAACCTGTTCAGTAGCACCGACCTGGCCACGCTGTTCCTTGATACCCGTTTCCGCATCAAGCGTTTCACCCCTTCCACCACCCGGCTGCTGAAACTGATCCCGTCGGATGCGGGGCGCTGCGTCGAGGACATCGCCACCCTGGTGCGCGCGCCTTGCCTGCGGGATGATGTGGGGCGGGTGCTGGACAAGCTGGAAGCCATCGAGCGGGAAGTGCAGACACAGGATGAGCGCTGGTTCCTGCAACGCATTACGCCCTACCGGACGGAAGATAACCGCATCGACGGGGTGGTCGTTACCTGGGTCGACATCAACCCGCTGAAGCTGGCACAGCTGGAACTCGTGCAGGCGAACCGCACGCTGGAAGAGCGGGTGGCAAAACGCACCCGCATCCATGAGTTACTGAAGGATGTGGCAAAAATCGCCAATCATGCCGATAGCGTCGCCCCCGCATTTGCCGCAGCCATTGAGCGGCTGTGCATCTTCCTCGGCTGGCCCGCTGGCCACGCCTATCTGCTGACTGACAAGGAACACCGTCTGGTGCATGCAGGCGTCTGGTCGGCAGAAGCCCACAGGCGTTATCAATCCCTGATCAGCGCCACGGAAGAGCTGGAACTGGGCGCGGAAAGCCACATCATCGGGCAGGTCAGTACGGGCAGGCGCATCTGCTGGCTCAACGAGCCGGATTTCGCGGCAAATTGTTCCCGTTATCAGATATTGAAGGCTCTGGATCTGAAAACCCTGGTGGCTTTCCCGGTCATTGCGGGTGACGAGGCGCTCGCCACCATCGAACTGTTTACGCACGAATTGCTGGCGGAAGACCCCGAACTGCTGGATGTGCTGTCGCAGGTTGGGGTGGAACTGGGGCGGGTGGCCGAGCGTGTCCGTACCCAAAACCTGCTGACCGAAAGCGAGGAGCGGTTCCGCTACATGAGCGACAATACCGCTGCGTTTGTCTGGCTGTATGATTCCGAGGGAAACCCTGAGTGGTTCAACCAGCACTGGCTTGATTTCACTGGCTGGACGCAGGCAGAGGGAAGGCAGAACGACTGGACCCAACTGCTTCACCCTGACGACAAGACCGGGTTCCTGCGCCTGCTGGAGGAATCCCTCCCTGCCCGGCAGCCTTTCGAGATCGAATGGCGCTTGCAGGGGCAGGACGGTGAATACCACTGGCTGCTGGGCAAGGGCGTGCCGCGCTCCACGCCGACTTCCCGTTTCCTCGGCTATATTTTCACCTGCATCGACATCACCACCCGCAAGAAAGCCGAGGAAGCTGCCCGCCAGCAACTGACCGAACTGGCGCATCTTGGCAGGGTCGCAGTGGCGGGGGAAATGGCAGCCGGTCTGGCGCATGAAATCAACCAGCCGCTGGCGGCCATTGCCAACTATGCCAAGGGCATGCGTCGCCTGCTGGAACATGGCGCGGTGGAACCGGACAAGCTGATTCCGGTGCTGGACAAGCTTTCCGCCCAGTCCAACCGTGCTGGTGAAATCATCCACCGGCTACGTGCCTTCATTCAGGGTGGCAAGCCAACCAAGACCCTGGCGGACATCAACCAGTTGATCCACGATGCGGCACAAATGTGGAACCCGCAAGCCAGGCTGGTCGGCGTGGATATTCAATACAAACTGGACGAAACCTTGCCGAAAATAGCCGTGGACGTGATCCAGATTCAACAGGTATTGCTGAATCTTGTGCGCAATGCCATGGACGCCATGTCAGGCAGCAAGGGGCAGCCACAGGAATTGGTCGTACAAACCCGGCAGAATCAGGACGGGAATATTGAGATAATTGTCATGGATTCGGGAATCGGCATGTCGGAGCAGGAGCTGGACAAGCTGTTCCAGCCTTTCTTCACAACCAAGCCGCACGGGATGGGGCTGGGGAATTCCATCTCCCGAACCATCATTGAAGCTCATGGGGGGAGTTTATCTGCATATCCAAACCCTGAACGCGGCATGAGTTTCCTGATCATCCTGCCTGTTGCAGGCATGGATGAGGAGGAGATAGCATCATGAAAAGAGTAGTGTACGTCGTCGATGATGACGATGATGTGCGTGCGTCTGTCGAATTTTTGCTGGAATCAGGGAATATTGAAGCGCGCCCTTATGCATCCGTAGTTGCTTTCGAGGCAGCATTTGACCCTGAGGTGGCTGACTGCGTGTTGGCGGATTTGCGCATGCCCGGTTTTTCCGGGCTTGATCTGGCTCGGCGTCTGCACCAGCATGGCTATTCAGTGCCCGTCATCATTATGACCGGGCATGGTGGCAGCATGGCTGTCGAAGAAGCACGCAAAGCTGGTGTTTTCGACTTCCTCAAAAAACCGTTTGATGGTGACGACCTGTTTGACGCCATTGACAGGGCGATGGCGGGCTGATTTGCGGGCGTATCACCCGTCTTTACAGATTTTACATATCTTTACATTCACCTTACCCACCTTTACGGGCACTTACGCGACACTTGCGCTATATCGAAAGAAATAGCAAAAGGATCGACATGATGTTGCGTAAACCGGCTCTCCTCCTGACCAGTGCGGCAGTGTGCCTTGCCCTGACTGCCTGCACCCCCTCTGCCAGCATGCATGATACGGCGCTGCAAGATACTTCTACCCGCATCCAGACTGGCTCTACTGCCAGCCGTGCGCCCATCCAGGCGGCCTGGTGGCAGCGTTTCAACGACCCGCTCATGACGGCGCTGATTCAGGAAGCCTTGCAGGCCAACCCTGACATCAAGACGGCGCAAGCCAGTTTGCGCTCAGCACGGGCGCAACGGGTGATTGCCGGAGCAAGCCTGCTGCCCAGCCTGTCGGCAGGTGGTTCAGCGCGACGCAGCAGCGGCAATGACAATTACGGCGCGAACCTCGACGCCAGTTGGGAAGCCGATATTTTCGGTGGCAACCGCCTCGCCAGCAATGCATCGGAAGCCGACTTGCAGGTGGCAACCGCCAGTGTGGAAGACGTAAAAGCCTCGCTCGCCGCCGAAGTCGCCAGCAGTTACGTCAGTCTGCGGCTGGCACAGGCGCGGCTGGCCGTTTCCCGCCAGAGCCTTGCCTCACGGGCAGAAACCGTGCGGCTGGTCAGCCTCAAGCAGCAGGCAGGGTTGAGCAGCGGGCTGGAAGCGGATCAGGCCAGCCTGAGCCTGGGGCAGTCACAGGCGCAGATTCCGGCGCTGGAAAACAGCGTTACCCAGGCGCAGCACGCGCTGGCAACCCTGACCGGCAAAGGGCCGGAAGCGCTCAAAACCCGCCTGGCTACCGCCAAACCCATTCCAACCGCAGCTGTGCAACTGGCCAGCAATGTTCCGGCCAACGCCTTGCGCCAACGCCCCGACATCCGCGCCGCCGAATACAAGATCACGGCAGCAGCCTTGCGGGTAGGCGAAGCCAAGGCCAACCTTTACCCGAGTTTCAATCTGGGCGGCTCACTTAGCGTCAGCAGCCTGAATTTTGCCGACCTGTTTGACCCGGCCACCATTGCGCGTTCCATGCTGGCTTCCATCAGTGCGCCGTTGTTTGACGGCGGGCGGCTGAAACAGCAGGTGGAAAGCCGTGACGCCGCGCGTGAACAGGCCGTCGCCAGCTACCAGAAAGCCGTGCTGACCGCGCTGAAAGACGTGGCGAATGCCTTTTCCAGCCTGCAAGCCAACCGCCAGCAGCAGCCTTTGCTGGTGAGGAATGTGGAACTCGCCCGTAGCGGGGAAAATCTGGCAAAGCTGAGTTATGAAGCGGGCACCACCGATTTCCAGAATGTGCTGGATGCACAGCGATCAACCCTGAGCGCGCAGGAAAGCCTGCTGTCCGCGCAGGCGGATAACACCCAGGCAATCATCAGCTTGTACAAGGCCGTTGGCGGCGCTTGGTAAAGAAACCCCTCACCCCAACCCCTCTCCCTCAAGGGGAGAGGGGCTAAGAGAGGAAACCTTCTTGCTCCCCCTCGCCCCTTGAGGGAGAGGGGGCTGGGGGGTGAGGGGTATTCCGCAGGAACAAATATGGAGAACAGATATGACCATGAATACACCCACAAACCCTTCCGTTGAGGAAGTCCTGAAAAAGAAAACTTCCGTGGGCGGCAAGGGCCGCTCCTGGAAGGGCTGGCTGTCGGCGCTGGTATTGTTGGCGGTGGCGGGAGTCGCAGGCTGGTATTACCTGAATTCATCCTCCACCAGCGCGCAGCCTACTTACCAGACGCAAGCGGCCAAACGTGGCAATCTGAGCGTGACCGTTACGGCCACCGGCAACCTGCAACCGCTCAATCAGGTCGACATTGGTACGGAACTTTCCGGTACGGTTGACGCTGTACTGGTCGACACCAACGATCAGGTGAAGAAAGGGCAGGAACTGGCGCGCCTCAACACTACCCAGCTCAACGACACCATCACCAGGATGAAGGCATCGCTGGCTTCCACTGAAGCGCGGGTGAAACAGTCTGCCGCCACTGTCAAGGAGGCCAGTACCAACCTCAACCGTCTGCGCCAGTTGAACAAGGCGTCCGGCGGCAAGCTGCCAGCCAAAGCTGAACTGGATTCCGCCGTTGCTACGCTGGAACGCGCCCAAGCCGATGAGGCTGTGTCCAAAACCAGCGTGGTATCGGCCAAAGCTGAATTGCGTTCCGCCGAAACCAACCTCGGCAAGGCGATCATTACCTCGCCGATTGACGGTGTGGTGCTGGCGCGTTCGGTCGAGCCGGGGCAAACCGTAGCATCTTCCCTGTCTGCCCCGACCCTGTTCACGCTGGCGGAAGATCTTGCCAAGATGGAACTGGAAGTGGGCGTGGATGAGGCCGACGTAGGTCAGGTCAAGCAAGGCCAGCAGGCTGAATTCAGCGTCGACGCCTGGCCGGGGCGTAAATACCCGGCAACCATTACCCGCGTCAGTCTCGGCTCCACCCTGTCTGACAACGTGGTTTCCTACCTGACTACCTTGGCGGTGGAAAATGCTGACCTGACTTTGCGCCCCGGCATGACGGCGACGGCAACCATCAGCACCGACTCGCGGGAAGATGCCTTGCTGGTGCCCAATACTGCCTTGCGTTTCAAGCCTGCATTCGGGGGCAATGGTGGCGGGAACGGTGCGGGTAATGGCGCAAGTTCCGGCAATAATCAGGCGGGTGGGAGTTTCCTCTCCAAACTGATGCCGCGCCCACCGGGCGGACGTCAGCGTACCCAGCCTTCCAGACCGGAAGCATCCGTTGGCAACAGCGAGCAGCGGGTATGGGTACTGGAAGAGGGGCGTCCACGCCCAGTCAGTGTCAAAACCGGCATTACTGACGGCAAAATGACCGAAATCGTATCCGGCGACCTCAAACCTGACATGCAGGTCATCATTGGCAGCAGTTCAGCAGCGGGTGCCGCCGGGAATGTGGGGGCAGGCCGATGAGCACCCTGATCGAACTCAAGGGCATCACCAAAACCTACGGGCAGGGTACGGCGAGTTTCCTGGCGCTGCGTGGGGTTGACCTGCGCATCGACGAGGGGGATTTCGTCGCGGTGATGGGGCCTAGCGGTTCCGGCAAATCCACCGCCATGAACATCATCGGCTGTCTGGATGTGCCTTCCAGCGGTGAATTCCTGTTCCGTAATGTGCATGTGGAACAGCTTGACCGCACTGAACGGGCCTTGCTGCGGCGACATTTCCTCGGCTTCGTGTTCCAGGGTTTCAACCTGCTGGCACGCACCACGGCACAGGAAAATGTCGAGTTACCGTTGTTGTACCGGGGTGAACCGGCGGCTGTCAGGCGGGAAATGGCGGCGGCGGCGCTGGCGCAGGTTGGCCTGACGGGCTGGGAACACCATACCTCGGCGGAACTTTCCGGCGGTCAGCAACAGCGCGTGGCGATTGCCCGCGCCATCGTTACCAACCCGACCCTGTTGCTGGCGGATGAGCCGACCGGCAACCTCGACACCCAGCGCAGCCGTGAAATCATGGACTTGCTGGTGTCGCTCAATGAACAAAAGGGCATCACCATCCTGATGGTCACGCACGAGCAGGAAATGGCGGCATACGCCAAACGCATCGTGCATTTCGTCGACGGCAGGGTGGAAAGTGATGTCCGCCAGCAGGAGATAGCCTAATGTTGTGGAACAGTTTCTTGCTCGCCATCCGGGGAATCCACCGCAACCTGCTGCGTTCCTTCCTCACCATTCTTGGCATTGTGATCGGCGTATCGGCGGTCATTACCATGGTGACGCTGGGCAACGGCGCTACCCAGGCGGTCAAGGATCAGGTCGCCAGCCTGGGCAGTAATTTGCTGCAAATCCGTTCCGGCCAGCGCATGTTCGGCCCGCCGGGCAGTGGCGGACGTGCACCATCATTCGAGCTGACGGATGTCGAGGCTATTCAGGAACGTATCACCGGGCTGGCGGCAGTAGCGCCGGAAATCAGCCGTACCGCTACCGTGGTTTCTTCCGCCAACAACTGGTCTACCAGCGTGACCGGCTCGACCAACGACTTTTTCGTTGCGGGTAACTGGACGCTGGCTGCCGGGCGCGAATTCACCAAGGGGGAAATTGATGGTGGGCAAACGGTTTGCATCATTGGCGAAACTATCCGCCGCGAACTGTTTGGCAGCAGCCTGCCGCTGGGTGAAAGCATGCGCGTGAAGAACTTTTCCTGCGAAATCATCGGCATCCTGGTTTCCAAAGGGCAGGCGTCGATGGGGCGCGACCAGGATGAAATCGTGGTGATGCCAATCCGCGCGGTACAGCGGCGTCTGACCGGCAACCGGGAAGTCTCCAGCATCCAGGTGTCAGTGCAGAGTGAGGGTGACATCGACCGGGCGAAAAACGAACTGACTGAACTGCTGCGTGAACGGCGGCGGCTGGAGCAGGGTGAAGACGATAATTTCAACGTGCAGGATACCCGCCAGATTGCCGAAACGCTTTCCGGCACCACCCAGATTCTGACCATGTTGCTGGGGGCGGTGGCCTCCGTGAGTTTGCTGGTCGGCGGTATCGGTATCATGAACATCATGCTGGTTTCCGTCACCGAGCGTACCCGTGAAATCGGCATCCGGCTGGCAATCGGCGCGCTGGAACGGGAAGTGTTGTTGCAGTTCCTGATCGAAGCGGTGGTGCTGGCGATGCTCGGTGGTCTGGTCGGGATTGTGCTGGCTACCCTGGCATCCATCGTGCTGTCAGGGGTGATGAGCGTGCCTTACGTGTTTGACCCCACCATCAACCTGCTGTCATTTGTGTTCTCGGCGGGGATCGGCATCCTGTTCGGCTATATGCCTGCGCAGCGGGCGGCGCGGCTGGATCCGATCGAGGCGTTGCGGCATGAGTGAGTTGCCTTCGACTCCGCTCAGGCAACGGGCAGTGTTTGCTCAGGCAACGGGTTGTGCCACGATCCGTTGTGCGGAGTGGGGTTCGAGGGCTGAGCGGAGTCGAAGCCCGGCGCGGATACCCCGAAAAACCTGTAGTCATTAGGGATCAATATGAAACAGGACGTAAATTCTGCCAAGGAGGACTGACAATGAAAAAGACGCTGGACAAAGGAGATTTCCGGGATCTGTTCAAGGCCAAAGTTATTGTGGTGGCAGGGCTTCCACCCGGCAAGGCCCGAGCCTTGGCCAATACTGTGCAAGAGTCCAGTGGTCGTGGAGATGCCACCCTACGCACCAAGGCGGATTTTCATGCCTTATTCAATCTGCTGGATGCCGAAAGCTCGGGAACCCTGACCCTGGAAGACGATGCCGGTATTCCAACTGCGATTGGGGAACTGGTGGCCATCTACCTGAAGGCGGCGAAAGACCGGACGTCATTCTTCAACGACCCTATGTATATGGTGGTGATTGAGGATTGGCCGCCCGAACACCTGACGCCTGAGGAGCCGGTCTACTCGAACGGCGATTCAATACTTTCCTTCTGGGCTACCGAACCTGATTCACCACAAGGTTTTCCACCGGCAGGTGATCAGGGGGTGCTGCTGACTACCCGGAACTTCTCGCTAAAAAACAGTGGCAACCGCACGTTGAGGGCACCCAAGCGATCCTGGAAGGTCAATTTCGAGACAAATGCGGCAAACGACAAGGTGTTCGGCATGTGGCGCTTCAATCTGAAGGCCATGTATAACGACCCATCACAGATGCGCGAGGCTCTGGCCTGGCATATCTTCAATCAGATAGGCGTTCCTTCCTCACGCCATTGCTTCGCCAAACTGGCCATCAATGGCCAGTACCGGGGGCTTTTTTCGCTCATTGAGCAAGTGGATGAAAGCTTTCTCAATGCGTATTTTGGCAAGAACGATAATGGCAACCTGTATAAGGCTTACTGCGGCAATGTGGGTTGCGCGACCCTGGAATTCCGGCCAGCGCCAGCCAGCGGCGATACTGGTTGGCCGTACTACGAAGATCATGCCAATTCTGACCTGACTTATCGTCTGAAGAGTAACGAGGATGACCCCGAATCCAACAACTACAGCGATCTGGCGTTGCTGATCCATACGCTGAACGGCATGGCCCTTCCGGGTGGAGAGGAGCGTTTCAGCAGCGATACCTACCGTGAGTCGATGGAGGGTATCCTTAACGTCAAGGCATTCCTGCGCTGGGCCAGCGCCAATCTGCTACTGGGTGGTTGGGATAATTATTACGCCACCCCGTCCAATTATTATCTGTATAACTCGGGCAGGAAAGGCGCGCCGAAAGGTTTCATGCAGGCACCCTATTTCACCTGGATTCCCTGGGACTACGACAACAGCTTCGGGATTGATTATTTCAATACCCAGTGGCAGCACACTGACATTATTGATTGGGTGTCCAACACCCGCAATTACAATCATGGTAATGGGACATCCCACATCCCGCTGGTACAGAATCTGTTGAAACATCCCGATTTCATCCAGTATTACCTGGATCATCTGGAGCACCTGCTCGATACCCTGTTCAATCCGGAAACCATCGGCCCGTTGATGGGGGCGGAAGGCGAGGGCGGACTTTGGGATCAGGTACGCCAAGCCGCTTATCTGGAGTCTGACACCCCCGCCGGACAGCCATTCACCGGACGCCAGTTCAGCAACCATGAGGTCTATCTCAATGGCCTGCGCCAGTGGGAGTTAATCAGTTCCAGTTATAAAGTGGAAGGAATCATTCATTACGTCCGCATGCGCCATGATAGCGCCCGCCAGCAACTTCAGGAGTTGCGCAGGCACTTTCCCCGCAGTACCGGCGGAGCGGATTTCACCGGGGTGATGGAACCCCTGCCCGAGGTTGCCGAGGTATAGGCGACCATTCTCATTTCCTGGGGGGCGTTACCTCTTCACTGCCACATACCTGGCAGTAATACACCTCCACAATCGGATGATGCAGGCTCTTCATACTGTCCAGTTTCTCCTTGTAGACATCGGGGGAGTGCTGTTCATGTGTCACAACTGATGCCATCAGTGTCCACGAACCCTGCCCAACCGACCATAGGTGCAGGTCTTTTACCTGGGTACCTGCAATGCTCTCCAGTCGCTGGCGAATCTGTTGACGCAATTCGGAAGGGCCTTCTGCATCCAGCAGGATGGAGCCGGTTTGTCGCAGCAACTGCCATGCCCAACGCAGGATGACGAACGAAGCAGCCAGCGCAATCACCGGGTCAAGCCAGTTCCAGCCCCATAGCCAGGCAGCCGCCAGCCCGATGATGGCGGCGACCGAGGTGACGGCATCGGCCAGCACATGCATCAGTGCAGCATGCAGGTTGTGGTCATGCCCATGATGTTCATGTAAATGGGCATGATGATCGTCGTGGTGGTGATGGTGGTGATCATGATGTGAATGGTGGTGATCATGCCCGTGGTCATGATGCTCCGCCAGCAGCCATGCCGACAGCAGGTTGACCAGCAGCCCGACGACAGCAACTGCCATCGCTTCCTTTGGTAACAGTGGTTGCAGGGAAAGCAGTCTGGAGATGGATTCGACAATCAGCCAGGCACTGCTCAATCCCAGCAACAGCGCGCTGGTGTAGGCTGCCAGATCGTTGATCTTGCCACTGCCCAGGGTGAAACGGCGGTCAGTGGCATAACGCCGTGCCAGGTAATACGCCATGAATGCCAGCCCCAGCGCAATGGCGTGCCCACCCATGTGGATACCATCCGCCAGCAAGGCCATGGAACCGGTAATCAGCCCGCCAATCACTTCCGCAAACATGGTGACAATCGTCAGCAGCGTTACCAGCAGGGTACGCCGTTCCGCGCTGCGCTTGTAACCCTGACCGAAATCATGCTGGTGGTGGAGATTGGTGCTGGTAGGGCATTGCTGCCGGGATAAAGTCGTTGCAGTCATGTGTCTGGCCTATGGGTCGGGGTGCGCAAAACCATTGCTGGATTATATTGGATATTATGGTTTATCCGTGCATAAGGCCAAAAAAAGCCCCGTATCACTACGGGGCTTTCAAGCCTGTCCATACTGGTAGATTCTTACCAGTAATGGCCTTTGCCGGAAGCCTGCTGTTTGGCTGAACTCAGCGCACTGCTGACGGCATCATTGACGCCAGCACCTGCTTTCTGCATCAGGTCAGCCAGTTCACGATACTGGCTGGTGTTGGTGCAGGCAGCAGCCGCCTTGCTGTAGAGGCTTTCGGCCTTGCCACCATCGCCCCATTTCTGCGCCAGTTCGGCCAGATAAGCGAAGTGGAAATGGTTTTCTGCCTTGGCTTCAGCCTTGTCCATAATCTGCTGGGCAGTGGCGTCGTCATCGAGGTGTTCCTTGACCACTTTCGCCAGCTTGTTGTACTCGAAAGTACTGGCGTTGCTGCTGTCCAGTTTGGTGAGCTGGTCGGCGTAGAATTTTTGTGTCCATTGCTTGCCGAAGCTGCTGTCAGCAAGCTGCTTGCAAACGGTTTCACCGAGGTTGCGCACCTGCGCGAAGGTGTTGCTGTTGGCTGCGGCCAGATCCAGCAGGCGGCCCAGCCATGCCTTGTCCTTGACCAGGTTGCCAACCGCGAGGATCAGTGGCTGGTAAGTGGCGAAACTGAAGCTGCCAGCGGCCTGCATCTTTTCTTCGGCAGTGGTCAGCAACTGGGTCGCGTAGGAAGTATCGTCCAGTTCTGACACCACCTGACCTGCCAGATCAATGAACTGGTTGGGGCGGGTGAGGGTCTTTTCCTGATTCTGGAATTCGACGTAACGCGCCTGACTGGCTTCACGCTTGGTGAGTTTGTCGGCAATGCGCGTATTGCGCTCGGCATCATCCGCCAGCAGTTGCCTGGAAGCATTGGCCAGCTTGCGCATTTCATCCAGTGAGCTGACATTGGCTTCTGCCTTGTCGAGTGCCTGTGTGATGGTAGCGCTGTCGCCGAGTTTGTGGGCGCGCTGGGCGACATCCAGCACTTGCGCATTGGTTTCGGTCAGGTCGAGTGCTTTTTGCAGGGCGCTGCTGGCGAGGGCTGCATCCGGCGTGGTTTTTGCCAGCGCATCCAGTACGCTGACGCTGTCGGTGAAGACCTTGCAGGAATCCACGGCTTTGGCGTACAGGCCATTGGCCTTGCCAGCGTCTTGCAGGTTGGCAGTAACTTCAGCTGCCAGTGTCACCAGTGCGGCGGCGTTGGTAGCCTTGCCTTCGGCTGCGGCGTAAATGCTGGCGACCCGATCCTTGTCGCCAAGACTGTCGTTGACGGCTTTGGCCAGCATGGCGAGGTCAGCCGGGGTGCTGAGCTTGCTGGCAAGCTTGTCGTATGCCTTGCCTGCAATGGATTTGTCATCCATGTTGGCGGCGACCTGGCTGGCCAGTTTGAGCAGGTCATCCTTGCTGCTGAATTCATTCAGGGCGATGTTGTACATGTCAGTAGCGGTGGACTGGTCGCCTAGCAGGCTGGCGTAGCCGGTAGCGAGGTCGAGGTTTTCTTCCCCGCTCATGGCGAAGTTCTTGCCGCTTTCCAGCAATTCCTCTGCCTTGTCCTTATTACCCAGCAGCTGCATGAAGCCACCTGCGAGGGCAACGAATTGCGCCGGGAACATGCAGCCGCCTTCGGCTTCACCCAAGGTACTTTCAATGGCGGCATCATCGCCGAACAGTGCCTTCAGGCCAGCAGCGTATTCGACCACATCCTGGGTGTCGTTGCTGGAAGGCTCGGCTTTTTTGAAGATCATGCGCGCGGCATTTTCATTGCCTTCGGCTTTGATGCCTGCGGCCAGTTTCTGGTAATCGGCGATGGTTTTGCAGTTGCCTGTAACCTTGCCGAACAGCTTGTTGGCCAGCGCGTTGTCTTGCAGGGCTTCCTGTACGTAGGAGGCGTAGGAAAGCAGTTCGTTGGTGTTGGAAGTTTCGCCAATAGCTTCTTCCAGCAGGGCGCGGCCCTTGTCCTTGTCGCCGAGGTGCAGGGCGATGCTGTAGCCGACGGCAGCCTTTTCGCTGCCTTCAAAGCAGGCTCCAGCGGCTTCGTCATACAGTGCTGCGGCCTTGTCCTTGTCGCCTGCGGCCACATAGCCTTCAGCAACACTGATGTAATGGTCAGGGAAGGAGCAATAGGATTCGCCCTTTTCCAGCAGTTCTTTTGCGTAGTCGGGGTCGGCGGGTTCCGCTAGCGCCTGTTTGGCGAGGGCTGCGCAAGAGGCTGCGTCGGTGCAGCTGGATGCCTGATCTTTGAGTTCGTCCCGGGTTGCCATGAGTTACTCCGTCTCCTGTCTTTATTCAGTAATGATGCGATCCGCTAAACCTTGTAAAACAATTTTGCTGCGGGTTCAAGTTGTGTACCCCCAAAACCCTCTGGTTAGGTCAATATCCTGTTGGTTTGCTGCCGTTCTTGCCAGTTTATTTTCCTTTCCAGTGGATATGGTAAAGATCATGCCGCCGGTCGCGCAAGTTTTGCACCGTACCGCTGTGGCGGGCAGTCAACAAGATTTCCGGGCGCAGGTCGGCAATCGCTACCATTTCGGTGTTGGGGGTGGTGTCGGCGGCGATGCCGTCACGCGCAAACGGCAGGTCGCAAGGGGTAAGGATGCAGCTTTGCGCGTACTGGATGTCCATGTTTGCTACATTAGGCAGGTTACCGCAGTTGCCGGATAGCACCACATAGATCTGGTTTTCAACCGCGCGCGCCTGACAGCAGTAACGCACCCGCAGATAACTTTGGCGTTCGTCGGTGCAGAACGGTACGAACAGGATTTGCGCGCCCTGATCAGTCAGGTGACGCGCCAGTTCCGGGAATTCGGCATCGTAGCAGATCAGTACGCCGATGGGGCCGCAATCGGTCTGGATGACGTCGAGTTCGCTGCCACCTTCGATATTCCACCAGTAAGATTCGTTGGGGGTAGGGTGAATCTTGGCCTGTTCGTGGATGTTGCCATCGCGCAGAAATACGTAGCAGATGTTTTCCACCCGTCCGTTCGGCATCCGCGTCGGGTGCGAGCCGCCGATAATGTTGATGTTGTAACGCAGCGCAAGGTCGCGTAGCGCCTCCTTGAGTTGTGGGGTGTATTTGGTGAGGGCTTCAATTGCCTGCACCGGGGTGAGTTCCTGCGATTCCATCGACAGCAGTTGCAGGGTGAACAGTTCGGGAAATACCACGAAATCGCCTTTGTAATCGGCCACCACATCGACGAAGTAACGCACGATGTCGATGAATTCCTCAAAGGATTTCACCCGCCGCTGTTTGTACTGTACCGACCCGACCCGCACACTGTCGGGCAAGCGGCTGCCGTAGGTTTTCTTTTTGCCTTTTTCCGTCGTCTGCTGGACTTTGGGATTGCGCCAGATCAGGTGGATGCCATAACCAAGCGACTGTTTGTCGGCATCGAGGTAGTGCGGAATGATGCCGATGATCTCGAAACCGTTGCGCAACTGGAAGGAGAGCACCGGGTCACGCTGCTTTTTCTGCTGAACGGCATCCACGTAGGTTTCCACGCTGCCAAATCGCTTGATACGGTTGGCGAGGGTGGGCAGACGCCCGGCGAACATGATGCCGCGCAGTTCCAGCCGTTCCGCCAGTTGCTTGCGGGCGTTGTACAGACGTTGACCAATGCGGTAGCCACGGTAATCCGGGTCGACGCACACTTCCATGCCGTACAGCCATTCGCCGTTGGGGTCGTGGGTGGAGGCGTAGCCATTGCCAGTGACTTCGCCCCAGGTGTGGGTTTTCATGCCCTCCCGTTCGCTGATGCGCAGGGTGGCGCAATAGCCGATGACCTTTTCGCCTGCCACCACCACAAACTGTCCTTCCGGGAAGTGGTTGAGCTGGCCGGTTAGCACCGGTTCCGAGTAGCCGTACATGCCTGTGCCCTCATAAGCGCGGGTGGAGAGCACCGAGATTTGCGGAATATCGGCAATGGTGGCGTTGCGTACCTGGAGTTGGGTTTTGGGGTTGGAAAGCGTGTTTTGACTCATGGGACGGCAGGCTCGTTTTATTGCATGTGCTCCATCATACCGACCTCAAGGCAGGTAATAAAACAGCAGCAATAACAGCGAGGAAGTCGTTTGAACCGATCCAAGCTCTCCCGCTTTATTTCGTGCGCACTGGCATTTCCTCTATACTGGCAGAAGTTAATTATTTGGGATGTTAATGATAGATGTTTCTTCTAGTATAGCTTGCCCGGAATGCGGTCAGTTACACCGCTACCAGCCGATTGCGCAGGGTAAGACCGCGATGTGCAAACGTTGTGGGTCGGTGCTGTACCGTAACCGCAAGCACATGCTGGAAAGCGTGCTGGCGCTGACAACTGCCGGGCTACTGCTGTTTTTCCTGTCCAATCTGTTCCCGCTGCTGGGCTTGCGTGCGCAAGGGGTTGAGCAGGATTTACTCCTGTTTGGGGCCAGCGTGGCGTTTTGGGGGCAAGGTTACCATTTGCTGGCGGGGCTGATCGTGCTCAATACGATAGTATTTCCGTTGTTTGAGCTGGTTTCCCTGATGATCATTTCGCTGACGGCCAAATATGGCTGGAAGCCTGGGCTGGCCATTTTCCTGTTCCGCTGGATGCGTGAAATCAAGCCGTGGGGGATGCTGGAAGTGTTCATGCTGGGGATTCTGGTGTCAGTGGTCAAACTGGGCGATTTGGCAACCCTGATTGTGGGAACGGCGTTCTGGTCATTTGCCGGGCTGATCCTGACGATGGCGGCGGCCAGTTCCATGCTGGAGCCGTTTGTGGTCTGGCGGATGCTGGGGCATTGCAAGGAAAGGCAACATGCAGTCACGACATGAGCCGCAAACTGCCCGTGAGGCGGGGTTGCTCCAGTGCCGCACCTGTGGCTGCCTGAGCCATCCGCCTGCACAAGTCAGCAAACGTACCATCATGCGCTGCCCGCGCTGCGGGGCACGTTTGCATTTGCATGAGCATTCCAACAGTATAGAAATTACCTGGGCACTATTGATTGCTTCCGCGCTGCTGTACATTCCGGCCAATACGATGCCGATCATGAGCGTGTATATGCTGGGTTCAGGCCAGCCTGATACGATCATCAGCGGGGTTTTCCACTTGCTGGAGTCGGGACAGTGGCCACTGGCGCTGGTGGTGTTTGCGGCCAGTATCGTAGTGCCCTTGCTGAAACTGATTACCCTCAGCTTTCTGTTGATCAGCATCCAGCGTAAATCGCGCTGGCGGCAACGTGACCGGCTAGTGCTGTACAAGATTACCGAGTATGTAGGGCGTTGGTCGATGGTGGATGTTTTTGTGATTTCCATACTGGTGGGGCTGGTGCAGTTTGGCAATCTGGCACGGGTGGAAGCCAATGCAGGCAGCTTATCCTTTGCCGCTGTCGTGGTGCTGACCATGTTTGCTGCGCGCACCCTGGACGAGCACCTGATCTGGGATATTTCCCGGAAAGAGGAACAACATTAATGAGTAGTGCTGAAAGACGTGACGATGATTTGCCGGATGTGGATGTGCGCGAGCAGCGCTGGCCGTCGCCTGTCTGGCTGATTCCGCTGACGGCACTGTTGATTGGTTGCTGGCTGTTGTTCCAGACCTGGTACCAGAAGGGGCCTGACATCATTGTGCAGTTTTCCAGCGCGGAGGGGATAGAGTCAGGCAAGACCGAAGTGCGTTACAAGGCGGTCACAGTGGGCAAGGTGAAGAAACTCAAGATGAGTGATGACCTGAAATACATTGAAGCGAACATCGAGCTGAACAAGGAAATTGGCCGCCATCTGGGCAGTGATGCACGTTTCTGGGTGGTGAGCCCGCGTGTCAACCGCTCTGGCGTTTCCGGGCTGACGACGCTGTTTTCCGGTACGTATATAGGTATGGATCCGGGCACCAATACCGATGACCTGAGTTTTTATCAGGGTGAGGATCGCCCACCAGTGATTGCGCCTTCCGAAAACGGCAAACGTTTCTTCCTGTTGGCAGATTCACTGGGTTCGATGGATATAGGCGCGCCGATTTTCTACAAGCAGTTACAGGTTGGCGAGATGATTGATTACAAACTGCTGCCGGAACAGGATCAGGTGCGGATGGAGGTTTTCATCCGCGACCCTTATTACGATTTTGTCCGCACCAATACCCGTTTCTGGAATGCCAGCGGGGCGGAATTCAAAATGAGTGCTGCCGGGGCGGAATTCCGCATGGAATCACTGACTTCACTGCTGATCGGCGGGATTGCATTTGAAACGCCCAAATCCTTTGCTGCCGGGGAAATCAGCAATGATGGGGATGAATTTGTCCTGTACAGCAATTTTGCCGCATCGCAGGAAAAGCAGTTCAGCCAGAAACTGTATTACGTGATGTATTTCAGTGGCACTGTTCGCGGTCTGGCGGTGGGTGCACCGGTAGAATTCCAGGGCATTCCGGTAGGGCAGGTTGAAAACATCGACATGCGTATGGACAGGGAATCGCTGGTTGTACGCATTCCGGTGCTGGTTTCCATCCAGCCGCAACAATTTGATGAAAAGATAAGCAAGGATGACGCCGAAGCCACCATGCGCAAGCTGGTGGAAAAGGGGTTGCGCGCCAAGCTGGATACCGCCAGCCTGTTGACCGGGCAGAAGCTGATTACCCTGAGCATGGAAAAAGATGCGGAACCGGCGCAGATTGCCGCTACCCAGTTCTATAGCGAGTTCCCAACGGTGGGCTCTGCGCTGGATGACCTGCCGCTGATGGCCATTGATATCATGGCTAGTTTGCAGGAAACGCTCGATAGCGTTAAAAAACTGGTCGGTAGTGGCAAGCTGGACAAGACGGTCGACAACCTAAACGGGGTGCTGGCTGAAGCCGAACGGGCCGTCAAAGCTGCCAAGCAGGCCATCATGACGGTCGACAAGGATACCTTGCCCAGCGTCAACAAAAGCATCAACCAGATTACGCTTGACCTGGGAAAAACCTTGCAGAAAATCCAGGGTTCAATGGTGCAGATTGACCGTCTGACAGCGCAGAACTCGCCAACGCAATACCAGTTGCAGGAAATGCTGGAAGAGCTGACGGCGGCTTCCCGTTCCGTGCGCAGCCTGACCGAAACCCTGCAACGCCAGCCAACGTCGCTGATTCGTGGCAAGAAAGGGGACTAGACACATGAGAACACCAATCCTGATCCTTGCACTCAGCCTGACTGCCTGTTCCAGCGACCCTACGCTTTACCACACATTGGCGACCGGTTCAGTGGGGGCAGAAGCCGCCGCCGATGTTTCGCAAAAAATCAAAAGTCTGGGGGTAGGGCCGGTCAAGCTACCGACCCTGCTGGATCGTGAGGGCATGGTGATCCGCAAGGATGCTACCACGGTGGAAGTATCCGATTCCCATCTGTGGGGCGGGGAACTGGAAGACGAATTTCTCAACGCGCTTACCCAGCAGTTGCAGTTACGTCTGCCTGCCACGCGGGTGCAGGGCATTCCGTGGGAACTCAGCCAGACGCCGCAATATCAGGTGGAAGTCAAACTCGACCAGTTTGACGGCACGCCCGGTGAAAAAGCTGTTTTACATGGGTTGTGGCAGCTCCAGTCTGCCAGTGACAGCAAGATACTCAGTAGCGAACCCGTTGCGCTGGAACGCAAGCTGACCGAGTCGGGTATAGAAGCTGTGGTCAGGGCGCAAAGCAATCTGGTTGCCGATCTTGCCAACCAGATTGTGCGGGGGCTGGCTGCCCATTAGTCCTGTTTTTAATTACCGCTTATCGGATTTATGTCCCAGATTATATGACATTGCTGTTATAGCGCAGCCCTGATTGATGTAAGTCAATCGTACAGGCGATTTAAAAGACTACAATAATAACCAAAGTGTATTCCCAATAAACAAAATTCTAGACGGATTATTTTTACTACACGAGGAGAACCGATTATGCCGATAGGAAAAGCAGTGCAACGTGGTACATTGATTTACATCTACGATCAGGAAGGGAAGGCGGTTACATCCATTTCAGCTCCTAGCCGGTGGCCGACTGATGGCCTGAAGGCTTACACACCTACCAATATCAGCGTACAGAAAGGGGGGCTGCTTTATAGCTACGACAAGAATGGGCGGCAAACCGGCATTACGCCAATGGCCGCAGAATAAATTCCAGACTATGGAAGGTGCATGGTGGTTTATACTCCGCCGCTATGCACCGTCTCATAGTAAACCTTTTCTAGCTCATTTTTGTGTTTGGTTTCTTCATTGGCCAAAAACAGGAAGAGGTCGTGGATCGGCCCTGATTCTGTACTCTGCGCCAGTGAGTGATACTGTTCCATCGCCGCATGTTCCCGCATCAGCGCGTATTGCAGCACCGCCTGATCGTCCGGCTGTTCGCCAAGGTCGGGCAAGTGGATGCAGTCGGAAAACTTGTGGTCACTGACCGGGCGTTCCACTTCGACTTGTAGTTGTTGCTCCAGGTCGGTGCGTTCCGCCAGTTGGGTAAACAGGTCGTAGTGGCGCTGTTCTTCTTCCGCCAGTTCCTGCACTAGGTAGCGGATGTTCTTCTGCACTTTGGGGGCAAGGGCCGTGTAGAAATCACGGGCGGTACGTTCAAATTCGGTGGCGACTGCCAGGATTTCCTTCAGGGTGGTTTTGCTTTTCAGCCGTTCAATGCTGGCTTCGCTCATATCTTTGCTTCCTGTTGGGTCAATACGCAGTGGATGCTGGTGGCGACGCGGTGTCCATCTGCCACGGCATTGATGACATCCGGGCCTTTGACGCAATCGCCTGCCGACCACAGCCAGTGTTCGGACGTGCGTCCGTTCGGGTCAATCTGGATGCGGCCACGGTTCCATTCCAGTTTTTCGGTGAGGGCATCGCCGAGCAGGCTGACATCCGCCATTTGACCGATCGCTTCGACGATCATTTTGCCTTCGTGAATTTGTTCATCTGCTGGGTCATATTTAGGGGCAAAGCGGCGATCCTCGTCGAAGATGGACAGCACTTTCCAGGTTTTCAGCCCGAGCAGCTTGCCGTCGGCGTCGATCACGCAGGCTTGGGGGCCACGGCTATCGAGGATGTTGATCTGTTCTTCGATGGATTCCTTCACCTCTACCGGGTCGGCGAGGAAATGTGCCTTGTCTTCCAGCGCGGTCAGGGTCACGCGGATTTCGCCGTATTGCTGCATTTGCAAACGCGCCATGCTGCGGGCAATGTCCATCGCCACGTTGCCACCGCCGATCACCACCATGGACTTGGGTACGTCAATTTTTTCACCCGTCGTAATCTGGCGCAGCAAGTCAACGGCCTTGCGCACCTGCGGGTGGTCGGAACCGGGGATGCGGGTGGAACGCCCCTGATGCAGGCCGATTGCCAACACTACGGCGTCATAGTCCGTTTCCAGTTGCTG
This sequence comes from Gammaproteobacteria bacterium, assembly GCA_018822845.1. Taxonomy (GTDB): domain Bacteria; phylum Pseudomonadota; class Gammaproteobacteria; order Thiotrichales; family Thiotrichaceae; genus Thiothrix. Next base: position 53,723 of record JAHJJD010000052.1, on the reverse strand, counting down.
CATGGAAATGTCCGTGCCGACACGGTGGTTGTACTTGATTTCGACACCCATCGCGGTGATCACGGCAATGTCCCGATCCAGCGCGTCGTAGGGCAAGCGATATTCGGGGATACCGTAGCGGGTCATGCCGCCGCCTGCTGCCTGCGCTTCAAACACCGTGACAGCGTGACCCAGACGGGCAAGGTCAAACGCAGTGGTCAAGCCAGCGGGGCCTGCGCCAACGATGGCGACTTTCTTGCCGGTCGGGGCAGCCGGTTTGCCGATCAGTTGCAGAATCCGTTCTTGTGGAACCTGATCAATGATGTGGCGCTTGAGCCAGCGGATGGCAATCGGGTCGCCTTCGTGGCGGGCGGCACAGGCGCTTTCGCAGCAATGGGTGCAAACTCTACCACACACCTGCGAGAACGGGTTGGTTTCGTACAGCAGTTGCACACCGCGCTCGTAGTCGCCGTTACGCACTGCCTTGATGTAATCAGGAATTGCCATGTGTGCCGGGCAGGAGGCAATGCACAGTCCGCAGGATACACAGCGGTCGGCTTCCAGTTGTGCCTGGGCAATGTCATAGCCCTTGACCATTTCGATGAAGGAACCGATACGTTCTTCGGCGTGCAGTTCAGGCATGTCCACACGATCGCCGGGGGAGAGGTGGCGTTCTTCATGCCGCCGGTAGCCCAGTTCGGCATTATCCCAGTGCTTCTTGTCCACCCCCGGCATGTAAAGGTATTTGTCCGGGTCACTTTCGATCCACTTGTATTCGTTGGACATGGTGAGCGAGCCGGTCATGCACACATCCACGCACAGCGCACACCAGCAGCAGCGCCCGTAGTCGATGCGTGGGCGCAGGCCGGAATCGCCCAGTTTGGCTGGCACACCGTCCACCGGCAGCATGTCGATTGCACCGTTCTGGCAGATGGTTTCGCACGTGCCGCAGCCGATGCACTTGTCCAGGTCGTTCTGGTGGAAGCCGCGATAGCGGGCAGAACCGGGGCGTTCGTTGAGCGGGTCTTTGATGGTCACCGGTTCGCGGAACAGGTTTTTCCACGCGGTGAAAGGGGATAGCACGTCACGGATCATCGTTCGATCTCCGGCGGATAGGTATGGAGCGACACCAGCAGGGCGGCGACATCGGAAATATTGGCGTTGATCACCATACGTTCAAACAGCGCGATGGAATGTGTGTAAGAAGGCCCACGCACATTCACCCGGCGCGGGTAACCGCTGCCATCGGTAACAAGGTAGTAGCCGTATTCACCGCGTGAACATTCTCCACGCACATAGGTTTCGCCTCGCGGTATTTTCCAGTGTAGCACGTTGGGTAATTTCGCCATCACTTCGCCGGTTTTAGGCATTTTCGCCAGTATTTGCCGGATCAAATCGACCGACAGCAGCAGGTCGCGGCGGCGCACATCGGCGCGGGCGTAAATGTCGGAATCCTTGCCAGTGACAAGCTCGAAATCAAGTTCGGGGTAGACCAGATAGGGCTGGTCTTTACGCACGTCTTTGGCGACTCCGGCGGCGCGGGCATTGGGGCCAGTGATGCCGTAACTGTCCACCCAGCCTGCTTCAATCACGCCAACACCGACGGTGCGCTTCTTGAACACGGCATTGTGGAACATCACCTTTTCGACATCGCCGAGGGTGCTTTCGATTTCTTGTAGGGCTTTTTCCATGCGTCCGGCGAAACCTTCCGGCAGCCGGTCACGCACCCCGCCGGGGAGAATGAACATGTGGTAGATGCGTGCGCCAGTCAGTTCCTCGAAACGGTCGAGCATCAGGTCACGCACGTAAGTTGTCCATTGGCCGATGACGCCGAGGCCGAGTGCGCCTGCCTGCCCGCCGAGGTACATCAGGTAGCTGTTGATGCGCCCCATTTCCAGGATCAGGGTACGGATCCAGTTAGCCATTTCCGGCACTTCCAGCCCGGCGAGTTCTTCCACGGCGGCGGCGTAGCAGTATTCGTTGAAATCGGGTTCGGGAACGCAAATGCGGCAGACGATAGGGAAGCACTGCATGAAGGTGCGGCGTTCCATCAGCTTTTCAAAGCCACGGTGCAGGTAGCCGACGTGGGTTTTGCCTTCCACCACTTCGTCGCCGCATACGGTCAGCTCGATCGCCATATTGCCGGTGATGCCGGGATGCTGTGGGCCTTGCCAAAGCTTCAGGTATTTGCCGGAACTGAGATCAATGTCCAGTGTGCCGTCAGGCTTCTTTTGCGGGTACTGGCTGCGGTCTAACTCAAACATCGCCTTTGTCCCCGTACAGTTGTTGTTTCATGTGTTGTGCCGGGTCGCGGGTTTCACGTCCGGGGCGGTCGCGGAAGGTTTCGCGTGCATACGCCAGCGTGTCGAAGTCGCGCCGGTAGGGCGGGATGCCGTGCCAGCCTTCGAGGATGAATTCTTCCTCAAGTCGCGGGCTGCCGGGAAAGTCTATGCCGAACATTTCCCGCAGTTCGCGCTGGTAAGTAGCGGCGGCAGGCCACAGGTCGTGGATACTTTCCATTTCCGGCTTGTCGCGCGGAATCATCACCCGCAAACCCACATCCTGGCACTTGGCGCGGTTGTTGAGCAGGTAAGTAAGCTGGAATTGCCCGTCTTCCAGCCAGTCCACTGCTGTCAGCAGCACCAGATGGCTGAAGCCTTCGTGGTCGCGCAGGTAGCGCAGCAGCGGGTACAGCCGCACCGCTTCCACGGTGATGAAGGCCAGATTGTCGCGCTGCACGGTCAGTTCACCGAGCGGGAAGCGTTGTTTCAAGGTGTCGTAAAGTGCCTGCATAACCATCACCAGTTGTAGTCCGGCATGTCCCAGTCGTGGATGACGCTTTTCTGGTTTGCCTTGTACCATTCAAAGTTCTTGGCATACAGATTTGCGCCTTCCGCCTTGCCTGCGCGGATGATCTTTTTCAGTTCTTCAAACCCGGCCAACAAGGCTTCCGGGCGCGGCATACAGCCAGCGATGTACACATCTACCGGCAGGTAATCGTCCAGCCGCTTGATGGTGTTATAGGAATCCCAGTACATGCCGCCGTTGATGGTGCATGACCCTAAGCCCACCACGTATTTCGGCCCCTGCATCTGCTCGTAGGAGCGGATCACGCGCTTGAGCGTCTTGGTGGAAAGGTAGCCGGAAATCACGAACAGGTTGGACTGGCGCGGGGTAGGCCGCCACTGGATGCCGTAACGGTAAGCGTCGAAACGCGGTGTCATCAGCGGGCGCATTTCAATCGCCCCGCAGCCCGTGCCGAAACCCAGAATCCACAGCGACTCGGAACGCGCCCAGTTGAACAGCTTCTCGATAATCGCGGTGTAAGCGGGCGGCTGTACCGTCGGCCCTTCCTGACAGTAATAATCCAACAGCGGGTCAACCTCGATCTCCTGACCGTCGGGCGTTTTGACGATGCGTTTAAGTAATTCTTCTTTCATAACCTTACACCAGTACCACGGCGAGGATGCCCAGCGGCACTGCCCAGATTAAAAACCAGCGGATCGACTGTTCCACCCGGAAACGCGGGAACACCACGCCGACAAACGCCGATACCATGTAAATCAGGAATACCTTGAGGAACAACACCGGCCAGCTTGCCGCACCGCCAAAGAACAGGTTCATGTACACCACAATCTTGGCGATCGGGAACAGCGCCCGGTTGGTCTGCATCATGGCCAGGAACGAGGAATGGTATTCGGTCGGTGGGCCGATGGGAATTTCCTGCGGAGCCAGCACCACGTCAAACGGCGGGCGCATCATCGAACCCAGGAACGACATCATTGCCGCCGCTACCGCAAACGGGTTGGTGAACAGCGTCCAGTTCAGTACGCCGCCCTGTTGCGCCGCCACGATGTCGGTGATGGAAAGTGTCTGATATTGCAGCGCCACCGCAAACACCGCTAGTGCAAATGGCAATTCCGCTGCCGTCATTTGCGACAGCCCACGGGTAATGCCAATGGCGGAATAGGGATGCCCGCTTTCCGCCGCCCCCAATGCCATGCCCAGCGTGCCGAAGAACACGAAATACAGCGCCAGAATCAGGTCGCCCGCAAACGAGAAATTGCTGAACATGTCCGAGCCGTAAATGGTCGGCACGAACAGCAACAAGCCCACCCCGCCAGACAGCCGGAACACCGGCCCCAGATAGAACATCACCCCATGGGTAATGGAGGTACGCAGCGCATAGTTCTTAATCAGGTCAATATAATTCTGCCAGATCGGGATGCCATGCCGCCGACCCACCCGCGCCGCGATTTTCTGGATCAGCGCTGTCATCAGGAAACCGTAGTTAAAGACGATGAACACTGTCAGCAATGCCCACGGAATGCGCATCCAGTTGAATTCCACGAGTGCCTCCATCATGGCTTACCCCCCATCCACAACATGTAGACAATGATCACAAAGCCCAGCAGGTGAATCGCATAAGTCTGCCCGTTGCCGGTGTAAAAACGCCGCAGGATGTCCGCCGCCGAATGCAGCAACTCACTGACTGTTTCCCAGAAAATGGTCACCAGCGGCTGGGTCAGGAAGCCCAAAGCCTTGCGGTAAGGCGCGAAGAAATTCCACGCAAAATGGGTAGTCTCCGGGCGGAACGGACGTTCGCCTGAGAACACGATATTGAACTGTTTCACCGGCTGTGCCTTGCGGTTAACGAATAGCAGCCACAGGAACAATGTCATGAAAATCACCCCGATGATGACCATGATGGCGACCGGGTTCCAGTAGCCGAAATCGCTGCTGATGGTCAGCCCTTCCCAGTTCAGGTGGCCATTCCCCGCAAAGAATTGCGTCATATAGAGATCCACCTTGCGCAGTGCCAGGCCGGGAACCAGCGCGAACACCATCAGCGCGACCACGAAAATCATCTGCGGCAGCACGATCCAGAACGGCGCTTCCTTGATCTTGCGCATTTCATCCTTCAACTGCCCGAGGAAAATGGTGTGGATCAGCCGGAACAGGTACAGGAACGCAATTGGCCCGGCGAGGAACACAATCACCATTGGCAAGCGGTATTCCGCCGTCATGATCGCATTGTAGAAAATCCAGCGCCCGCCGAAACCAGACAGCGGCGGCACACCCGACATCGCAATAATGCCGATCATCACCGCAATGAACGACAGCGGCATCAGCGTGATCAGCCCACCCATACGGTACATCAGGCGCGTGCCGGTGCGCTTGGCAATGCCACCCACTGACAGGAACAGCATCGACTTGTAAATATAATGGTTGATGACGAACATCAGCGCCATCAGCCAGCCCAGATGGTTCATCAACGCCAGACCAAACACTGCATAGCCCATCTGCCCGATAGAGGAATAGGCCAGCAAGCGCTTGGCGTCCTCCTGGAAAATGGCCATCAGGTTGCCGATCAGCGCCGAAATTGCGCCAATCCACAGCATCACATAGGTCAGTTCTACCCCGTAAAGCTGCTGCTTGCCCATCGTAATTAGCAGCATGAACAGGCCGAACAGCCCAGCTTTCAACAGGATGCCGGACACCATCGGCGACACATCGGTTTCCGCTTCGGCATGTGCGCCGGGCAGCCAGATATGCACGCCCACTGCTGCCGTTTTGGTCATGAAACCAATCGCCAGCATGGCAAATACCCACGGTGCATACGGTTGCGCCACTTGCGCCAGCGCCGCCAGCTTGAAGTCAGGCGCACCCTGCGCCGCAATCGCAAACCCGGCCAGGATCAGGAATGCGCCACCCAGCGAGAAAACCAGGTACGACAGCGCATGAGGCTCGGAATGCTTGCCTCGCAGGATCAGGAAATACGAACCCACCGTCAGCAACTCCCACGCCGCAAAGAAATCGAACGAGCTTTTCGCCACAATCAGCATCGCCAGCCCGGCAAACATCAGCATCGCAGCCGGATAGAAGCCTACCCGCCGTTTTTGCGTCTGGAAACTGGCCAGCAGGATCAGCGCCCCACCCGGCAACATCACCGCCGCAAAGATCAATTGCAACGGGTCGTAAGACGGATAGTTCAGGTAGAACCAGTACAGCAACCCGCTAATGGCCAGCACGTTCTTGAGTTTGGCAGGCAGCCAGTCCAGCGGCAGGAACAGCAGCGCAAACAGCAACGGAACGGCGTGCAACAGGTTGCCATGACCGGACAAATGCCCCCACAAATACGCCAGCAACCAGGCCACAATCACCGCACTGAATGCCACGTCAGCCTTGACTGATTGCCATGCCAGGCCATTTTCCCTGGCTTCACGCTTGATCACATAGCCAAACCAGCGGAACAAATAAGCCGCTTCCACCAGCGCCCCGAACAGGATCAGCCCCAGCAGCCACAGCCTGCCCTCAGCCGCCAGATGATGCGCCAGATCCCATTTCGCATAGAAACCGGGGAAGGGCGGCAAACCCACCAGCAAGGCAAGGAACGTGGCAAACGCGAACACCAGCACGGGCTGGCTGCGTAGTGCGGCCCAATCGGTCAGTTCCCGTTGCGCTACCAGCCCGGACAACCAGAATAGCCCGGCTTTGGATACCGCATGAGCCAGCAAAATACCGCCCGCAACGTAGTAATAGGCGTCACCCAGAATATCGCGTTGCCCCGCCACAGTGAGGAGCAGGCCAATCTGCGCCACCGATGAATAACCCAGCAAGCGCCGGTCATTATTCTGTACCAGCGCAAAGATATTGGCGGCCACGAAGGTGACGATGCCAATCGCTGTTGCCGCCGGTAGCCATTCCGCGCCACCAATCTGCAACATCTTGTCTGCCGCGTAGATGGTTGCCCCACCCGTTGCGGTGGAGAAAATTGCCGAAAACGCTGGATGCGCCGACTCGTAAATATCCAGCCCCCAGCCATTCGCCGGGAACGGTTTCAACTCTGCCAGCACCGCGACAAACAGCAGGAAAAACGCCATTGCACCGCCTTGCAGCAGGTTGACCTGCGCGGCTGCCATGTCGTCAATGTTCAGCGTGCCAGTGGCGTGATACAGGAAGATGATGCCCACCAGCAGCAGGATGGATACCAGTTGCGACACGATCAGGTACTTGATGCCAGCGCCCAGCGCCCGCCGGTCAGCCGACAATAGCACCAGCCCGGCAGTGGCGATGACTACCAGCTCCATGAACACAAACAGGTTGAATACGTCGCGGGTAAAAATGACCCCGCATAACGCCATGATGAAAATCAGCAGTACCGCCATCGCCTGCCGCCCCTGTTTGAACAGGGTGTCTTTCATGTACAGCGCGGAATGCAGCCCGACCAGTGTGGTCAGCAAGGCTAGCGAGGCTTCCGCCAGCCCGACCCGGAAATTGATCGCAAACGGCGGCTGCGTGCCTGCGGTGAAAATTTCCACGCTGGCAGCGCCTTGCACCGCAAACGCATACAGCCAGCTTCCGGCAATCCACGCCATGATTCCCAGGATAGCCAGCGTAATGGCGTAAGGGATAGTCCGCCACTTGTTCGGCAACAGGCCCAGCAGGAAAGCCCCGCCCAACCCGGCAGCAATGATATACATTGGGCTTACCATTTCAGATCCCTGCATTTGGAGACATCCAGCGTGCCTTTTTCTTCATAAAGCTTGTAGGCGTAGGTCAGCATCATCGCAGTAACGCCAAGGCCGATCACGATAGCGGTCAGCACCAGCGCCTGCGGCACCGGGTCGATGATGCGCGCAACCGCTTCGGCAACAGGGACAGTCTTGTCCAGAATCGGCGCAGTACGCCCGTGCATGTAGCCCACCGCCACCAGCACCAGATTCACCCCGGTATTGGCGACCGTGAACGACACAATGATGCGCAGGATGTTACGCTCGGTCAGTGCGCCATACAGTCCCATCAGGATCAGGATGAAACCGGTGGCCATTGCAATCCAGTCCATTATGATTTCTCCGTTTCTGCCAGATTGGTCAGCATTGAGGTGAATTCCGCGCCGACTTTCAGGCCGACGAAACTGTAGATAAGCGGAATGGCTCCGGCGGAGAACAGCGCCCCGAATTCGCCAGTCGGCAGAATGCGGTTGTCAAGGAAGCCGCCTGCCAACAGCATGCCCAGCACGCCAACCCCGACGAATACCAGGCCGGAAATGGATTCCACTAGCGCAATCAGCTTGTGGCTGAAACGCTTGAGCGGATCAGTCAGTAGCACCAGCAGTGCTGCCGACGCGATAATTGCGCCGCCCTGAAAACCACCGCCGGGTGTCAGATGACCATTGACGAATACATACGCACCGAACAGCAAAATCAGCGGCACCAGCAAGCGGCTGCCCGTTGTGAGCAATTCGCCGGAAGCTGGCAGTTTGCGTTGCAACGCGCGCTGACGCTTGCTGCCTTGCGCCAATACCATGCCGATGATGGTGGAAGCGAGGAACAGCACGGTGACTTCCCCAAGCGTATCCAGCCCCCGATAGGTGACGATGATGGCGGTGACGATATTGGCAGCGCCCAAATCCTGCGCGGTATGTTCCGCGTAGTAACGGGCGGTCTGGTTGAGTTCGCTGGCCGGGACATAACCGTCCAGCAGGTGCAGGAAAATCGCGCCCAGCCCCAGCAACAGCAGGAAAACGGCAAAATTCCTAATCATCGCTGCCTCCCCGTACCCGTCCGAGTACAAAGAAGAACAGGAAGGTGGTCAGGCCGCTGCCAATGGCGGCTTCCGTCATTGCCACATCCGGTGCGGCGAGGAACAGGAACATGACCGAAGCAAACAAACTTACCAGCCCCGCCGCCAGCATGGCAGTAGCGACTTTTTTGGCACGGATGGTCACCCATGCCGCACCGATCATGGCTATCGTCAGCAACGTAGCGATGGCAATCAACACCATACTCATGCTTTACCCTCCTGGTCTTCAGCCAGACGGTCGATTTTGGTCAGGGGGGATTTTTCTGCCCCACGCCGATGGGCAGTATTCGCCAGCACTTGCGCGGAAACCGGATTGGTAAAAATCAGGAACACGCCGATCAGCAACAGCTTCCAGCCCCAGGCCGGTTGCAGGCAGGCCGCGCCAGCCAGTGTCAGCAGTGTGCCTAGTGTGGTGGTTTTCGCGCCTGCCTGGATGCGGTTGTAAATATCCGGCATCCGCACCAGCCCCAGCCCGCCAAACAGCAGGAAGGACGCGCCGCCCACCAGCAGCAGCCCGCCGATAATGTCGAGGATCAGACCCATCAGAAACGCCCCTCCAGATAACGGGCAATAGAGATGACACCGAGGAAAGACAACAGCGCATAGACCAGCGCCGCATCCAGATAAATTCCCCGGTTTTCCACCAGCGCCGCTAGCACGATGAAGGTAATGGCAATAACGGTCAGCACGTCAAACGCCACCACCCGGTCAAGCCGCGAAGGGCCACGGATGAAACGCACCAAGGCCAGCAGGAATGCGGCTCCGGCCAGACCGGCGGCCAGCATGATCAGGATTTCAACCATACATCACCTCAAGATAGGACTCGAACCCGCTGACAATGCGCGCAGTGGCTTCCTCAATAGCGTCGGCTTCCATCCGTACCCAGTGCACGTACAGCCACTCGCCCTCCATCTCCACCGTTAGCGTCCCCGGCGTCAGGGTGATGGAATTGGCCAGCATCAGCCGCCCCATGCGGGTTTTGAGCTTGGTGCGTACCTTGACGATGGCAGGCTTGACCGGCAGGGAAGGCGACAGCACGATGGCCGCCAGCTTGATATTGGATTTGAACAGCTCCTTGAAAAAGTAGCCGTAGTAGCCAAAACCGGCGATGAAAGCCGCAGGGGTGAAACGGAACTCAGTGAAGAAAGACAGGCCATCGCGATACAACACGGCAATGACCAGCGCAACCAGGGCACCGACGATGAGGATGTCGGCTTCCAGTTTGCCGTTCAGCATCAGCCAGAACAGCATCAGCGTTGCAAACATGATGGCGGTATTCCGCCCTTTGCCCGATATACCTTTACTTATCATACTGCTAGCTCTCAGTTGCAGGAGTCGTTTGTGTTTTGATCAGGTCTATTAGAATGTGATTATATTCTTCAGCTCCACACACCGCCAAGAGGATAAACCGCTTGAGCGGTTTTTTTCTATCTCTTCTGACAAAAGGCAAGGTTTATCGTAGCCCCCTTCTGTTGCTGCGCCGCATCCGCTACAATCGCCCGATTCAGTAAAAACTGGCAGGAGAGAGTTGCCCAAGTGGCAGCCGCCGAAGGCGCAATTCCGCCCGGAAACGCTCAGGCAAAAGGACTGGCAGTGCTATATCTGACTCTGGAGAGCAGCGCGGATGCGCTCACCGAAGGGTAGTAACCTTGTTCCCTTCGACTCCGCTCAGGGAACGGCTTCGGCTTCGTACAACGGGACGGGGTTCGATGCCTGAGCGGAGTCGAAGGCAGAAGTTCAAAGGGAATCTCTCAGGTAACAGGACAGAGGGGCGGCAGATCAAGCGGTCTGCCGCCCTTTTTTTATGCCTAACATACTGGGAAGAACAACCATGCAACGTACTGCTCTCTACACCAGGCACCTCGAATCCGGTGCCAAAATGGTCGATTTCGCGGGCTGGGAAATGCCCATCCATTACGGCTCCCAACTGCAAGAACACCATCAGGTGCGCAACGACGCAGGCATGTTTGACGTGTCGCACATGGTCATCCTTGACCTCGAAGGCGCTGGTTCCAAAGCCTTCCTGCAATACCTGCTGGCCAACAATGTCGACAAGCTGAAAGACTCCGGCAAGGCGCTGTATAGCTGCATGTTGACCCCGGAAGGCACTGTCATCGACGACCTGATCGTGTATTTCATCACCGATACCCAGTGGCGCATCGTGGTCAATGCCGGTACGCGCGAAAAAGACATCGCGTGGATGCAACAACAAATCGCCAGCTTCGACGCGACCCTGACTGAACGTGACGACCTTTCCATGATTGCCGTTCAAGGCCCGAATGCGCGTGCGAAAGTGTTGGGCATTATGCCTGCGGATGAAGTTGCTATCGTTGAACCGCTGAAAACCTTCTACGGCGCATTCGTCAACGACTGGTTTATTGCCCGCACGGGTTATACCGGCGAAGATGGCTTTGAAATGATGTTCCCGAATGGACAAGCCGAAAAAGTCTGGGATGCGCTGCTGGCTGCCGACATCAAACCGATTGGCCTGGGCGCGCGCGACACCCTGCGTCTGGAAGCGGGGATGAACCTCTACGGTACCGACATGGACGAAACCACATCCCCCCTGACTTCCGGCCTTGGCTGGACAATTGCCTGGCAGCCCGAAGAGCGTAACTTTATCGGTCGCAGCGCGTTGGAAGCCCTGAAAGCTGCCGGAATCAAACAAAAATTCGTCGGTCTGGTACTGGAAGGCAAAGGCGTGTTACGCGGCCACATGAAAGTTGTGTGTAACGGCGGTGAAGGCGAAACCACCAGCGGCACTTTTTCGCCTACACTCGGCGTAGCGATTGCGCTGGCGCGGGTTCCGGCAAGTTGTGGCGACACCTGTGAGGTTGATATTCGCGGCAAATTTCACCCTGCCAAAGTAGTGAAGCCCAGCTTCGTGCGCAATGGCAAATCTGTTTTGTAATCAAGTTTTTGGAGTGACCCTCATGAGTAGCAATATCCCTTCCGATCTGAAATACACCAAATCCCACGAATGGGTACGCGACAATGGCGACGGTACTGTAACTGTCGGCATCACCGACCACGCACAGGAGCTGCTGGGCGATCTGGTTCACATCGAACTGCCTGAACCCGGCGCGGAATACGGCGCAGAAGACGGTTGTGCGGTGGCTGAATCTGTCAAAGCGGCTTCCGACATTTATGCACCGGTTCCGGGCATGATCGTTGAAGTCAACGAAGCTGTGCAGGATTCGCCGGAACTGATCAATTCCGACCCTTATGGCGACGGCTGGATGTTCGTCATGCGCGTGGATGACGAAGACGCGCTGGGCGAACTGCTGGATGCCGAAGCGTATGCAGCGGAAGCGGAAGAGTAATAAGAACCCCTCACCCCAACCCCTCTCCCTCAAGGGGAGAGGGGCTAAGACCAAATTCCCGTCACACACCTTTTTCTTGCTCCCCCTCTCCCCTTGAGGGAGAGGGGGCTGGGGGGTGAGGGGTACAAACAGGTAACGACTGAATGACAAGCTTGTACGAACTTGAACAACACGACGATTTTATCGCCCGCCACATCGGGCCTTCCGACGCGGATACAGCGGAAATGCTGCAAACCGTGGGCGCGGACTCACTGGATGCGCTGATCAACAGCACGGTTCCCGCCAGCATCCTGCTGAACGCGCCGCTGGCAATGGAGAGTAGCCGCACTGAAACTGAAGTGCTGGCCTACCTGAAGGGACTGGCGCAGCAAAACAAGGTGAACAAGTCGTACATCGGCACGGGGTATTACGACACCATCGTGCCGCCAGTCATTCTGCGTAACGTGCTGGAAAATCCGGGCTGGTACACTGCTTATACGCCGTATCAGCCGGAAATTTCCCAGGGGCGTCTGGAAGGCTTGCTCAATTACCAGCAGATGGTCACTGACCTGACCGGCATGGACATTGCCAACGCTTCGTTGCTGGACGAAGCCACCGCAGCGGCGGAAGCAATGACTTTATGTAAGCGCTCCAACCGTTTGAAAACGGATAAATTCTTTGTGGCCGATGATGTGCATCCGCAGACCATCGACGTGCTGAAAACCCGTGCCGGGTATTTTGGTTTCGAGCTGGTTATCGGCAACCCGTACAGCGAGCTGGCGCAGCACGAAGTGTTTGGGGTATTGCTGCAATACCCAGGTACAACTGGCGCAGTCGGTGACGTTGAGGCGCTGATCAGGCAGGCACATGAGCAGAAAGCGCTGGTGTGCGTGGCTTCCGACCTGATGGCCTTGGTGATGTTGAAAGCACCGGGTGAAATGGGTGCGGATGTTGTCGTTGGCAACTCGCAACGTTTCGGTGTGCCGATGGGTTTCGGCGGGCCACATGCGGCTTTCTTTGCTACCAAGGATGTGTTCAAGCGCACCATGCCGGGGCGCGTGATCGGGGTTTCCATCGACAGCCACGGCAAACAGGCGTTGCGTATGGCGATGCAGACCCGTGAACAGCATATCCGTCGTGAAAAGGCGACTTCCAATATTTGTACCGCGCAGGCGTTGCTGGCGAATATGGCAGGGTTCTATGCGGTGTATCACGGGCCGGAGGGCTTGAAGAAGATTGCCGGGCGGATTCATCGGTTGACCAATATCCTGGCGAAGGGTTTGCAGCAGAAAGGTGTGGAGCTGGTCAACGATACCTGGTTCGACACCCTGACGATTGCTTCCCCTGTAGGAGCCAGCCGTGCTGGCGATTCTTCGTCGGGGGAATCGCTTGCAGGGCAAGCTCCTACAGAAGAGGGATTCCACCTCAACTTCCGTCATTTCCCTGACGGCAATATCGGTATCAGCATTGATGAGCGTAAAACCGGGGCGGATATTGCCGAATTGTTCGATGTGTTGTTGGGTGCGGGTCATGGGCTGGATGTGGCTGCGCTGGATGCCGCAGTTGTGGCAGAAGGTTTCGGCGGTATCCCGTCCGGTTACAAACGCAGCAGTGATTTCCTGACTCATCCGGTGTTCAACACCCACCATTCCGAATCCGAAATGCTGCGCTACCTCAAGCGGCTGGAAAACAAGGATTTCTCACTGACGCACGGCATGATTCCGCTGGGTTCGTGCACCATGAAGCTGAATGCGACGGCGGAAATGATTCCGGTGACCTGGCCTGAATTTGCAGACATCCATCCGTTTGCGCCGAGTGAACAGACCGTGGGCTATCGCGCCATGATCAAGGAGCTGGAAGACTGGCTGATCGAAGTGACTGGCTATGATGCGATTTCGATGCAGCCGAATTCGGGGGCGCAGGGGGAATACGCCGGTCTGGTGGCGATCCGCCGTTATCAGGCGAGCATTGGGCAGGGGCATCGCGATGTGTGTTTGATCCCCAGTTCCGCACATGGTACCAACCCGGCATCAGCGGCGATGGTGAACCTGAAGGTGGTGGTGGTCGAGTGCGACAAGAACGGCAACGTGGATGTGGCCGATTTGCGTGCGAAAGCGGAAAAGCACGCTGACAAGCTATCGTGTTTGATGGTGACTTACCCGTCTACCCACGGCGTTTTCGAGCAGGATATTGTGGAAATCTGCGAGATCGTGCATCAGTTCGGCGGGCAGGTGTACATGGATGGCGCGAACATGAATGCGCAGGTGGGCATTTCCAAACCGGGTAAAATGGGTTCGGATGTGTCGCATTTGAACCTGCACAAGACCTTTGCGATTCCACACGGTGGCGGTGGCCCTGGCATGGGGCCGATTGGGGTGAAGGCGCATTTGGCTCCGTTTTTGCCGGGGCATGTGGAAGAACCCCCCCACCCCAACCCCTCCCCCGCAGGGGGGGAGGGGCTAAAGATGGATGGCACTGGCGCGGTGTCGGCGGCTCCTTATGGGAGTGGGGCGATCCTGCCGATTTCGTGGGCTTACATCAAGCTGATGGGCGCGGAAGGCTTGAAACGTGCGACCGAGATGGCGATTTTGAACGCCAATTACATCATGCAGCGTTTGTCCGGGCATTATCCGGTGCTGTTCCGGGGGGCGAACGGGCGGGTGGCGCATGAGTGTATTCTCGACATTCGTCCCATCAAGGCCGAGTCGGGTGTGGATGAGTCGGACATCGCCAAGCGTTTGATGGATTACGGTTTTCACGCGCCTACCATGTCGTTTCCTGTGGCGGGTACGCTGATGATCGAGCCGACCGAATCCGAGCCGAAAGAGGAGCTTGACCGTTTTTGCGATGCGATGATTGCGATTCGGGAAGAGATTCGCAAGGTGCAGGAGGGCGTGTGGCCTGCGGACAATAATCCGCTGGTGAATGCGCCGCATACGCTGGATGATTTGGTGAATGCTTGGGAACGCCCTTACAGCCAGACCGAGGCGGTGTTCCCGCAGGGTGTTAGCCCGACGGCGAAGTATTGGCCTACCGTGAACCGGATTGATAATGTGTATGGAGATCGGAATTTGGTGTGTTCTTGTCCGAGTGTGGATAGTTATCGGTAGATTACCCCCCATCCCCGACCCTTCCCCCGCAAGGGGTGAAGGGAGGAAGAAAATCCCCCTCGTTCCCCCTTTTGCAAAGGGGGAGGCTCTCCAGTTATAGCGTGCTTTGTCTGGAGGGTACTCCCCTTTGAAAATGGGGAGACAGAGGGGATTTATTTTTCGGCCATCTGTTTTGCCAGCATTTCCCAGCCTTGCAACCCGCCGGGTAAGCCAAGGTTTCCTGCCAAGCTTTCCAACGCTTGCAGCACATTTGCCAGATTGATCTGTTTGGCGATGCCGTAAACCGTTACCCATGCTTGCACGGCTTCTGCGACTTCTTCATTTTGCAAATGGATATGCCCCATGTTGAATAAAGTGGCGCACAAACCCGCCACGTCGCCGATTTCCTGTTGAATGGCGAGCGACTTTTTGAGGAAGTCGAGAGCGGTGTCGTAGTCGCCGCGTGCCTTGAATATTTGCGAGATATTGTTGAGGGTAGTGCCTTCGCCGGATTTGTCGCCGATTTCCTGTTGAATGGCGAGCGACTTTTTGAGGAAGTCGAGAGCGGTGTCGTAGTCGCCGCGTGCATCATAGATTTGCGAGATATTGTTGAGGGTAGTGCCTTCGCCGGATTTGTCGCCGATTTCCTGTTGAATGGCGAGCGACTTTTTGAGGAAGTCGAGAGCGGTGTCGTATTGACCAATATGGAGGTATTGCTTGCCGATCTGTCCGAGTGCTTCCCCTTTGATCTGCTGGTTGTCAGCCTCGGCGAGCGGGGGCAGCCAGTCGTCCAGCAGGGTGCGGTACATGCCCGCCATAGTGAGCGGCCCGATGATCCAGTCCAGTACCAGCCGCTGCCCCTGTTCGGTGAGGTTGGCAGCCAGCAGCGCGGCATGGGTAGACAGTTGGTGTTCCCAGGTGGTGTTCTGGCGTTCTTCCAGTTGCCACAGCAGGAACTCGGCGGCGGTTTGCAACATGGACAGGGATGGATCAGGCGCACCATTCGCCAGCAGCCAACTGCGCACCAGTGGCGCAAGCTGATATTCAGTTTCTTCACTATAGGGGTTGGTGAATTGTTCCACCAGTGATACCGCCAGCAAACGTTGCAGCACCGCCCAATCATCTTGCCCCCCCTCGCCCGCTTGGCGGGAGAGGGGGTTGGGGGGTGAGGGTTCTTCCCACAACACTTCCAGCCCCGTCAACGGAACAGCCGTCTGGTAAGCCAGTAAGCGATGCAACAAGGCATGTTCACCCGCATGGCGTTGTTCCAGCACTTTGGCCAGCGCCATATCGGTCTGGCTGTCATCCGCAGCTTTGTCCAGGGCTGCGATAAATGCCTGTTCTTCCTTGACTGACATATGCCGGGTGGCCTCGGCAAAAAATTCCAGGGCGCGAAAGTTACCGCCCAGTGTTTCATAAGCGGTTTGCAGGCGTGCGCCGTTCAGCGGCAAGCCTTTAAGACGCACCATCGCCACGTAATCGCCATACACGGGTTTGCCCAGCGGGTAGTGTGCCGCCTCCGCCCAGTCGGGCAGCCGCCAGCGCGAGGTGAGGATCAGCTTCAAGCCTTGCGTGGTCAGTTGTTGTGCCGCCTGTAGCCAGTGTTGAAGCGTGGGATCGGTTACGGCGTGGGGAAATTTCCCGTCCTGTACGGATTCCAGGTTGTCGAAGAACAAGGCCAGTTTGCCGCCATAACGCGCCAGCAGGAATTTGAGGAAATAACTGGCTTGGGCTGCTTCGTCCAGACCTTTGCGCTGGATGAGTTCATATTTCTTGTACGCACCTTCGTCTTCAGCCAGCGCCAGTTCCATATCCAGCAGCACATTCTGCCAGTCATGTTCCGGGCGCAGGGAAAAACTGAAGGTCTGATAGCCGTCCTTGTGCAAACCTTGCAACAACTTGTTGGCGAGGGCAGTTTTACCCATACCGCCGATACCGGTGATCAGCAGACTGTTTTGTTCACTGCGTAAACGGTTTTGCCATTGGCGCAGTTCACGCCGCCGACCCCGGAACTGTTCAGGTACGGAAATCTGCCCCAGCAAGGTTTTCAGTTCTGCCCGTTTACGGGGTTGCGGGGTAAATCCCCAATCCACCAGACCCTGCTTCAGGTCATGGCTCAACAGTTGTGGCAAACACCATTGCCCATACGAGGCTTCGGTACGGATCGGGTTGCTGCTCTCTTTGTAGCCACCTGCCTCCTTGAGAGGTTGGGTGATGGCGTTGCGTGCCTGCTGCAAGGCCACATCCACCGTGGTGCGTTTTCCCAGCGTTTCCAGCAGGGCTTTGGCAAACTGGATGCCCGCCTTGTCGAAAACGGATTCGCGCATCCCGATCACGTGGGGAATGCCTGCCTTATACAACGCTGCACTCAAGCCGTTGTGCGGGTAGTTGGGGTGCTGTTTGGCACTCAGGCACGCTGACAACACCAGCAATTGCACCTGGGTATTCTGGAAACAGGCTGTCAGTTCCGTTTCAGAAACTTCCTGTTTGCGCCCAATGGCATCTTCAAACAGGAAGCTGCCATACGCCTGCTGATTATGGTGTTCGTGGGTAAAGTTGCCATGCCCGCTGAGGTAAACCAGATGCGGCTGAAAGTGTTGCAAACTGGCTCGGAAGGTATCCAGCCGCCCGTCATCCGGCATTTCCAGCACGATTTCGCCCGCTTGTTCCTGCTTCATCAGGGCTTCCTGTACGGCGGCCTGTTCTGCTTCCACATCCAGCCGTTCCAGTTCAGTCAGGTCATCGGGTAGCGAGGTGAACAGCAACACACGCAATGGTTCGCATGGCACATCGGGCAACCTTACCTTGATAGTCGGGTTACGCCGCGACAGGCTGAAACCGGTTTCCCGCCCCAGAAAGCCGTACTGCGGGTGATACAGCGTTTCCCACGGCAGGGTGAGTATGGCGGCGTGATCTGACTCGATGATGATCGGCAATGCCTGTTGTCCGGCGGCCTGTTTCGCGGCTTCCAGCGCTGCACCGTTGGGCAGGGCGTCCCACAAGGCTTGCCCCATTGCCTGCAAGTGTTTTTCTTCAACCAGCTTATGGCTGGCGTAGGCGGAACTGAGGCTTTCCGCCATGCCTTTGATAGGTGGATGGTCTTTCAGCAGGTCAGCGGGTGGGGTAATGATGAAAGGTGTTGGTTGTGACATCTTACTCCCCCCCTTCTTTCACTACGCCAACGGGATTCTCCGGTACTTCCAGCACCACGATTTCCTGCTTGGTTCCGTCACGCAGCAAGTCTACCTTGCGTACAGCGGTGAGTGGCACAACCTGCCGGGTGCTGCAAAACGGGCAGGACAGCGGAAAGTTAGTCACGCCTTCCGGGATTCGCCCCATGTCATAACGGTACGAAAATGACTTGCCACACTGACCGCAGTGCGTAATACGTCTGGTTGATTGCCCCATGATTTCCCCCTTAAACAAACAGGCTGAAAACGGCAAAACAAATGCCGAAAAAACTGAACAAACCGGCAGCAGCCAGCCATTTGAGCTTGCGTCTCGCGCTGTGGTGAAAATATTGCTCAATGTCGCTGGGGCTATCCGGGTCAACGCTGTACGGTTCCGGGTACAGGCTGGTGAAGGCAAACCCCAGAGCCAGCAGCCACGCGCCGAAGATAATCAACAGCATCAGCGGTTCTTGTAGGGTGGCTTTGTCCCCGCTGATAAATTTGAGGACGGTGGCGTATAAACCCGGAATGGCAATGTTCAGGGTGATCAGTTGTCTGGCGAGATCATCCAGTCGCGTGGCTTGCCCCGCTACGTCTTTGGAAAAGCTGTCGAGCAGCGATTCGTCGTATTTGCTGACGGCACTCGTGTCTACTGTGATGGGGTGCGTTGGGGTTGGTTCGTTCATGGCAAGCCCTTGCGGTGGTCTGTGTGGTTAACAGTTTAGCAGGGTTATAAGGAAAACTTTACTATCGTTTCTAACAACCGGTACGCATAATTTTGCGAATTTAAAGCCTTGCCCGGCAAATACCCCAATACAAGTCATAAACTGTACAACCCGGACAGGTTAGAATGGCAGGGATGAATCGACAATAAGAGGAAAACGACATGTCTACCAATCATCCGCGTTTTGTCAGCCTGCTGACCCGCGACACCCTGGCTTTGGTACTGGCAGGCGGGCGTGGTTCACGCCTGTACGAACTCACGGACCGGCGCGCCAAACCCGCAGTATTCTTTGGTGGCAAGTTCCGTATCATCGATTTCCCGCTATCCAACTGCGTCAATTCCGGCATCCGCAAGATCGGGGTGCTGACCCAGTACAAGGCACATTCGCTGATCCGCCACCTGGTGCAGGGATGGTCACATTTCCGCACCGATCTGGGTGAGGCAATGGAAGTCCTGCCCGCTTCGCAGCGCACCACAGGCAACTGGTATGCCGGGACTGCCGACGCGATTTTCCAGAATCTCGACATCGTGGAAGCCATCAACCCGAAATACGTGCTGGTGCTGTCTGGTGACCATGTTTACAAGATGGATTACGGTGAAATGCTGGCCTACCACGTTGAGAAAGGGGCGGATATGACCGTTTCCTGCGTGGGCGTATCGCTGGAAGACGCCAAAGGCTTCGGGGTGATGACGGTCGATGAAAACCGCCGGGTGATGGCTTTCGACGAAAAGCCAGCTAACCCGCAGCCTATGCCGGGTTCGGAAGACACTGCGCTGGCTTCGATGGGCAATTATATTTTCAACACCGAATTCCTGTTCAAGCAGTTGCAGCAGGATGCTGAAGACCCGGATTCCAGCCATGATTTCGGCAAGGACATCATCCCCCGCATTATTGCCGAACATAAGGTCTATGCGTATCCGTTCCGCGATCCGGTGACGGGTGACCAGCCTTACTGGCGTGATGTGGGGACGATCGATGCTTTTTGGGAAGCCAACATGGAGCTGGTGGCAGTTGATCCGGAACTGGATTTGTACGATGACAGCTGGCCTATCCTCACCTACCACCGTCAGTTGCCGTCGGCCAAATTCGTGCATCAGGAGCCGGGGCGCGAAGGTAAGGCGCTGGGTTCGGTGGTGTCGGCAGGCTGCGTGATTTCCGGTGCGGCCATTTTCAATTCCCTGCTGTTTTCCAACGTGAAAGCCAATTCCTGGAGTGTGGTGCATGACTCGGTGCTGTTGCCGGAAGTCAATATCGGGCGGCATTGCCGCATCACCCGCGCCATCATTGACCGTGGTTGCCATATTCCGGAAGGCACTGTCATTGGCGAAGACCGGGAGGCAGATGCGCAGCGTTTCCGGGTAACGGAGAAGGGTATTGTGCTGGTTACGCCGGAAATGCTGGGGCAAAATGGCCCGGCCACCAGCAACAAGGCCCCGTCCTGACTGCTGGTGGGTGAGGGAGGTAATACATGAGGCTGGTAAAATATATCAACAGGGAAAGTCAGGCTGAATCGCTGGCGAACATTGTTGCCGAGCAGATAAGGGTTGCCATTGGACAAAACGGTGTAGCCCGGATTGCGTTATCCGGCGGTACGACGCCACAGGCATTCCTGGCTGAACTGGACAAGCAAAACCTGCCATGGGAAAGCGTCAGGCTGACCCTGACGGATGAGCGGCAGGTTGCAGCGGATAACCCGCGTTCCAATTTGCGTTTCATATGCAGCCATTTGCCACAAGCGTCTGCACGGGCACAACTTGTTCCCCTGTATGACGCTGTTGATGGCTGTATGGATGTGGATGCGCTCAACCGGGTAGTACGTGAGCAGATGTTGCCACTGGATGTTTGCGTGCTGGGCATGGGGGAAGACGGGCACTTCGCCTCGCTGTTCCCAACTGCGGACAATCTGGAAGCGGCACTTGCTGCGCATAATGCAACGCCTGTCATGCTGATCGAGGCCACCGGTATAGCGGAGGGCAGGGTGTCTCTCACCTTGTCGGCCTTGCTGTCGGCACCTGCCATGCACTTGCTCATTCAGGGCGAAACCAAACGGCAGGTATTGAAGGCAGCCTCCGCCGGGACTTCCGCTTTGCCTGTTGCCGCCTTACTGGCTCAGGCGGGCGACCGGCTGCTGGTGCACTTTGCCGACTGAGGAAAACCGACGCAGCCTGGCTAAAGCCAGTCATTCCTGTCCGGATAGGTAGCATCGTAAGTAATCCACGCGAAGATGGACGCAAGGCAGAACCCCATTACCAGATAAGCGCTATGCCACCAGATGGACAGGATGGCGATAATGGCGATGACCAATATCCAGAATTCAAACCGGCAAGCGAGCTGACCCAGCTTGTGGGCGAGTGTGTGTTGTTGTTTTTCCATTGTTGCCCTGATTGTTATTGTATTGGGTCAGGCAATCATACCCCTCATGCCGGGCGATATACCGCTTATCCGACGAGCGCGCAGCAGACAGATCACATTTCAAACGCCAGCTCGGCCACCAGTGGGAAATGATCGGAGGCCACCCGCGCCAGCAGGCTTTCATAGCGGAAACAGCGGTGGATGATTACCGGTTTGCGCACCAGAATCCGATCCAGAGCCACCAGTGCGCCCGGCCAGGTAGGGAAACTGCGCACCGCCTTGAAAACAAAGCCAGAAGCAACCAGCGGGCGCAGGCTTTGTCCCGACCACACATTCAAATCCCCCAGCAGCAGATGAATGCTGTCGCGGGCGGAAACGATCCCGGTCAGCCGTTCAATCTGCGCGCTGCGTTCGCGCTGGCCTAAACCCAGATGAGTAGCCAGCAAACCAAATGGTTTTCCGCCGTTATCCAGCTCCAGTTCCACCGCATTGCGTGGTTCACGTCCATGGTAGGACAGGTCATGGATACAGGTGGCGATAACCGGTTGGCGCGTCAGCAACAGATTACCGTAACGCCCCTTGCGGTGTTCGAACACTGTGCCATCGGTGACTTGCATGCCAGTGGCGGCAAAGTGCTGTTTGAGTTCGCCTGCGTGATCCAGGGTGACTTCCTGCAAGGCCAGCACGTCCGCATTGATTTCGCGGAGAATATTGACGATGCGCACCGGGTCATAACAGCGGTCACGACCCACACCGTCATGAATATTATAAGTGGCGACCCGTAGTCTCATGCTATTCACCTGGAGCGCAGCCAGCGTTCCGCCGTCCAGCCAAACGCCAGTAGCCCGGCACCAACCACGCCCACGACCGCCAGATTGATCCAGGAAGGGTTGGTAATGGCCGCCCACAGATTACTGGAAAACAGGGTGATGGCTCCCAGCCCCGGCGTCAGCCCCAGCAGGCTGCCGAGGAAAAACTGGCGGAAGCGCACGTGCGAGGCTCCCGCCATCAGGTTGAAAATCGCGAATGGCGCAATCGGTAGCAGGCGCAGAATGGCTATTGCTACCGTGCCACGTTTGGCGACCTGTTTGCTCAGATCGCTAATTTTTGAACCGTCCAAGCGTTTGACGACGCTGTGCCCCAGCATCTGACCAAAACCGAATCCGGCCACCGAACTGAGCAATGCGCCCACCAGCATGTAGCAAAACGCTTGCCAACTACTGAAAACGATGCCTGCGACAACCGCCAGCAGGGTCAGCGGAACCATCAACAGACTAGCCAGGGTAATGCCGCCAATGGCGACTGCCGCCCGCGCTTCCGGCGAGGCGATGCCTGCCAACAGGTTGCTGAGCCGTTCTGGTGTAATCCACTGCTGCAAGGGCGTCCAACGCCAAGCGGCAGCCAGCAACAGCAGGCCGATGATGATCATAAACAACAAGAGCAGGCGTTTACGGCCTAGCGGGCGGCGCTGTTTGGGCACATACCGATTGACCAGATATTCCGGTACCAGCGGTTCTGCCGGGTCGATCAGATCTGATTCGGGCACCATATCATCCAGTTCCTCCGGTACGCTGACATCCAGTGGACGCAGGCTGCGTTGATCGCATTGTAGCGCTTCGATGGCAGCAATCAGGCTGCCGTGTTGCTGCTCGCTGGCCGCGACCTGCGCCGGTTCGCAGCCAAGATGTTCGCCCAGCAACTGCTGGCGCAAGCGGCGGATGAAGGCAACGGTATCATCATTAGCCTGCTGCGTCTCAATCGCTAGGTCGCATTCCGTATCCAGCCCCATTGAACGGCTGCTGGTGTTGGAGGAACCGATCCGCAACAGGTGGTCATCCACGATCAGCAGTTTGGCATGAACGCTGATGCAGGTGTCGCCCAGCCCTGGCTGATGCGGGTAACAGACACGCAAGCGGTCATACCGGTCGCTGGCCTGCATGCGCTGGACAATACGCCCGCGCAACACATCCATGCTCATATGTTCCAGCCAGCCGCCGGTTTTTTCCGGCAACACCATGACTACTTCGGGGCCGTTTTTTTGCTGCAAGCGCTGGCTAATGGCTTCGCCGAGGCAGCGGGCGGTGAAATACTGGTTTTCGATGTAAATGAAATGTTGTGCGCTGGCGATGGCATCCAGGTACAACTGGCGAACTTCATGCACTGGCTGACGGCCTGAGTAAGCCGGTTCGGTACGGGCGATTGCTACCGGCAGGTCGTGCAGGCCGGGCTGTACAGAATGGGGCCAGGGGGAAATGTTTGTCCTGGGGGTGGGGATTTCCCAATCATGCGCGCGCCGCCAGCGCTCGCGGGCAAGTTCGCCCAGGCGGGCTGCGGCTGCGCCTTCCACCAGCATCATCAGGTCGTGGAAGGGCGGGTATGGATTGCCATTGGGATCGATGCGCCGAGGATCATCCGGCTTGTGTTCCGGGGTATCCCAACGCCAGCGGCTCAGGTCGATGCCACCGACGAAGGCGATACGGTCGTCAATCACTACCACTTTCTGATGATGGGATGCGCCACCCGGATGCGTGCCATCCAGCCTGAAATGAAAGCGGCGGGGAGCCTGCATCCGCAGACGCAAGGCTGGAAACAGTTCCCGCTCGGCAGCGTAGATCATATTGAAATCCCACGACAGCAAATAGATGTTCAGGTCATTACGCCGCCTTACCAGCGCTGCCAGGAAAGCTCCCAGTTGGTCGGGGAACCTGTGTTGCCCAGCATCGCGGTGCAGGCACTCCCAGCGGTCAAAATCCCAGCCAACCAGCAGGATCTGGCGCTGGGCTGATTCACAGGCTTCGGCGAAAGCGGCGAAATAGTCTGCGGTATCGACGATGACGCTGAGGCGTTCGGCGTGTTCAATACACCAGCAATTGGAGCCGGGGTGCAGTATTGCATCCATGCAGTTGTGCCGCTGTCAGCCAGGGCCAGGCATTAGTTTGCCCGCCTGTTTGATGTCAGCTTCGGGATGGTGACTGGCAATGATGCCCTTGATGCTTGCCAGTTTTTCCTCATCCACATCCACTAGCAGCAGAACACTGCCGCTTTCAATAGCGCTGACATATTCCTCAATATCGTGATGCGGAGCCGAGATGCCGATCATTGAGGAAATCCATGCGCCTAGCCCAGCACCGAGTGTGGTTGAAGCCAGTACAGCGCCGCCGCCAATAACCAGCCCGGCAGGCGGAAATGCCAGTGCGGCCAGCCCGCCGATCAGGCCGAGGCTGCCACCCATGGCGGCACCCTTTTCCAAGGCAGGCAGCAGGTCGCTTTTACCCAGTTCATCGAAATTGCTCAGGTTTTCGCTGTTTAGTTCGGTGACTTCCAGCTTGCTGTCAAACTGGGTGTCCTGGTTTGCCAGAATGCTGATGTGTTGTGAGTAAACGCCTTGATCCCGCAACTCGATAATGATGTTGCGGGCCGATAGGGCGTCCGGTGCCAAGAAATAGAGTTTTCTCATGGTTCCCTCCAGACATTCCAGATGGCTTGACGCCTAGCTGGGGGCTTGCTCGCCCTGCACCACCAGATCGCAGTAGGGATGCCAACTGGCGTGGGCGATCAGGGGCATGGCGATGATCAGGCCGATGTAATCGTTTTCCTGTTTGCCAAAATGTAGCAAGAGTAGCCTGAAAACAAAAAACCCCTTCTGTTACACAAGGAAATAAAATATATCTGATCATTAATAATATGTTTGTTTATTGCTTGTTTTAATAAATAAACCTTGGTTTGCTGCTGTTTTCACGCTTCCGGTAGACTGGCGTCATGGGAGGAGCATTATGCACAATACACAGGCTAACACCCGGCTGGGTACGCTGGCAGCAACCCATCAGGTGTTCAACCAGACGCCGCCACTGGAAAACTACAATCCTTATGATGGCGACCCGGCGCTACAGGAAGCGGTACAGCGGGAAGGTGCAGGCTGGGCGGAGGATTCCATCCGTGCCCATGGTGCTCGTTGCGGCTCTGCCGAAGTGATCGAATGGGGCTTTCTCGCCAACGAATACAAGCCCGAATTCCGCAGTCACGACCGTACCGGCAACCGTACTGATTACGTCCGCTATCATCCGGCCTATCACCAGCTCATGCGGCTGGCGCTGGAAAGTGGCCTGCATTCTTCGCCCTGGACTGACCCGCAAGCCGGTGCCCATGTGGCGCGGGCAGCGAAATATTACCTTCAGGCACAGATTGAAGCCGGGCACGGCTGCCCTGTTACCATGACCTTCGCGTCCGTAGCTGCCTTGCACAGAACGCCAGCCATCGCAGCGTACTGGTTGCCGAAAATCCTGGCATGCCGTTACGACCCGCGCAATGTCAGCCATGAAGATAAAACCACCGTCACCATCGGTATGGGCATGACCGAAAAGCAGGGTGGGTCAGATGTGCGCGCCAACACCACCAGCGCCTTGCCGCTGGGTGAGGAAGGGCCAGCAGCAGCTTATGAACTGATTGGCCACAAATGGTTTTTGTCCGCTCCCATGTGTGACGCTTTCCTGATGCTGGCGCAAACCCAGGTGGGGTTGAGCTGTTTTCTGGTACCGCGCTGGCGGCCTGACGGAAGCAGGAATCCCGTGCAGATTCAGCGCCTGAAAAACAAGCTGGGTAATGTTTCCAACGCCTCGTCCGAAGTGGAATTGCGCGGTGCGCTGGGCTGGCTGGTCGGCGAGGAAGGGCGCGGCATACCGGCCATTATCGGCATGGTGGCGATGACCCGTTTCGACTGTATGGTCGGCTCCAGCGCAGGACAACGGCAAGCCGTCGCCCAAGCCGCTTACCATGCCAGTCATCGCAACGTTTTCGGCAAGAAACTGCTAAAGCAGCCGCTGATGCGCAACGTGCTGGCCGACCTGCAACTGGAAGTGGAAGGCTCGCTGGTGCTGACTTTCCGTATGGCCCGCGCACTCGACACACGCGAGCAGGAACATGAAAAGCTGCTGGTGCGCCTCGGTACTGCGGTCGGCAAATACTGGATTTGCAAACGCACTCCCGGCCACGCCTATGAAGCGATGGAATGTCTCGGCGGCAATGGCGTCAGCGAAGACTTCATCCTTGCGCGGCTGTATCGCGAAGCACCGGTCAATGCCATCTGGGAAGGTTCCGGCAACATCCAGGCACTGGATGTATTGCGTGCCATCAGCAAAACCCCGGTAGTCGTGGAAGCATGGTTCGCCGAAATTGACAATGCACGCGGGCAGATGGCGGAACTGGATCAGGCTGTCACCCGACTGAAAGATGCGCTGAGCAACCTGCGCGACGCTGAATACCAGGCCCGCTGGTTGCTTGAACAACTGGCACTCACCATGCAAGCCAGTTTGCTGATACAGGCAGGTAATAGTGTGGTGGCGGAAGCCTTCGTTCGTTCCCGGCTGGGCGGAACCGGCATCCGCAATTACGGCAGTTTGCCCACTGGCGTGGACTGCGGGGCGATTATAGCGCGCGCCACTCCACTGGCTTGAAGCCAGCAGATGAGTTGTTACAGACCAAACCGGTGCAGAGACCAACCCACGCCACCATCCACCGCTTCGGGGTGGAAACGGTGCACCATCTGTTCCACTATCGCCACCTGCCTTACCGGCACATCGACGGTCAGCAGGATCTCATGGTGACGCAAGGCATCCCTGAAATTGTCCAGATGCAGCTTGGGAATACGGGTGGCGAATACATAGCCCAGGCCAAAGGTGATTACCATAACGGCCAGCATTGCCAGTGCCCAACCGGGTGAAGCGGAAAACAGCGCAATGACAAAACCGGCGAGGGCGATGAAAAACAGGAGCAGGTTGCTGTTCCAGGCAATTTTTTCGACCTGCGTATCAACACCTTGCTGTTGTCGGCCAGAGGCGGGGGGAAGACCCTCCAGTTGCTGTTCGTCAGCGGAGAACGTGTGGATGTCGGCTTCATCAATCCCCAGATCTTCCAGTTCCTCGACAACGGCGCATGTCTGTTTCCGGGAGGGAAACAGGAAAAACAACCTCCTGTACATGATGACATCTCCTTTTTGTCAGCAGCATGGCTAACACGCTAGGCGCATTCCGGTACAGGGTCAAAATCCGCTACATTGTGTGGCTGATCCGGCCTGTAGCATGTTCGGATCGGAGGGTCTGTGAGATGTCACGGATTAAGGTTAGAATTGCCGCCCGACGCGCACCATTCTGCCCAGCACAAGGAAACTGCTCATGCTCAGACTTTTCAACCTGGAAAACGGACTCATACGCGAACTGGCCGCTGATGATGCGCGGCTGGACGGGCAGCTTGCGGGCAGCAACTGGGTGGACATGTGCGACCCTGAGGAAACCGAACACGCCCTGCTGGAAAACCTGTTACGTACCGACCTGCCGGAATCCGAGGATGTCGAGGAGATCGAGTTCTCCGCCCGTTTCTTTGTCGACCAGGCCGGTTTGCATGTGCACTCGCTATTTATGTATCAGGAGGAAGGCCGCCACAACACCGCATCGGTCGCTTTCATCCTGCAAGACAAACGGCTGATCACCATCCGCGATGAAAAACTGCCTGATTTCCGCCTGTTTCGCCTGCGCGCGCGCCGTGGTCACATCCTTTGCCATGATGCCGCCGAATTGCTGGTCACGATTCTGGAACACAAGGTGGAAAACCACGCCGACTATCTGGAAGACATTCACCACGAACTGGAGGAGGTCAGCCACAAGGTGCTGGAGGAAGAGGATACCGATCTGGAAGACGCGATCAGCGAACTGGCACGGCTGGAAGACAGCAACGGTAAAATCCGCCTGTGCCTGATGGATACCCAGCGCGGCATTTCTTTCCTGTTGCGTCATCTGCGCGACCAGCCGGAACAACTGGAAACCCTGCGCGAAATCATGCGCGACATCGAGGGCCTGATGTCGCACACTACTTTCCTGTTTGACAAGATCAACTTCCTGATGGCTTCCACCCAGGGTTTCATCAATATCAAGCAGAACCAGATCATCAAGATTTTCTCGATTGCCGCCGTGGTCTTCCTGCCACCGACGCTGGTGGCCAGCATTTACGGCATGAACTTTACGCACATGCCGGAACTGCAATGGTTGCTGGGCTACCCGTGGGCGATTGGCCTGATGATCGTGGCGGGGATTGCGCCTTACCTGTTTTTCAAACACAAAGGCTGGTTGTAATAAGGGGCAACCACACCGAGGCGGATCAGCACTCACCCTCCAGTTCGTTGAGGATTTCATGCCGGTGGGCAATCATGTCCTGATATTCCGGCTCGTAGAAAAATGACGATTTCCCCAATGCCGGTTGCAGGTGGTTCAGCCAGGTCGCCTGTTCGTCGTATTTGGCGAAGAACGGCTTTTGCACCCACTCAGGATTACGCCCCTGGATGAATCGCAGCACGAATACCTTTTCGCCCTGAATTTTGGTTACCCCTTGCACTTCCACCTTGCCGGGGCTGGCGCTCATGGATGGCCCACGCACGGTGCGCGCCAGCCCGGAAACCTGTTGCATGGCATCGCGGTAAATATTCCATGCCTGTGCCAGCGGCACTTCGAAGTAATGGCGTGCGCCAGTGTCACGTTCGACAAACATGTAATACGGCACAATGCCCAACCTGACCTGTTCTTTCCACATTTTCGCCCACACACCGGCATCATTGTTGATGTGGTTGAGCACCGGCCCCTGGCTGCGGATGATCGCCCCGGTGCTGCGCAGACGGCGGATGGCTTCGTGCGCAATCGGCGTGTCGAGTTCCCGCCAGTGGTTGTAATGCGCCATGATTGCCACATGTTTGCCCGCTTTCACCAGCTTTTCCAGCAAGCGCAGCAGGTCATCGGCGTCCGGGTCGGAAACGAAGCGATGTGGCCAGAAACTGAGTGACTTGGTGCCAATGCGCACGCTTTGCACATGCTCCAGCCCCGGTTTCAGCAGCCCTTTCAAATAAGGTTCAAAATTGGCGGTCTTCATCACCATCGGGTCGCCGCCGGTAAACAGGACATCGGAAATCTGCGGGTGGTGCTGGAGATAGGTGATCAGGTCATCGGCTTCCTTGCTGGCAAAGCGCAGATCCTTGTCGCCGACAAACTGTGGCCAGCGGAAACAGAAAGTGCAGTAGGAATGGCATACCTGTCCCTGACTGGGGAAGAACAGCACGGTTTCGCGGTATTTGTGTTGCAGGCCATGCACCCGTTGGCGACGGAATATGGGTACGTTCATCTCCATCTGCCCGGCAGGGTGCGGGTTGAGTTTCTGCCGGATGGCGTGGATAAGCTGTTCCTTCTCGGCAGCAGGCGCATCACGCCGTAACAGGTCGGCAAGCTGGGTGAAATCTTCCTCCGCCAGCATTTCACGCTGCGGAAACAGCAAACGGAACATTGGGTCAGCGGGGACATTGCCCCAGTCGATCAGGTTTTCCAGTACGTAATCGTTTACCCGGAAGGGCAGCACGCTGGCGATCACCTGCATGTCGAAACGCATGTCGGCGGGCAGCGCCTGTAGTTGTGGAATACGCTCAAGATGCCGCGCTGCATACACCTTGAACGGTCTTGGGTGGTTCTCAGCCAATGGTTGGCTGTCGGTCATTTTGATCGGTTGCGTCATACAACTCTCCTCTGTGAGATACCCGTGGATAAGGGCATTGAAAGCAAACCAATACTGGGGGTGATACCAGTATCAGGCGAAAGACGCGCCCTTATGAGGGAGTAAGCTCAGGGCCCGCCGCAGGAATGCTGAGTGGGTAGTTGCCGATGCACCAGGATGGCGCATGGCAAGGACGCAATATGGTAACAGATTGACCCGGATGATGTTGGCCTTAAAGATTTCATTTAACATTACCCTTCCATTGTTAAAGGAAGCTGTTATGAGAACATTTTTGGCTATTTTGCTGGTGTCTGGTGTTGGGTTTATGACAAACACAGCCGTAGCAGATGACGTACACGTCGCGGTTGCCTCCAACTTCTCCAAACCGCTGCAAGAAATCGGCACCAAATTCAAGGCCGCCACCGGGCATGACATCAAGGTTTCAGCCGGGGCAACCGGCAAGCTGTACGCCCAGATCGAAAACGGCGCACCGTTTGAAGTGTTCATTTCCGCCGATAGCAAGACCCCGAAAAAGCTGGTCGAAGCCAAACAAGCCGAAGCCGACAGCCAGTTCACCTACGCTTTCGGCACACTGGTTGTGTGGAGCAACAAGGACGGCTATGTGGACGATAAGGGCGAAGTGCTGAAGACAGGCGAGTTCCAGCATCTGGCAATTGCCAACCCCAAAACCGCGCCTTATGGCACAGCCGGGATGGAGGTGCTGGAAAAGCTGGGTCTGAAAGATGCCGTTACCC
Organism: Gammaproteobacteria bacterium; assembly: GCA_018822845.1. GTDB lineage: Bacteria > Pseudomonadota > Gammaproteobacteria > Thiotrichales > Thiotrichaceae > Thiothrix. The sequence goes on along the minus strand of JAHJJD010000052.1, from coordinate 23,245 downwards.
CCAAACTGGTACAGGGTGAAAACATTACCCAAACCTATGATTTCGTTTCCACTGGCAATGCGGAGCTGGGTTTTGTTGCCCTGTCACAGGTATCTAAAGATGGCAAACTCAAGTCCGGTTCTGCCTGGCAAGTACCAGAGGAAATGTACACACCGATGGCGCAAGATGCTGTCCTGTTAAGCAAGGGCAAGGATAACGCCGCTGCCAAAGCCTTGTTGGATTACCTGAAAGGGGAAGATGCACAGGCGATTATCAGTAGCTACGGCTATGAAATTCCCACGCATCCCCGTAGAGACGCAAAATCTTGCGTCTCTACCAGTGCCAACCCATGTTGAGTGCCGGTGACTGGTCAGCCATTTGGCTCACCTTTAAATTAGCCAGCCTTACCACGTTGATCCTGTTACTGATTGGTACGCCGCTGGCGTGGCATTTGGCACGTACCCGTCGCTGGTGGAAAGCCCCCCTGAGTGCCGTAGTGGCGTTGCCGATTGTGCTGCCACCGACGGTGCTGGGGTTTTACCTGCTGATCACCATGGGGCCTAAAGGCCCGATCGGGCAACTAACTGCCTCGCTAGGGCTGGGGACATTGCCGTTTACCTTTAGTGGGCTGGTGATTGCCTCGGTGTTCTATTCGTTGCCGTTTGTGGTGCAGCCCATCCAGAATGCGTTTGAAACGCTGGATATGCGGCTGATGGAGGCGGCAAGCACACTGCGGGCGAAACCGCTGGATGCATTTTTCAGTGTGGCATTGCCGATGGCTCGCCCCGGTTTTCTCACTGCCTGCATTCTTGGATTCGCGCATACTGTGGGCGAATTCGGCGTGGTATTGATGATTGGTGGCAATATTCCCGATAAAACCCGCGTGGTGTCGGTGCAGATTTACGACCATGTGGAGTCGATGGAATATGCGCAAGCACACTGGCTGGCAGGTGGCATGGTGGTGTTTTCCTTCATCGTATTGCTGTTGATGTATACCCTTAACCGTGGAATCAGGATGCCGAAACCATGAGCGAAATAAATCAGGATACGCTACACGCCCGCTTCCAACTGGCTTTCAGTGACTTCACGCTGGCAACCGATTTGCAATTGCCGGGGCGAGGCGTAACAGCATTGTTTGGGCATTCCGGCTCTGGCAAAACTACCTTGTTGCGCTGTATTGCCGGGTTGCAACGCCCGGACAGCGGTTTCCTGCAAGTGCGTGGGCAGGTATGGCAAGACAGCACGAAGGGTGTGTTTTTGCCGACCCACCAACGCCCCCTGGGTTATGTGTTTCAGGAAGCCAGCTTGTTCCCGCATCTGACCGCACGCAAGAATATTGATTACGGGCGCAAACGTGCCACGCAATCCGCCAATGATGCCGAACTGGCGGCTATCGTGGACATGTTGGGGATTGGGCATTTACTGGATAAAATCCCCGCGCAATTGTCCGGCGGCGAACGCCAGCGGGTTGGCATTGCCCGTGCCCTTGCCCTCAAGCCGCAAGTGTTGCTGATGGATGAGCCTCTCGCCGCGCTCGACCTCAAGCGCAAGCAGGAAATCCTGCCATTTCTGGAACGCTTGCATCGCGAACTCGACATTCCGATTTTGTATGTGACGCATTCGCCGCAGGAAGTGACCCAGCTTGCCGACCATCTGGTGGTGCTGGAAGCGGGCAAGGTAGTGGCATCGGGTGCACTGGCGGAAACCCTCACGCGGCTCGATTCACCGATGGCGCAGGGAAAACAGGCATCCACCGTGTTGCAGGTGCAGGTGTGTGGGCATGAGCCGGAATTCCACCTCAGCCAAGTGCAGTTTGCGGGCGGGGTGCTGAGTTTGCCTTACCAGCAGGCGGCGGTAGTCGGCACGGCCTTGCGGCTGCGGGTATATGCCCGCGATGTCAGTATTACCCTCCAGCAAGCAAAACAAACCAGCATCCTCAACGTGCTGCCTGCCGACATTACCGGCATGGCGCATGACCGCGAAGGGCGTACCATGATCAGGCTGAACCTGGGTGGAGTGCCCTTGCTGGCACACATTACCCAAAAGTCTGCCGTGCAACTCGGTTTACAGAAGGGCACGCCTGTTTTTGCCCAGATCAAGGCCACTGCCATTCTGTGATTGAAGTAACCCCTTCCAAGCGCAAAATCCTCTATACTTTCGCCTCCTGAACTCTGACCCCAAGGTATCCCGTGCAAGCTTCTTCATTGCCCCCCAGTTGGCAGGCCGCCGTCGGAGCGGAATTCGCCAAACCCTACATGCAAACGCTGGATGCTTTCCTGCAAGCCGGGGAAGCCGCCGGGAAGCTGATCCTGCCGCCAGCCGGGCAGCGTTTCAATGCGCTGCAAAGCACGCCGCTGGATCAGGTCAAGGTAGTCATTCTCGGCCAGGATCCATACCCCACACCAGGCCATGCGCACGGCCTGTCGTTTTCGGTACAGCCCGACGTTAGCCCCTTGCCGCGCTCGCTGAACAATATCAACCGTGAGCTGCAAGCTGATCTGGGCATCGACAATAGTTACAGCGGCTGCCTGCAAGCCTGGGCAGAGCAGGGTGTGCTACTGCTGAATACAGTTTTGACAGTGGAAGCGGGCAAGGCCGGAAGTCACCAGAAACACGGTTGGGAAACCTTTACCGATACGCTGATTCGCGCCATCAGCGCACAAGTACAGCCGCTGGTGTTTATCCTGTGGGGTAATCATGCGCAGAAGAAAACAGAGCTGATTGACGCTACCCGCCACTGTATTATCGCCAGCGCGCATCCTTCACCGTTATCGGCACGGCGTGGCTTTTTTGGCAGCAAACCGTTTTCCCGCGCCAATGCCTTTTTGCAGGCAAACGGCAGGCAGCCGGTAGACTGGAAGGTATGATCAGGAATCTTCCATCGGCTTCAACAAATCCATCAGGTCATCCGCGTTGAAACGCGGCCCATCCTTACCTTCCTCGCCGGTATAAATGGCGTCGGCCAACGCCTGCTTCCTTTCCTGCAACTTGAGGATTTTCTCTTCCACCGTGTCTTCGGTAATCAGCTTGTAGACGAATACCGGCTTGTCCTGCCCGATGCGGTAGGCACGGTCGGTGGCCTGCTGTTCCACTGCCGGGTTCCACCAGGGGTCGTAGTGGATCACCGTGTCGGCAGCAGTCAGATTCAACCCGGTGCCACCTGCTTTCAGGCTGATCAGGAACACTTTCGCGTCACCCTCCTGAAAGTGCGCGATGGCGCTATCACGGTCGCGGGTCTGGCCGGTCAGCTTGCTGTAGACGATGCCCTCCTGCTGCAAGGCTTCCTCAATCAGCGCCAGCATGGAGGTGAACTGCGAAAACAGCAGCACCTTGCGGCCTTCTTCCAGCATTTCTGGCAGCATGGTCATGAGCAGTTCGAGCTTGGCGGATTCCTTGACCGTGGCGGCTTTAGCCAGCTTGACCAGACGCGGATCACAGCAAACCTGACGCAGTTTCAGCAGTGCGTCGAGGATCATGATATGGCTGCGCGCCAAACCTTTTTTGCTGATTTCTTCCTGTACCTTTTTGTCCATGGCCAGACGCACGGTTTCGTACAGATCGCGCTGCCTGCCTTCCAGTTCCACGCTGCGGACGATTTCGGTTTTGGGCGGGAGTTCGTTGGCTACCAGTTCCTTGGTGCGGCGTAACATGAACGGTTGTACCCGGTTGCGCAACTGTTTCTGCCTGTCCATGTCGCCCTGTTTTTCAATGGGGGTGCGGAACAGGCGGGTAAAGCGGTCATTCGTGCCCAGATAGCCGGGCATCAGGAAATGGAACATCGACCACAGTTCGCCGAGATGGTTTTCCAGTGGCGTCCCGGTCAGGCACAGACGGTGGGTGGCCTTGAGGCTGTAAATGATCTGGGTGGTGCGGGAAGTGGCGTTCTTGATGGCCTGCGCTTCATCCAGGATCAGGTAGTGGAAATTGAAGCGCAGGTATTGTTCCTCATCACGCAGGATCAGTGGGTAAGTGGTCAGGATCAGGTCATAATCGGCAAAGGAAGCAAAATGCCGCTGCCGGTCGGAACCGTGCACCACCAGCACCCGCAAGTCTGGGGTGAAACGGTTGGCTTCGCGCCTCCAGTTACCCATCAGGCTGGTGGGGGCAACGATCAGGCAGGGCTGTTGCAAGCGCCCTGCCTGCTTTTCCACCAGCAGGTGTGCAAGGGCTTGCAGGGTTTTGCCCAGCCCCATGTCGTCGGCGAGGATGCCGTTGAAACGGTATTCGCGCAGGAATTGCAGCCAGTTCAGGCCATCTAGCTGGTAGTGGCGCAATTCGGCGTTCAGCCCCTGTGGCAGCGCTACGCTCTGGATGCCACTGAAATCGCGCAGTTTCTGGGTGAGGGCGAGCAGTTCTTCCGCGCCTTTCCATTTCAGGCCGGGTGCATTGAGCAATTCGCCGAGACCAGCGCCCTGATAGCGGCTGAGTTCCAGATTTCCCTCGGAATTGAGCGGCTGGTGGTCGTAGAGTTCAACCAGGGTTTCCATCACGGCTGACAGGCGGCGGGATTCCAGTTTGGCCCAGCGATTGTTGCCGAGTGGCACAAGTACGTGTTCCTGACGTTGCAGCATGTCCAGCAAGGCTTGCGGGCTTTCCATTTGCACCAGCATCTCTACCAGGATGGGCAGCAGGTTGATGCGCTTGCCATCCACCTGAAAGCCGAGGCTGATTTCAAACCAGTCGTTGCCCGCGCCACTTTCCTGCCATTCGGCGTCAAGGTCGGCTACGGTGTCGAAGTGCAGGTCGAAATTGTCGGCAATGGTGATGTTCCAGCCGTAATCACGCAGCTCAAGCACCCCTGTATCCAGGAAGTCGTGCCAACGCAAAGCGTTGAGCATGGCGGAAGGTGAGTTCATCCGCAGTTCTAGCCGGTGCAGGGCGAATTGCTCATTGCCTTCGGCGGAAAGGCCGTAACCACGCAGGGTGTTGAGCGCGTCCTGTTCAGCCTCGCTGTCGCGGTGAATGCGGTAGCGCTTGTTGCCCACTTTCAGCAGGCTGCGGGCAGTTATGCTGTCAGGTTGCAACAGGTGTCCGCCGTAATTGAAGCGCAGGCTGGCGACCAGGGTGCGGGCATCGGTGTCGGGAGTCGGGGTGGCTTGCAGTAACAGGTCAGGCGTGCAATCGGTGTGAAGGTCTTCGATTTGCTGGCGGATGCTGGGGGAGGGGGTAGGGATGTCTGCATCCGGCAGCACTTCCAGCAAACGTTCACTGACGCTTTCAACCTGTTCGGCAGGAATGGGCGGCGCACCCAGAAATTTTTCCACCTGCGCTGCATCAAGGTCGGTATGTTGCAACAAGCCGCAGGTGTAGTGTTTCAGGTCGACATACCAGAGTTTGCCATTCAGCCAGAAATGCGTATCGACTGGAATATCCGGCTCCAGGTCAACGGTGTACTGGCGGTCTGCATCCTGCTTCCACTGAAACTGGAAAGGGCGTGGGGAACCAGCCAGCAGTGGGTGCTGATCACGTTGCCAGTCATCAAGCGTTGCCCAGAATGTGCGTTCGGTCTTGAGGATTTCTTCCAGCACCTGTTCGCCGGTTTCACCGGTCAGTGTGTCCTTGTGTGAGTAGTGGGAAAAGCGCAGGCTGGGAACCGCCAGCAGTTGCGCAATCATCAGGTCATGTGGTTCGTAATGGTAATTGCGCGCCCGGTACGGGGTGAGGAGCGATTCCAGCACCACCGGGGAGGGTTTGCCATAACCACCCTTTTTTAACAGGGATGACTTGAACAGGCCGAGGGAAACCGTGTCGGGATTGTAAGGGTTATCCTTGCTCAGCAGGTACAGCAGTTGCGGTTGGCGTTCATCCGCCTCCTGCCGGTCGCCTGATTCTACATGATGCCGCCGGACTTTTTCAGCGCTACCCAGCGCCTGCAACCACAGTTCGATGGGGGAGGGGGATGTGCGCAATGTACGCGCAGTCGGCAGGCTGGCGGCAGTAAAGGCAGGTACGCTGGCTTTCTGGCGGAGTTCCTGCGCCCGCTGGCGTTTGGCATATTCCAGGTACTCAAACAGGGCGGCAACAGCATGTTTACAGGCAGTTGTTACCGGACAGGTGCAAGCCCCGGTGATCCAGCGGGGCGACTGCTCGTTGAAATTGACTATCGTAAGATAAGGCTGCTCGTTACTGCCCTGCACCCTGGCCTGTATCGAGACATTACCGTTGCCACTGCGTTCGGCGTGAAAGCTGGCAACCTTGCCGCTTTCCCGGTAGTCGATACCACGTTCGATGGTGGCAGAGCTGAAAACACTGTGCAGGACATTCTGTGAAATGCCGTTATCAGCCAGTAAATTGGTATATTTTGTTTTAAGTTGCATGCTTGGTCAGCGGAAACTTCCGGGCAATCGGCTATGTTCCCATTCACGCTGGCACAGTGCAAGTTTGGTATCACGGTTTTGAGGGGTTCATGCTAACATGGGCACATAATTCACAAAACCCTGATACCTGCGAAAGGAAAACAAGCGTGATAACTACGGAACAGCAAACACAGGTCGATGCCGCAATGGAACTGCTCAGCGGCCACATCGCCAAGGAACCGTGGGAGGAGTGGATGGTTGAGGTTTTTACTGATGCCATTGCCTATGCCGCCGAAATGCTGGAACTGTCTGCCGACGAGGTGCTGGATTACCTTGAAGAGCAGCCCCTCGGCCAGATGGCCCATGCCCATGTATTCGAACACTTCGTTACCACTGAAACCAATGAAGGCGGCGAAAGCGTGCTGAAGGAATTCATGCGCACTCGTGTGCAGGAAGACAAAGCATCGTTTGCCTGTCAGTACCTGCATGCCCTCAGCGAGTCCAAGTTAGCCTTGTGGGAAGTTGTTGGCGTCAAGGCTGGCGAGTATGCCAACGTCAAACGTATGGGGAGCGACGAATCTGCCGTGCAGGTACCGATGGAAGCAGACCGTATACCCCAGAACCTGTGTATTGCTGCACGACTGTTACGCCTGCCCAACGGTGAACAGACTTTCGGCTTCGGCTTACTGCCAGTTGAACGCAAGGAGGCTGAAGACATTCTGGCCTACCTGCAACAGGTACGCACCGAGATGGAAGAAACAGCCCGCACTGAGGAGCAGGAATACACAGCGGAAGATGTGGAAGAGGCCATCCACGAAGAACTGGTTGACCTGATGTTCCATGAAACCTTCGCTACCTGGATAGGGCAGGGCTTCGAGTAAGACACTACTCGTCGCCCGCTGCTTCCATTGTCATGTTGACCAGCTCAATGAGGGAAGTGGCGTGCATTTTTTCCATCATATGGCTGCGGTGAAACTCAACCGTTTTGATGCTGACGCCTAGCCTTGCGGCAATTTCCTTGTTGGAATGGTTGCCAATGACCAGATCCATAACTTCACGCTCGCGCTCGGTAAGGTTGGATATACGCGCCTGAATCATGGTCAGGCGGATGCGCGACTGCTGATATTCCTTGTCCAGTACCAGCGCTTCGTGCACGTAGTCGAGCAATACCTGATCCTCAAACGGTTTTTCCAGAAAATACATCGCCCCTGCCTGCATGGCGCGCACCGCCATCGGGATATCGCCGTGTCCGGTAATGAAAATGATCGGCAGGGAATGCTTCTGTTTGCTCAGGTACTGCTGCAATTGCAGGCCACTCATGCCGGGCATGCGGACATCCAGCACCAGACAACCGATCATGTGCATGGTGTAAAACTTGATGAATTCTTCCGCAGACCCGAATGTGGCGACTTTCAGGTGCATGGATTCCAGCAGCCAGCGTAGAGAGTCTCGCACGGCAGGGTCATCGTCAACGATAAAGACTGTAGGCGGGTAATTCATTGGCGTGATGTTCCTTTTATCGGTAATGTGAAATAAAAAGTTGCGCCTTTTTCACTGTTGTTACTGGCCACAAGCTTACCACTGTGGGCTTCAATAATGGAACTGCTAATAGGCAACCCCATTCCCATTCCGTCCTTTTTGCTGGTATAAAAAGGGCGAAAGATCTTGTCTTCGTATCCATCAGGCAAACCGGAGCCGTCATCAATGATGGATACCCGGACATGCTGCGCATCGGGCAATTCCGTGCGTATTTCCAGCGTACCGCCGTCTGGCAGGTTGCTTTCCCTGATGGAGTCCAGTGCGTTCAATACCATGTTAACCAGCACCTGTTCGATCTGGATTTTGTTTACGTTGACCATGAGCGGTTCAGGGTACAGGTTCTTGATCAACTTTACCTGTTTGAACTGTTCAGTAGTTTCCATTAGGTGCAGGGTGTCATTGATAATTTCGCTGATGTTGAGTTCCAGCCATTCGATGTCCTGATCCTTACGGGTAAAGTCCTTGGCGTAACGCAGGATTTCACCTGCCCGCTTGACCTGAACGCTGACGAGCCGCATGACTTCGGTAATGCTCTCCATGTTACATTCACTGTTTTGCATGCGCAGTTCACAGCCGCGTATGTAATTGGCAATGGCTGACAGCGGCTGGTTGAGTTCGTGGGCGATGCCAGAAGCCATTTCACCCAGCGTATTGAGGCGCATGATGTGGGCGAGTTCCCGTTGGCGTTCTGCCAGTTTGATCTGGGCAAGCTGGCGGTCGGTATGGTCGATAATGATGGACATGATACGCAGCTCATCATTATCCAGATGGATCAATACAGGGCGTACTGTCAACCAGCGTGTGTTTCCCCTGAAGGTTTTGACCTGGACTTCATGCGGGTGTGATTCACCGGTCTGGAGGATGTTGGCAATACATTTGTCCACCTCCTGCTGGTATTCGGGTATGACAAAATCCCTGAGAGAGCGGCCAATCAACTGTTCAGGGCCATCAGCTTCCATGATGATGGGGCCAGCAGGGTTGACCTCCTGAATACGACTATCCAGTGTACAAATATTAATCCAGTTGGGTTGGCTTTGGAAAATGGTGTCGAGTCTGGCGTGTTCTATTTCCAGACGGGCTTCAGCCCACTTGCGCTCCTCAATTTCATGCAGCAGACGCTCATTGGCAATTTTCAATTCCAGATTGGCCGCTTCCAGTTCCTTGGCCGTTTGCTTTGCATGGTCAGTTTTATCAAGTGTTTCAGGCCGGGTAACAGATTGTGAGGAAGCAGGCGAAGCCTTTGTGATCATGTTCATCCTTTTTATCTGGTCTCGGCTGATGATAGTCAATTTCGGGAAAGATATATTGATTTTATTCGCTTTTTTGAAAAACCCCCCATAAAAAACAAGAAGGGCCAGTTTATCTGGCCCCCAATTAGCTTCTTTTAGTTTTTTGGCTTGATTGTTTGTAATTATTATGACGCTGTCACAACGTGAAATATGTGCTTGGGTTTTCCTCCTAGCTATGCGTCTTTGCGCTTTATTGCCTCAAGCACAGATGGATTCTAGCAAGATTCGGCGCACTGACAACCCAGGAAGACATGCATCTCTATTAGGGTTTTCCCTAGTTGAAGTTGCTGATTTTTAATATGAATTAAACAAAAAGCCCGATACATAAGGCCGGGCTTTCATGCAGCCATGGGATAAGCTGCTGATTATGTTTATCTATTAGAACGGAATGTCGTCGTCGAAATCCTCGAAGCCACGATCAGGAGCCGCCGCAGCCTTATTGCTGTTGCCACCACTTTGTTGGCGTGCTGCTGGTGCCTCGTCATAGCTGCCTGCGCCCATGCCGCCACCGGGGCGTCCGCCCAGCATTTGCATTTCATCTGCGACAATTTCAGTCGTGTAACGATCCTGACCGTCCTGCCCCTGCCATTTGCGGGTGCGGATTTTGCCTTCAATATACACTTGCTGGCCTTTACGCAGGTATTCGCCCGCAATTTCTGCCAGCCGGTTGAAGAAAACAATCCTGTGCCACTCGGTGGTTTCCTTCTTTTCACCCGTGTTCTTGTCTTTGTAGGAGTCGTTTGTCGCCAGTGTCACATTGGTGATTGCACCGCCGCTAGGCATGTATTTGACTTCGGGATCACGCCCCAGAGTGCCGACCAGAATGACTTTGTTGATACCTCGTGCCATGTTTTATCCTTCCTTCTGTAATCACCCGATTTTACGCTGAAGCGCCGGAGAATGCACGGAGCGCATCTTCATCAATATTTTCACGATCAATTTTCAGATAAGCGACGCATTCTTCCACGACCACGGCAACTTCCTTGACGCCAGGCACCGCCAGCAATTCGCTATGCAGGCGTTCCTTGTCGGAGAACAGCAACGGGTCAAGCTTCAAGACCCGGCTAGTGTAGAAAGTTGGCTGTGGCAATTGCAAGGCCAGCAGCAGCCACACCGCTACAATAACTGCGCTGAAAGTGAAGACACCAGTTGCCCCCCACTCATGATTGATCAGCCCGCCGAGTGAACCGCCAGCAAAGATGCCGAGGAACTGGGAACTGCTGAAAACCCCCATGGCGGTGCCCTTGGTGCTGACATCGGAATATTTGGCGACCAGCGATGGCTGCACGGCTTCGAGGAAATTGAAACCGACGAAAAACAGGAAAAAGGCAGCAATCAGCCAGGCGATGTGGGTGTGCCCCAGTGCCATGCCCGCTTCGGCAAGGATGAGGGCAACTGTACTGCCCAGCAAAAGCGTGCGGATTTTATGCTTCTTTTCAGCAATGATGATCAAGGGGATAGCTGCCAGGAAGGAACCGGCGAACACCGGCAGGTAGATTTTCCAGTGTTCCGCACGCGGCAGCGCCAGATCGTGCTCGAAGATGGGCGGCAGCACCAGAAAATTTGCCGTCATGACCAGATGCAGTATGAATACCCCGGCATTCATACGCAACAGGGGAAGGTTACCCATTACCTTGCCGAGGTAGCCCTTGATGATGCCAGCGTCACGGTGCTGGATGGAGTGTACGGGCGTAGGTACCGCCAGTGTCACCAGGGCAATGCCGCTCAGCGCCAGCAGCATGGTCAACCAGAAAATGCCCGGCACACCGGCAATTTCACTTACCAGAGGGCCAAGGATCATGCCTGCCATGAAGGAAATACCGATAGTCATGCCGATAACTGCCATGATGCGGGTACGGTTTTCCTCGCGGGTCAGATCCGCCGCCAGCGCCATGGTTGGCCCCGCGACCGCGCCCATGCCCTGAATCATGCGCCCAACGATGATCAGCCAGACGGAGTGCGCCATCGCCGCGATTATGCTGCCCAGCGCAAATACCAGCAGGCCACCAATAATGACCGGCTTCCGCCCGATCCGGTCAGACAGGACGCCTAGGGGAATCTGGAAAATAGCCTGGGTCAGGCCATAGATGCCAATTGCCAAGCCGATCAGGAACGGGGTGGAATCAGGCAGGGTTTCTGCATACAACGCAAAAACAGGCAGGATCATGAACAAGCCAAGCATTCGCACTGCGTAAATGGCGGCCAGTGACGCTGTGACACGCCATTCCAGACTATTCATACTTCTTTCGATACTCTACAGACCGGGGAAGGCGCTATCTTAGCGGTTTTTCGGCATTACGCCATACTTCCCGGCTACGAGTAGTTGGTTTAGTCCACTATCCTGATCGCCATGACATCACAGGGGACACCTTTCAGGGTGGCTTCGGCGGTCGAACCCATGAAGCCGAGCACGCCTTTCTTGCCACTGTTACCCACCACAACCAGATCGACGCCATTTTCCCTGACGAACTGGATAATGGCTTCGCTGGCCTTGCCTGCGGTGTAGGTGGTTTCGAGCGCAGCATTGGCTGGAATGCCCAGATCGTTCGCCAGTTTACGCAGCTTGTCAGTCGCGAGGTCAACCTGCTTTTGTCGCAATTCTGGCGTCATGGTCAGCTTTTCGGTACCACCGAAAGTGACATTGCCAAGGGGGACATCTTTCAACACGTTCAGCAGGGAAATGCGAGCTTGATAAAAATTTGCCAGCTCATTGGCGCGGGCGACGATGGCAGAACTGATATGAGTGAAATCCACTGGTACGAGGATATGTTCATAGGCTTTCATGAGGGGGCTTCTCCTGTATCTGTGAAACTGCATCATGTCTTGGTTTGTCCAATGACTTGATGATGTAGATCAACAGTTTGCTTAATGCCAATTTTCAACTGTAAATGGATGTTCCTCAAATACATCGGTTACACTGGGGGGATAATATGAAAGAGGAGGAGAAAGGCGTGGGCATTTGTCCAGAGTTTTCCAGATTTGTACAATTTTGTCTGCTGGTGTTGTGTTGCTGGCTGGGAATGGCTGCATCCGCCAGTGCCGGGTCAAGCGTGTTGGCGGCGCTACAGGGGACTGATCAAAAAAGCCAGGATGACAGTTTCGATTTCGAGGATGGCAGCCTGTCAGCCGAGGAAGCATTCGCTATCGGCCAGCCAGCGCTGGACGGTGAAACATTGCGCATCCGGTGGGTCATAGCCCCGGATCATTACCTGTACAAGGATAAATTCCTGGTCAAGGTATTTGAAGCGAAAGGCGTCACGGTGGGCGAACCCGTGCTGCCCAGCGGCAAGGTCAAGCAGGATGAGTTTTTCGGCACGATAGAAGCCGTGCACGATCTGGCTGAATTGCGTTTGCCAGTGCAACGTACCGAATCCGGCAAGGCAGGCAGCTTTACCCTGGAACTGGGCTGGCAGGGATGCGCGGAAAACGTACTGTGCTACCCGGCGGAACTGAAAGCCTTCAAGGTCAGCCTGCCTGCCCCCCGTGCCGGTGAACAGCCAGCCGTTTCCTGGGTGGAAACCAAGGTGCCGGAAGCAGTTGCCTCAGCGGTCGGCAAAGACGATGCACCGCTTTCCGAACAGGATCAGATTGCCGAAAAACTGGCTAGCGGAAATATTTTGCTGACCTTGCTGGGTTTCCTTGGTTTTGGTTTGCTGCTGGCATTTACGCCCTGCGTTTTCCCCATGATCCCCATCCTTTCCGGCATTATCGTCGGGCAAAAGAATTTGACCCCGCGCAAGGCATTTTTCCTGTCATTGGCTTACGTGCTGGCAATGGCGCTGACCTATACGGTGGCGGGCGTGCTGGCCGGGGTGTTCGGGCAGAATTTGCAGGCAATGTTCCAGAACCCCTGGGTATTGGGCATTTTCAGTACCATTTTCGTGCTGCTGGCACTTTCCATGTTCGGCTTTTATGAATTGCAGATGCCATCCAGCATCCAGACCCGCCTGAACAATCTCAGCAACCGGCAGGAAGGCGGCAGCATGATCGGGGTCGCCATCATGGGCGCTTTGTCAGCACTGATCGTGGGGCCATGTGTGGCAGCACCGCTGGCGGGGGCGCTGATTTACATCGGCCAGACCGGTGATGCACTACTCGGTGGCCTGGCGCTGTTTGCCCTCAGCATCGGCATGGGCATTCCGCTGCTGCTGGTCGGTACATCGGCGGGCAAGTGGCTGCCCCGCGCAGGAATGTGGATGGAAGCCATCAAGGCTGTCTTCGGCGTGATGCTGCTGGCGGTCGCCATCTGGATGCTGGAACGCATCCTGCCCGAAGCGGTAAGCCTGCTGCTGTGGGCGGCGCTGTTCGTGATTTCGGCGATATTCCTTGGCGCGCTCACCCATTTGTCGGAAGACAGCAGTGGCTGGCGCAAATTCTGGAAGGGAACCGGCATCCTGCTGTTGCTGTACGGCAGTTTGCTGATGGTCGGCAGTGCTACCGGCAAGGGTGATCTGTGGCAGCCGCTGCGGGGCCTGTCGTTGGGGCAGGCAACGGCGGGTTCGGCATCGCCCGAATTGCCTTTCAATACCGTCAAATCGCTGGATGAACTCCAGCAGGCGGTAAAGGATGCCAAAGGGCAACCCGTCATGGTCGATTTCTACGCCGACTGGTGCGTTACCTGCAAGGAAATGGAGAAATACACCTTTCCTGACCCGTCAGTGCAGGCGCAATTGCGCAATGCCATCCTGTTGAAAGCGGATGTCACCGACAACTCGGCAGAGGCCAAAGCCCTGCTGGCGAACTTCAAGATTCCGGGGCCGCCCGCCATCCTGTTTTTCAACAAGGATGGCGAGGAATTGCGCCAGTTCCGTCAGGTTGGTTTCATGCCCGCCGAAACATTTGCCGCGCATTTGAGCAAGGCGTTGCAGTAAGCACAAAGCTCAGGCGGCTGACAACGCCTGTTCCACATCGCGCAGCAGGTCGGCAGTGTCTTCCAGCCCTGCCGACACCCTGACCAGCCCTTCGCTAATCATGTGTTCCTCCCGTTCTTCGAGTGAATAGGTGGAATGGGTCATGCTGGCGGGGTGCTGCGCGAGGCTTTCCGCATCGCCGAGGCTGACGGCACGGGTGATCAGGTTCAGCGCATTCATAAAACGGCAACCGGCCTCGAAGCCGCCCTTGAGTTCAAACGCCACCATGCCGCCCGGTTTGGCCATCTGCCGTTTGGCCAGTGCGTATTGCGGGAAGCTTGCCAGTCCGGGGTAATGACAGACTTCCACCTCGGGGTGATCAGCCAGCATTTCTGCAATCGCCTGGGCATTTTGCGTGTGCCGATCCATCCGCAGCGCCAGCGTTTTCAGGCCGCGCAATACCAGAAAAGCATCCTGCGACGACATCACCGCCCCGGTCATGTCCTTGATGCCGTAGAAACGCACTTCCTTCAGTGTTTCTGCATCGCCAACGATTGCTCCCGCGATCAGGTCGCCATGCCCACCGAGGTATTTGGTGGCGGAATGCACCACGTAATCTGCCCCCATTTCCAGCGGGCGTTGCAGGTAAGGGGTGCAATAAGTGTTATCGACTACCACCTTGCAGTTTTCGTACTGATGGGCGATTTCAGACACGGCGGCAATGTCTACCAGCCGCATATTGGGGTTGGCGGGGGATTCGAAGAAGACGATTCTGGTTTTGGTACTGATGGCTTCTGCAAGATTGGCAGGGTTGGCCATGTCGATGTGCCGGATACTGACGCCGAATTTCGCCAGACCATGATTGAAAAACGCATAGGTGCAGCCGTAAAGCGTCTTGTCGGCAATGATTTCGTCACCGGGTTGCAGCAATGTCCACAGCAATGCAGCGGTTGCGCCCATGCCGGAAGCGGTTACCAGCGCTGCTTCGCCGCCTTCCAGGCTGGCAATGCGCTGTTCCAGCAACACCGTGGTGGGGTTGCCAACCCGTGAATACACGAAACCTTCCTGTTCGCCTGCGAAACGTTTCATGCCGTCTTCCACCGTCGGGAAGGTGTAGGTGGAACTCATGTGCACTGGCGGGTTCAGGTCGCCCGTTCCGGCATACGGGTCGTAGGCATGGTGGATGGCGCGGGTGGAAAACCCCATTTTCTCGTGTGTTGGTTTGCTCATGACTTCCTCTAAAGCGTATTTCCTATATAGTTGGAGGATATTACCAAAGGAGCGTTACAACATGCAGAACAATCACCAGCCTGCACCGTTGCAGCAGTTTGTGGACAGCGTAAGCAGCCTGCTGGCGGCGGATAGCGATGAAAGCCGTTTCCTGCCCAAAGTGGGCGAAGCCATGCGCGGGTTGGTGGCGCAGGATGACTGGCTTGACCCTGCTTTTGCCCAGCCGCATCCACAGTACTACCAGCAATACCTGCTGTATGCCGACCCGGAGGGTAAATTCTCGGTGGTCAGTTTTGTCTGGGGGCCGGGGCAGCAAACCCCCATCCATGACCATACGGTCTGGGGTGTCATCGGTATGTTGCGTGGCGCGGAAATGGCGCAGAACTACGCAATTGCTGCCGACGGAACACCCCTGCCCAAGGGGGAAGAACTGGCACTCAACCCCGGTGCGGTTGAATTCGTCTCACCCGCCATTGGCGACGTGCATAAGGTCAGGAATGCGCTGGAAGATCAGGTTTCCATCAGCATTCACGCTTACGGAGCCAACATCGGCAAGGTGAAACGTCACGTGTTCCCAGCCGAAGGTGGTGCGGCCAAGGAGTTCATTTCGGGTTATTCAAATGTGGGACTATGATTACGTCCGTTCAAGATTGCTGAATCGCGAGGAAATCGCCTTCCTTGATGTGCGCGAAGAAGCGCCCCATGCAGAAGGGCATCCGCTGTTCGCCGCCAATTTCCCGCTTGCACGCCTCGCAGTGGATGCCTGGGCCAAACTGCCGCGCCGTGATGTACCCATCGTCACTTTCGACAATGGCGAAGGTCTGGCGGAACTGGCCGCCGAACGCTTGCGGGCGCTGGGTTACAGCGAAGTGGCGGTGTTTGCTGGCGGCTTGAATGCGTGGAAAGCGGCGGGCGGCGAAGTCTTTATCGACGTGAATGTCCCCAGCAAGGCATTCGGCGAACTGATGGAATCGGTCTGCCACACGCCATCGTTTTCCGCGCAGGAAGTCAAGGCCATGCTCGACGCCGGAAAAGACATGGTGATTGTGGACGTGCGACGCTTCGACGAATACCAGACCATGTGCATCCCGACTGGCGTTAGCGTTCCCGGCGCAGAAGTGGTGCTGCGGACACCAGCGTTGGCCCCCAACCCGCAAACGCAGATCATCGTCAACTGTGCTGGCCGTACCCGCAGCCTGATCGGCACGCAATCGCTCATCAACGCCGGGTTGCCCAACCCCATTGCAGCCTTGCGCAACGGCACCATCGGCTGGACGCTGGCAAAGCAGCAACTGGCGTTCGGCCAATCCCGCACTTTCCCGCCAACAGCGGATGAATCTGCTGCAACTGCCAGACAGCGCGCCCGAGCAGTGGCTGACCGCGCCGGAGTCAAACGCGCTGGCAAGGAAGAACTGGTGGCATGGGCAACGCAGCAAGGCCGCACCAGCTACTTTTTCGATGTACGCAGTTTTGCTGAATATGAAACCGGCCACATTCCGGGCTTTTTCCCCATCCCCGGCGGGCAACTGGTGCAGGAAACCGAAATGTATGCCCCGGTGCGGGGAGCGCGGATTGTACTGGTCGATGACGACGGAACCCGTGCCAATATGTCAGCTTCCTGGCTGGCTCAGATGGCGTGGGATGTTTATGTACTGGATGGTCTGACGCCTGCCGATTTTTCAGCAAGCGGTTATGCAGCGGAATATGAACACATGCGTGGGGCCAATATTCCGGTGAAACGCTACCAGCGGCCTTACGAAGGCACCGACGCCCCACCAGAAGCCATGCAGGCTTATCTGGACTGGGAGTTCGGTTTGATTGAGCAGTTACGGCGGGATGGGACTCACCATTTCAAGCCGCTGCCGCTGGAGTAGCAGGAGCCTGGCTTGCTCATTCCATCAAGTCAGCCGGGAAGCCGTGCTCAGCCAGCACTTCCCGGCGGTGTTGCAGGTAACGCTGGAATTCCGGCATCCACTGGTACGCGCCTGACACCACATAATCCATCGCCCCGTGGGTGTGGAAGGCTTTGAAGTAGGCTTCAGTACGGAAGGCTTCCTTGCCGTCGTTGTCAAAGAATACCAGGCTGGGGCTGTATTTAATGTCCAGCGATTTGGCCCAGTCAGACAGTTTCATTTCCTTGCCGTCCGGGGTCTGGATGGTGGCCTCGTCATCCGGGTTGGCTTGCGCTACGTCAAGATTGCTCAGGGTGTAGGCCAGTTCCTTGCGTTTGAAAATGTCGTCGAACAACTCCGCGCAGGTATCACAATCCTGCTGGGCGAATACCACCATCAGCGGGCGTTTGCTGTCTTTGCGGGCATCCTGCAAGCGCAGTGGGGCTGGCAGACTGCCGGGAAGCGCGTAGGTTTTGTCACTGCTGGTGACCTTGCCTTCGGTTTTGAGTTTGGCGTAGTAGTCCTTGAAGCTGCCTTGCTTGTCGTGCTTGCCAGCAGAATAATCCAGCGCCAGTTCAAACTTGTCAGGCGCGTAATAGCCGTTGACGCGCAATACCACCTTGCCGGATTCATCCAGGAACAGCATGGTCGGGGTGTATTGCACCTTGAGGTCAGCCGCAAAAGCCTTTTCGGTCGTATCCTTGCCGTCGAAATCGGCCACGCTACGGTCGCCCCACATGTTGATGGAGACTACATCGAAATGCTTCCGGGTCTTGTCGGTGATTTCCTGTTTGCCGAAATTTTCCTTGAGCAACTTGGCGCAATAGGGGCAACCATCCTGATAGAAGTACAGGATCACGCGCTTGTTGGCAGCAGTTGCCTCCTTGATGTCTTCGCGGATGTCGAGGAAGGATTCCTTGAACCAGTCAGGCTTTTCTTCGTAACCGGGGTTGATCAGACCTTCGGTGAGGCCGGAAGGGGGAGCGGCTGGCGGTTCTTCCGCCCATGCGAGAGTAGTCAGAAAAAGTAATATCAAGGATAAGGCATATTTCATGTAAAACCTCCTCAACGGCGACATTCGGCAAGCAAATTATTAGGTTATGCTGGCAGTCTATCATTGGGGATAAGGTTTGGATATTTCCTCTACCCGTCTATGGCATTGCTATTCGAGTTGTTTTGTCTGCTGCTAACGTCGTTTGAGGTGGAAAACCTGTTCACCCCGAACAGATTTAGGCGTTGCATTAAGGAACGTGCCCGAAACAACTTCCCAAAGAGGGCGTATGCGATACGCCCCTACAGCGGATGGTCTTCGTAGGGGCGTATCGCATACGCCCTCTTCACGGTTGTGCCGAGTCAGGGATGTTGTTTCGTGCCTGTTCCTACGCAGTCGCCTTCTTCCTCATCATCCCCCAAACCTTCCCCGGCAACGCCTTCACATCCTCCGTCATCAAATACAGCGATGGAATCAGGAGCAGTGTCAGCAGCGTGGCAAACATGATGCCGAAACCGAGGCTAACCGCCATCGGGATCAGGAATTGCGCTTGCGTGCTCTTTTCCAGGATCAGCGGGGTCAGCCCGGCGAAGGTGGTCAGCGAAGTCAGCAGGATAGGGCGGAAACGCGCCCCACCACCGACCCGGATCGCCTCATGCATGGGCATCCCCTCGCGAATCTTGCGGTTGATGTATTCCACCAGCACCAGCGAGTCGTTCACCACCACCCCGACCAGCGCGAGGAAACCCATCACGCTGCTGATGCTGATATCCATACCCATCAGCATGTGCCCGCCGAGTGCGCCAATGAAGCTGAACGGGATGATGCTCATCACCATCAGCGGCTGGGTGTAGGATTTGAACGGAATCGCCAGCAGCACGTAAATCCCCAGCAGGGCGATGCCAAAGCCCAGCATCAGGCTGCCGAAGAACTCGGCCTGTTCGCGCCGTTCGCCTTCCATGTCGTAACTGACGCCGGGGTATTGCGCCAGAATGCCGGGTAGCCACGCCTTGAGGTCGGCGGCTACCTTGTTGGCGTCGACCTTTTGCTTGTTGAGGTCGGCGGTAACATTGAGGATGCGCTGACGGTCGACCCGCGAAATTTTCGAGGTGCCTTGGCGCAAGGCCACATCGGCCACCTCAATCAGCGGGATTTCCGCGCCTTGCGGGGTGCGGATGCGCAGGTTCTGCAAGTCGGCCAGGGAATAGCGCTCCTCCTTGGGATAGCGCACCATCACTTTCACTTCGCTCTGGTCACGCTGGATACGCTGGGCTTCCGCACCGAAAATGGCGTGGCGCACCTGGGTGCCGAGGGTACTGAGGCTCAGGCCAAGCTGTTCGGCTTCCGGGCGCAGGCGCAGTTGCACTTCCTGCTTGCCACCATCGAAGCTGTTCTTGATGTCGAATACGCCGTCATATTCGCGCAGTTTCAGCATCACCTGTTCGGCCACGCTGTTGAGGTCGGCGAAATTGCCGCCTTCCAGTTGCACATTGACCGGGTCGCCCCCACGACCGATTTCGGCGCGGAAACTGAGTTCCTGCACACCCGGAACCTGCCCGATCAGCTTGCGCCATTCGTTGGTCAGTTCGGAACTGGTGACGGCCAGTTCGCGTTCTTCCGGCGGGGTAATCTCAAAGGAGACGCTGGCCAGATGCGATTGCCCGCCAGCGCCTTCACCTGGGCGCGAATCGGTGGAACCGACGATCACCAGGATGTGTTCGATGATGCTGTTCCCATCCGCTTCCACATATTTTTTCTGCATCTGTTCGGCAGCTTTGGTGATGCGTTCGACATAGCGGACGGTGGTTTCGATCGGCGTGCCTTCCTTCATTTCCAGGGTGGCGGTAGCGCGTTCACTCTGGATGCGCGGGAAAAAGGTGAACTTGTAACGCCCGCTCGCCACCAGCGAAAACGACAGGATCAGGATCACGATAAACACGCTGATGGTCAGGTAGCGCCAGTCCAGCACCTTTTCCAGCGTGGGGCGGTAATAATGCTCGACGAAATATTCCAGCCCGTGCGAAATCCTGCGCTGGAAATGGGTGATGGGGTTTTTGTCCTGCTCGGCAGTACGCAACTTCATGTGGCGCAGGTGGGCGGGCAGGATCAGCTTGGATTCCACCAGCGAAAACAGCAGCACCGGAATCACGATCATGGGGATTTGCGCGAAAATCGGCCCCCGGTTGCCTTCCAGCATCAGCAGCGGGAAGAATGCTGCCACCGTGGTCAGCACCCCGAAGGTGACGGGGATGGCGACTTCCTGCGTACCTTCCACTGCCGCCCGGTAAGAGTCGTTATGCCGTTTCAGGTGGGTGTAAACATTTTCACCTGTCACAATGGCGTCGTCCACCACGATGCCAAGCACCAGGATGAAGGCGAACATGCTGACGATATTGAGGGTCACGCCGATTTCCGGCATCAGGGCCAGCGCGCCGAGAAAGCTGATCGGAATGCCGACGCTTACCCACAACGCCAGATCAGGACGCAGGAACAAGGCCAGCAGCAGGAATACCAGGA
Source organism: Gammaproteobacteria bacterium (assembly GCA_018822845.1). Taxonomy (GTDB): domain Bacteria; phylum Pseudomonadota; class Gammaproteobacteria; order Thiotrichales; family Thiotrichaceae; genus Thiothrix. The sequence continues at coordinate 2,662 of JAHJJD010000052.1, read as the reverse complement.
TGCTGCCCTGAACCGCGCTGTTGGTCAGGGTGCTCAGACGCGCCTTGACGATCTTGGAGCTGTCGCGCCAGTAACTTAAGGTCACGTTGTCGGGCAGGGTGTGGGAACGTTCCTCAATGTACTGCTTGATGGTATTCGCCAGGGTGATGGCATTCTGGTCGCCGACGCGGGAAACGTTGACGAAAGCGGCTTTCTTGCCATCGAATTCGGCGTACAGCGGTTCTTCGTTGAAGCCATCCATGACCGTGGCGATTTCACCCAGGCGGATGCGGGTACCGTCGTTGCGGGAAATCACCGGGATGTCGGCGAATTCCGAGCCGGTATACACCTGCCCGAGGGTACGCACCAGAATGTCGCCGCCAGCGGTCTTGACCGTGCCGCCGGGGATGTCGCGGGAAGCGTTACGGATGGCTTGCGCGATGCTATCCAGCGTCAGGCCGTACTGGCGTAGCGCGGCTTCCGGTACATTGATGCTGATTTCCCACGGGCGCACTCCGCCAAGGTCGGCCTGGGTGGTGTCAGGAAGCTGGAGGATTTCGTCGCGGACTTTTTCGGTGGTGCGGCGCAGTTCAGCTTCGGGCGTGCTTTCATCCACTGCCACCATGACGCTGATGACTTCGCGGATGCGCATCTGCTGCTCAATCACCGGGCGTTCGGCGTCATCCGGGAAGGTGCTGATGCCATCCACGCGGGTCTTGATTTCGTTCATCACCTTGGTGACATCGTGGCCCTTGCGCACTTCGACACGCACACGGGCGGAACCTTCCGCGCCGTCGCTGTATACCTTGTCGATGCCTTGCAGGTCGGCAATGGCATCCTCGATGCGCAGGATCACGCCCTGCTCGACTTCATACGGGGTGGAGCCGGGGTAGGAAACGCTGATATTGACCACATCGCGGGCAAATTCCGGGAACACTTCCAGTGGAATGCGTTTGGCGACGGAATACAGGCCGAGGATAATGACCGCCAGCATCAGGATATTGGCGGCGACGGGGTTGCGGGCGAACCAGGCGATCATGCCGTGCATGGCTTAATCCTCCTTACGGGTGGATACGGAGGCCGGTTTGCGTGGCTCTTCTTTTGATACCTTGATGCTGTCATCTGCCGGAGCGCGGTCGCTGTCTTTGGTCTTGCTACCCTCGCCGAGGATTTCCACCGGGGAACCGTTGGTCGCCAGTGGCAGCGGCGTGGTAATGGCACGTTGCTGCTTCAGGTCTTCGTTGGTTTTGACCACCATTTCAGTTTCGGTGCTCCACAGCAGGTGAACGGGGACAATGCGCACCTTGCCGTTTTCCGCCAGCAGCAGTTCCTTACCCTGACGCACGGCGGCAGGTGGTACGACATACACATCGTTGAAAATTTTGCCCTGAATCCGCGCGGAAACGTACTGACCGATACGGATCGGTTTGCTCGCGCCACTTTCCGCCTCATAGGGCTTGTCGATGCGGGCAATGACATTGATCTGGCGGCTTTGCTCATCCAGCGCTGCGCTGCTGCGTACTACCCGGCCTTCCCAGGTATTGCTGTCACCGTTGCCGCCGCTACGGAACGTGACTTTGGGCAGGCTGGCTGCGTCCACCTCCTGGCCACGAAAGGCTTCCGGCATGTTGAGCAGCTCATACTGGGCGAGGGAAAGCGGCAAATGCACTTCCACGTAATCGGTAGCGTAGATCACGCCCAGTACCGTGCCGGGGGTGACGTACTGGCCGACATCTACGCGCTTTTCCTGCACGCGCCCGGCGTAAGGGGCCTGGATGCGGGTGCGGCTGAGGTTAAGCTTTTCCTGCTCCAGCTTGGCTTTGGCGGCATCGATATTGGCCTGGGCGGCGGCGATGTGCGGGCGGCGGGCAGCGAAATCGCTTTGCTGTTGCTTGCTGGCCTTATCGAACAGGCTCCAGTCCTGCCGGGCGAGTTTGGCTTGCGCCTGCTGTTCTTCAAGAGCCAATTGGCGTTGGGCGAGTTCGCCTTCGGCCACGGTGATGGCATTCTGATAGTTGGCGCTGTCTATACGCAGCAAGGCATCACCCTGGTCGAAGTAGCCGCCTTCCTGAAAACGCGGGGAAGTTTCCAGCACCTTGCCAGAGACTTCCGCCACCAGATTGGTCTGCGTCTGGGCGCGCACCGTGCCGGAAGCGTTGATGGTGACGGCGTAATCCTGCAACTTGAGTGGTTGCACTTCCACCACCGGGGACGGGTTGTTGACGCGCTGCTTTTCAGGCTCCGGGCCGGTTTCGAGCAGGAATTTGCCCAAACCAATGCCGATGGCCAACACCAGCAGGGGGATGATGATTTTTTTCATGCGTACAGTGTCCCGTTCGTTTCCCGTTGAGGGATTATTCTACTGAGCGATTGTGCAAACAGTATGGAAGCCTAACCGTAGCGTCCGTCGATACGTGGCTTGACCAGCATGGGCGCATAATGCCATACAAACAGGGCGAAAGCGGTTATCCATAGCAGTTGTGCGCTTAGAATCCATTCCCCGTAGAATTCCGGTACCAGCCATACATTCAGCACCCGGATGAAAGCTGCGCTGAACAATAGCAGAAAAACCACGATCAGGATTTGCGGTGGGTCAAACACATTGCGCCCGGTATGCCCCAGTGCCACCCGCGCCATCATGCCCAGGGTCATCATGCCGATGCCGCCGACCGCGAAAGCGTGT
>JAHJJD010000051.1 GCA_018822845.1 Gammaproteobacteria bacterium | reverse complement strand
TGGTGTACGTGTTCTGGCCGTTTCCGTCCATGCGCGGGGTAGCCGCGTTCCAGCACAACCTTCAGGTGGAAAGTGAGCTGATCGCCCAGCTCTCCGCACCTGATTCCGCCGCCTTCATCCGCCAGGTGCAGTTGTGGGCGTACCAGCCCACCTTCGCCTGGTCGGGCCTGCATGAAATGATGCGTGACGTGAACCGACCGGCATCCTGGCAGGGGGCCAATGCCTACATGCACAGCTTTGTGGTGGGTAACTGGCAATTCCTGCAAACCGCGCACATTGGCATCCTGCTGTTTGCGCAACGGCTGGCAGTGTTGCTGCTGTCCGCGCCGCTATTTTTGGTGGTGATGCTGGCTGCCGGGGCAGATGGCTTCATCACCTGGTACCAGCGCCGCACCAGTGTCGGGCGCGAGTCGGGTTTTATCTACCACCGCGCCAAGCATGGTTTCAACCATACGCTGCTAGGCGTGTGGGTGCTGTACCTGCTGCCGCCCATGGTGATTGACCCGCGCTGGGTGATCCCGCCCGCCTTGCTGCTGGTGGGGCTGGCCACCCGGCTGGCGGTGGGTTACTTCAAGAAGTACCTGTGATGAAGCATTACCTCGGCCTTTCCGAATTCCACCTGCGCCAGAAACAGCAGGAGTACCCCGTCAATTATGAGCCGGAAAAGCTGATCAACGCCCATCTGCTGGTGTGTGGCATGAGCGGCACCGGCAAATCCTTCCAGTCCATCCGCCTGTTGGGCAGTGCAGCACAGGCAGGGGTGGAAGTGGATGTATTCGACGTGCATGACGAGCTGGCAAGCATTCCCGGCGCTGCCGCCTGCCGCTACTCGCAGGCCACTGGCTACGGCTACAACCCGCTGGAGCTGGCGACCGACCCGCACACTGGCGGCCCGCAACGCCAAGCCGACTACCTGCTGGGACTGGTCAGGGAGGTTTCCCCGCAACTGGGCGTGCGCCAGGCCATGGTGCTGCGCAACCTGATCATGGACACCTACCAGCTTGCCGCCATCTACCCCGACAACCCGCAGAGCTGGCAGCGCGACAGCATCACCGAAGCCGAACGCAAACAACTGGTGGACGCGCGCAACTGGGCTGCGCTGAAGCAGTATTACCCCACCCTGGATGACCTGAAAAGCTACGGGCGGCGCAAACTCACTGCACTCACCCTCGGCGGCGACAACCCCTGCATCAGTGCGCTGGAACAGCTCACCCGCCAGTACAAACGCCTCAATACCTTGCAGGGCAAATACACCAAAGCCAGCAGCGATGCGGAACTGGAAAAACTCGGCAAGCAGGTTGCCAGCAGCAAGGAAACCTGCACCAGCAGCTATGCCGCCTTCATCGACGCCATGCACAGCGGGCGGGAACTGGACGACCTGCTCAAGTACGACTCGGCGGATACCCTCGCCAGCGTGTTGCAACGGCTGGAACTGCTCAACTCGCCGGGCATCTTTCGCGCCAATCCGCCACCGTTTGGCAATAGCAAGGTGCGGGTGCATCAGCTCAAATCGCTGACCAACGAGCAGCAAATCCTGTTGGTGAAACTGCGCCTGCACGCCATCTTCGAGCGCCACAAGCAGGTCGGGCCGACCAAAACGGGGACGGAGCTGCGCCATGTGCTGTTTCTGGATGAGGCACACAAGTTTTTCAGCAAGGACAACGATGACATCATCAACGTGATTGCGCGGGAAGCCCGCAAGTTCGGCATTGGCTTGTGGTGCGCGAGCCAGAGTCCGACGGATTTCCCGGACAGTTTCCTGACGAATGTGGGGGCAACGCTGATTCTGGGCTTGCATGGCAGCCACTGGCAGATGGCCAGCAGCAAGCTGCGTATCAGCAAGGAGACGCTGAAATATATCCGACCGAAGCAGGCGATAGCGGTGCAGTTACGGCGCGAGGGGCAGGGTGATCCGCCGTTTGGGAATGTGGTGGTGGGGTAAGCAGTTATTGTCCACGAGTTGAAGGGAGTAATGGGTTTACCCTTTCAACTTCTGAAGGATTTTGGCGGATAGCCACATGCCCGTTATGGAGTACGCCCACGGCTCCGGCCACATAGTGTTTGCCAAACTCGGAAATAGCCGTGATGTTCACGGATGGGGGCAGGGCTATCCCTCCAATTTCGGTTTTTACTGCCTGCGGAATGTGGATTTCGCCAAAGCATTCCGCGAGTAATTCCAGTTCCTGGAGCTTTGACAGAAAGATCAATGGGCTGGCGTTGGAGACAACCTTCATTCGGCTGCCATCAGTTCGCCAACAGTTCGCAGGTCTTCCTCCACCGACTCATCTTCCACCATGAATCCTGTGTTGAAATGCTCGCGCAGACGGAACATGAATTCCTCAAACGGCAGGCTTGCCAAGGCCGCTGCTGCCGCAAAGCTGATCTTGTGGGCATGATACAGGCTGGCGGCGAGGAAAAACTCTGCCGCATTCTTGCCGAACGGTTGCAGCACTTCATCGAATTCTGGTTTCAGCACAACAGACATGGTTCATTTGCTCCAGGTCAACGGATTGATAAAACAGGATAGCATAATAAGCCAAGGCACTATGATCTTCTAAAATGTACCAATTTTTTGTCATTGTATGGCCAGTAGCTGCATGCAGCTTGGCGCAGGGCAGTTGAGCCGTTCCTGAATGAGTTCATGCATCCTCCGGGCAAACGGTACAAACAAGAAATAACACGCAGTGAGTGTTATTTCTCAAGCGCTGAGTCTGTTGTCCGGTCAGGCTGCGACGGCTAATTCTGATTCGTCCAGAAATTGATACCTTATCCATGTCACGAAACCAATTGAAGCCGATGCCCCGGCATCTGAAAGAACACTGCCGGATTCAGGCCAAAGCGCAACGACAATGCCTGTATATGTTCGCGGGTCAGGTTGCGTGAGCCGTTCAGGATCATGGAAACCAGGCTTTTGCTACCGATCTCGTTTTTCAGGTCATCGGCCTTCAGTTGGTATTGGTCGATCAATGTCCGCAGTACCGCAACGCCATCATCCAGTTGGGCAATACGCTGGTTGAATGCCTCGAATTCAGGGGCGGTGTTTTCCCACGTCTCAATGCTGTTGGCGAGTACACCGATCAGGGTACGATTTTCATCATAGTCTTCGATCAGCTCATCCATCAGCGCGAGGGCGTTTTCATAGTCGGCTTCATTCCTGATTTCGCTGATGAAGCTGGCTTCCTCGAACAGCGCTTTGGCTTTGTCTTTTACGGCGGCGAAATTCATTAGTCAACCTCCTTTGCATATTTTTTACAGAGTTTGTCGTAGTCGGCATGAGTGACAATGTGCTTCACGTACATGCGGTTGTCACGGAACTCGATGAATGCCAACAGGCGCAGATTGTTGCCGCCGATGTCGATGACCCACCATTTATCCTTGTAGCGGAAATTGTCCAGGCTGGGGAAAACGGCTTTTAGTTCCAGCGGGGTCGGGAAAGTGCCATTTCTGAGTGTCTTGTAGGCGGCTTCAATCGCATCGGCATCATTGGGGTACTTTCTGCTTGCCTCGTTGAAAGGTCTTCTGGATATGACGTGCAAAACGGCGCTCCTGGTTCACTATATGTGAACTATAGCAATAATCTGTAGGATTCACAATATGTGAACAATGAGTGTTCATACCGCAATCCGTGACAAATCCAGCTCACCCTTGAAAGCCCTACCCCTTGGCTCGCAACGCTCTTCCGGTCATCCTGCTCCTGGGCGCAAAAAGCACCCACAGCCCGCTTGCGTCCATCCCCGCCGAACTCAGCACCCTCAAGGCGTTGCTAGACCTGCATAAGCAGGTTGCTCCCGCCTTTGTGCCGGAATACGAGCCTTATTTCACTCAGGAACACCTCAAGACCAAACTGGATCAACTCGCCGGGCAAGGCTTTCTTGTCAAAGCGTGAAAAGACGCGGCGGTAGTGCTTCATCTTGCCAAAGAAGCACTCAATCAGGTGGCGTTCTTTATACGCCACCCAATCACATTGCCGTGGCTCCCGAGCATTGGATCGTGAAGGG
>JAHJJD010000050.1 GCA_018822845.1 Gammaproteobacteria bacterium | reverse complement strand
TTGCTTCAGGTTTTGCTTCAGGTTTTGCTTCAGGTTTTGCTTCAGGTTTTGCTTCAGGTTTTGCTTCAGGTTTTGCTTCAGGTTTTGCTTCAGGTTTTGCTTCAGGTTTTGCTTCAGGTTTTGCAGCAGTTAAAACAAAATAAATCACTACAAAAAAAATACCTGACAACACAACAACACTAATAAGCCCTATGTTATTTTTACTTGTTTGCTTTTTATAGTTACCAGAATACCCCGAACTTTCTTTTTCAACATTAGCATCATCTCCGTTAGATTCTCTAGGAGTTGTAAAAGATGGAGTAATCTCAGAAAAACTAGCGTCTTTACTTGGTAGACTATTGGATTTATCACCCTTCTCCCTTACCTTGCAATCAGATATGCAAACTGGAGGTTTAGACTCATTCCCAATAGGAGAGAGAACACTTTCCAGCTTTAGATTAGTGGCTCCATCTATTCTTGAAGTAATGGGAATGTCGTGTGTGGGGAGAGAATTACTATTATCAACGTAACAAAGATTATCAGATGATACCTCATGGAGATTACCTACCTGAACTGCACCCGCACTAACGGATTTATTATTGCCAGTAGAAAACTTCGCCCTTTCAAGTGCTTCTCCTTGGCACTCTGCAACAATACTATCTGTTTCTGGTAGAGTAACTGAACCCGTTACTACACTAGCCTCTGCTTCAACCATCGATACTACATCCTGAGTTCCATTAGATTCTGTTAAAACAACAGTGTCCTCTCCACTGTTAGCAAAACCTTGATGTGCAGGCGGTATCTTTTGTGTCGATTTCAACAGCTCGCTATGAAATACGAATGACGTAGAAAAATCGAGTTTTTTCCATTGGTACACTTCCTTTAACAAAACGGCAACAGGCCTAACACCTGCAAGCGTAGGATCCGAACTAGTAATATTTCTCCACTGTATTGGGTCGATGCTGACACAGCTAATAGTCGACATGAACTCCCCTTTCTCATGGGCATGACACAACTTGTATGTAGAATAGTCATTTTTTTAAGAATTGTACAGGAGTAATCCTCACATAACACTTGATTATATTATCACGCAAAGGCCGCTACTAAGAAAAAGGAAACGGGTCGGAAAGAATGAACTTTCCGACCTGTCTAGTCAGGATGGTTAAATTTAGATGTCGCGCAGCAATTCGTTAATACCGACCTTACTGCGGGTTTTGGCATCCACTTTCTTGACGATGACGGCGCAGTACAGACTGTACTTGCCATCTTTGGAAGGCAGGTTGCCGGAAACGACCACAGAACCGGCAGGAACACGCCCATACATGACTTCACCCGTTTCACGGTCATAAATGCGCGTGCTTTGGCCAATGTAAACGCCCATGGAAATGACAGCGCCCTCTTCCACAATCACGCCCTCCACCACTTCGGAACGCGCCCCGATAAAACAGTTGTCTTCGATAATGGTCGGGCCAGCCTGTACCGGCTCCAGCACCCCACCGATGCCCACGCCGCCAGACAGATGCACATTCTTGCCGATCTGCGCACAGGAACCGACGGTCGCCCAGGTATCTACCATCGTGCCGCTATCCACATACGCGCCAATATTGACATAGGAAGGCATCAGCACGCAGCCGGGCGCAATGTAGGAACCACGCCGTGCAATCGCATTCGGCACTACACGCACGCCACCAGCCGCGAAATCTTCCGCGCTCATGCCTGCAAATTTGGAAGGCACCTTGTCGTAGTAGTTGGTGCAACCGCCATCCATCACTTCGTTATCATTCAGGCGAAACGACAACAGCACCGCCTTTTTCAGCCATTGGTTCACTTCCCAGTTACCGACACCGTGCTGGGTAGCAATGCGCAGCTTGCCCTGATTGAGCAAGTCCAGCGCCGCATTGACGGCATCGCGGGTCTTCGCATCAGCGTTACGCGGGTTGATGTCGGCGCGGCGCTCAAACGCCTCTTCAATAATGCTTTGCAATTCTGCAACTTCTGACATTTTCGTCTCCAGATTAAAGGGTTTCGGTTACGCGCCGGATACGTCCCGCCGCTTCAATACATTCTTCCAGTGAGGCCACCAGTGCCAGCCGCACGCGGTTTGCACCCGGATTCAGCCCACCGGTTTCGCGCGACAGGTAGCTGCCGGGCACGACATTCACATGCGCCCGCGCAAACAGTTCGCGGGTAAAGGTTTCATCATCCACTGGCGTTGTTGGCCACAGGTAAAAGCTGGCCGGTGGCATCTTCACATCCATAACAGGGGCGAGTATATCCATCACTGCGGCAAATTTCTGCCGATATAACACCCGGTTTTCAGCCACATGCGCCTCATCATTCCAGGCGGCGATACTGGCAAGCTGGAATGGCAACGGCATAGCGCAACCGTGATAGGTGCGGAACAGCAGGAACTGCTTCAATACATCCGCATCCCCTGCTACAAAACCGGAACGCATCCCCGGTACATTCGAGCGTTTGGAAAGGCTATGAAATACCACGCAGCGTTTCCACGCGGTATTCCCCATTTGGGCGGCTGCCTGTAGCAGACCTGGTGGTGGCTGATCCTCATCGAAATACAGTTCGGAATAGCATTCGTCCGAAGCCACGATGAAATCATGCTGCTCGGCCAGTTCCAGCACCTGTTTGAGCGTTTCCAGCGGCATGACTGCACCGGTCGGGTTGCCGGGGCTGCAAATGTAGAGCAACTGGCAACGCCTCCAGGTATTTGCTGGAACAGCGGCAAAATCGGGAATGAAACCGTTGGCTTCCGTACACGGCAGAAACACGGGTTCAGCACCTGCCAGCAGGGCCGCACCCTCATAAATCTGGTAGAACGGGTTGGGCATGAGCACGGCTGCATCCGCCCTGCGCTCAACCACGGTTTGTGCAAATGCAAACAGCGCCTCACGGGTGCCATTGACCGGAATGACATGCTGCTCTGCATCCACGGAGCCTTCCGGCAACTGGAAACGCCACGTCAGCCAGCCAGCGATCGCTTCGCGCAGGGCCGCCGAACCTTTGGTCAAAGGATAATTCGCCAGCCCACCCATATTGGCGCTCACGGCCTGATGAATGAAATCCGGCGTGGAGTGTTTTGGTTCGCCAATGGCCAGCGAGACCGCAGGCATATCCGCAGGAGTCACGCCATCCAGCAGGGCGCGGATTTTTTCAAACGGATAGGGTTGCAGACGTGCAAGATCGGGATTCATTAGCCGCTTGTGTCCTTGGTTTCTTGAAAAAGGAGCAGTATACCGGAAAAAGAAAAAGCCCCGAAACGGGGCCTCTTCAGGATTGCGCGGTAAGCAAGCCTTACTTGGCCTGGGAAACCATCCAGTCAACAGCAGCCTTGACTTCTTCGTCAGACAGCGCAGGGTTGCCGCCTTTGGCAGGCATTGCTGGCTTGGCCGGGTTGCCTTTCGTGGAAGTTTCATAAAGAGCATCCATGCCAGTAGCAATACGTGGGTCCCACGCAGCTTTGTCACCCAGCTTTGGTGCGTTGGCGATGCCCATGTCATGGCAACTGAAGCACAGGCCACGGTAAACTTTTTCACCGTCTGGTGTAGTGGCAGCAGCTTGTTCAGCTGGAGCAGCCGGTGCAGCTTCCTGAGCTGGAGCGGCAGCTTGTTCAGCTGGCGCAGCTGGTGCAGCTTCCTGGGCTGGAGCAGCAGCTTGTTCAGCTGGCGCAGCCGGTGCCGCTTCCTGGGCTGGAGCAGCAGCTTGTTCAGCTGGCGCAGCCGGTGCCGCTTCCTGGGCTGGAGCAGCAGCCTGCTCAGCTGGCTTGGCTTCAGTTGCAGCCGGGGCTTCAACTTTAGGTGCCTCTTCTTTCTTTTCACCGCAACCGCTCAGTACGCCAAGCGCCAGAAACAGTGCAGATACACTAATAGCAACTTTTTTCATGACCAACTTCTCCTAAGATTCTGAATTTGTAGAGTTCTGGAAAATATCTGGGAAGAATTTACCGGGTTATTTCCTGTTATTACTTGACTGCCCGGACAAGAACCACACCTAGCATGCTGGCAATACTTTGTCCAGTAGTTGGGTCTGCATCGTAATTGAGGTATATAGTCATGTCAATGACATAGCTTAAAAACACCCATGCATACTTGAGTGCAAGCTATCTGCGAATTATGCTGGGTACTTTTAAAATCGGGGGGATTTCCCATGACTGAACAGCATCCTTTCATGCAATCTTTTCGTGGCTCGTTTGCCGGTGTCCTGCGCTGGCCACAACTGGATGCACTATGGGAAAGAGTGTTGGCAGACAACGGGGAAGGCTGGTATGTCTATGCTGTCGGTGAAGAGCCGCCCGCCACCATGCTCCGGGGGGAAACACTAAACAAAGTTGTGCGCGAGCTTGATGAGCTGTTGCGCCGCGAACATGACGAAGACTACTGCGGCATCGTTTATACCGATTCCATGCAGGAGCCTTCTTTCATCAAGGTATTTGACCCCAACAACCTCGGCTCAACCTGCGGTTCCAGCGGAAATCCGCCCCTGCCCGGCTGGATCATATCCAGGCTGCAACCCATCAACCTGCCTGCGGCCATGCCCCAACCCGGCAATCGCCGTCACTGGTGGCAGAAACTGTTTACACATGCGCATTGAAGATCCCGTTACCCTGGTTGGCCTGATTGCATCCCTGCTGCTGGCAGTGGTGGCGGTGGTGCTGTATTGGCCGGATTTCACAAGCGCAGATGCACCATCAGCAGCACCCACAACACCGCCGCAGCCTGCCCTTGCTATCCAGCCTGCTCCTCCTCCATCCTCACAGGAGACAATACAAAGCGAGTTGCAACGTATTCTCGAACAGGTTGAAGCACTGGAGCAGGAAAACAACCGGCTGCAACAGGAAATCACCAAAGCCGAACAGGAAAGCCGTAAACTGGACAAGGAAATCAACGACATTCGCCCAGAATAGTTGCTACAGCCCCTTACCCAGTTGCCTGATGAGGAAGCGTGCCGGATGCAGGTTGCGGTACAGTGTAGCCTGTACGGGCAATGGCTCGCCGGTAACCAGCGCCGCCAGCATTTCCGCACACAACCCACTGGTAGCCAAACCACGCGAACCATACCCCGCCGAGATGAACATGCCCTCCTGATATTTGGCTGGCGGAAATACCTGCCTTGCCCTGCCATGGCGCAAGTCAGCATAGGCCTGCCGGAAAAATGCCTCATCCGGCAGCGCCCCCACCACCGGATAACGGTCAGGCGTCGTCATGCGAATGGCCGCATGACTACTTTCGACCCTTTGCAGGGATTGCGCAAACTCCGGTAAATAATGGGCAAGCTGTCGGAAATTGACGCTATCCGCAACCCCTTCCAACACTGCATCACGTACATTACGGGTAAAGGTCGCGCCGAAAATGTGCTGCCCGGCAACCGGGGGCGTCAGATAACCTTCGTGCCCCAACGTCGTTTTCAGTTGGGCGCTGAAACCCGAAGCTGCCGCACGGCTTGTTTGCCCCATGACTGGCAGAAATGGCAGGAAAGCGGTTTGCGTGTACTGATCCGCTTCCCGCCCGCTGGCAATCACGGTAATACCAGCGGTTGCCAATGGCTTGGCATCTTCCTGCAAACGCACCTCGATATTGTCATGTGCTGTCAGCGCCTTGCACAAACTGGCGGGGTTCAGCCAACCGGCTTGCGGAAAATAACTGGCACCAACAGACAAGGGTATTCCGGCGATTTCCGCCGCCTCACCAGCATCCACAATCCGAATGAAATCCTCCGCCAGCCCACGTTCCTGAATCACCTGTTGCCGGGCGGCTTCACGCGGTTCATGCGCCAGTTGCAAGGCTCCGCACTGCGCCCAGTCGATTTCACAACCAGCCTGTTCCAGCGCATGAATCTGCTGAAGCGCGTACAGGAATGCCTGCCGGTAAAAGGTTTCACCCCATCCGGGCTGGGTGGTCATTTTGGGCGTCAGCACGCCAGCGCGGTTGCCGGATGCTTCCGTAGCCAAACGGGCATGGCGTTCCAACAGGGTGACTTGCCAACCACGTTCGGCGAGAGAACGGGCAATCTGGCAACCAGCGATGCCACCACCGATAATGGTTGCGCTTCGACTCCGCTCAGCGACCGGGCGTGCGAACCATGGGAAAAGCGGGCTACCTGATGGGACATCGGTAAGCACGGCTGTCAGCATTTCGCGTTTCTTGCCGAAACCAGGGCGTTTCTCAATCTGGAATCCAGCAGCTTGCAGATTGCGCCGCACTTCACTGGCAGCGGTAAAAGTTGCCAGTGTGGTTTGGCCATGACTCAGGCTGGCAATACCCTGCATCACAGAGGTGTGCCACATGGCAGGATTGCGGGCCGGGGCGAACCCGTCCAGATACCAGGCGTCAACACTGGCAACCAGTTCCGCCAAGGCTTCCTGCACATCCATGAAACACAGTGTCAGGGTAATGCGCCCTTGCGCCAGACGCAGGCGGTGAAAGCCCGTCACCAATGGGGGATAACTTGCCAGCAATTCACTGGCGTATGGTTCCAGCTCCGGCCAGCTTGCCAGTAAATGCTGCAAGGCATCCTTGCGGATCGGGTGCTTTTCGATGGAAATGAAGTGCAGCCGTTTACAGCGTTGTGGGTCATCCTGCCATGCTTGCCAGGTCGCCAGAAAATTCAACCCAGTACCAAAACCTGTTTCTGCAATCGTGTACTGTTCCTTGCCACACCAGCGCTGCGGAAGCTGATTGCCTTGCAGGAAAACATAGCGCGACTCAGCCAGCCCATTCTCTTGATAAAAATAATAATCAGCGAAATCAGGGTTGAAGGGTGTCCCAGCCTCATCCAGGTAAACGTTGGCAGGAACAAGTTCAGGCATGGAGCAATCTCTCTGGCAAATGAAACGGCAACGCCTGAAGGTAGCAGAATGCACCTGAAAACCGCAAGGCAGCGATAGCCCCTCCAACGAACCTGCCTGCTCAGGCCCGGTAAAGTTTAACCTTCTGGTTCAACTCCATTGATTCATCCAGACAAACAGAATACAGATCCGACTGGATGGCAAACAGAACCTCTCCCGTTGACAAAACACCGGTCAATTCTACCCGCACACCCTGATTCATCCGGCTGGCTGAGATGCTGCATTCAACCTGCTCATGTTCCGACCTGAAGCGTTTTAGCAAAAGGCGGGCAATATCCTGCGCCATTTCCTGTAACAGTTTTACTGTCAACACGTTTGTAACCACTGGCCACCCCAATCAACACCAGGATAAAAATCAATCAGAACTATAAATGAATTCTATAACAAAATACACTCAATAATGAAACGTATCACTTCAAATTGACACCTGCCAGCGCCCAATCCGCCGCAATGATTGCGGCTTCTCGACAGTACCAGCTCCCTCTGGTTTGCTTGCTATATTGCAACCACAGGACAGATCATGCGAGCCTTACCATTCGACAACCAATTTATACAGGAACTGCCGGGCGATACTGATGGAATCAACATGCCCCGTCAGGTATACGACGCTTTCTGGTCGCAGGTGCAACCAACCCCCGTAGCATCACCCCGGTTGCTGGCACACTCACCGGAAGTCGCGCAGTTGCTGGGCTGGACAGACGCTGACATTACCCATAGCGATTTCGCGCAAGTCTTTGGCGGCAACAAACTGCTGGCAGGCATGCAGCCTTACGCAGCCAACTATGGCGGCCACCAGTTCGGCGGCTGGGCAGGTCAGTTGGGCGATGGGCGCGCCATCAGTCTTGGTGAAACTGTCAATGCTGCCGGGCAACGCTGGGAACTGCAACTCAAAGGCGCAGGCCCTACCCCCTATTCCCGCCGTGCTGACGGGCGCGCCGTTTTGCGTTCCTCGGTGCGCGAATTCCTGTGCAGCGAAGCCATGCACTATTTGGGCATTCCGACCACCCGAGCACTTAGTCTGGTGAGCACGGGCGAAGGCGTGCTACGGGACATGTTTTATGACGGTCACCCGGAAATTTAGCCGGGCGCAATCGTCTGCCGGGTTTCCCCCTCATTCATCCGTTTTGGCAATTTTGAACTGCCCAACAGCCGGGGCGATCTTGGCCTGCTGGAACAACTAGTGGACTTCACCATCGCCCGCGACTACCCCGAACTGCAAGGTGATACCCAGGAAAAACGCGCGCAATGGTTTGTGGAAATCTGCCACCGCACCGCCGTCATGATCGCCCACTGGATGCGGGTCGGGTTCGTGCATGGCGTCATGAATACCGACAATATGTCGATCCTCGGCCTGACGATTGATTATGGCCCATATGGCTGGCTGGAAAATTACGACCCACTGTGGACGCCGAACACCACCGATGCGCAGGGCCGCCGTTACAGCTACGGGCAGCAACCCTACATCGGCCACTGGAATCTTGCCCGCCTGAAAGATGCACTGACGCCCGTCATTCAGGACGGCGAGGCGCTGAAAACCGGCCTGCTGACATACGCCGACACTTACAGTGACGCATTCGGCGGCATGCTGGCGGCAAAATTCGGCATCCGCGCGCTATCGGATGCTGACGCAAGCTGGATCAACCAAGCATTCGAACTGATGCACACAACTGAAGTCGACCTGACGCTGTTCTTCCGCAACCTGGCCAGCGTTGACCTGCACAATCCGTCGCTGGAACCACTACACCCCGCGTTCTACCGTGAAGAGCTGCGGCAACAACACCAGGATGACTGGGCGGCATGGCTGGATGCCTACCTGACCCGCCTGCAAACCGACAACATACCAGCAGCGGAACGCCGCAGCCGCATGAATACCGTCAACCCGCGTTTTGTATTACGCAATTATCTGGCGCAACAGGCCATCGACAAGGCCACCACAGGTGACAGCAGCATGATTCTGGAATTGCTGGACGCCGCCCGTCACCCTTACGACGAGCAGCCGCAGTATGCGCATTTCATGGAAAAACGCCCGGAATGGGCGCGGCACAAGGCGGGCTGCTCCATGCTGTCATGCAGTTCGTAGCAGAACCTTATTGGGGTCTGCGTAGCGGTAATGCACAGAATGTTGTGCACTGCTTGTTGTCACCCACGGTTGCATCGACATTCACAGGTGGTGGTTCAACGTTTGACACCCGCCGGAAGTAGGAAGGGGCGGTGTTTTCTACCTGAATCGTTGCAGGGGGGGCAGATACCGGAACAGCTTCCGTCGCGGGTACAGTTTGTTCTTCTGTTGCGGAATTGCCTGCTCCAAACGGATTCATATCTGACAGCATGGAAGCGGAACTTGATGCCATGTCCGAAACTGTTGAACAGCCGGAGATAAGCATGGAGATAACCAACAGGACTGACCCCGCTAGAGGGGCATGAATAAACCTTGACTGATGCATGATGGCTCCTGACAGCAAAATTGACACTCAACTGACTAAAATATACACAGCACGGAGAGTGTAGCAAAGAAACCACAAAAAAGCATATCAAATGATCGAATCAGTGCCATTATGTTGCAAATAGCCAACACAAAAACATCAATACAAGCTTACGGCCCCAACTGATCAGGGCGCACAGGAGGATTGAGCCCGTCCTCTGCCTCATCAATATCGACTTGCACGCCGTTATTGTCGTACAGCGGCAACTCGTAATCATTCCAGCCACGGATACCGGTTTTCATGGAATACACCTCCTTGTAACCCATCAACTCCATTGTCAGGGCTGCCAGCGCAGTACGGTTACCGGAACGGCATATTAACACAACCGGTTTGTCGCGCGCCCTCACCAGTTCAGGAATGGTTTCAGCATAGCCCCAGTCACAAGCCGTTTCGAGAATACCACGCGGAACCAGCAGGGAATCCCGGATATGCCCAACGGCATACTCATCTTCTTCACGAATATCGACAATCATGAGATCAGGATTTTCCGCCAGCATTTCATCGACATCCCAGGGCATGAGTTCGCGAACCTGGGGCAACGCTTCGGCGACCAGCGCCGCAAAGGTTTTCTGGGACATGGTGCTCTACATATCTGGGTTGTTTTAGTCGGAATTGGCCGCCTCGACGCGGATGCCGTGTTCCACCGCCATAACGGCAGCCGTGATGCGGGAGCTGACATTCAGCTTGCGCAGGATGGCCTTCACATGCAACTTGACGGTGCCGTCGGAAATGCCCAGATTGCGGGCGATGACCTTGTTGCTTTGGCCTTCCGCCAGCAGCGTAAGGATTTCGTATTCGCGCGGCGTAAGCTCGGAAAACGGGTTGGCTGCCTTGTCTTCGGCAGAACGGCTGTCACCACCCTGCACTACCCTTGCCAGCACTGGCGCGAGTTCCGGTGCCACCACGGTTTTGCCTGACAGGATTTCACGCAAGGCAACGACCAGTTCGTCCGGCTCAATGTCTTTCAGCAGATAACCGCGTGCGCCACTGCGCAAGGCTTCCACCAGATCGCTCTCATTGCTGCTGGTGGTGAGCATGACAACCCGCAAGGCTGGATCGCTTTTGCGCAATTGCCGCAGCACATTGAGGCCGTCCATCTGTGGCATGCGCATATCCAGCAACACGATATCAGGGGCAAGAGCCGCAGCGGCAGCCAGCCCTTCATCGCCGCTACCGACCGCTGCAACGACACGAATGCCCCGCCGCGTCAGCAAGTCTTCAAGACCTGCGCGGAACAGGGTGTGATCATCAATCAGCAATACTTTTTCGTTCATGTGTTGTCGCTTGTCGTTACCGTGGTTATCAGGATGGGCGGATGCCCACCAAATCCGAAAGCTTCTTGGTGGGGGGCGCATCGAAATTCAGCTGTATCAGTGTACCCTCCCCCGGCTCACTTTCAAACTGTATCTCGCCACCAATCTTTTCGGCGCGTTCCTGCATGATATGCAGGCCAATATGTTCGCCAGTGGTTGGATTTGGCTCAGGCAGCGGATCAGGCAAACCCACCCCATCGTCTTCCACCAGAATGCTGCACCGCCCTTCCTCGCTACTGTGCATTAATATACGTACAGTGGAAGCATGGCTGTGCTTGCGGATGTTGTTGAGTGACTCCTGAACGATGCGGATGACTTCGATCTCCGCTTCACGCGACAGATCCTTGAGAAACCAGTTGTGGTAGAAAAAGACTTCCAGCCCGGTTTCAGTCTTGAAACGTTCGCTCAGCCGCTCAACCACCCGCACCACACCCTTGCCATCGATGGGCGCACGGAAATCGGTAATAAGGCTGCGTAATTCAGCGTATGCTTCGTCGATGGTATTTTCCAGCGCTTCCAGTTCCTGCCACATCGCCGCTTCATCGCCACGGTTGAAGGAATCATCCAGCAAGCGCACCTTGAAACGTAAACTGGCCAGCGTCTGGGCAAGGGAATCATGCAGCTCGTGCGCCATGCGGGTGCGTTCTTCCATGATGGAAAGCGTGCGCATATCCTCTTCACTGCTGGCCTTTTCAATCGCCATCCCCAGATGCTGGCCGATACTGAGCAGGAGTTCATCGTCCTCCAACTTGTCGTACCGCCCCTGGCGGATGAACAGGTTGTATACGCCCAGAATCCTGTCGCGGTATTGCAGCGGAATAGCCAGCATTTCGACATCCTGCGCTCCGGCGCACAGTTTCTGGCCGATAATGCGGTTGCACTGGGCAACATCGGTGCGCATCTTGATCTGCCGGTCGCTGGCGGCATAGCCACACAGGCAGTTGGGCGCAGGCAGGGTTTCTTCCAGCTTGATGGCTTCCGTATCCAGGCCGATGCTGGACACCAGCCGCATCTTGCCCTCCCTGTCGAGCAGGCGCACGGTGGCAGCTTCAGCGTTGACCACATCTTTCAGGGTATGGAGAAAACGCTTAAGCAGGTCTTCAAGACTGTCAGCACGATTGATGCAGCTTGCCACCTCATACAGGATGCTGAGATGACGCTTTTTCTGGCTGAGGTATTTTTCCTGGCGGTGCATACGCTTTTGCTGCATGCGTGCCAGGGTCTGGTAGTCTTCGGTAATGGCGTTGATCTGTTCACGGATCTTGCGCGAAGGGCATGATTTGCTGGCAATCGGCATGCGCGCACTCAGGTCACCCTTGCGCAGACGCAAAGCCCAGCGCGAAAGCTCGGCCCCAAACCGGGAAAACTCCCGCCATAACCAGTACAACAGCGCCAAAACGCCCGTACCAGCCACAAGCCACAGGCCAGTCATAAGCGGTGCCAGCCAGCCTTGCTCCGCATTGTTGCTGGTAGCCCAGAAATACACCGCACCGATAACGGTAAAGACAAAAATCAACAACATCAGGCTGACTTGCGCCTGCCAGGGAAGATCAATAACCGGGCGGCCTTCCTGGCTGGCCCAATAGATTTGGCGGGCAGTGGAGTCGGTATCGCCATCGGCTTCCCCCTCCTGCTTCAGGGGCGCTGGAATCGGGAGCTTGACCACACTCTCTCTCATTGCATCATGCCTGTGGCGGACGGTAGTTGGGGTCATTCGGGTTCATGAAAACAAATTCCAGCTTGCCATCCAGCTCCACATAATCCAGCGTCATGCCTGCTGCCAGCGGCTGGGTTTCCGCATCCAGCACCACCATGAAATCACCGAACGTGAGTTTCTCGTCACCCGCATTCTCCTTGTCATCAAACCCCATCATGTAATGGAATGCGCCATCCGGTTTGCGGCGGATAGCAATACGCAATGGCAAGCCCAACGCATTGCCCTGCACAGCAGAGGTACGAATCTGGGTAGCGGCTTGAGGTGTGACTGTAATCATGAAACCTGTTTCCTTTTAACCTGTCGGGTGAATTCAACAAAACGCTGCGCCCACCGGTATTGTGAAGTGTCGCGCATATGCGTGTAAGAAGCTAATAAATTGCGGTAAATCCAGCCATCATGCTGCCCATCGATACCGGTACCGCGCCTCATACAGTAGGCGAATTTGCCGTTTGTGGTCAAATTCTCAAGCCGGGAATAATGGAACTCGTGGGCATTGATAGTTTTCTCCAGATCACCACCCGGCCAGGGCATGTCGGCAGTTTCCTGCAATTTCACATAGCCCCTGCCCTGCGGCTTCGGGTGCATCACTGCATCGCCGGGAATCACGCCCACCATGTCGGCCTGCTGGCCATTCCAGACCAGACTGCGGGAAAGGTACATCAGCCCGCCGCATTCCGCATACGTCGGCAACCCATTGTTGATGGCGGCACGGATGGACTCGCGCATGGATACATTCGCCGCCAGTTGCTGCATGTGGGTTTCAGGGAAACCGCCACCGATGAACAGGCCATCGATGTTGGCAGGCAATGCTGCGTCGTTCAGGGTATTGACCGGAACCAGCTCTGCGCCTGCCTGTTGCAGGGCTTCGAGGTCACCGGGGTAGTAGAAGCCGAAGGAAGGATCCTGGCAGATGGCGATGCGTAGGGGGGAGGATGAAGAGGGCGTATGCAATACGCCCCTACCATCTGCCCGTAGGGGCGTATTGCATACGCCCTCTCCTGCCGTTGCTGCAATCTCGCGCAATAAATTCAGATCCACCTGTTCCGCCACCAGATCGCGGATGCGGGCAATCTGCGCTTCGGCGGCACCACTTTCATTGCTGGGCATGAGGCCGAGGTGGCGTTCCTCGATTTCCATGTCCGGATGGTTGTAGACAGCACCCAATACCTTGATGTCGGTGTAATGCTCTACCGATTCACGCAGTTTGGCTGCATGGCGGGAGCCGCCGACACGGTTGAAAATGATTCCGGCAATGTTTACCTCACGATCAAATGACTGGTACCCCAGCAGTAAAGGGGCAATGCCACGTGTCATG
>JAHJJD010000049.1 GCA_018822845.1 Gammaproteobacteria bacterium | reverse complement strand
ATTTGAACACTGCCCTGATTTAAAAGGGATTAAGACGTTGCGGCCAGTTGCTGTTCAGTTGCGGTTGCATTTGAACACTGCCCTGATTTAAAAGGGATTAAGACTGCGGCGCGGAATTGGTTTGAGTTGATAGCCATGTATTTGAACACTGCCCTGATTTAAAAGGGATTAAGACATGCGTTACGATCCTCATCCCAAACATCAACGGATTTGAACACTGCCCTGATTTAAAAGGGATTAAGACTTTTATCAAGCTGAAGACCTTGGACTACGTTCCATATTTGAACACTGCCCTGATTTAAAAGGGATTAAGACACCACATCCCTGCCTTGCAGACACCACGCTAGATATTTGAACACTGCCCTGATTTAAAAGGGATTAAGACATTGTCGAGTATCTGATCTCCACGTATTGTTGGATTTGAACACTGCCCTGATTTAAAAGGGATTAAGACGCTGATTTCATGTTGTTTGCTCCGTCGTTGCTTGATTTGAACACTGCCCTGATTTAAAAGGGATTAAGACCATGATATTTCTCCTGATAGTTTAGGTCGGTGCTATTTGAACACTGCCCTGATTTAAAAGGGATTAAGACGTTGCATGGGCGGTGGAGCAATCAAAAAAGAAGAATTTGAACACTGCCCTGATTTAAAAGGAAGTAAAATGGCGGCTTAGTGGCGAAGATATTGTTAAACGCGCATCTTTGGCGATTTATCTGTTGATGGGCTGGTTGTCATTGTTGGTGGTGTACGGGCTGTACGTGGCATTGCCAACTCCCGGTTTCGTCCTGCTAGTGGCGGGTGGGCTTGCCTACAGCATTGGGGCGGTATTTTATGCGACGAAAAAATACCAGTACACCCATGCCATTTGGCACCTGTTCGTATTGGGCGGGGCGGCTTGCCATTGCGTGGTGGTCGCGGTGTATGTGATCCCGACGTAGGGTTGCGTATACTGGTCTTGATTTCCCGGCAACTTCCATCATGACGTTACGAATAAGCCATTTATGCACACGACTATCATTGACTGCCAAACCCTGAACCAACACCTTGCCGATTCCAGCTGGTTGCTGCTTGATTGCCGTTTCAACCTCGCCGACACCAGCTATGGTGAACGCGCCTACGCTGAAAGCCACATCCCCGGCGCACACTACCTGCATCTGGATCACGACCTGTCATCGCCGATTACCCCGGAATCAGGCCGCCACCCGCTGCCGGATGTAGATAAACTGGCTGCAAAACTCGCAAGTCTCGGCCTGAATACGGATACACAAGTGGTCGCCTACGATGACTGCGGCGGTGCCATGGCAGTGCGCGCCTGGTGGCTGCTGCGCTGGCTGGGGCACGAAGCCGTAGCAGTGCTGGATGGTGGTTTCCCGGCATGGCAACAACAGCAGGGAAAACTGCAAACAGAATCTCCAGCCGTCATACAACCCGGCAATTTCCAGCCCCGCATGCAACCCGGTTTCACCGTCGATACCCAACAACTGCTGGATTCAGCGCAATGGTTAGTGGTGGATGCCCGCGCCCCGGAACGCTTCCGTGGTGAAAAGGAACCCATCGACCCGGTAGCCGGAACCATCCCCGGTGCAGTCAACCGCCCGCTGACTGACAACCTGCACAACGGCCTGTTCAAACCGGTGGAACAGTTACGTGCCGAATGGGAATGCATCCTCAATGGTGCAGAGCCTGGCAGGGTAGTGCACATGTGTGGCTCCGGTGTCACTGCTTGCCACAACCAGTTGGCGCTGGAAATCGCCGGAATCCCCGGAACCCGCCTGTACCCCGGCTCGTGGAGCGAATGGATTCGTGATCCAGCCCGCCCGGTGGCGAAGCCATGAGGCGTTTTCATTGTACCTGCGGGCAGGAAGTGATATTTGAAGACAGCGAATGCCCTGCCTGCGGGCGTCTGTTGGGGTTTAACCCTGAGTCACTGACAATGCTGGCAGCAGCTCGCCATAACGCTACGAAGCTTCGTTTTGGCACGGGTGATGGACTGCGGGCATGTGCTTTGCGCAATCATCCGGTAGCTTGCAACTGGCTGATTCCAGCCAATGGCCCACACGTGCAATGCTGTTCATGTCGCCTGACCCGCACGATTCCGGCGCAAACCATCCCGCTCAACGTGCAACGCTGGAAAATACTGGAAAGTGCCAAGCGACGGCTGGTGTATTCGCTGTTATGGCTGGATTTGCCGATTGTGGATCGTGCGCAGAACCCCGCCAGCGGGTTGGCATTTGATTTCATGGAAGACCAGCGCACCAACCCGCTGGTGAAAAAGCACCGGGTACATACCGGTCACAAGAATGGCGTGATTACCCTGTATGCTGCGGAAGCTGATGATGTCCACCGGATGATGGCGCGTGAGCAGATGAATGAGCGCTACCGCACCGTGCTGGGGCATATGCGGCACGAAAGCGGCCATTATTACTGGGACGTGCTGGTTAAAAACACCGAGTGGTACCCGCGTTTTCGCCGCCTGTTTGGCGGGGAAGAAAATTACCGGGAAGCACTGGATTGCTACTATGCCCATGGCCCTGCTCCCAACTGGGTCAGTCGCCACATCAGTGCCTACGCCAGCGCGCATCCGTGGGAAGACTGGGCGGAAACCTGGGCGCATTACCTGCATATCATGAGCACACTGGAAACCGCCACCGGCTTTGGGGTGATTCCACATGCCGATGTCTATTCCAGTGATTTCCATGTGCTGATACAAAAATGGGAACAACTGACAGTGCTGATGAACTCACTCAACCGCAGCATGGGGATGCCGGATGCCTACCCGTTCTGGTTGACGCCACAAGTGATCGTCAAACTGCGTTTCATCCATCAGGTCATCGCAGCTCATTCCCAAGCCTAAAACGTATGCAGGCCACCGTTAGGCAGGGCGTGTTCTTCCAGCCGGGGCATGGAGCGGAAGGCATTATTCAAGTGATTCGCCCATTCGTGGCGGATCGAAATCAGGTAAGGGTCTTCCGCATCGAAGCGGTAATGCTGCGGCGTGGTGAACTGGTCACGCTGGTAAACCAGCACTTCGATGGGTGGCCCCACGCTGGCGTTGCTTTTCATGGTGGAATCCATCGAAATCAGCGAACAGATGGCGGCATCTTCCAGTGAGGCTTCGGGGGTGAGGAAGCGGTCAAGCACGGGTTTGCCATACTTGCTTTCACCAATTTGCAGGTAAGGGGTGTCCTCGGAAGAGGTGATGTAGTTGCCCTGCGGGTAGATCATGTAGATATTCGGGTTTCGCCCCATGATCTGCCCGCCGAGGATCAGGGTGGCATCAGGTACGAAGCCTGCCTGTTCCGTGTGCTTGCGGATTTTGCCCACCAGCACATCCCCCAGATATTCAGCAACATCGGCGAGATAGTGAAGGGTGTTGACGTTGCGGGGGGCTCCTTCCTGTACGTCACGGCGGATTTGCTGGATAACGCTTTGCGTGGTAGCCAGGTTGCCTGCACTCATAATAACCAGCATCCGGTCAGGGGTAGTTATGCAGCGGTGCATCTTGCTGTAGGTGCTAACATTATCGATACCGGCATTGGTGCGGGAGTCGGAAGTCAGTACAAGCCCAGCGTCAAGGGAAACGCCTATACAATATGTCATGTCGATCCGGGATGAATTGAAGGTTAAGATAACTTATTAGACTCTTTGTTACAGGTCAATGTTCGATTGATTTTGTTTGCGCTAAACTCTGTTTCTTTTCGGACTTATCCCCAGGCGGAGACAAAATGCAGGAAAATTTACTGGCATATGTGCCATCCGAGGGCGCATTGCAAGGGCGCGTGATTCTGGTAACGGGTGCTGCCGCAGGTATGGGCAGGGCAATCGCCAAAGCCTGTGCCCAATTTGGTGCCACTGTGGTGATGCTCGACAAGGAAGTGCGCCGCGCTGAGGAAACCTACGACGAGATCGTCAATGCAGGCTGCCCGGAACCGGCCATTTACCCGCTCGACATGCAGGGTGCTACTGTCAAGGATTACGAGGATCTTGCCAACAATCTCCGCGAGCAACTCGGGCGGCTGGATGGCGTGGTGCTGAATGCAGCATGGCTGTCAGCTTTTACCCCGATCAAGTATTACGAAGCAGAACTGTGGTCGAAAATGATCATGGTGAATTTGCACGCCAATTTTCTGCTGACCCGCGCAGCACTGCCGTTACTGGAAGAAGCCGCTGACGCTTCCATCGTATTTGCGGCACATGAATCCAACAAGGCGTATTTCGGTGCATTCGGTGTGGCCAAGGCCGGGATGGATGCTTACTGCGACATTCTGGCAGCGGAATACGACGACCCGCAACATTTCATCCGCGTCAATGCGGTGGATACCGGGCCGATACGCACCAGCATGCGCACCCTGAACTACCCCGGCGAAAATCCCAATACCATGGCCCGTCCGGAAGCGCTGGTTGGCCCGTTCCTGTTCTACCTCGGCCCGGATGCTGGCAAACGTACTGGCGAACACCTGAAAGTGGAGCGCCAGCCCGCTGACGCCCGTTGGCCAGGGGAGGCGGTGGAGGCGTAATGGCGCGCGATTCCATCTACGCCCATCCGCAGGGGCAGGTTGTGGACTTCGCTTTCACCGAAGCAGTGGCGGACGTGTTTCCCGACATGATCCGCCGTTCGGTGCCCGGTTACGAAACCATCATCAGTCTGCTGGGGGTGATTGCGCGCCGCTACGCCCAGGCGGATAGCCGGATTTACGATCTCGGTTGTTCGTTGGGGGCTGCAACCCTGTCGATGGCTGCGCAGGTACGCGAAGCAGGCGTCAGTTTCGTCTGCGTGGACAATTCCAGCGCCATGACCAGCCGCTGCGAACAGATCATGCAGCGGCGTCTGCCTGCCGGGCATTTCGAGGTGATTTGCGACGACATCCAGCATGTAGTGCTGGAAAACGCTTCGGTAGTAGTGCTGAATTTCACCCTGCAATTCCTCAAGCCTGCCGACCGGTTGGCGATGCTGGAAAGGATTTATCAGGGTTTGCGGCCCGGCGGCGTATTGATTCTTTCGGAAAAACTGCGGTTCGCCGCTGCCGCCGACCAGGATTTGCTGACCGATCTGCATCTGGAGTTCAAGCGCGCCAACGGTTACAGCGAACTCGAAATCAGCCAGAAACGTTCCGCACTGGATAATGTATTGATTCCTGACACATTCGAGGAACATGCGGCACGCTTGCAAGCTGCCGGATTCAAACAAACGGTGAACTGGTTTCAGGGATTCAGCTTTGCCTCGCTGCTGGCTGTGAAGGGAGAGTAAGATTGTTGCCTGATTCCTTGTATCGTTTCCTGCAAGATTCCCGCCTTGTTGCATGGCTGGAAAGCCTGCCTGCACAACTGGACAGCGCTTACGCCGGTTCCCACGGCAAATTGCCGGAATGGCAGGCAGCTCTGGATTCCATGCCCCAATTACAGCCATCCAGCCTTGATTTCAACCGCAAGGTAGTGCGTATCGGTACGCCTGCCGATGCAGATGAAAACACCCGGACACAATTGCGTGCGTCGCTGCAAGCCCTGATTCCATGGCGCAAGGGGCCGTATGAACTGTTCGGCATCCATATCGATACCGAATGGCGTTCCGACTGGAAATGGGATCGCGTGTTCCCACATCTCAGCCCGCTGGAAGGGCGGCTGGTGCTGGATGTGGGCTGTGGCAGTGGTTACCACATGTGGCGCATGTACGGGGCAGGCGCTCAAGCGGTGATCGGAATCGACCCAACCTTGCTGTTTATCACGCAATTTCAGGCGGTGAAGCGCTATGCTGGCGAACTGCCGGTATGGATGCTGCCGCTGAAGAGTGAAGACCTGCCGGATTTACGCCAGAAAGGTTTCGATACCGTCTTTTCCATGGGCGTGCTGTATCATCGCCGTGATCCGCTGGGGCATTTGCAGGAATTGCGCCGTGCCTTACGCGCTGGTGGTGAGTTGGTGCTGGAAACGCTGGTGGTGGACGGCGATGGGCAGACTGTGCTGATGCCGCATGACCGTTACGCCAAAATGCGCAATGTATGGTTTATCCCTTCTGTGCTTATGCTGGAACTGTGGTTGAAACGGTTGGGCTTCATTGATATTCGTGTGGTGGATGTAACGCCGACCAGTGTGGAAGAACAACGCTGTACAGCATGGAGCAAAGGCGAGTCGCTGGCCGATTTCCTTGATCCGGCTGATGGCAGTCGCACGCTTGAGGGCTATCCTGCTCCCGTTCGGGCGACAATTATCGCCAATACGCCAGTCTGACCTATTCAGGGATATTTCATTTAATTACAATATTGTTATGTATTGAATTTAAAGTTGGGTAAGTGAACACGTTACTGCAAAAACCTGGATTCATGATGGCAAAGGGTGAAACCAGCCGTCTGCATCAACAGCTTGTCCGGCGCATGGGGCAGGCTTACAAGCGTTTTCGCCAAAGTTGGAACGGCCTGTTGTCAGACCCATACCTGCGTGATGGCGGTCATTACCGTTACCGGCGCTATTCCGTTTTTCACTGGAAAAACAATTCTCTGGAGGTTCTTCCTTATGAGCCGCATTACCAGAGTACCCACTATAATCATGTGCATGGCGGCATTAACCGGCATTTTCGTAGCTGGTTACCGACGACCCTGCACAACCCGGCGCTGAAGGAAATCATCCGCTGGGCTACCAGCCAGTTTTCATGCAGCCCGGCAGAGCTGTGGCGGATTCAGGCGCATCAGTTCCGCATCGTGGCGCGTGAAGACCAGTTGGGCAAACCGACTCCGGAAGGCGTACACAAGGATGGTGCTGAATATATCCTGATCATGATGATGGATCGGCAGAACATCCAGGGTGGGGTAAGTCGTGTCTACGACAATGACATGCTTCCGCTGGCGGAAGGGACGCTGGAACAGGCAGGGGATTTGATGTTGGTGAATGACCATGCGGTCTATCACGGGGTAACGGAAATCGGCCCGGCTGACCCGGCACAACCCGCCTGGCGGGATGTGCTGGTATTAACTTTCCACAAGGCGCGGGCTTGAATTAACCCGGCCCTTCAAAATACTTCCATGGATATTTGATGTCATCCTTGACGCGGCTCCAGTACAGCTTGCCGGAATCGCGCCATGGGTCGAGCACCATGCCGTAGTCCATCGGGCGGCCTTTCGGCGTTACAATCAGGGTGCTGTGCTCGCGCCACGGATTGCCCTTGTGGGCGACTCCCCAGTACAGGTCGAATGTTGTCAGGTTTTTGCTGCGCATCCGTGCACGCATGGCACGTGCCCAGTCGACGCACAGGCCAGCTTTGCGTTGGTCGGCGTTGCGCAGGGTGTTGTGTAGCAGTGGCGGCCAGGTCAAATCCCAGTCGTTTGCCAGATACATGGGATAAACATGGGCGTCATAGGCAATTTCACGGGCTTCGCGCGGGTCAATGGTGCCCGGCTGCATGGCAATCAGGCCCGCTTCCAGATCCTGAATGCTTTTTTGCAACTCCGGTGTCATGTGGGTAACTTTCACCCTTCCGTTGGGGGCGAGTTGCACATTTTCATACTGGACGGTGCAACCGCCCAAAATCAGGGATAACAGCAGCAGGGGGACTGCATGTTTCAGGGATAACATCAATTACTTTCCTTTTTGAAGTGCATGAGATAATTCACGTCAACGTCTTTACCCAGACGGTAACTCTGGAACAGCGGATTGTATGTCATGCCCACGATATTGCGCAGTTCCAGCCCGACGGAACGCGCCCAGCGTTCGAGTTCTGACGGTTTGATGAATTTGCCGTATTCGTGCGTGCCCTTGGGGAGCATGTTCAGCACATATTCGGCACCGACGATGGCTAGCATGAAAGCCTTGGGGTTGCGGTTGATGGTGGAGAAGAACACATCCCCACCCGGCTTGACCAGCGTAGTGCAGGCGGCAATGACGGAAGCAGGGTCAGGAACGTGCTCCAGCATTTCCATGCAGGTCACGACATCGAACTGCCCGGCGGCTTCGCTTGCCATTTCTTCCGCGCTGATCTGGCGGTAATTGACCTCAACCTGTGATTCGAGTGCGTGCAGGCGGGCGACTGATAGTGGGGTTTCGCCCATGTCGATGCCCGTGACGCTGGCACCACGGCGCGCCATGCTTTCTGCCAGAATGCCGCCGCCGCAACCGATGTCGATGACGTTTTTGCCTTGCAGGTGGGTGCGGTCGTCGATGTAGTTCAGGCGCAGCGGATTGATGTCGTGCAGTGGCTTGAATTCGCTTTCGGTGTCCCACCAGCGGTAGGCAAGCTCTTCAAACTTGCGGATTTCGTTGGGGTCAACGTTGCGGGTTGCGGTTGTCATGCGTTTTCTCCAATTTTTGCCTGCCATGTAGCGGCCTTGGCAAGCAGTGCTGATTCATCCAGCGTGGTCAGTTTGCGTTCTGCCAGCAGGGGTTTGCCTGCAACCCATACATGGCTTACCTGGTTACGGTTGGCGCAGTAAACCAGATGTGAAACCGGGTCGTACAGGGGGCGGGTTTCCAGAACACTCAAATCGACTGCAATCATATCAGCAGCCTTGCCGATTTCCAGTGAACCGGTGATTTTTTCCAGCCCAAGCGCTTTTGCGCCGTTGATGGTGGCCATGCGTAATACCTCGCTGGCGTTGAGGGCGCTGGCGTCATTCGCGACCGCCTTGCCGAGCAGGGCTGCGGTGCGCATTTCACCCAGCATGTCGAGGTCGTTGTTGCTGGCATTGCCATCAGTGCCAAGTGCAACGTTTACGCCTGCGGCTGCCAGTTTCGCTACCGGGCAGAAACCACTGGCCAGTTTCAGATTGGACTCCGGACAGTGGATAACGTGCGTACCTTTTTTCGCCAGTTGGTCGATTTCGCCATCTGTCAACTGGGTCATGTGCACGGCGAGGAAGTGTTTGTCGGGCAGGCTGAGGTTTTGCAGCCGTTGCAGTGGGCGCGTGCCGTGCTGTTCCTGCGCCTGTTGTACTTCAAAGGCTGTTTCGTGCACATGCATGTGGATGGGAATATCGAGTTCGCAGGCCAGATGCAGCAATTTTTGCAAGGGTTCGTCCGAAACGGTGTAGGGGGCGTGGGGGGCAAGCATTGTGGTCAGCAACGGCTTGCTTTCCAGTTGGTCATGCAGCTCCAGCCCTTTTTTCAGGTATTCGTCTGGCCCACTGCCCCAGGCGGTCGGGAAGTCGATCACGATCAGGCCGATGGAGGCGCGGATTCCGGCTTCATCGACTGCTTGCGCCGTTGCTTCGGGGAAAAAATACATGTCGTTGAAACAGGTGGTGCCGGAACGGATCATTTCCGCAATTGCCAGTTGCGTGCCGTCGTGCACGAATTCCGCATCGGCCCAGCGTGCTTCTGCTGGCCAGATATGGTTTTGCAGCCAGTCCATCAATGGCAGGTCGTCCGCCAGCCCTTTCAGCAGGGACATGGCTGCGTGCGTATGGGCGTTAATAAATCCGGGCAATAACGCATGTTGCGGTAAAACAACGGTTTTCCGTGGGCGGTAGCATTTTTCCGCTTCTTCTATGGGCAGTATGTCGAGAATCCTGCTATCATCTACAGCCACAGCGTAGTGTTGCATAACCTGATTTTCGGAATTGACAGTAATAACCCATTCGGGGACAACAAGTAATTCAATTTCCATGGGTGTTGTAAGATTGCAACTTTAAAATCAACCTATTTATGCTTAAAACCATCATGAGTCAACACGATTCGATCCGTGCAGTAGAGTGGAAAGACAATCATCTGGTATTGCTGGATCAGCGCAAATTGCCGCATAACGAGCAATATGTGCAGTTATACAGTGCCGAAGATACTGCTGAAGCCATCCGTAACATGGTAGTGCGTGGAGCGCCTGCCATTGGCATTACCGCAGCTTACGGCCTGGTCATGGCTGCGCGCAAATGTTACAAACAGTATCCCAGCGACTGGCGTGTCCGGCTGGAAGCGGAAAAAGAAACCCTGATGAGCGCCCGCCCAACCGCAGTCAACCTGATGTGGGCGCTGCGTCGCATGTGCAAGGAACTGGAAACCATTGACGGTGACCCGGAAGGGCCAATGCTGGAGCTTGCCCAGAAAATCCACCAGGAAGACATTGAGGCCAACTACCGGATGGGCGAGTTGGGCAGTAGCCTGATTCCACCTTCCCACGCAGTTCTGACCCATTGCAATACAGGCTCATTGGCAACAGGCGGTTATGGGACTGCGCTGGGCGTCATCCGTAGCGCTTTTTCCAGCGGCAAGATCGAGCATGTTTACGCCGACGAAACCCGCCCATGGTGGCAAGGTTCCCGCCTGACTGCGTGGGAACTGGTGAAGGACAAGATTCCTGCGCATCTGGTTTGTGAAGGTGCTGCTGCCAGCCTGATGAAACAGGGCAAGGTCTCCTGGGTGATCGTCGGTTCCGACCGCATTGCTGCCAATGGCGATGTTGCCAACAAGATCGGCACCTACAGCCTGGCCGTCAACGCCCGCTATCACGGGGTGAAATTCATGGTGGTCGCACCGACCAGCACGGTCGACATGCAGACTGCAACCGGCAACGACATTCCGATCGAAGAGCGTCCCCAGGAAGAAGTACTCAACGTCGGGAACCAGCGTATTGCCGCGAATCACGCGCAGGCTTGGAATCCGGCGTTTGACATTACCCCTGCGTCCCTGATTGATGCCATCGTTACAGAAAAAGGCGTGGTCGAGCGCCCTACACCCGAGAAAATGGCCGTACTCATGGCCTCATGAGCCAGCCAGTCCACTGTTGCGGTACTGGTTTCTGTCGTTTTGCCCGATGATATCAAGGGTTTTGCTGGATTCGCCGGAAAACTGATCCGGCGAATCCACGTTCCGCCTATTTGTACAGACGCTCGTGCAGGCGACGGTTCAAGCGGGTCATGTCGGAATCCAGCCCGTAATGGTCCAGCCACCCGGTCTGGCGCAGCGGGCGTTCACTGGCTGGTGGCAGGGCGCATTCGTAAGTCTTGCCCAGCGTGGTTCCTACCGAAATCGTCATGAGCGGCTGGCGGAAGAAACGGCGATGCAGCCTTTCAGGCAAACGTTCCTTGAGGGTTGCCTGTTCGGGCAGCACCTGTTCGGTGACGCGGATATGGGTCAGTTGCGAATACAGGTAGAATTCATGCTCTTCGTACAGGAAGTGATCCATGACCCGGTCGTACCAGGCACGCCCCATCAGCAAGCCCTGCTCGGTCAATATCCAGATGTGCAGGTACTGGATGCGATAGAGGTTGGCTCCCTTGCCGCCTTGCGGATCACTTTCCAGGGCGCTGAGCGGGATGTTTTCTTCGCTCAGGAGTATCTGGCTGATTTCGCTGTCATGCTGGACTTTCAGCGGGAGTTGCAGATGCCCCCAGCTTTCAGTGATGAATCCTTCCCATTTGTGGCTGTTCAGTGCATTGGCAAGGTCACCCAGTTCATGCGGGCGTAACTGATCCAGCAAGGTATCGCGTAGCAGAAGTTCCACCGCAGCCTGATAGCGTGTGCGCAATTCGTCAACTTCGGCTGGCGGGGGCAGGCTTGCAAGCTGGGAAATCAGGATGCTTTTCTGGGTATCCAGTGCATCGGTTTCATCCAGGTGTTTCAGCAGCTTTTGCCGCGCTGCATCAGCGTTGTGCTGATTCCGCCACCAGTAAAGGAAGGCAAACAGTACGGGAATGCTGGCGTAACCGAATTCCCAGCGCAGCATAAACAGGGCGGAAACGATGCCGCACAGCATAAGGATGATCTTGAGGGGAGATGCGTGATTGTGGAAACTGTGTTTCAGCAGCGCCAGCTTTTCATTCAAAGCCAGTAGTTGTCTGGAGTGCGGCAGTTGTTCCGGGTCAGGCGTAAAGAAAAACCGCCAGCGGCGGAATGCGTCAGCAGCACCATTGGCAATCAGTTCGCCCGCCGTCTGGTGGCTGCAGGCATGGTTGTTGAAAATTGGGTACCCCAGTGCTTCATCAGCGTAGTGGGTATACTCGATTTTTTCTTCTGTTTCAGCAGCTTCATGCTCGACCTGGTTGCATCGATCCCTGAATTCACGCAGCATGTACTGCGTCATCCCCAGCATCTGGTAATCATTATTAGTCATTATAGGCAGCCCTTTTTGTGCAAGGATTAGGCGAATTATAGCTATTTGGTATGTAAGACAGTGAAACCTGGAAAAAAATCCCCACCCCCTATCATTCGCTCAAAATGCCTGAACCAGGCATTAATTGACCGTTTCCTGGATGTTTTTTGGTCGGAACGGGGTGTTAGCCGCAATACACTGGCCAGTTACGAGCGTGATTTACGTCTGCTTTGTCATTGGCTGGACGAGCGTAGTATCCAGCTAGGGCAGGCTAATCGGGGTGATTTGCTTGAATATCTGGCAATCCGGGTACGTGAAGGTGTGAAATCAACCACGACTGCCCGCCTGCTTTCCAGCCTGCGGCGTTTTTACCGCTGGCAGGTGCGGGAAAATCTGCGCAAGGATGACCCCTCTGCCCAGATCGAAGCCCCCAAGCAGGGGCGCAAGCTGCCCGGAACCCTGGCGGAAGATGAAGTCGACGCCTTGCTGCAAGCGCCTGATACCGGCAATCCGCTGGGTTTGCGCGACCGTGCCATGCTGGAATTGCTGTACGCTACCGGTTTGCGCGTTTCCGAACTGGTAGGTATCCGGCTGGGGGAGGTGTCGCTGACCAATGGCGTGATCCGCATCACTGGCAAGGGTAACAAGGAACGTCTGGTGCCGATGGGTGAAGAATCGCTGGACTGGATTCAGGCATATCTGCGTGATGCGCGCCCGGTGCTGATGCAGGGCAAGGAAATTGATGAAGCTGTTTTTGTCACCAACCGTGGCAGTGGCATGACCCGGCAGATGTTCTGGGTACTGATTCAGCGCTATGCACTGGAAGCGGGCATTGTACGGCATATTTCCCCGCATACTTTGCGTCATGCATTTGCGACCCATTTGCTGAATCACGGGGCGGATTTGCGGGTGGTGCAAATGCTGTTGGGGCATAGCGACCTTTCCACCACACAAATTTATACGCACGTGGCACAGGCGCGTTTGCAGGACTTGCACAGGCAACATCACCCGCGCGGTTGAACTTGTTTTGCCTGCATCCATCCAATAGGGGGGAACGTATACAGCTATTGGCAAGCGTGCTAATGTATGATCCCTTTGTGAATCAAAGAATAAACTCTATTTCCAATGCTAGCTTGAAATTCAGGAATTAAATTTACCATGTACAAGAAAATGATGCTGGGTGCTGCTGTAGCGTTTGCACTCATAAGCGGTTGGGCTATTGCAGACGATGTACCCGCCGGTCTTGGCGACAAGATGAAACCAATGTTTGGTGGTGCACCTGACTCTCTCAAGTCGACGCCTGTCGCGGGCGTGTTCGAAGCCAAATTCGGTGGCGAAATCATTTATGTCAGTGGTGATGGCCGTTACGTGTTTGCAGGCGAGTTGATTGACGCACAAACCAAAACCAACCTTACCGAAGTGGCCATGTCCGCCGAACGCAAGGAAATCATGAAGACGGTTGATGCCAGCAGCACCATCGAGTTCAAGGCCAAGGGCGATGAAAAACATGTGCTGTATGCATTTACGGATGTTGATTGCCCATTCTGCGTCAAGCTGCACCGTGAAGTGCCTGCCCTCAACGAGAAAGGCGTAACCGTCCGCTATCTGGCATATCCGCGTGCCGGTGTTGGCTCACCTGCTTACAAAAAGATGGTCAATATCTGGTGTGCTGACAACAAGCAGGAAGCCATGACCAAGGTGAAAAATGGTGAAACCATTGACACCAAGGATTGCAAGAATCCAGTTGCCGATGATTTCGCGCTGGGCCAGAAGCTGGGCGTCAACGGTACGCCTGCGCTGGTCACGGCGGATGGCATGATGATTCCGGGGTTCCGTCCGGCTGACCAGTTGGTCAAGATGCTGGATGCTGAAGGCAAGATCAAGGCGAATTAAAGAGACCCCCCATCCCCGACCCTTCCCCCGCAAGGGGGGAAGGGAGTAAGAAGGGAGTGCCTCTTGTTCCTTCCCCCCTTGCGGGGGAAGGTTAGGATGGGGGGTTATTTCAATAATTTCCTCAACCGGTAAAGCTCTTCCAGCGCCTGGCGCGGCGTAAGCTCATCCGGGTCGATGGCTTGCAGTTCGGCCTTCACTTTTTCCGCAATTTCATCCTTCGGTTCCGGCGGTGCGCCAAACAGCAGCGGCAGGGTTTGCCCCGGCTGCGGGCGGTTACTGGGTGGAGTCGAAGCATCTTCCAGCGATACCAGTTTCTTGCGCGCTTGGGCAATGACACTTTTCGGCACACCCGCCAGTTGCGCCACCTGCAAGCCATAACTCTGGTTGGCAGGGCCTTCCTTCACTGCATGTAAAAACACGATCTTGTCACCGTGCTCAATGGCGTCAATGTGCACGTTGACGATGGTGCTGATCTGTTCCGGCAGGATGGTCAGCTCGAAGTAGTGGGTGGCGAACAGGGTGAAAGCCTTGCGTTCGCGCGCCAGATATTCCGCAAATGCCCAGGCCAGTGACAGGCCGTCGAAGGTGCTGGTGCCGCGCCCGATTTCATCCATCAGCACCAGACTGTGGGCGGTGGCATTGTTGAGGATATTGGCGGCTTCGGTCATTTCCACCATAAAGGTTGAGCGCCCGGTGCTTAGATCATCATGTGCGCCGATGCGGGTGAAAATGCGGTCGATATTGCCGATGCGCGCGGTTTGCGCGGGTACGTAGCTGCCGATGTGGGCGAGCAGCACGATCAGTGCGACCTGACGCATGTAGGTTGATTTACCGCCCATATTGGGGCCGGTGATCATCAACATGCGGCGGCGCGAGTCCATGTACAGGTCGTTGGGGACGAACGGTGCGTCCAGCGTGCGTTCGACTACCGGGTGGCGACCGCCTTCGATCTGGATGCCTGCGCCTTCCACCAGAGCCGGGCAGTTGTAGTTGAGGGTGCTGGCGCGTTCGGCGAAATTGCCCAGTACGTCGAGTTCGGCAATGGCCTGGGCACTTTGGCGCAGCGGGATCAGGTGTTCCGCCAGAATGCGCAGCAGGTCTTCGTAAATGGCTTTTTCCCGTGCCAGCGAGCGTTCGCGGGCGGACAGCACCTTGTCCTCGAATTTTTTCAGTTCCGGCAGGATGAAACGTTCCACACCTTTCAAGGTCTGGCGGCGGATGTAGTCGGCGGGAATGCGGCTGAGCTGGCTTTGCGGCACTTCCACGTAATAGCCGTGCACGCGGTTGTAGGCTACTTTGAGGTTGTTGATGCCGGTGCGGACTTTTTCGCGCGCTTCCAGATCCAGCAGGTACTGGTCGGCGTTTTCGCTGAGGTTGCGCAGTTCGTCGAGGTCGGCATCGTAGCCGTTGGCAATTACGCCACCGTCGCGGATCACCACGGGTGGGTTGTCGATGATGGAGCTGTCCAGCAGGTGGCAGAGTTCGGCGTGCAGGTCGATGTGCTGGAGCAGCGCTTGCAGGCGCGGGTTGTCGATGACTTGCAGGTGCGCGTGAATCTGCGGCAATACGTGCAAGGAATCGCGCAACGTCGACAGGTCGCGCGGGCGGGCGGAACCCAGTGCGATGCGGCTGGCGATGCGTTCGATGTCGCCGATGCCGCGCAAGGTGTCGAGCAGCTTTTCGTAGTGGTATTGGTCGAGCAGTGCACCAACGGCTTGATGGCGATTACGCAGGGTGTTGCGGTCACGTAGCGGCTTGTTCAGCCAACGGCGCAACAGGCGGCTGCCCATGCTGGTGGCGGTCTTGTCGATGACGGAGATCAGGGTGTTCCTGTGTTCGCCGCTGAGGCTGCTTTCCAGCTCCAGATTGCGGCGACTGGCGGCGTCAAGGATGATGCCTTCGTCGCTCAGTTCCACCGTCAGGCTGTTGATGTGGGGCAGGGCGGTGCGCTGGGTTTCCTGCACGTAATTGAGCAAGGCTCCGGCGGCGGTGATGGCCATTGGCAGGTGGTCGCAGCCGAAACCGCTCAGGTCATGCGTGCCGAACTGGCGCAATAGCAGGCGCTGGGCGGTGTTGAGGTCGAAGTGCCACGCGGGGCGTGAGGTGCAGTGGTGGTTGCGGGCGAAGGGTGGCTTCCAGTCTTCGTCGTGCAGGATTTCCGCTGGTTGCAGACGTTCGATTTCGTTGATCAGGGTGGCGGCAGAATCGGCTTCCTGCACGCTGAAACGGCCAGTGCTGAGGTCGATGCAGGCAATGCCGAAAGAAAATCCTCCCCCAGCCCCTCCTTTTGCAAAGGAGGGGGGCAAGAGTGCAGTTTCAATTGGTTGTGCGGAGTGTTGTCTGGCTTCCCCCTTTGAAAAAGGGGGACTGAGGGGGATTTTCTCCCCGCCACACACTGCCATCAGCAGGTTGTCGCGGCGATCATCCAGCAGGTAGTCGTCGGTTACAGTGCCCGGCGTAAGCAGGCGGGTAATCTTGCGCTCGACCGGGCCTTTGGATTTGGCCGGGTCGCCGACCTGTTCACAGATGGCGACGGATTCACCCTGTTTCAGCAGCTTGGCGAGGTATTGTTCTACGGCGTGGTAGGGGACGCCTGCCATGGCAATCGGTTCACCGCCGGAAGAGCCGCGAGCCGTGAGGGTGATGTCCAGCAGGGCGGCGGCCTTTTTGGCGTCGTCCATGAACAGTTCGTAGAAATCCCCCATGCGGTAGAACAGCAGGATGTCGGGGTATTCGGATTTGATGCGCAGGTATTGTTGCATCATCGGGGTATGCTGCGTGTTTTTGCTCATGCTTGTTGGTACGGTCGAGCCTTATTTTTTCATGATGAAGTAAACGCCAGCGGCGGCGAAGATCATCCACAAGGCGACAGCACCCATCCCCAGCATTTGCGAGAGGGTATCCATGAAAAACAGCATCAGCAGGGCTGCGGCAAGCAGGCCATTGCCAATCCAGAAGTTACGTTGTTGTTCAGGGGTTTGATTGGGGTCTTGCATGATTGTTGGTCTGTTGTTGGGATAGGGGGAGTTTAACATGGTTTGCCCGCATTTTGCCGAGAGCTGGAGAGACGTTTGCAATGGCATTACAATCAGGTTCATTGTCTGTTTTTAAAGTATTGCCGTGACCATCATTTATCCCCATCCAGAGCTTGTTGTCCATCAGCAGGCTCTGAGCCAATGCACAAGCTGCCCGCAAATGATTCGCCCGGTCATCATCGGCAATCCCGTCATGTCGCCAGTGATGTCGATCGGGCAGGCACCGGGCATCCACGAAGCCAAAGTCATGCGCCCGTTCGGCTGGACGGCGGGCAAAACCCTGTTCAAATGGTTTGAAGGCATCGGCCTGGATGAGGAAACTTTCCGCCAGCGGGTCTACATGTCCGCTGTGTGCCGCTGTTTTCCTGGCAAGAACCCGAAAGGTGGCGACCGGATGCCATCGGCGGAGGAAGTGGCGACCTGTTCGCGCTGGTTGATGGCGGAAGTACGCATGCTGCAACCGCAACTGATCATCCTGATCGGCAAGCTGGCGATCAACCAGTTCCTGCCGGTCAAAAAGCTTGATGAAGTAGTGGGGAAAGTTCACCGGGTTACGCTCGAAGGCATTGAAACCGATCTGGTTCCGTTGCCACACCCTTCCGGCCTGTCGACCTGGCCGCGCATGGAGCCGGGCAAGACGCTGTTGCAGGAAGCCTTGCAGGCGATTGGGAAGCATCCGGCCTGGCAGGCGATTCTTTAAACCAGCCTTGCTTCCAGTGCCGCCAATCTGTTTTCCAGTTCCGCAATCCGCGCCTCCAGTTCTTCGCAGCAACTGCTTTTCGCGCTACTGTGGCTGCTGGCTGGAGCGCCAGATTCTTCCTGCAAATCCTCCAGCGTCTCGGTTCCCAGCGTGTGGTAGTAACGGTCTTCGCGCCGTCCACCACCCGCAGGCAAACGCATCACCAGCGGGGTTTCATCGGTCAGCCAGGTGTCGAGTATGTCGCGGATTTCATTGACGCTGGTGAAATCGGCCATGCGTTCGGTGCGAGTCTTTATTTCGTTGAGGGTTTGCGGGTGCCGTAGCATCAGAACACAGAGGATGGCTTGCTGTTTCTGGTTGAGTTTGAGGCGGCGGTTGACCTTGTGTTCCACCCGTTGGGCGCGCTCGGTGTTCTGGATGACTGCCCAGCCGGATTCCACCAGATTCTTGGCGGTGTGGCCGACCTTGCCTTCGGTGAGGTTCATGACCGGTTCGCGGCTGGTTTTCTGGTTGCAGGCTTGCGTCAGGGCGTTGACGGTCAGCGGGTAGTTATTCGGTGTGGTGAGCTGTTTTTCCATCAGGCAGCCGAGGATGCGGATTTCTTCGGCGTCGAATGGTGGTTTTGTGACTTCTTCTTCGTACATGTCGATAGCCTTGTGTTGCTGTGTGGTGTCTATTGTGCGGGGTGTGGTTCCCAATGCGACAGGTCGGCGCTTTCATCAGTCCGCCAGTAGCGGGGTGGCGCAACATGCCGGTTGGCTTTCAGCAGGGTAAGGTATTCCTTGCGGGGAATGTTTTCCGCTCCCATGCTGAGCAGGTGCGGGTTTTCGATCTGGCAGTCGATCAACGCAAACCCCCAAAGCTGCATGTGGTAAGCCAGTGCCGTCAGCGCGATCTTGGAGGTATCCGGTTCGCGGCTGAACATGGATTCGCCGCTGAAAATTCCGCCGGTAGCCACGCCGTACAAGCCACCGACGAGTTCACCTTGCTGGTTCCATACCTCAACGGAGTGGGCCAGGTCAGCGGCGTGCAGGCGGCAGTAAGCCGTGTGCATTTCGTGGGTAATCCAGGTGCCGCTGGTATAGCTGCGGGGGGCAGCGCAAGCGTCGACCACTGCTGCGAAAGCCGTGTCAAAGCTGATCCGGTAGCCCTTGTTGCGCATGGATTTACGCATGCTGCGGGTAATCCGTACCTTGTGTGGGAACAGCACCGCGCGCGGGTCAGGCGACCACCAGTAAATTGGTTCGCGCGGCCCAAACCAGGGGAAAATGCCTGATTTGTAAGCATTAATCAGGCGCGGTAGGCTCAGGTCACCACCCACTGCCAGCAAGCCGTTGGGCTCATCCCAGGCAAGCTCAACTGGCGGGAAGGGTTCTTCCGGCCAGTTGGCGTTGAGGAGTGTCAGGCTGAACGGGTGTGCCAAAAATTACGCGCCCTTCTTCGCCAGTTGGTCGAGGTATTTCTCGGCGTCCAGCGCAGCCATACAGCCGGTACCTGCGGAAGTGACGGCCTGGCGGTAAACATGATCCATCACGTCGCCAGCGGCGAATACGCCTTCGATGCTGGTCTGGGTGGCGTTGCCTTCAGTGCCGCTGTTGACCTTGAGATAGCCGCCTTTCATTTCCAGTTGGCCTTCAAAAATGTCGGTATTGGGGCGGTGGCCGATGGCGACGAAAATACCCATCAGGTCGATGTTCTGGGTTTCGCCAGTCTGGACGTGCTTGACGCGCATCCCGGTCACGCCGGATTTATCGCCGAGAACTTCGTCCAGTACATGGTTCCACATGATTTTGACCTTGCCTTCCTTTTCCTTGCCAAACAGTTGGGTTTGCAGGATTTTCTCGGAACGCAGCTCGTCACGGCGATGCACCAGCACCACTTCGGAGGC
Source organism: Gammaproteobacteria bacterium (assembly GCA_018822845.1). Taxonomy (GTDB): domain Bacteria; phylum Pseudomonadota; class Gammaproteobacteria; order Thiotrichales; family Thiotrichaceae; genus Thiothrix. Next base: position 78,473 of record JAHJJD010000049.1, on the reverse strand, counting down.
GATATTGGCCAGATACAGCGCTTCTTCCACTGCCGTGTTGCCGCCGCCGATCACCGCGACTTTCTGGTTACGGTAGAAGAAACCGTCACAGGTAGCGCAGGCGGAAACACCCTTGCCCTTGAATTTTTCCTCGGATTCGAGTCCCAGGTACATGGCGGACGCACCAGTGGCTATAATCAATGCGTCGCAGGTGTAAACACCGCTGTCACCAGTCAGGGTAAATGGGCGGTTTTGCAGGTCGACAGTATGGATATGGTCGAAAATGATTTCGGTATCGAAACGTTCCGCGTGTTTTTGCATCCGCTCCATCAGGCTTGGCCCCATGACGCCAGCGTCGTCACCAGGCCAGTTGTCCACTTCAGTGGTGGTCATGAGCTGGCCGCCCTGTTGCAGGCCGGTCACCAGAACAGGGTTGAGGTTGGCGCGGGCAGCGTAAACAGCAGCTGTATAGCCAGCCGGGCCGGAACCGAGGATAAGTAAGCGGCAATGTTTCGTCGTGTTCATGTATAATTCTCCTGATTACCGGGCGGTTATGGAGCCGCCGCCCATTTCTGAATCGGCTAATATTACGGTATAAATGGTACAAACAAAACGAACAGGGATACTGGTTTGGCTAAAGTTCTTCTGAATCCGAAAAAACGCATGGCTTTACAGCAGGCGTCGGTAATTATTTTTCTGGGAATTGCTGCTGTCATCATGCTGGCACTTTTGAGTTATGACCCACGCGATCCGGGGGTTTTCAGCCACAGCAGCGATCCGGGTGTTGTCCGCAATCTGGCGCGCACGCCGGGGGCTTTACTGGCGGACTTCCTGATTGGTCTGCTGGGCTATTTTGCCTATGGATTGCCGGTGGTACTGGTGGTGCTGGGGCTGGTTTCCTTCCGGATCGGCCCTTACATGAAAAACCCCAACAACCCGGTAGGTGGCATCAACGATGTGATCAGCGCGATTGGCGCTGTCATTCTGATGATTGCGGGCAGTGGCCTGGCGCACCTGCTGTTTGAGGGCAGTGGCCCTTACGGCGGCGGTGGTTTGCTGGGGCGGGTCATTGGCAACCTGGTGGCGCATTCATTTCTGGGAACCTATGGCGCAGCATTGTTGCTGACGTCGTTGTTCCTGGGTGGGTTGACGCTGGTGACGGATGTTTCCTGGCCAGTGGTGGCGGAAAAGGTGGGTGATTTTGTCCTGCTCATGTTCAACAAGGCGCAGGACATAAAAAGCCATCAGGGTGAGGAGGGCAGACCAGATTTGCTGGGCAAGCTTTCCAGCGCGGTTGGGGCGGGCAAGGGTTCCATCGACAAGGCGTCTGGCTGGCTCAACCGCATAAAAGGTGAGGGCGGCGCAAAGGCAAAAGTTGAACCCGTAGCTGATGGTATTGACCTGACGGAGATGAATGCGCCGGGTGGCCGTGCGGAGCCTACGCTGGGCGTGCCTGATTTCGTGAATGGCGGGGCTGAAGGAAGTGCTGACAAGCAAGCAGATGCCAAACCGAAAAAGGGCAAGGGCAAGACAGAAAAAGCGCTGGATGCCCCTGACGAAGATTTCCTGCGCAGCGTGGCGGATGAATTGCCTCCTGCTGGCAAGAACGGGATGCTGGTGCTGCCGCGCCTGACCCTGCTTAACCCTCCGCCCAGTGAACGTGTCACCCAGCCGAAGGAACGCCTCAACGAACTTGCCGAAAAACTGGTGGAAGCGTTGGGGCATTACAACGTGCCGGATGTGAAAGTGGTGGCGCAAGACCCAGGTCCGGTCATTACCCGTTTCGAGCTGGAATTGCCGGATGGAACCAAGGCTTCCAAGGTTTCCGGGCTTGCCTCCGACCTTGCGCGCAATATGTGCGTGGCCAGCGTGCGGGTGGTGGAAGTCATTCCGGGGCGGCCTACCATTGGTATCGAAATCCCCAATGACCGCCGCGATGTAGTGACGATGAGCGAAATGCTGGCTGCACCGGTTTACAAGAAAAACCATTCCCCACTGACATTGGCGCTGGGCAAGGATATTGCCGGAAACCCTGTGGTCGCTGATCTGGCGCGCATGCCGCACCTGCTGGTGGCTGGTACCACTGGTTCCGGTAAATCCGTATTCATCAATGCAGTGTTGATGAGCCTGCTGTACAAGGCCACGCCGGAAGACGTGCGCATGATCATGATCGACCCGAAAATGCTGGAACTGAGCAGTTACGAGGATATTCCGCACCTGCTCGCGCCCGTCGTGACCGACATGAAACATGCTGCCAATGCATTGCGCTGGTGTGTGGCGGAAATGGAACGGCGTTACCTGCTGATGTCCAAGCTCAAGGTGCGCAATATCGCCGGTTTCAATGAAAAAGTGCGGGAAGCACAGGAACGGGGTGATGAACTGATGGATCCGCTGTGGGATCCGACCACTTCCATGGATGGGCACCCGCAGCCGCTCAAGACGCTGCCTTACATCGTAGTGATTGTGGACGAATTTGCCGACATGATGATGGTGGTCGGCAAGAAAGTGGAAGAGCTGATCGCGCGGCTGGCGCAAAAGGCGCGTGCTTCCGGCATCCACCTGATCCTCGCGACCCAGCGGCCTTCCGTGGATGTCATTACCGGTCTGATCAAGGCAAACATTCCGACCCGTATTGCCTTCCAGGTTTCCACCAAGATAGACTCGCGCACCATTCTGGATCAGGGTGGGGCGGAACAGTTGCTGGGTTACGGCGATATGCTTTACATGCCGCCGGGAACATCCCTGCCTTTGCGGGTGCATGGAGCGCTGGTTACTGACCGTGAGGTGGAAGATGTGGCGAACTACCTCAAGCTGCAAGGGGAACCGGATTACATCGCGGATGTCTTAGCTGATACATCGTCTCCATCTGACGCCATACCGGGTCTGGAGCCGCTGACGGAACGGGAAGGGGAATCCGACCCACTGTATGACGAAGCAGTGGCTGTGGTGACCGAATCCCGTCGTGCTTCGATCTCCTATTTGCAACGCCGTCTCAAGGTAGGCTACAACCGGGCAGCGCGCATGATAGAAGACATGGAAAATGCAGGTGTGGTCAGCGCAGTATTGAGCAACGGTACCCGTGACGTACTCGCAGCCAGCCCTGTAAGGGACTAAACAACCAGAGGTTAATGATGAAAAAAATGTTCGCCAAAGTTCTGCTGACACTGTGCGCAACTGCCCTGACTACTACGGCATGGGCGGATGGGGGACGCCAGCGGCTCAACGAATTCTTCAGCAACGTTGACACCATGCAGGCAGCGTTCACCCAGCAGGTCGTGGACGACAAGGGTAAGACTCGCCAATCTTCCAGCGGCAATGTTTACCTGCTGCGCCCCGGCAAGTTCCGCTGGGAATATGCGGCACCCGACAAGCACCAGATTGTGGCCGATGGCAAAAACGTCTGGGTATACGATGTGGAGCTGGATCAGGTCACGGTCAAGCCGATGAAAACGGCGCTTTCCTCCGCTCCGATCGGTTTGCTTACCCAGAAGCAGAATGTCGAAAAGCAGTTTGCCGTGGAAGAGATGGAAGCGGAAGGCAGCAACCTGGATTGGTTCCGTCTGACGCCGCACAAGAAGGATTCTGACTTTACCAGCATGGATCTGGGCGTTGATGCCAATGGTATTGCGGAAATGATCCTGAATGACAAGTTCAACCAAATGACTTACATCAAGTTCCAGGGTTTGCGTACCAATATCAACCTTGGCGCTGACAAGTTCACGTTCACGCCACCGGCTGGTGTTGACGTGATCGGCAAGCCTTCCTGATATGGCGTCTGTCCCCCCCATCCCCAACCCTTCCCCCGCAAGGGGGGCAGGGAGCAAGACAGGGGGGCTGGTTCCACTGGCTGAACGTATGCGCCCGGCGACTCTGGATGAGTACGCCGGGCAGCTACACCTCCTTGCTACCGGCAAACCCTTGCGCCGGGCAATCGAAGAATCCCACCCGCATTCCATGCTGTTCTGGGGGCCACCCGGAACCGGCAAGACCACGCTGGCAAGGCTGATTACGCACTACTGGAATGCTGAATTCCTGACGCTTTCTGCTGTGTTGGCCGGGGTGAAGGAAATTCGTGCAGCTGTGGAAGTCGCCCGGCAGAACCGGGAACAGTTTGGGCGCAATACCGTGCTGTTTGTCGATGAAGTCCACCGTTTCAACAAGGCGCAGCAGGATGCATTCCTGCCGCATATCGAGGATGGCACGCTGCTGTTCATCGGTGCGACCACCGAAAACCCTTCGTTTGAGCTGAATAACGCACTGTTGTCGCGGGTGCGTACTTATGTGCTGCGTTCGTTGACCCAGGATGATATTCGCGGCGTGTTGCAACGGGCTTTGCAGGATGCAGAAAAAGGTGTGGGCGACCGCAATGTGCAGGTTGACGATGGTGTGCTGGATGCTTTGGCAACGGCTGCCGACGGCGATGCCCGCCGCGCGCTCAACTGGCTGGAAATCGCTGCTGATCTGGCCGAGGAAACGCCCACCGGTTTGCAGATTACCGCAGCAACCATCAAGGAAGTGGTGGCGGATTCGGTACGCCGTTTCGACAAGGGTGGCGACCTGTTTTACGAGCAGATTTCAGCCCTGCACAAGTCGGTGCGTGGTACTGACCCTGACGCTGCGTTGTACTGGTTGTGCCGGATGCTGGATGGTGGCTGCGACCCGCTGTACGTGGCCCGCCGGGTGGTGCGCATGGCCAGCGAAGACATCGGCAATGCTGATCCACGTGGCCTGCAACTGGCGCTGAATGCCTGGGATGCCTACGAACGGCTGGGTAGCCCCGAAGGCGAGTTGATGATTGCCCAAGCCGTCGTCTACCTGGCCTGCGCCCCCAAGAGCAATGCGGTGTATACGGCTTACAAGGCGGCGCGGGCGGATGCGCAACAGTCCGGTTCGCTGGATGTGCCGATGCACTTGCGCAATGCCCCCACCAAACTGATGAAGGCACTGGATTACGGCAAGGGCTACCGCTATGCGCATGATGAGAAGGATGCGTATGCGACGGGAGAAAACTATTTTCCCGAGGAATTGAAAGGGCGGCGCTATTACGAACCGGTCGAGCGCGGGCTGGAATTAAAAATCCGCGAGAAATTGTTGAATCTGCGTAAGCAATAATAAAGCAAGGCAGAAGCCATACGTTCGCTACCAATCCCGCCCCACTGGGCTATAATCGCCCCCATTAGACAGATAACGAAACCAAGGCACTGCGGTTGGGCAAGCATTTCCCCCAACAGGCTGGAGAATAAAATATATGAACTACCAACAGGGTATGGACGAATCTTTCCTCGACGGTGACCACGCAGTCTTCCTCGAACAGCTTTACTCCCGCTACCAGCAAGATCCGGGCAGCGTCGATACGCACTGGCAGGCGTATTTCCAGCGGCTGGATGCCAGCCCGATAAGCAGCGTTTCCAACGGCAATGGCAAGGTGATGGAGCATCGCACCGAGCAGTTGCATGTTTCCCGCCTGATCAACGCCTACCGCTACCTCGGCCATCTGGAAGCCGACACCAATCCATTGGGCGATTACGCCTACAAGGTTAGCGTGCCGCAATTGATGCTGGAGCATCACGATCTGGAAAAGGTCAGCCTCGACACCGTGTTTGACCCCGGTTCCTTCAATATCACGGCCAAACCGACGCTGGGCAACATCCTCAGTGCCTTGCGCGAAACCTATGTGCGCACTATCGGTTTCGAGTACATGCATATCCTTGATGTTCAGGAAAAACGTTGGTTGCAACGCCGTATTGAGCCGGATATGGCGCGTTGCAGGCTGACCCACCCGCAACGCCGCAAGATTCTGGAGAGCCTGACAGCGGCGGAAGGTTTCGAACAATACCTGCACCGCCGTTTCGTCGGCCAGAAGCGCTTCGGACTGGAAGGTGGCGAAAGCCTGATTCCGCTGCTGCAAACCCTGATCCACGAAGGCGGTCGGCAAGGCTTGCAGGAAGTTGTCATCGGCATGGCGCACCGTGGCCGCCTTAACGTTCTGACCAATGTGCTGTGCAAGTCCGCCGGGGAATTGTTCAAGGAATTCGAGGGCAAAATCGACGAAACCTACACTGGCGATGTGAAATACCACAAGGGGTTTTCCTGCGATGTCAGCACGGAAGGCGGCCCGGTGCATCTGGTGCTGGCCTTTAATCCTTCGCATCTGGAAATCGTCAGCCCGGTGGTGGAAGGTTCCGTGCGGGCGCGGCAAGACCGGCGCGAAGACCGGGATGGCGACCAGGTGCTGGGTATTTCCATCCACGGTGACGCCGCGTTTGCCGGGCAGGGCGTGGTGATGGAAACCTTCAACATGGCGCAGACGCGCGGCTACCGCACCCGTGGCACCATTCACATCGTCATCAACAATCAGGTCGGTTTTACTACCAGCACGGTTTCTGACAGCCGTTCCACTTATTACCCGACCGATGTGGCGAAAATGATCAATACGCCGATTTTCCACGTCAACGGTGATGACCCGGAAGCCGTGGTGTACGCTGCGCAGGTGGCGCTGGAATACCGCCAGTTGTTCCAGAAGGATGTGGTCATTGATCTGGTGTGCTACCGCCGTCTGGGGCATAACGAAGCGGATGAGCCGACCATGACCCAGCCGGTCATGTACAGCATTATCCGTGACCTGCCCACGACCCGAGCCAAATATGCGACCTATCTGAGCGAGGCTGGCGTGGTGTCTGCTGGCGGGGCAAAGGGGCTGGTGGACGCTTACCGCACCAAGCTGGCGAATGGTGGCATTACCTGCTGCAACAGCCAGACCCGTTCCGGTTTGCCCCCCGAATTGCAGACCCACTGGAAAGTCTATGTTGATCAGCCATGGCGGCAGGACGTGGATACAACCTGCTCAGCGGAACGCATCTTGGGCATCAGTGAGCGCTGGGTCAGTAATATTCCGCCTGATTTTGTACCGCATCCGCGCGTGCTCAAGGTGCTGGAAGCGCGTGCTGCCATGGGGCGTGGCGAGCAGCCCGCCGATTGGGGTTTTGGCGAAACACTGGCCTACGCCACCCTGGTGGAGGACGGTTTCGATGTGCGTTTGTCGGGGCAGGATTGCGGGCGTGGTACGTTTTCGCACCGCCATTCCGTGCTGCATCACCAGAAGCGCCGCGAGCAGTGGATTCCGCTCCAGCATACGGCGGATTTCCAGGCCAAATTCACGGTGATCGATTCGGTGTTGTCGGAAGAGGCAGTGCTGGCGTTTGAATACGGCTACGCCACTGCCGAGCCGGAAACGCTGGTGATCTGGGAAGCACAATTCGGCGACTTCGTGAACGGCGCACAGGTGGTGATCGACCAGTTCATCAGTTCCGGCGAACAGAAATGGCAGCGCCTGTGCGGGTTGGTCATGTTCCTGCCGCACGGGCTGGAAGGGCAGGGGCCGGAGCATTCGTCCGCGCGTCTGGAACGCTTTGTGCAAATGACAGCGCAGGAAAACATGCAGATCTGCATTCCATCCACCCCTGCGCAGGTATTCCACATGCTGCGGCGGCAAATGATCCGCAAGTACCGCAAGCCGCTGATCGTGTTCACGCCGAAAAGCCTGCTGCGCCATCCGCTGGCAATCAGTAAGCTGGAAGAATTCACTAACGGCAAGTTCGAAGTGGTGATGGATGACGTGGACATCACTGATGTGGGTGCCAAGGAGCAGGTCAAGCGCGTGATCATGTGCAGTGGCAAGGTTTACTACGACCTGCTGGAGGAGCGCCGCAAGCAGGGGTTGGGCGATGTTGCGATTGTCCGCCTTGAACAGTTGTATCCGTTCCCGGCGCAGGAACTGGTGGATGTGATGGAGTATTATCCAAGCGCCAGAAGCGTCATCTGGTGTCAGGAAGAGCCGGTCAACCAGGGCGCGTGGAATGGCATCAAGCACCGCTTCGAAGCGTATGACTATGCGGAAGTGGTGTGCGTCAGCCGTCCGGCGATGGCGGCTCCGGCGGTGGGTTCGCTGTACATGCACCAGCGGCAGCAGCAGGCGCTGGTGCGTGAGGCGTTGGGGCTGGAGGGGGATTAATCTCCCCATGAAGAGGGCGTATGCAATACGCCCCTACGAAGATATTCCCCTGTAGGGGCGTATTGCATACGCCCTCTTCAAGTGCCGGGTTGCTGTTCAGGGGACAATCCGAGGGCTGAGAGGAGTCGAAGCCCGGCGATGCTTGGTCTATGTAGCTCAGCCGCTCATCCCGCTCCAGTAGCGCCCTGAAATAAGCATCAACAACCCGCGCCTGCCCGGCAGTGCTTTCCTGCGCATACATCTGCTGCCGAAATGCATTACTGTCATGCAGGCCATTGGTATACCAGGCAATATGTTTGCGGGCGATGCGGCAACCGGAATATTCGCCGTAAAACCGGTACAAATCGTCCAGATGCCCGAGTAATACTTCGCGGACTTCGGCGACTGCTGGCGGTGGCAGCAATTCCCCGGTTTGCAGGTAATGCCCGACTTCCCGGAAAATCCACGGTCGCCCCTGTGCCGCCCGCCCGATCATGACCGCATCCGCACCCGTCACATCCAGTACGTGTTTGGCTTTTTGCGGCGTGTCGATATCGCCGTTGGCAATGATGGGAATGCTGGCATTACGCTTGACCTCGCGGATCAGCCCGTAACGCGCCTGCCCGGTATACATCTGCTCACGGGTACGCCCATGAATCGCCAGCGCGGCAATGCCTGCCTGCTCGGCCATTTCCGCCACCCGCAGGATGTTTTCCTCGCCATTCACATAGCCCAGCCGGGTTTTCAGCGTCACCGGCACATCCACAGCGGCGACCACCGTATCCAGAATCCGCTTGACCAAATCCTCATCCTGCAACAGGGCGGAACCGGCCAGCTTGCGGCAAACCTTGCGTGCCGGGCAGCCCATGTTGATGTCCACGATTTGCGCCCCATTCGCCACCTGATAACGGGCAGCCTCCGCCAGCATTTCTGGCTCGGAACCGGCAATCTGCGCAGAAACCGGTGCCAGTTCACCCTCAAAATTGGCGCGGAACAGGGATTTTTTGTTGGCATACAAAGCCGCATCCACCGTCATCATTTCACTGACAGCGTGGCCTGCGCCGAAATGCTTGCAAAGGGTGCGGAACGGGCGATCAGTCACCCCTGCCATCGGGGCGACAATCAGCGGATTATCGAGGGTGTAAGGGCCAATCTTGATCATGACGCGGCAGTTTACCACAGCAAATCTGCCCGCTTGTGGTAAAGTATCTGCCCACTGAATAAACCACCTCCACGGAGATTTATTGTGCGTCTGAGCGTAGAACAATACCGTAACTGGGAACATAAAAAGATCACCCTGCTGGGCATGTCCGGCGTGGGCAAAACCTACATTTCCAGCATGCTGCGCGAGCATGACTGGTTCCATTATTCCGGCGATTACCGCATTGGCACCCGCTACCTGGATGAGGACATCATGGACCTCATCAAGGAACAGGCGATGAAAGTGCCGTTCCTGCGTGAGTTGCTGCGCAATGACTGGATTTACATCCGCAACAACATCCGCGTCAACGATCTGGGGCCAGTGCTGTCATTCGTCGGCAAGCTGGGCAACCCGGAACTGGGGGGCGTGCCACTGGATGATTTCATGCGGCGTCAGGCGCAATACCGCGAGGCTGAAATCGCCGCGATGCACGATGTGCCCGAATTCATCCGCAAGGCGCAACTGATTTACGGCTATTCCCACTTCGTCAATGATGCTGGCGGCAGCCTGTGCGAGCTGGAAGAACCTGCTGTATTTGAAACACTTGCGGAACATACCCTGGTACTCTATATCAAGGTGACCACCAAGGACGAGGAACAGAAGCTGATTGATCGCGCCCGCAGTGACCCGAAACCGCTGTATTACCGCCCGGCCTTTCTGCGTGAAAACCTGGCGGTGTATTTGCAGGAAAAGGGCTTGCAGTATGCGGCGGAAATGGAGCCGGACGAGTTCACCCGCTGGGTGTTCCCGCGCCTGTTCCACTCACGCATTCCCCGCTACGAGGCGATTGCCCGCGATTACGGTTATACGGTAACGTCAGAGGAAGTCGCCCAGGTGCATAAGGAGGCTGATTTCAACGCACTGGTTGAGCTTGCCATCAGCCGCCACCAGCCATGACAGGGGGTGAAGGGAAAACATGCCACTAGTCGCACACACCGGATTGCCGACCTTCGAGCGGCTCAGACAGGAAGGCCAGACTATCCTGAGCGAGGATTACGCCTTCAATCAGGATATCCGCGAACTGCATATCGGCTTCCTCAACATGATGCCGGATGCAGCACTGGAGGCGACCGAGCGGCAGTTTTTCCGGCTGGTGAATGAGTCCAACCTGATTGCGCAATTCCATATTCACCCGTTCACACTGGATACCTTGCCGCGTGGTGAAAAGGCACAGCAACATATCGCCCGGTATTACGACAAGTTCGCGGATTTGCAGGAGCAGGGGCTGGATGCGCTGATCATTACCGGTGCCAACCCTGCGGCAGAGCATCTGGAGGATGAGCCGTTCTGGGATGGCTTGTGCGAAGTGGCGGCATGGGCACAGGATAATGTGACTTCCACGCTGTGTTCCTGCCTTTCCAGCCACGCGCTGGTACAGCATTTGTGGGGTATCCGCCGTCGCCCGCTGGGTTACAAGCGCTGGGGGGTGTATGACCATGCCGTGACCATGCCGGAACATCCGCTGGTCAATGACCTGAATACCCGTTTCGACGTGCCGCATTCCCGTTTCAACCAGATTGACCGTGGGCCACTCGAAGCCGTTGGCGTGCAGGTGCTGGTGGAAAGTGAGGAAGCAGGTGTGCATATGGCGGTCAGCCCCGACCTGTTCCGCATGATTTTCCTGCAAGGACACCCGGAATACGATGCTGTCAGCCTGTTGAAGGAATACCGCCGTGAAGTGACCCGCTGGTTCCAGGGTACGCGCGAGGATTACCCGCCATTCCCGCAGAATTATTTGCGCCCCAAGGCCAAGGCCATCCTCAATGAATACCGGCTGGAGCAGGAAAAGGCGAAACGTCTGGGAAATCCGCTGCCGGATTTCCCCGAAAAGCTGCTGCTGCCGATGTTGCACAATACCTGGCGCGATACGGCGAAAGTGTTCTATAGCAACTGGATTGGCAAGGTTTATCAGTTGACCAATAACGACCGCCAAAAGCCCTTTATGGATGGCGTTGACCCTGATGACCCGCTGGGGCTGCGCAAACAGCTGGGGATGCGCTAAGCTCTCTGGATGAAATTCTGGAATTACCTGTTGTTGCTTGTTTCCGTACTGCTATTGGCTGGCAGCCTGAAGGCGTTGCTGGATTACTGGCAGTACGATGAAGTGGCGGCGGATGTGGCGCAAATGATGCTGCACCAGGTCAGTGACGAAGACGTTCGCCAGCAGGTGCGGGACGCCATTGCCCATGACAATCCTGCGGATGCCCGCATGTACCTGCATCTGGCAGGCACCTTTGGCTATGCTGTCGACCCCGCCGAATTTGAAGCCGACATAAAACGGCTGGAATCCCCGTTGAATACTGCCCGCCGTAGCGTCAATGATTTCGCCAGTGGTTTTATGCAAGGTGAGGCGGAAAGCGGTGCAGGTGTTGCGGGCGCGCTAACTTCCGATTTTACCGTGGTCGGTGATGCGCGCGATTTGTGGGAGCAATATCAACTCCATGCCAGGGGTGAGCCGGTCAATGAGCTGATTGTTACCCTGTCGGGAATCGGTCTGGGTTTGACGGCTGCTACAATTGCCAGCGCAGGCGCATCCACGCCCGCGAAAGGCGGCGTTTCCACCGCCAAACTGGCGGCACGCACTGGCAGGTTGACGCCAAAATTCCAGAAGTTTCTGTTGAAGCAGGGGAATGATGTTTTTGATTACAAGGCATTCCTGCTGGCTGCCCGCGCCGAAAGGAATCTTGATGGGGTCAGTAAGGCCGCTATCAGGTCATATAATCCGCAGGCTGTCCAGGCGATCAAGCAAACGGCGGGGCGTATAAATAATATTCGTAAAGCAAGCTCCACAGCGGATGTTGTGCATCTACTAAAATACGTTGATAACGGTGACGATCTGGTGCGGCTGGAAAAACTTGGTCTAAAATATGGCGCAGAAACCAAGGGAATCATGAAACTGCTGGGAAAAGGGGCAATAGGTTCTGTCCGTGTGCTTCGTAAGACTGCCGAATTATTTATCAGCTTGATTGCGATGGTTGCTTCATTTTTGTCCACATTAGTCACATTAGGTAATTTTGTCCGCAGTTCTGCTTCTTGATTCATTAAGCCTTCAGGTTTCGTCGGTTAATAATGTCCGTGTGTCGTGAATGGGCTTGAGGGTTATATGACTGTTCTCACCTTTGCTGAAGCTTCGCACCTTGTATCTCGTACAGGGTTGGGTGCTGAGTGGCAGGCAATCAAGAATCTTGAGGGAAGAACCCGTGAGGAAGCGGTAGAGCGCATCCTTAAGGCTCCCGTTTCCCCTGTCAAACCTGCACCTGCCATGACTCCCTGGTACAAGCTTGAACCGATGCGGCTGACGGATGCGGAAACCCGCAAGCGTGCGTGGATGATTGCGCAAGGCGAAGGCAAGCGCCTGAAAGGGTGGTGGATCGAACAAATGCTGGCAACCCGCTCACCCTTTCTCGAGCGTATGACGCTGTTCTGGCATAACCATTTTACCTCGTCCCTGCAAAAGACCCTGCAACCCAGTTTGCTGCACAAGCAGAATTTGCTGCTACGCAGACATGCGCTGGGTAATTACGCCGATTTCCTGCATGCCATCGCCAAGGATCCAGCCATGCTGGTGTATCTGGATGGATACCAGAATGTAAAGGATCAGCCCAACGAGAATTTTGCGCGCGAACTGCTGGAGCTGTTTACGCTGGGCAGGGGGCATTACCACGAAACAGATGTGAAAGCCGCTGCCAAAGCTTTCACCGGCTGGAACGTGGATAACAGCAATGGCAGCTTTGTTAACCGTCGGGATTTGCACGATGGCAGCCGCGTAACCTTCATGGGCAAAACCGGCAGCTTTAACGGCGATGACATCATCGACATGCTGCTGGCGAATCCGCGTACCCCCGAGCGTGTCTGTGAAAAGGTGTGGCGAAGTTTCGTCAATAATGGCACACCGGATGCAGGTGTCATCAAGTCATGGGGGCAATCTTTCCGCGCTTCCGGCTACGACATCAAGGATTTGATGCGTACTGTGTTGAACAGCCAGCAATTCTGGGATGTGCGTAACAGGGGAACCCTGATCAAGTCGCCGGTCGAAATACTGATTGGTACGGTGCGGATGATTCCGTACCCGCGTGAGTCGACCACCGAACTGCTCAATCTGTGCCGCCTGCTGGGTCAGGAGTTGTTTGACCCGCCCAACGTCAAGGGCTGGCAAGGAGGGGAGCACTGGATCACGACGCAGACCATGCTGATTCGCACTGCTTATCTGTCCAAGTTGTCACGCGGTAATCTTGATCAGCGTGTGCAAACTGGTTTGCGTTTGCCGGATGCTCCGAATGAACGGCTGGTGGACTGGATGTTGCCTGTCAAACCGTTACGCCCACTTCCAGACAGTCCGGGGGATCGTCGGTTGGTGAGGTCGCTATTGCTTGACCCTGCTTTTCAGGTCACCTGATGGAGCGGGAGCGGGGCAGGCCATGTTTTTGTTGAGGGTTGTGTGTAAGTGAAACGTAGAGACTTTCTGGGCATGGCAGCCTTGCTGCCATTCATGGGGTTGTTACCGGAACAGGCTGCCGCAACAGCGGGTCAGCGTGTATTGGTGTTGGTCAGGCTGGCGGGTGGTAATGATGGCTTGAATACCCTGATTCCGTACACTGACCCGCTTTATTACAAATTGCGCCCCAAAATTGCCGTTCCCCGCCACCGGGTACTGGATATTGGCCAGGGAGTGTCGCTGAACCCTTACCTGGCAGCGCTCAAGCCAAGCTGGGAAGCGGGCGAAATGGCATTCATCCAGGGGGTGGGTTACCCACATACCGATTTGTCACATTTCCGCTCCTGCGATATTTGGGAGACTGGCACTAGTGTTGGCGAATATTCGCCTGATGGTTGGCTGGCCCAGGTGATGCCCGGTTACAAGCAGGGCTTGCACGGTATCGTCATCGGCGAAAGCATGGGGCCGCTGGCGGGCAAGGATTGTCATGCCATTGCCATGCAAAGCCCGCAGGTTTTCCTCAGTCAGGTTAATATGCTGGATGCCATTCCCGTTTCCCGCCAGACCCCGGCGCTGGCACATCTGACCAACGTGCAGAACCAGTTATACAATACTGGTCAGCAACTCAGCAACAAACTGAAGCGTTCCGTGCCACTGGGCGTCAATTTTGCTACCAGCGACATTGGCCGCGATCTGGAATCTGTTGCCAAAATGATCCTCAGCGGAGTTGATGCTGCCGTTTATGTGGTGACGCTTGATGGTTTCGACACGCATTCAGGCCAGATCAATATGCAAAGCAACCTGTTGAACCGTTTGGCAGGGGCGTTGAATTCCTTCTCCACTTCCATGAAAAAAGGTGGACGCTGGAATGATGTGCTGCTCGTGACCTATTCAGAGTTTGGTCGCCGGGTACAGGAAAATCACGGGGGTGGCACTGATCATGGTAGCGCTTCTGTGCAACTGGTGATGGGTGGCAAGGTACGTGGCGGCATCTACGGCGATGCGCCGCGCCTGAACGAGCTGGATGCAGGTGGCAACCTGCACGTTACCCAGGATTACCGCGCCGTATATGGCTCATTGGCGCAGAACTGGTTACGCTGTGGTAACCCATGGAGCAGCTTTGGCACAATACCGTTTGTTTGAGTTTGGGGGGTGTTCTCCGGCATAATCCGGCTTCCACTTAATCAATAAAAGGCCGTGCCATGTGGTTTAAAAACCTGTACCTGCTCCAGTTCAGCAGCGAGTTCACCCTTTCCCCCGAAGAATTGCATGAAGCGCTGGAATCACGGCCATTCCAGGGTTGTGGCAAGGAACAGCGCGAAAATTCCGGCTGGACTTCTCCCTTCGGCAGAAACAGCGATCAGTTGGTGCACGCAGCCAACGGCTACCTGCTGCTGACACTGGGACATCAGGAGCGGATGCTGCCTGCTTCTGTCATCCGTGAAGAGCTGGATGCCACCGTCGCCGAAATCGAGGAAAAGGAAGGGCGCAAGATCGGCAAGCGCGAGAAACAGGATTTGCGCGACGAAATCGAATTTGAATTACTCCCGCAGGCTTTCACCCGTACCAAAAAGATTGATGCATGGATTGATCCACAGCACGGCTGGATGGTGATCAATACTTCTTCCAATACGCAGGGTGAGCGCCTGACCCATTTGCTGCGCAGTACCATTGGCAGTTTGCCAGTGGTTCCCCCCAAGACCGATAGCAGCCCGGCCAGTCTGATGACGCAATGGCTGGCGGATGAAAGCAGTCTGCCTGCCCCGTTTGCCCTCGGTGAAGATTGCGAGTTGCGCAGTCAGGGTGAAGAGCAAAGTGTGGCGGTATTCAAGCGCCACGAGCTCACGGCAGAAGAAGTACAGGCCAATCTGGCGGCAGGCAAGATGGTTTCAAAACTGGGGCTGGTGTGGGATGAGAAAATCAGTTTCATCCTGGGCGACGATCTGGGTATCCGCCGGGTGCGTTTCCTGGATGTGCTGGAAGAAAGCCTCAAGGATGCTGACCCACAGTCTCATGCAGAAAAGCTGGACATCGAGTTCGCGCTGATGACAGGCGAAGTCAGCCGCATGCTGGCTGACCTGATGCGCTGTTTTAACGGGGAAGAGGTGGCAGATTCTTCTACAGAACCTGCCTGATTGTTTCGATGCGGGCGGTCTGGCTGGCAAATGCGTCTGCTGGCATTCCGCCCAATGCATACCACTGTTTCAACAGATCCAGCGCCTGGCTTGCCGGGCTGGCTGTTTCCTTACGGCTGAGCATGGCTTCTGACAGTTTGGCTAGCTGGTATTGCATGCGCGCTTTCTGGAATTCGGTTGGGGTGTCGAGTTCCAGCAGGATTTCCATCTGCATGCACAGTTGTTCACCTTTGGCCTGATTGTCAGCCTGAATGGCCGGATCAGTGTCCGCCTGTTTCTGCGCGGCGGATTGTTCGGTCAGCGCAGCCAGTTCTGCCTGCTTTTGTTGCTGGCGTTCCAGTTCGCGTTGACGTTTCTCGGCTTCCAGACGGGCAGCTTCGGCCTGATGGGAATCGTATTCAGCGCGTTTCTGCTGGCGCTCTTCACGGGAGCGGGCAAACAGTGCGTCGATCGGCTCACGGAACTGTTTCCACAGGCGCTGTTCGTCAGCGGGGCGGGAGGCCAGGGTAATCTGCCAGTGTGACTGCAATTCCTTGGCTTGCTCAATGGCTTGCTGGGTATCAGCGTTTTCCAGCAGTGCCTGGGCTTCAGTGACCAGTTGTGCACGTTCCTGCCAGTTGCGCTCACGTTCAACCTTGAAGTGGCTTTCCAGCATGTCCATGGCGGCGTTGAAGCGCTGGTTTACCTGTTTCCAGTCCTTGTGGTTGATATTCCCGGCAGTCTTCCACTGCTTGCGCAGTTTGTTGACCTCGGCTTGCAAGGTGCGCCAGTCGACATTTTCCCAGTCGGTCGCCGTTTCCAGGGTTTCCAGTTGGGCGCAGAGTTGGTTGCGGGCGGCAAGGTTGGCTTCGCGTTGCTGCGCCTGTTCATTGAAATGCTGTTTGCTGGGCTCGTAAGCGGCGCTGGCATTGGCGTCAAATTCTTTCCATAGGGCGCGTTGCTGGCCGGGCTCCATGTGGGCAAGCTTGCGCCATTCATCGCGCAGCGCCTGTACTTGCTTGGCGCGTTCTACCGGGTCAAGCCCATCGTCTGTGCGCAGGTGTTCGGCAGTTTCAATCAGTTGCTTGCGTACCTGATCAGTGCCCCAGCGACGCCAGTCCTGCAATTCGTGGATGTAGGGGGCGAGCATCTGGATGCGGCGATGGAAGAATGCCTTGTCCTTGCCGGGTAAGTCAGGTGTTTCCTTGATGCGCTGTGTGAAGTGGTTATGCAGGTCGATGGCTTCACCGTACTGCTCTTCCTCAAGGAGGGATTCCAGTTTTTTCAGGTCATTATGCAGGTTTTTTAAGGCTTCTTCCCGTTGTTCCTGCTGCTGCTTGATGCGTCTGCGTTCTTCAGCCTGTTGTTGTTGTGTTTGTTCGAGTCTTTCACGTTCGGCCTGGGCGGCCTGTTCTGCCAGCAATTGGGCTTCGGCTTGCAGGCGAGCCTGTTCTGCTTCCTGTTCTGCGCGCAGGCGGTTGCGTTCAGCTTGTTCGGCTGTGTAAACGGCCAGACGTTGGCGGAACTCTTCCAGTGCGCTGTCAAAACGTTGTTGCTGGCTGGTGTCTGCCTGCTTCGCTATCTGGTTCCAGCTTTGCTGGAGGACGCGGGCGCGGGTTTTGTCCTGTTCCCAGCTGCTGTTTTTGCCCAGCGTTTCGGCTTCGCTGCACAGGTTTTCGATGTGGGCTTGCTGTTGCTGCTGTTTCTGCTCCTGCTCCATGCGTTCCTTGAGGAGTTGGCGCAGGCGCTTGTTATTCTTGCCGTGGGTCTTTTCCAGTGTTTTCAGTTGGTCCAGGTCGCTGATGCGGCTGGCAGCCAGAAACTGGATTTCCCTGGATGTTTCGTTGTTGGCGATGGTAAACAGCAGTTCCTGATCTTCCAGTACGCCGATGGCGTGATGGCGCAGCTTGATGCCACGCATGGGGTCGCGGGCGATGCTGCGCAGCAGGGCAGGATTTTGCAACCAGTGGAAAACATCAGCCAGCAAATGGTCATGATGGTGGTCGCTGGAAGCAAGGCCGATGAGCCGCTGGCGGGCGCGCTCACCGATGGAACCGGCGGCATGGCCAAGCTGCACCAGTGTGGGCAGATGGGTCAGGCGAACGACAGCTTCCATGCGCACTGTGCTGTGCGGGTCGGTTTGCGCCAGCTTGATCATTTCCACGCTGTCGCCAGCCAGCGAGTCCAGCGCCTGGATGCGTACTTTCGCGTCCGTGTGTTGCCATTTCGGCTTGAACAGGTTCCCTAACATCACTATGGTCTTCTGGCGTTATGGTTACTTCACGCGCATTCCAGGGGCTGCGCCGCTGTCTGGGGTCAGAATGAACAGGTCACTGCCGCCGGGGCCTGCTGCCAGTACCATGCCTTCCGATACGCCGAAACGCATCTTGCGCGGGGCAAGGTTGGCGACCATTACGGTCAGGCGACCTTCCAGATCGGCAGGATCATACGCTGATTTGATGCCCGCGAATACATTGCGGGTTTCGCCGCCCAGATCAAGGGTCAGTTGTACCAGCTTGTCTGCGCCTTTGACGTGTTCGGCTTTAATGATTTTAGCAACGCGCAGGTCAATTTTGGCGAAATCGTCGTATTCGATGGTGGGGCCGACGGGATCGTCTGCCAGCGGGCCAGTTATGTTCCCTTCGACTCCGCTCAGGGAACGGTCAGTGCTAACGCTCAGGGAACGCTCATCTTCTGCCCGGTTGCTCGGAGTCGAAGTACGGTTGCTGAGCGGAGTCGAAGCATGGGGCGGAGTCGAAGTACGGTTGCTGAGCGGAGTCGAAGCATTGTCTTCGATCATGGCTGCTACCATTGCTGGCTCAACACGGGTCATCAGGGCTTTGAAAGTGGCAATGTCCTGCCCCAGCAGCGGCTGGGCGACGCTTGTCCAGCTCAGTTCCCCTGCATTCAGGAAACTTTCCGCATCCGCCGCCAGTTGCGGCAGCACCGGTTTGAGGTAAGAGACGATGGCGCGGAACATGTTGATGCCCTGCGTACAGACATCCTGCACTTCAGCCTGCTTTTCCGGGTCTTTCGCCAGTACCCACGGTTTTTGCTCATCGACGTACTGGTTGGCTTTGTCAGCCAGTGCCATGATTTCACGCATCGCCTGATTGTAACGACGGTTTTCGTAAAGTTCGGCAATACGTTCGGACGAATTGCTAAACTCTTGATAAAGTTCGTTATTCGGTAGCGCATCAGACAGTTTGCTGGCAAAGCGCTTATTGATGAAACCGGCGCAACGCGAGGCAATGTTGACGACCTTGCCGACCAGATCGCTGTTGACCCGCGCGACGAAATCCTCAAGGCTGAGGTCGATGTCATCCACGCCATTGCTGAGTTTGCTGGCGTAATAGTAACGCAGCCATTCGGGGTTCAGGTGTTTGAGGTAGCTTTCTGCCTGAATGAACGTGCCGCGCGACTTGGACATTTTCGCGCCATTGACGGTCAGGAAACCGTGACAGTTGACCGCTGTCGGGGTACGGAAACCGGCACCATGCAGCAGCGCAGGCCAGAACAGGGTGTGGAAATAAGCGATGTCCTTGCCGATAAAGTGGTGCACTTCCGCGCTGGAATCTGCTTTCCAGAAAGCATCGAAATCCAGCCCGGTGCGGTCGCACAGATTGCGGAAGCTGGCCAGGTAGCCGATTGGCGCATCCAGCCATACGTAGAAATACTTGTCGTCGGTATCGGGGATTTTGAAACCCCAGTAAGGCGCGTCGCGGGAAACGTCCCAGTCGCTCAGGCCGTTGTCGGACTCAAACCATTCCATCTGTTTGTTGGCGATTTCCTTCTGCACTGCACCGCTGGCGAGGAACTCGCGCAGGAAGGCTTCGAAATGCCCCAGCTTGAAGAAATAGTGTTCGGTTTCCTTTTCAACCGGCGTTGTGCCAGAAATGGCGGAAACGGCATTTTTCAGGTCAGTAGGGGAATAGGTCGCGCCACACACTTCGCAGTTGTCACCGTACTGGTCGGCAGCACCACAGCGTGGGCATTCACCCTTGATGAAGCGGTCGGGCAGGAACATTTTCGCCTGCTCATCGTAAGCCTGGCGGATGGTGCGCTGCTCAATATGCCCGTTGTCACGTGCTGCCTTGTAGATGAATTCGGCGAAGTAACGGTTTTCGTCGGAATGCGTGCTGTAGTAGTTGTCGAAGCCAATGTTGAAACCGGCAAAATCACGCCTGTGTTCCTCACCCATGCGGGCAATCAGTTGCTCCGGGGTGATGCCTTCCTGCTGGGCGCGCAGCATGATGGGCGTGCCGTGGGTATCGTCGGCACACACGTAATAGCATTCATTGCCACGCAGTCGCTGGAATCTCGCCCAAATGTCGGTCTGGATATATTCGACCATGTGGCCGATATGGATCGGGCCGTTGGCATAGGGGAGGGCGCTGGTAATGAGTATTTTTCTTGGCGTCATGGCTGTATCTGGCAATCCTTTAGGAGGCGGAAAGCGTAGCAGGTTGCGGGCTGTTTCGCTACTTCGGGAAGCTGTGCGCAACATCGGTAAATTTGTCCCCCACCCCTATAAATGCCAGACTGCTTCCCCTTTACGCCTACAATTAACACCACCAGTAAAAACGCAGAGGAGTTACGCATGGATCAACCCACCAAAGTCAGCCTGACCGCCAAGGTGCTGATGGGCATGGCGCTCGGCATTATCGTCGGCCTGTTCATCAACTATACGGGGCTGAATGCACCCGGCAGTTTCATCAATGTCTATATTGTCGATGGCCTGTTCCAGGTGGTTGGCAAGATGTTCGTCAACGCCCTGAAGATGCTGGTTGTACCGCTGGTGCTGTTCTCGCTGATTTGTGGGGTATGCGGCATAGGCAACCTGAATACCCTGGGGCGGGTCGGCGTCAAATCATTCGCCCTGTACATCCTGACCACGGCGGTGGCGATTGCGACAGCAATCCTGTTTGCGGTAACGGCGGGTATTGGCCAGGGCATGCAGGCCAGCACCGACTCCAGCTTTAGCGGCAAGGAAGCACCGCCGCTGACCGACGTTTTCATCAATATCATCCCCACCAACCCGATTGCGGCCATGGTGAATGGTGAAATGTTGCAGGTCATTTTCTTCGCCATTCTGGTTGGCATCAGCATCCTGATGGTGGGCAAAAAGGCCAGAAGCTTTATTGAAGGCGCTGAAATCGGCAATGAAGTGATGATGAAAATGGTGACGATCGTGATGGCCGTCGCGCCCTATGCGGTCTTCGCCCTGATTGCCAAAGCGATGGCGGAACTGGGTTTCGACCTGTTGAAAGTGTTGATTGGTTACGTGCTGGTGCTGGTTCTCGCCCTGCTGTTCCATTTGTTCATCACCCTGATGGTGACGCTGAAAGTCTTTTCCGGCCTTAGCCCCATGCGTTTCATCAGTAAAATCCGCAATGTGCAGGTGTTTGCCTTCAGCACGGCCAGTTCCAACGCAACCATACCTGTCACCATGCGTACTGTGACCGAGCGGCTGGGGGTAAACAATTCGGTGGCCTCTTTTACCGTTCCATTTGGTGCAACCATCAATATGGATGGCACTGCCATGATGCAGGGTGTGGCGACCGTTTTCATCGCCAATATATACGGGGTGGAACTGGGTATGAGTGGCTACCTGACCGTGATTGCGATGGCGGTGCTGGCATCCATCGGCACAGCAGGCGTGCCGGGAGTGGGTCTGGTCATGCTGTCAATGGTATTTGCGCAGGTTGGTTTGCCGATAGAGGGAATCGGCCTGATCCTGGGCGTCGACCGTCTGCTCGACATGATGCGCACGGCAGTGAACGTTTCGGGCGACGCAGTGGTTTCCACCATTGTCGCCAAGAGCGAAGGCAAGCTGGATCTGGATGTCTATAACGATCCCGATGCCGGTCTCACTACTGGCGATATTGTGCTGGATGAGGAAGTTGAACGTGAGCTGGCTGAGGTAGTGACAGCCACGCACTCACGTTTGGAGTAAGCTGACAGGCAGGTGGCGATTTAATTCGCTGCCTGCAACTGCATTTCCGCCGCCAGAAAGTCAACCACGCCTTGTTGGTCCCACTCCAGCCCGCCGGAGTAGCTCAGCCGCAGGTAACCGTCACGGTCGATGATGAAGGTGGCAGGGAATGCCTGTAGTTTCCAGTCATTGAGTGTGCTGCCGTTGGGGTCAAGCATAACCGGGTAGCCGGTAGTGAAGTTGTCGAGGAACATCATGACCTCTTCTTCGCCTTCACCCACGTTGGCACTGAGCACCACGAAGTCATCCGGCGAGAACTTTTTCTGCAAGTTTTCCAGCGAAGGGATTTCCTTGATGCAAGGTGGGCAATGTATTCCCCAGAAATTGAGCAGGACGACTTTGCCGCGATAGTCTTGCAGGTCGTGGGCTTTACCCTCGGTATCGGTGAGTTTCAGGGCGGGGGGCAACTGCTTGTCCGGGAAAATCTGGAAGCCGTGTTTGTAGTCGGTAGCTCCCCAGATGCTGTCGTCGCCTTGCCTTGCTGCTGTTTCTGCACTTGATTGCGTCAGCGTCTCTGTGGAGACTGAAGCCGTAAATGTGATTACAGTATCGACTTGCGGGTCATTCAGTATTTCAGCCTGCTTGTCATCTGCGTGAAGCAGGCTTGTGCCCGTGATTAAACTAAAAGACAAAATCATGCCTAAAAATTTCATCGATTCCCCATGATATAATTAATCTATGAGGATTATTGTGGCGTGTAACCGCATTTCCAGCAACTATGAAATTGTCCCTCGATAAGTTCTTTGCATTGGGGGCATGTCCAGGCAGGCGCATTGGCCTGCGTTTCCAGGGTAAGGCGGATGATGGCCAGGGCGCAGGATTCATCCTTGGCGTTTACCCAGATTTCGGGCCAGGTTTCGTTGATGGGCAAATCGCCTGCGCCACTGCCGAGGAAATAGTTTTTCAGCGTGCAGCGGATTCCGGCGTTTTCCAGAACGTCCCTGATAAAGCCAGCCATCATCGGAGTGGCGGAAGTGTAGACCCGTTTCATCATGCTGATCATTCTAACGATTATCCACAAAACTGCCGCAAGTCCCGACTATCCGTGGGCTAACTTTCAGAGCGGTTTACGCAGGATGTCGAAGCGCATCGGATTCTCGAAGCGTGCGCCATCCGGCCCTACATGCGCGTTGAAGCGGGTTTTGACTTCCTCGTACAGCCCGGCATCCAGCTGGTGATTGGTATGCGTGACCTGAAGAATGCGCTGGTCGAATTCGTCGAAGCCGGTAAAGCGCGATTCGGTGTTACAGAAAATTTGTTCGGCCAGTTCCAGCCTACCGCTTTCCACCGCATCACACACAGCCTGGAAAGCCAGTTCACGCACGACCTTTTCGTCATGGAACAGGCGCAGGATGTCGTTGAAAGCACCTGCGTACACTGGCTCGGAAATCCACGCCAGCCCGCCGGGTTTGAGCACGCGGGCAATTTCCTGCAAGCCTTGCGCCATCAGTTGGGGTGGTACGTGATGCAGGGATTTGAACATGAAAATCACGTCTATGCTGTTGTCGGGGGCGTCGATGGCCTGTGCGCCGCCGGATTTGAATTCGATGGTGGCCGGGCGTTCGCTGCCCATATTGCGGGCGTGCTGGATTTGGTCGACTTCAGTGGCAATGATGCGTGCAACCGGGAAGCGTTCCGCGATCATGCGCGTCATGCGGGCGGTGCCGCAGCCGAGTTCAAGTACGGTTGCGCCTGCCAGTGGCAGTTTCTGGCCGATCAGGTCGAGTTCGTTACAGCGGGTGATGGCGTCAGGGTTCTGGATTTGCATGTTCATTCCTTCAATAAGCCGTCTACGAATGTATCTGTTGTTGCACGATTTTGGCCAGCGCGGAGGAATCAAGATCCCCGTCGCCCCGATCCACCAGCGCCTGCATGTAATCGGCGGCGCGTTGCGTGCCGGGCAGGTTGAGGCCGAAAGTGGCCAGTGTATCGGTGACGATATGCATGTCCTTGTTGTGCAGTTTGGCCATAAAACCGGGCTGGAAGTTTTCATCCAGAATCCGCTGGCCGTGCAGTTCCAGCACGCGCGAATAAGCGAAACCGCCCAGCAGGGCAGCGCGCACCCTGGCTGGGTCGACACCAGCGGCTTTCGCCAGTTCAAACGCTTCACTGACGGCAATCACGGTTTGTGCGGCAATCAACTGGTTGCAGGCTTTGGTTAGCTGGCCTGCGCCGTGGCCGCCGATGTGGGTAATGGTTTTGCCCATGGCTTCGAGGGCAGGGCGGGCGTATTCCAGGTCTGCTGCATTACCGCCAACCATGATGGTCAGGGTTCCGGCGATTGCGCCAACATCGCCGCCGGAAACAGGCGCATCAAGGAAACGGATGTCTTTTTCCGCCAGTTGCGCTGCGATTTCACGGGTAGCGACCGGGGAAATGGTGCTCATGTCGATCACCAGCAGGCCCGGTTTGCCGCCTGCCATGACGCCGTTTTCACCCAGCAGGACGGCTTGCACATCCGGTGTGTCGGAAACCATCGAAATGATGATGTCGACGTTGGCAGCGAGTTCAGCGGGGCTGGCGTAGAAGCTGGCCCCGAGGTCGGTGAGTTCCTGCGCGGATTCGGTGCGGCGGGCGTAAACCGCGAGCGGGAAACCTGCTTTCATCAGGTTTTTGCACATGGGGTTGCCCATGATGCCGGGGCCGATCCAGCCGATGACGGGTTTGGTGGTTTGCATGGCTTTGCCTTGTTGTCCGGGTGAAAATATTGCCCTGCAATAATGGCGGGGCGGCAGATAGCCGTCAAGAAAACTGTGGGCGTCTGCTTTGCTGCACAGTATCAATGGGTTCCATAAGCTGCTAAATTCGTTGATACCGTGATTCCTGTGGGAATGCTTATGCGCAAGCTGAAAAGATACCTCAAACTTGCCTTGCGCCGTGTTGCTGATGTGGCAAACGGCACTGCATTCCGCTGGGTCAGGCGCAAGGTAGCTGATCTTCAGGCATTCCCGCACTACATCGAGTTGGTACAGCCCATCATGCCAAGCTCCATGGTCGAAAACAAAATCCATAACATTACTCTGGCGGCAGACCGCTTGCATTTGCTGCTGTGGGAGCCGGGAGCCATTTTGTCGTTCTGGCAACTGATTGGCGAGGCGTCTGAACAGCGTGGTTACAAAGAAGGGCGCAACATTATCGGCGGCAAGTTGCAAAAGGACTTTGGCGGCGGCTTGTGCCAGCTTTCCAGCATCCTCTATCACCTTGCGCTGCTGGGAAGCCTGAGGATTGTTGAGCGGCACCACCATTCGGTGGATTTTTACAAAGAGGATGAGCGTTTCACGCCGCTGGGTTCGGATGCCACGGTGGTTTATGGTTACAAGGATTTGCGGCTGGAAAACAGTTTGCAAACGCCGCTGGTGGTGTGGCTGCGGGTGGAGGGGAATACCCTGACAGCACGGTTTTATGCAGCAGAGCCGATTACGCCGATGAATATTGCCTTTGAGCGGCAGTACGTGGGGGATTCTGTTTCAGTCAGTGCGGTGGATGCTGCTGGGCGGGTGGTTAGTACTTCAAGGTACGTTTTGCAACACTGACGATCAGGCTTATTCCCGCCAGTCTTCGGCGGCCAGTGGCAATTCATTGAGTTCGGCGCGTGCTTCCCGCCAGTGGGGGTAATGCTCACTGAGTATGGCAATGAAACGGTCGTTGTGGGTCGGTTCCAGCAGGTGCACCAGTTCATGCACCACCACATACTCCACCAAATCCTTGGGTTTTTTCACCAGTTCGGTATTCAGGCGGATGTTCCCGGCCTTGTGGTTGCAGCTTCCCCATTTGGTTTTCATGCGTTGCAGGAAATACGCCTGTACCTTGACACCCAGTTTCGGTTCCCATTTGCGCAGCAGTTGGCGGATATGCTCATGCAACAGGGATTTATGCCATTCGTGCATAACCCTTGCCCGATCCGTATGGTCGGTGTCGGCACGCACGAACAGGGTGATACGCTTGTGGTCGATGTCAATCCTGGGACGGAATGGGGTTTCTTCGACATTCAGCAGGTAGCGACGTCCCCACAGGTAATGGGTTTCGCGCCCTATGAATTCTTGGGGTGTTTCGCGTGCCTGATTGCGTAGCTGTTCCTGTTGTTGGCGAATCCAGCCGAGTCTGGATATGGCATAGGCGCGGGCTACCTCCAATCGGGTATTGAGCGGGGCAGACAGGGTGACGTGGCCTTCCGGCGGGTGGACGGAAAGGTGGACGTTCTTGATACGTTTGCGGGTGACAGCAATCGCAATGTCGCCTAGCTGGATGGTTTCGCTCATTCGTAGCCGTGCATGTTTTTGATGATGTCGAACAGCGCTCTGGTGGCTTCACGGTTTTTGTTCATGACGCGGAACAATGCGTTCAGCACCTGGCTTTCCCGCGCTTCGTCGCCGCGCCAGCTTGCCGGGGCGTGTTCGCGCATGGTGCGGTCTATTTTCAGCGCCAGCGTAGCACGGGTGTTACCGTATTCCGGGTGGGGAGTTTCGCTGGATTTGTCCCCGGATTGAATGCTGGCGAGGATGTCCGGCAGGTTATTATAGATAACAATGGCTTCGCGCTTGCCCTGCAATTCGGCGGGAATGGCCTCGCTGGTCTGGCCTTGCGCCTGCTGCTTGATCAGGTCTTCGGCTTTTTTGAGGAATTCCTCATAGGATGCCGCATCATCGCGCTGCTGTTTGATCAGGTCATCCAGCAGTTTGGACATCTGTGCGTAGAAACGCGGGTCAGTGAGCTGGTTGCGGATGATGGTTTTGCGGATGTTGTTGATGATGCTCTCGGCGACGGCATTCTTCGACAGCTTGCCTTTTTCGTTGAGCTTGCGGGCGATGGCGTCGTGGATGCCGGTTTCGACGATCAATTCCACCAGTGAGTATTGGTCGATTGCGCCCAGCGGATCAGCTGGGTCAGCCTGGATGTAGGTGTTGATGAGGTGACGCATGTCCGCTTCATAGGGCTTGGTATCCATCTCTTCGCCGGAATAATGCTTGATGGCGGCGCGAATCTCGCTAAAGAAGCCGACCTCGCTGTTCAGGCGGGCAATTTCACCCGCCGGGTAGCCTGCCTCGGCAAGGTGCTGGGAAATGGCTGCGAAAGCGCGGATAAACATTGCCACCGCCTTGTAGAACGGGATGCGCAGCGCTTCGGTTTCGTTCAGGGCTTCGGGGTTACTGGCGTTGCCGCAGAAATAGTGCAGGTATTGCTCCAGTTGGCGCGGTTGCGCTACGGGTTCGCACAGGTATTGCAGGGCTTCACGGGCAGCATCCAGTTGTTTCCGGCCCTCTTGCAGCCAGTCCTTGAGCTTGACGTTGTTGCCCTCCGTGCCGCCGTTTTCGTCCGGCTCCAGTTCGTCGGAGCTGTAGACGGCAATCGCTTCCTGTACGTCGCCGAACAGTTCCTTGAAGTCGACGATGTAACCGTAATCCTTGTCGTCGCCGTCCAGACGGTTGGTGCGGCAAATGGCCTGGAACAGGTTGTGGTCGTGCAGTTCGTTATCCAGATAAATATAGGTGCAGGAAGGTGCATCGAAACCCGTCAGCAGTTTGCTGACCACGATCAGCAGTTTGCAGTTGGCAGGCTCATGGATGAAGCGACGCTTGATTTCCGTCTCGTATTTGTCGGTGCTGGCAAAATCCTTTAGCACATACTGTTGGTAGGTGTCGTACTTATAGCGTTCGTCGCTGTCTTTCGGCTCTTTGGAAACCGCGTTGGCATTGGGTTCGTAGGAGGTGATGATGCCGCAATGCTTGCCAAAAGGCATGTTCTGCAACAGGCGGAAATAGTGGCAGGCGTCGTAGATGGAGGCCGCCACCAGAATCGCCGTGCCCCGGTCATTGTTGAGGCGGGTCTTGAGGCTGAAATCCTCAATAATGCTGGCGATGATGCGCTCCTTGCGTTCCTTGGCGCTCATCAGCTTTTCCATGTTCGCCCAGCGTTTGCGCAACACGGCTTTCTGGAAGTTGTTGAGATTTCTGGTGGCCTGATCAAACCAGCGATCTACGGCTTTTTGCGTGGTCAGGCGTTGCGGTACGTCACGGGCTTCGTACTTCAAATCCAGCACTACCTTGTCGGCGACGGCCTGATGGAACTTGTAGCTGTGGATCGGCGTACCGAAGACAGCCTCAGTGGTTTTCTTTTCCTTGCGTAACAACGGCGTGCCAGTGAAGCCGATGAAAATGGCGTCTTTCAGCCAGCGCTGTTTCATTTGCTGGTTCATGTCGCCGCCCTGGGTGCGATGACATTCATCGACGAAGACGTAAAAGCGCCCATGGATGCGCGGTACTGCGCCCTTGAGGTCTGGCTCGAATTTGTGGATCAGGGCGCACAGCAGGCGCGGGGTGGTAGAAGTCAGTTTTTCAAGGAACTGGGCGCGGGAAGTAATGCGTGGGGAGGCTGCTTCCTCGCCGATGACACCCGCATTGCGCATCACGCCTTCGATCTGCTTGTCGAGTTCGTCGCGGTCGGTGATGACCAGGATGCGGGCGTCGGGGTCGTGTTCCATGATCCATTTCGCCAGCAGTACCATCAGGATGCTCTTGCCGCTGCCTTGCGTGTGCCAGATGTAGCCGCCTTCACGTTGGCGGATGCGTTCCTGTGCGGCCTTGATGCCGAAAAACTGGTGCGGGCGCGGGACTTTCTTGATGCCTCCGTCAAAGATGATGAAGTTACGCATCAGGTCAAGCAGGCGGACGGGGTGGCACAGTTGCGCCAACGGTTTGTCCAGCAATTCACCGGAGGCGGGGGCGTTGATGCTGCCGGTTTCGTCTTTCCATGCCAGGAAATACGTTTCTGCTGTGCCGGTTGTGCCGTAGTACAAACCTTGTGAGTCGTTACCAGCGAACACGAATTGCACGGTGCTGAAAAAGCCTTCGTTGAAAATCTTTTCCTGATTGCTGACAAGCTGGCGGATGGCGTCGGTGACTTCAACCGAGCCGCGTTTCAGCTCAATCACGGCGATGGCGATGCCGTTGAGGTAGAGGACTATATCGGGGCGGCGTTCTGCGCCACCTTTGAGGGTGACTTCTTCAGCGAGGGCGAAATCATTGTTTTTGGGTGTGTCCCAGTCGATCAGGTGGACGGTTTCATGGGCTTGCCCGACAGCTATTTGTAGCGGGATGCCGTAGCGTAGCAACTGGTAGATGCGCAGGTTGGCCTGATAGAGCGTGATGCCGGTGGTATCGGCGGCGGTTTCCAGTTTGGTCAGGGCGGCGGCAATGTGAGCATCGGAATAGCCGCGTTGTTTCAGGTTGGCCTGTAACAATTCCGCTTCAAGAGGGCGGTTGTTGGTGCGTTTGTGCCAGTCGCCGAGGTAGCGGTAGCCCAGCCAGTCAGGGTGGTTCTGGTCGGTGAACAGTTGGACTACTCGGTTTTGGGTGTGGCGTTCCGGGCGGGTTTGGTCAGGCATTGGCAAATCCTTGGTTGGTATTCGCCCCTACGGCGGTGGTTGGGAGGTTTGTGGTCATTCGATGACCTCCCAATGACCACCTTTTTTCGGGCCTACATAACGCAAACGCCCCGCTTTCACCAGTTTAGTGGCTGCACGCTCTACGGTACGCAAGGTTTTGCCAATCCTTTCAGCCACTTCAGCCAGTGTCAGGCTGGAGTCTTCCGCCAGGATTATCAGTATTTGCTCGGGCGTTTTTACCGGCATTTTGGGTGTTTCTACCGACGTTTTTACCGACATTTTTCCCAGTGATTCCGCCAATTGTGCGGGGTTGGCACGAAACGTCAGCATCAGCCCCGACATACCGTAATCGTATTCAGGCGGTGGGATGCCCCACTTTTCGCATTCGCGGTTGATCTTTTCGATACCACGACCCCATGACTCAATATAGCCACAGCGGAAGAAGGTATTGGCAATCAGTGGGTTGAATGGGTTGGAAGGATGTTTGCCCAGCAGGCGTTCGAGCGTCCAGTGTTCGGGGAGTTGTCCGTAATTCCAGAACACAATCCGGTCTTCGTAGACGCTGATCTGGATGGGGATGCCGCTGCTGTAGTCCTTGTGTACCACGGCATTGAGCAGGGCTTCGCGCAGGGCAAGCGGCGGGAACAGGAAGCGTTCGACCCGCTGGATGCCTTCGTAGCTGATGTGGGCTTTCAGGTATTTGGTAAACAGTGTATCCAGTGTTTGATCGACTTGCTGGAACAGGTTGCCGTGGATTTCGTCCTGAAAGCGCAATTCGTCGTCAGTGATGAAAAAGCCAAGCTTGATGGTTGCGCCGGAAACGTATTTTTCGGGCTTGTCGTAAAACAGCAGGGTGGTGGCGCGTTTGAGGTAACGCCCGTCGTGCAGTTGCAGGTTTTCCAGCAGCGATTCATTGTTGTCGTGTAGCACGTCGTCGCTCATGCGCCCGCTTTTGGTGGCTTTGGTGCGGAAAAGCTGGAAGGCGGTCGGGCTGCAATCCTTGAGGCTGATATTGGGGACGGGAACTGCATCCCAACGCACACCGTGCTTTTTCAGCAGGAAAGCGTCGAGTGCCGCGCCTTTGAGTTCCTGTTTGGTGCTGCCGCTGCGGTAGTGGTATTCGCCTTTGTAACTCACCGGGTAGGGATGGGCTTCGACCACGATGGCGAGATAATCGCGCTGGTTTTCGGTGTGCAGGTTTACGTCAACGACGATGCCGAGGATGTCGCGCACTTTATTGGGGATGTCTTCCAGCAATTTGCGGGCGTTGGGTAGCCCCGTGGTGTTGCCGTTGTCATCCTTGCCGATAATCAGCGTGCCGCCTTGCGCATTGGCAAAGCCGCAAATCCATTTCAGGTATTCATCGCGCCAGACTTCTTTCCACTCGATGGTTTGGTGTTCGTTCATATCCCCTTCCTGTAAGCCTGATTGGGATGATTAGGTTTATCGGGCATCCGTGCCTGCAAACGACCATCACTCAACATAGGCGTAATGTAGTGGTTTCTTAGGGAATCAGGGGTGCGGTTTAGTAGATGTGCCAACATTTTCAGCGACAGCCAATCCGCTGCACAAAGGGTGAGGATAGTTGCTTCCATCAGGGGTTTGGAAACCTTGCGTTTGTTCCGCACATTTTCTGCAATCTGTAACAACGCCAATTCTTGTTCAGTCTCGAAATGTTCGGAGCTTTTGCCTAAATGTTCGGAGTCTTCACTCAAATGTTCGGAGTTGGCGGGGGATGCACCATCCACCTGTACCCGCACGGGCAAACGGTAACGGGTTCCGCGCCCATGCCCGGCTTTCTCCAGCCAGTTTGCCGTTACCAGTTGTTTGAGGCGCACGCCAATGTCGCGGGGGTGTTCGCGCCGGTAGTGCTGGATGTCCTCATTGCTGATTTCACCCAGACGGTGGGCAAGCATCAGAATCACCCGCCCCAGTTCGTCGAGCGAGCGTAATTCACGTTCCACATCGTCCGGGATCATGCTGGCGATGGGCAACCTGTCCATGACCGTGCAAATATGAAACCACGGCAATCGTGCAGCAGGCTGCTGCACAAATTCAGGATCATCGGTCAACCATGTTTGGTAGCCATTAGGTTGTGGTGTATTCATACCAGCCGCGTCCTCCCCGTCAGCAACTCCTGCATCATCCCCTGCTTAATGTCCCGTGTCTTCGTGCGCCGCTGCTCCAACGCCGCAATCTCCGCATCCATATCCGCAAGCACCGCCGCAATCGCTTCTTGCTCTTCAGGTAATGGTGTTTTAATGGTTATGCTTTCAATCGTTCTAGCGTTGAGACTTGGAACACCAGATGCTTCATTGAACTGCATCCAATCAATTAAACAGAAGCGGTAGTAAAGAAACTTTGCATTGTTATTATTCTTCAAAATTGAATAGAAAAGAGTATCTACCGTCCAAAATGGTGTATCCATATATTGAGGCTGATTAATTGTGCCTTTGCGTCCAATTAGTACCGATGGCTGATCATAAAGAGCGCGTGAAGCTGTACCTATTTGCCCACCAGTAGCTAGTATTGGGTAAGTACCATCAATAGTTTCAACATCTTTCTGGCTTTTCCCATGACAGATAGTCAGCAAGTCCCCCAACCGCTTCACCTCCCACTCCCCCTCAAACCCCGCTAACCGAGTTTTGCCCGTGAGAAGCTGCTGCATGGCGGCTTGTTTGAGGTTGCGCTTTTTGGTGATGAGGCGGTCAAGACCGTCCAGCAGGGCATCCATGTCGGAGAGGGCGGAGGCGATGGCGGTTTGTTCGATTCTTGTTGGTGGTAGAGGAATTTGTGTTTGGCGAATTGTTGTTAAACCGAGATTACCTATTGTTGATCCGGTCAATCCATCAAGAAATTGCTGTTTAGTACTATGGGTCTGAAGTGAGTAATAAATAAGATTTTTAGATATATTTTGATTAATATTTAAATATGCTGCACTTTTTCCAAGTACTAATGCTTCATTATTAAAAAAGCCTAAATTACCAATTGTCCCATTGATTGACATCAATATTGTCGTTTCATTGATGGGTTTACGATGTTTAATAAACTCTGCATGACTAACTAGCTTTGTGTCATCAGTAACAACGATTTTTCCTTCATAAATATTATTGCCATTAATAAAGAAGTACTCGCCGTTAGATGAATATAATGGCGTGCCATGTAATCCATCGCCAATACGAGTTGTGATTTCCTCAATAGATTTGACTTCCCAATCTTCGGGGATTATGCCGATTTCGGTTTGTTTGTAGCCTACTTTCAGTTCCATGCTTTGCCTCCCTTTCGGTGATGGTGGTGTTGTAGGGGCAATTCATGAATTGCCCCTACGGGGATGGGGAGATTACACATATCACCGTTGCGGATGGGGTTGTGGGGATGATTACGCATGTTTCCGTTGTGGGTGGTCTGCGTGGTGTTGTAGGGGCAATTCATGAATTGCCCCTACGGGGATTGGTGG
Source organism: Gammaproteobacteria bacterium (assembly GCA_018822845.1). Taxonomy (GTDB): domain Bacteria; phylum Pseudomonadota; class Gammaproteobacteria; order Thiotrichales; family Thiotrichaceae; genus Thiothrix. The sequence continues at coordinate 45,921 of JAHJJD010000049.1, read as the reverse complement.
GAGGACACATGTTATCGTTATCGGGATGCAATGAATCATTCACCCAGCGGCGTGGATTGTCGGTAATGTATTCGGCAATGCGTGTGTAGTCTGCTTGGTCACGAATGATATGTTCGTAATAATTGCGTTGCCAAACAGGTATGCCGCTTGTGTTGCGACATAGATTGATACGTTTGGCAGAGCGCATTTTAAACCGTCCAATGACCTTGGGTAATGCCATCTTTCTACGTTGTTCTTGTAGGGGCAATTCATGAATTGCCCCTACGGTATGGTCAACATGGTCAATATCATCAATATCGACGGTGAAAATGATGATGCCATGAAAATGATTGGGCATCACGACAAACTCCCCTATTTCAATTGCATCCTGTACTTCAGTTAACGCTGCCCACTCCTCGGCAATGATCCGACCATATTCATTCATATGCATGGTCTCGTTTACAATCTCTCCAAATAAACATTCACGATCACGAGTGCAGATCGTCATGAAATACGCTCCCCGTTGTGAATAATCGTATTCCCGCCGCCGAATTGTTCTCCGATGGTGAATATCGGGATTGTAACGGTGGTTGCCATTGGTGTTGAGAGCGATGTTGTAGGGGCAATTCATGAATTGCCCCTACGGGGATTGGTGGGATTGGGATTATGGTCAACCCCCATCTTTTTCAAATGCGCATCGACCCGCGCTGCCAACCCCGCGACCTCTTCCACCAATTGCGGTAACGGCGTGGCGTAGCGTTCCGCAAGTTCGCGGATGCGGGTGGTGAGGGTTTGCGAGACGCGATCGAGTTCGCCTTGCACGGTGATGGTCAGGGCTGCCATCCATTTGTCATCTATCACCAAGGTCTGGATTTCCGCCACGCTCAGGGCGGGGTATTTCTCATAAGCGAGTTTATCCAGCGCGGCATCGGCTTCCTTGATGGATTTTTTCAGGGTGGCTTCTTGCCCGCTCAGTTTTAGCCATTGGTTCAGCACGGCTTCTTCCGCCGCTTTCCAGTCGCCTTGTTCGGCTTTTAACTCTTTGAGGCGGTCTTTGATGGCGGCGGCGTTGATTTTCTCGAAGCCGGAAAATGCAGCATCTTCGCCGCTGTGTTCTTCTTCCAACTCGCTTAAGTTCGCGGTGACGCTTTCCAGTTGGGTTTGCAAGGCTTCCAATGCGGTTTGTTGCGCGGCAAAGTAACGCGCCACGATATACGGCTTGGGAATGAGGTCACACGCCCAACCTTTGTCTTTGGTTTTGCCTTTTTTGTCGGTGTCGATGATGCGTTGCGGGGTGGCTACCCAGCCATCGGCAGCAATCAGGTAGGCATCGTCCTGCATGGTTTCTGCCCAGTAATCCATCAGGTGTTGGTACACGTCGTAAGCATCCAGCAAGGGCGCGGCTTTAAAGGCATTCAACAAAGCTTCGGCGAGCGTGTCGATCAGGGCTTTGGGGTGTGCGTCTTTGCCAAAGGCTTGCAAGTGCGGGGTGTTGTCTACCCGCCATGCGTCAAAGCTGCGTGTCACCGTGGTTTTGAAGGCGGTGAACTCGGCATGGTTCAAGATGAAGGGTTTGACTTGCGCAATTGGCAAGGTCAGCTTGGCATAGCCTGCTTGCGCTGTCGGGGTGAACAAGGCCGCCCGCAGTGTCGGCAGCACTTGCCAATAGGCAGCCAGTGCGTTGATGTCTGGCTCAGGAATGCCGCCGCGCAGGTGGGCGGTGATGTCTTGGGTATCTTCCGGCTCGGTGCTGTCGATGTAGCGCGGCAGGTTGAGGTTGTAAGCGTTTTTCGGGTCGCTGATTTCGTCATGTGCCACCATGCGGGCATAGCGGGGCGTGTCGGTTTGCTTGGTAAAGGTGTCGACGATGCGGTGGATGTCTTGTTCGCGTAGGCGGTTTTTGTTGCCATCCTTGATAAAGCCTTTGGCGGCATCCAGCATGAAAATGCCTTTGCGGGCGGTGGCATTTTCCTTGTCCAGCACCAGAATGCAGGCGGGGATGCCCGTGCCGTAAAACAGGTTGGCAGGCAGGCCGATAACCCCTTTCAGGTAGCCGGATTCGACCAGCTTTTTGCGGATCACCGCCTCGGCATTGCCCCGGAACAACACACCGTGCGGCAGGATGCAGGCCGCTTTGCCGCTGCTTTTCATCGAACGGATGATATGCAGCAGGTAGGCGTAATCGCCCTGTTTGGCAGGCGGCTCACCCCATTCAAAGCGCTGGAACGGGTCATTGCCGGGTGTCAGCCCGGTACTCCAGCTCTTGTCGGAAAACGGTGGATTGGCGACCACGTAATCATAGGTCTTGAGCCGTTCGCCATCCCTGAACTTGGGTGCGGCCAACGTATTGCCGTTGAGGATGTTGGCGGTCGGGAAATCGTGCAGGATCATGTTCATCCGCGCCAGACCGGCGGTGGTTACGTCTTTTTCCTGACCTTCCAGCGTAATGCGTTTGCCCGCTTCCGCCGCGACTTTCAGCAGCAGTGAGCCGGAACCGCAAGTCGGATCATAAGCCGTGGTGTTCGCCAGCGCATTGTGCGGTGAAATGCCGATGACTTTGGCAATGATGCGGCTGACTTCCGACGGCGTATAGAATTGCCCCTTGCTCTTACCACTATCCTGCGCAAAGTGGCGCATCAGGTACTCGTAGGCATCACCGAGAATGTCGTCGTGGTCGGCGCGGTTTTTGGAGAAATCCAGCTCCGGCTTCTGGAAAATGCTGATCAGGTTGGTGAGGCGTTCCACCATCGCCTTGCCTTCCCCCAGCTTGTTCGGGTCGTTGAAATCGGGGAAGTCGGTGCGGGCAAGGCGGGCATTGGCCTCAACCAGCGGCTGGATCACCTGTTTGTTGATCTTGTCGCCAATGCCGATGCTGCCTTTCATCTTCACCATGTCGGCGAAGCTACCACCTTGGGGAATGCTCACGGGCGTGGCGAAGTCATCGGAATTGGCGTATTTGTCCGAGATGTATTTGATGAACAGCATGAACAGGACGTAATCCTTGTACTGGCTGGCGTCCATGCCGCCACGCAGTTCGTCGCAGGAAGCCCACAGGGAGGAATACAGTTCAGATTTCTTGATCGCCATGAATGCCTTTATTCAGTGAGGTGGGGACTATGCAGACCAATGATTGTATGTATGTGAACCGGTGTAAACAATGGCTACTCCATTTTTGTTCTTACCTATTCCTGAGTATATCGCTCATGAATCCCTCTCCTGAGTGGGTGCTTATTTCGAGTCTGCTAATATATGGTGTAGAATTGCCTTCAGATTTTCTAGCTTACTGAGGAGACCCGAATGGCAGACATGACGCGCGAGCAGGTTGAAGCGCTACTCAAAGGAATCAAGGACCGTTATCTGGATCAGGACATCGTGAGCCTGCATCAGGTCAAGGACATCAGCGTAGACGGTGGCAAGGTGGCGGTGCGTATCGCACAGGGCTATCCGGCAGGCAACTACCGTGATGAGCTGGCGGCTGAAATCAAGGCTGCGCTGGCGGCAGCAGGCGCGGCGGATGCCGATGTTAGCGTCGAAACGCAGGTGGTTGCTCATGCCGTGCAGAAAAGCGTCAAGCGTAAGGATGGCATCAAGAACATTATCGCGGTTGCTTCCGGCAAGGGCGGGGTAGGCAAGTCCACCACCGCAGTCAACCTGGCGCTGGCGCTGCAAGCTGATGGCGCGACCGTTGGCATTCTGGACGCAGACATTTACGGCCCCAGCCAGCCGCGTATGCTCGGCATTAGTGGTCAGCCGGTTTCCGCAGATGGCAAAAGCCTGGAGCCGATGCAGAATCACGGCATCAAGGCCATGTCGATTGGTTTCCTGATCGAAGAAGACACCCCGATGATCTGGCGCGGCCCGATGGTTACCCAGGCGCTGGAACAGTTGCTGGGCGATACCAACTGGGGCGATCTGGATTATCTGGTTATCGACTTGCCACCAGGTACGGGCGACATTCAGTTGACTCTTTCGCAGAAAATTCCGGTTTCCGGCGCGATCATCGTCACCACCCCGCAGGACATCGCCCTGCTGGATGCCCGCAAGGGTCTGAAAATGTTCGAAAAGGTGGAGGTGCCGATCCTCGGTATCGTGGAAAACATGAGCATGCACATCTGTAGCGAGTGCGGCCACGTTGAGCATATTTTCGGCGAAGGTGGTGGTCAGCGCATGGCGGAACAGTATGACGTGAACTACCTCGGTGGCTTGCCGCTGGATGTCAAAATCCGCGAACAGGTGGATCATGGCAACCCGAGCGTGGTGGCTGACCCGGATGGCAAGGCGGCGCAACTTTACAAGGGCATTGCGCGCAAGGCGTCTGCCCGTCTGGCGCGTCAGGCCAAGGACTACAGCACCAAGTTCCCGACCATCAAGATCATGAATGTGTAAGCTTTCCGGTTGAGGGAGCTTAACAGGCCGTGGTGATTTCCTGCCACGGCCTTTTTCGTTTAGTATTCAGCAATCCATCCCAAATGAAGAAAAGCCATGCTGAAACGTATCTTTGCTTTTGTATTTACCGCGTTATTGTTACAAGCCTGTAGCGGTGTTCCCGGCATCGTCGAACAACCCAAGGTTTCCATCCAGAATATCGGTTTGCAGAATATTTCCCTGACACAGGGGACTGCCATTGTGACCTTGAATGTCAGTAACCCCAACCCATTTCCTTTGCCTATCAGGGGTATTGAGTATGGTCTAAGTCTCAATGGCCACCCGGTCGCTAGCGGTGACCAGGTTCAGGAGCAAAGCATTGGCGCAGGGCAGGAAGTGCCGGTGAGTATTCCCATCAGGCTGGATTTCGTCGAGTTGGCGCGGCTGGCTCCCGTGGCGTGGCGTGAACGCAAGCTGCAATATGACCTGACCGGCGCGGTGCGTTTGCCGTTGATCAAGGTTCCATTTCAGCGTCAGGGCGGCGTAGGGGTGCAGCAATGAGTATCAAGTCTGACCACTGGATTCGCCGCATGGCCGAAAACGAGGGCATGATTGAGCCATTTGAGCACGGACAGGTGCGCACAATGAATGGGGAAAAGATCGTATCCTACGGCACTTCCAGCTATGGCTACGACGTGCGTTGTGCCAACGAGTTCAAGATTTTCACCAATATCAACAGCACTATCGTCGACCCGAAGGCATTTGATGAAAAGAGTTTCGTCGACTTCAAGGGCGATGTGTGCATCATTCCGCCCAACTCGTTTGCATTGGCGCGGACGGTGGAATATTTCCGCATTCCCCGCAGCGTACTGACCGTTTGCCTCGGTAAATCGACTTATGCACGTTGTTTCCGGGGAGATACACGTGTTGCCTTGGTTGATGGCTCTTCACTGCCCCTGGAAGAAATGGCGGTACGTGCCGAACAAGGTGAATTGTTTTGGGGGTATAGCATTGGTGCCAATGGACGCCTGATTGTGACTCAACTGGATGCACCCCGCTATGTGGGGCGTGATAGCCTGGTTGAAGTCGGGCTGGATAATGGGAAAAGTATCTTTGCAACACCTGACCATTTGTTCATGTTGCGTGATGGCCGTTGGCTGGCTGCCGGTGAATTAACGCCAGGTGCTTCGTTAATGCCCTTGTATCGACAGTTGGCGCGAGGTTACGAGATGGTATACCAGCCCTTGAATGGGCATTTGTATCCTACGCACCGTCTGGCGGACGAGTGGAACCTGCGTCATGGTTTGTATGCTGATATGCCGAATACCCACCGCCATCATGTTGATATTGACCGTCTGAACAATAATCCGTGGAACATTGTGCGGATGGATGCTGAGGCGCATATCCGGCTGCATAATGCGGATAACTATGGCGATGAGTTTGATCCTGATGAGCATAGCGCCTCGATTCGTGCTGCATTGCAAGAGCGGATGCAGAACCCGGAATGGGCGGAGCGTTACTCCAGTTTGCAAAGTGAACGCGCCAGCCGGTTTTGGCATGATGATGTATATGCTGCGCAACGTGAGGAGTTGTTGGCTGCACGTCGCAATCCTTCCGATGCTACGCGGCAGGTACATCGTGAGGCGATGCTTGCCCGCTATCAGGACTATGCAGAACGGGTGCGGCAAGGCGAACGGATGAAAGCTGTTTGGGAGCAGGCCAGCCCCGACAGACATCAGCGTCAGGCTGAAATTGCCCGTCATTTGCGCCTGCGCGGAGAAATAACGGAGGAAGCCGTGAGTAAAGCCTTGCATCAGACGGGTTCAATCCGGGGGGCAGCCCGTTTGCTGGAGTGTGACCGTGCAGTATTCAGGCGTTTCCCACAAGTGTTGGATGCATTTCGGGGTGTACGGCAGGAAGGCAAACAAAACCATAAGGTTACAGCAGTCCGCTCTGTGCCCGGTGATCACGACGTTTTCTGTCTGACCGTACCAGAAGCAGGAAATTTTGCACTGGAAGATGGTGTTTTTGTACATAACTGCGGCATCATCGTGAATGTAACGCCGCTGGAACCGGAGTGGGAAGGGCATGTAACACTGGAGTTTTCCAACACGACGCCGTTACCCGCGAAGATTTACGCCAACGAAGGCGTGGCGCAAATGCTGTTCTTCGAGTCGGATGAAGTTTGCGACACATCCTACCGGGATCGGGGGGGCAAGTATCAGGGGCAGCGCGGGGTCACACTGCCCAAGACCTGACGCCTGGGTTACACGCGCTGGATGTAGAACGAGCCTGGTTCCCGCTCGGGGGTCAGGTTCGGCGCGACAGCCTGCAAACGGTCGTAATGATTGTGGCGTAAATAATTAATGGCTCCGATAATTTTCCAGTGCTTGTTTTGGGTCAGGAAAGCTTCCAGCAGGTATTGCTCATTCCACAGCCTGACTTCATCCACCAGCCATTCATGCATATAGTTACGTGGTGAGCGGATGTCGTGGATATGCACGATGACGCCCTTGTTCAGGGTTGGCAACAGTTCGAGGAATTCAAACAGTACATCGCCTTCCGGGCGGATGATGTGGGATGAATCGATAAACAGGATGTCGTTTTCTTCCAGTTCGGCAAAAAAACTTAAATCTGTGTCTTCCACCTTGTTGCGCATGACGGAAACCCCCGTTTTTTCCAGCCATGGCATTTCATATGGTTCGATACAAACATGCTTGCATTGGTAAGCAGGGTCATCCTGTTGATTTTGTTTAAGTGCTTTTATTGCCATCAGGGTGGAATTGCCGCTGCCGATTTCAAAAATCCGCTTGGGTTTTTTATGCCGGATCAATTGATACCAATATTCAGCATCACCTGATTCAAACAGGGTATTTTCAAGATGGAATTCCAGTTCACCGGTTTTGTTTCTGGGCAGGTTTTTAAGCTCATCTGCATGGGTAAAAGTATCCAGTAAAGCGAGCTGTTCATCAATATTCCAGTCGATGCCGGTCAGGGGGCGTTCCAGCGATGCGCTACGCTTCATTTTGCGCAGGTCAAACTGGGGTTCGTAGTAATGGTCGACGATGGGGAAAACCGCTGTGTGGTAAAGTGCTGCCCGGCAGGATGGCATGCGGTGTACGCCAGCGCGTCTGACCATCTTTAACAGCCAGCCAGCGGGGTAAACAAATGGTGCGAGTAAAATATCGGCAATGGGCATGAGGCGAATGGCAAAATGCCTCATGGGAGAATCTTTTGCATAATCCATATTAAGCGTTCCTTGCTGCAAGTAATCAAAGATATTTATTATCTGCCTGATTTATTTGATGAAATATATTCATTCTAACAAGCTCAATTAGATTAGCGCATTTTTACGAAGTTGTGATGATAATTACTTTCCGATTATCGTATCTGGATACTGTTGCCACTCGTCACTAAATATTCATCACGCCCATATCAGGAATACGATCAGCAGCGCAAAGGCGAAAATTATCAGGTTGCCGAAGCGTTTTTTACCTGACACAGGGTAAAAAACTATTTTGGGGTCAGGGAAAGTTCCTTCAGTACCAGCGCCAGGGTGGCGGGGTCAACTGGCTTGACAATGTGGTGGTTAAAGCCTGCCTCCTTCGAGTGGCGACGGTCTTCTTCCTGTCCCCAGCCCGTCATGGCAATGAGGGGTAAATCCTTGAGGCCAGGCCGCTTGCGCACTTGGCGGGCGACTTCGTAGCCATTCATGCCCGGCATGCCGATGTCGAGCAGAACAACGTCGGGCCGGTAACTGCTAATGGTCGCCAACGCCAATGGCCCGTCATAGACAACCTGCACTTCATGGCCTGATAGTTGGAGCAATATACCCAGGCTGTCCGCTACATCATGGTTGTCATCCACTACCAGGATGCGCATTTTTACTGTCGGATTACTGGCTGTTGCCATGCTGGTGGCTGGTGTTTCTGGTCTGCCCGGCAGTGCGGCCAGCGGCAGGCGCAGCAGAAATTCGCTGCCTTGTTCCGCCCCGGCGCTGTGCGCCTCAATATGCCCGCCATGCATCTGCACCAGACTTTGCACCAGGGTCAGGCCAATTCCCAGACCGCCTTGTGAATGCCGTTGGGTGCGGTCTACCTGGGTAAACATGTCGAAAACGCGCGGCAACATATCGGGCGGGATGCCCACGCCATTATCCCGCACTGCCACTACGGCTTCGGCACCTTCCTGCCAGGCAGTGAGCGAGATCTCTCCATGGTTGGCGGTGTATTTGGCAGCGTTATTGAGCAGGTTGGAAAATATCTGCGCCAGCCGCGCCGGATCAGCATCAAGGATGAGGGGTTCCGCTGGCAACGCAAGGGTGAAATGGTGACCGGCGGCCTCGATTAACGGACGCGACATTTCGACTGCATTGTGAATGCTGGCGGCCAGATCGGTGCGTTCCTTGCGTAGCTCGATTTTTCCTCTGGTGATGCGTGAGACTTCCAGCAGATCATCGACCAGATGCACCAGATGGGCAACCTGCCGTTCCATCATGTCATACACCTGGGTAGCGGGACCGCTGTCAGCGCCTGGCAGGCGGCGCAGAATGTACAGCGAGTTACGCAACGGGGCGAGTGGGTTGCGCAGTTCGTGGGCCAGGGTGGCGAGGAATTCATCCTTGCGTCGGTCGGCTTCCAGCAGTTCCTGTTCGGCCTTCTTGCGGGCGGTGACATCGCGCAACACCACCGTGAACATTTTGCTCCCGGCCAACCTCACCTGGGAAATGGCGGCTTCAATCGGGAACTCCGTTCCATCGGCGCGGCAGCCGCTGATTTCGCCGAGAGCGCCCATGCGCCGGGTGGTGACGCCAGCGGTGGCGAATTCGCGTACATACTTGCCGTGTGAGGCGCGGTAACGTTCGGGCAGCAGCATGGTGAGCGAGTGGCCGATGACTTCACTGGCGCTGTAGCCGAACATTTTTTCTGCGGCAGCGTTAAACAGGATGATTTGTTGCTGTTCATTCATGGAAATGATGGCGTCCATGGCGGAAGCCACGATGCTTGCCATGCGTTCCCCGCTCTCATGCAGCTTTTCCTCTGTCTGCCCCTGGGCCGCCCGCATCCGCCGTACCCCAATGCCGTAGGCAAGGTCATCCGTCAGTTGTGTCAGCAGGTTGATTTCATCTTCGGAAAAGGGGTCAGGTTCGCTGGAATAGATGTTGAGCGCACCAAATGCCTTGCCTGCATTCATCAAGGGAAGCACGACGGAGGAGGCGTAGCCCCGCTTGAGTGCCTGTTCCCGCCATGGTTCAAACTGCGGGTCTGTGAGCATGTTGCGGCATATGACCGGCTGGGCGGTGCGGATGGCCGTCCCGGTGGGGCCAAGGCCGCGTGGGGTTGCCGCCCAGGTGATGTTCATGGCCTCCAGATAACCGTCCTCAAAGCCCGCGTGGGCTACCGGGCGCACGCTTTTGTCTGTGTCATTTTCAGCAAACCCGACCCACACCATGGAGTACCCGCAAGACTGAATGATAATGTTGCACACTTCCTTCAATAGCTCGGTTTCATCACTGGCCACCAGCATGGCATGGCCGCTGGCGGTGAGCGCCTGAAGCGTGCGGTTGAGCTTGCCGAGCTTATCCTCAGCTTGCTTGCGCTCAGTGATGTCGGTGGAAATGACGGCAAACTGTTCTGGGGCTGGGCGGTAGGCGAAGACATGATACCACTTGCCCAATTCGGCGGAGTACTTGTCGAAATGGGCAGGTTCGCCGGTGAGCGCCACCTTGCCGTAGCTGTCAATCCAGTAGTTTTCAATGCCGGGCAGGATCTCCCGCACACGCTTGCCAACCCAGTCCGCGCGCTTCACTCCTGTCAGATGTTCAAACGCCGGGTTTACGTCAAGAAACCGGTAATCGCAGGGGTGCCCTTGTGTATCGGTGATGATCTCATGCAGGGAAAAGCCTTCCGTCATGTTGGTGAACAATGAATGGAAGCGTTCCTCACTCGCATGCAAAGCTTCCTCGGCTTGCCGCAGGGCCGCGACTTCCTGCCAGGCGGTTTCCATCCGCCCCTTGGCCACTGCGGCTTCCATATCTGACTGCCGTCTGACGCGGGTGATCATTTCCGTAAGAAAAATAATCATGCTATTGACCAGGACGAACATTGTCAGGGCGATAGCCTCAGCCAGGGACGGCAGGTGGACGCCCAAAAATACACTGAATGCAAGCAGGCACGCAATGAGGGTGGCCGCCAGACCGTGTTTCCATCCGCCCACCACGGTGATGAGCATGATGATGGGAAAATAGGTAATGAAGGTAAAACCCTCGCCCCACAACGGCGTGAAGACAGTGCGCAGGAATGTGGCGAGAACCAGCCCGCCAATGGTGACAAGGGTGGGGTTTACCCGAGCTACGCTTTCCCAAAAATGCTGTTGGCGGTTGGGGCCAGTGAGTGCAGTCTGGACATTGGCAGTTCTGGTGCTTTTCGGCTCCACGTCTGGATGTTCTCCTTGCCTCATCAGGCTTTACTTTGGCAGTGCAGGCAGTAATTCTAGCACTTGTAGCAAGTGTAGTTTATTACCCTGAATTGTCAGGAGCCAGCTTGGCAATGCGTTCGAGTACGTGGCTGACTGCCACCAGGGCGAAGCTGGCCGTCACGGTCATCACCGAGCCGATGCCACCTGCACAGCTCAGGTCGCAGGCAGGGCCGTTTTCCGGCAGCTTCATCGCTTCTTCCGACCACACGGCAGGGATGTCGAAACGCCGTTTGGGGTTGCTGCTGAAGCCGTATTGCTGGCGCAGTTCCTTGCGTACTTTGGACAGCAATGGGTCTTGCAGGGTACGGCTCAGGTCGCTCAGGCGGATTTTGCCCGGGTCTCGTTGCCCCCCGGCTCCACCCAGTGTAATCAGGCGGATTTTGTTGCGGCGGCAATGGGCGATCAGGGCGGCCTTGATGCGGGCTGTGTCGATGCAGTCCAGTACGTAATCGAATTCGGGTTTGATCAGGGCGGCAAGATTGTCGCGCTCGATGAAATCTTCAATGGTATGAATCCGGCAGGCAGGGTTGATGTCGAGGCAACGTTCCTTCAGTACGTCGACCTTGGCGCGGCCTACGGTGCTGCCGAGCGCGGGAAGCTGACGGTTGATGTTGGATTCGGCCACATTGTCGAGGTCGATCAGGGTAAGTGTGCCGATGCCGCTGCGGGCAAGCGCTTCCACCGCCCAGGAACCGACACCGCCGACACCAATGACGCAGATGTGGGAAGTGGTGAAGCGGGCAAATGCCGCTTCACCGTAGATGCGGATAATCCCCCCAAACCGACGAGCCGGATCGCTCTCTGCTCCCTTCCCCCCTTGCGGGGGAAGGGCTGGGGATGGGGGGGATTCTTCCATTACGCAGCGTATGGGTCGCGCAGGATGATGGTCTGGTCGCGGTCAGGGCCGGTGGAAATGATGTCGATCGGGGTTTCGACCACTGCTTCCAGACGTTTCAGGTATGCCTTGGCGTTGGCAGGCAGCGCTTCGTAACTGGTTGCGCCGAACGTGGATTCCGTCCAGCCCGGCATGTCTTCGTAAACCGGTTCGCAGCGCTCGAATGCATCGGTGTCAACCGGCGGTACGTCGATCAGCTTGCCGTCCAGCCTGTAGCCGGTGCAGATGCGCACGGTTTCCAGCCCGTCCAGTACGTCCAGCTTGGTGATGCACAGACCGCTGATGGAATTGATGTGCATGGCGCGCCTCAGGGAAACTGCATCGTACCAGCCGCAACGGCGCGGACGCCCGGTGGTGGAGCCAAACTCGTTGCCCTGCTTGGCGATGTACGCGCCGGTATCATCGAACAGCTCGGTCGGGAACGGGCCGGAACCGACACGGGTGGTGTAAGCCTTGGTGATGCCGAGGATGTAGTCGATGTTGCGCGGGCCAATGCCGGAGCCGGTGCAAGCGCCGCCAGCGGTGGTGCTGGAGGAGGTGACATACGGGTAAGTGCCGTGGTCGATGTCCAGCAGGGTGCCTTGCGCGCCTTCCAGCATTACGTCCTTGCCAGACTTGCGCAGTTCCGCCATGCGGTTGGGGATGTCGGCTATCATCGGCTTGATGATTTCGGCCATGCGCATGGCTTCTTCCAGCACCTGATCCGGGTCAACCGGGTCACACTTGAAGTAATTCACCAATGCGAAGTTGTGGTATTCCATGATGCTGCGCAGTTTGGTTTCAAACTGTTCGGGGTTGAGCAGGTCGCCCACGCGCAGGCCACGGCGGGAAATCTTGTCTTCGTAAGCCGGGCCGATGCCGCGTCCGGTAGTGCCGATGGCTTGCTTGCCGCGCGCTTTTTCACGGGCTGCGTCCAGCGCTACGTGGTAAGGCAGGATCAACTGACAGGCTTCGGAAATTTTCAGGCGTTCGCGGGCAGGCACGCCGCGCGCTTCCAGCATTTCGACCTCCTTGAGCAGCGCATCAGGGGCCAGCACCACGCCATTGCCAATCATGCACTCGACGCCTTCCCGCAGGATGCCGGATGGCACCAGGTGCAGGACGGTTTTCTCACCGTTGATAACCAACGTATGCCCGGCATTATGGCCGCCCTGAAAACGTACTACGGCGGAGGCGTTTTCGGTCAGCAGGTCAACGATCTTGCCCTTGCCCTCATCACCCCACTGTGTGCCCAATACAACGACGAATTTTCCCATGTCAGTCTCGCTCAATGCTAAAAATGTTGTGTGGTCAGTAAAATCTCAAGCAGCCGTCACGGCCCATTGGCCATTTTGCTGTGTAATCTGCTGGTTGCAACCCAGTTCCGCCGGAGTCCCTGCCTGCCCGTCCAGCGCGCGGATAACCCGCTTGCCCTGGTTGCGCAGGTCGCGGATCAGTTGCTCCAGTGCCGCATCCTGTATGGCTGGGGCGAAGATGCGGTCAGCGATAGAATGCCGATTTTCGCGCAAAGCAAAGCTTGCCAGTGTGCGCAGGTCAGTGCTGAAACCGGTCGCAGGCCGTACCCGCCCGAAAGCTTCGCCAATGCCGTCGTAACGTCCGCCACGGGCAATTTCGCGACCCATGCCTGGCGTGTAAATACCATAGACAATGCCCGTATGGTAGTCATAACCGCTCAACTCGGCCAGATCAATGTGAACCCTGCATGACGGGAAGCTGGTGGCAATACGCTGTACCAGTGTTTGCAGGTAGTCGAGTGCCGCACGAATGTCGGGGTGTGCCCCCGCAAACAGTTTGGCAGCCTGTTCCAGTACTTCTGCCGAACCGCTCAAACGCGGTAGCTGGCGCAGGTACAAACTGATGTCGGTGGGCAAACCGGCTGTTTCCAGCCATGCATCCACTTCAGGCAGGGATTTGCGCACCAGCATGTCATAGAAAATGCTTTCCTGCTGCGTGCTCATGCCTGCTTCGCGGGCAAGGGTGCGGAAAATGCCGACATGCCCGATGTCCAGCACCAGATCGGGAATCTGGCAATCGGTCAGGGTTTCCAGCAACAGGGAAATGACCTCGAAATCACTATCCTGCCCGGCATGGCCAAACAGCTCGGCACCAACCTGCAAGGGCGAACGGGAACCGTCGCGGTGAAAACTGCGGGTGCGTAGTACGCTGCCGATATAGCACAGGCGGTTGGGTTGGTCAGTTTTTAGTTTGTGTGCGTCGATGCGGGCAACCTGTGGCGTCATGTCGGCACGCAGGCCCATCATGCGCCCACTCAACTGGTCGGTCAGTTTGAAGGTCTGTACGTCGAGGTTGCTGCCGTGCCCGGTGCTGAGCGATTCCATGAATTCCACCAATGGCGGCATGACGAGGCGGTAACCCCAGGTGGCGAACAGGTCAAGCAAGCGGCGGCGCAGTTGTTCCAGCGCTTCCGCTTCATCGGGCAGGGCTTCACTGATCCCGTCGGGAAGCGCCCAATATTGGTCAATCTTCGGCATGGTTTGGCTAGTCAGTCACAAAGAGCAGTAGGATACCAGCAATTACGCTTACCAGACCAATGGTTCGTAAGGTTTTATCCGGCATATTGAGCAATTGCGCATAGGCATGCTTGAGGCGGGAGGGGCTTAAAAATGGCATAAGCCCCTCCAGTATGAGCAGGAGGGCGACAGCGTTGAGCAGATCGTTCCAGTCGAAAGCCACAGGAGCTTACGGGGCGTACTGCTGGTTGAAGTAACGGAAGAACTCGGAATCCGGTTCCAGCACCATTACGTCACCGTTTTTGCCAAGGCTGTTCTTGTAAGCGTTCAGGCTACGGTAGAAGGAATAGAATTCGGCATCCTGCTGATAGGCGCGGGCATAAATTTCAGCTGCTTTGGCGTCGCCTTCACCACGAATCTTTTCCGCTTCCCTGTAGGCTTCGGCCTTGATGATGGTGGCCTGGCGGTCGGCATCCGCGCGCAGTTTTTCCGCTTCTTCCTTACCGCGTGAACGGAAGTCTTCGGCAACCCGCTGACGTTCGGAACGCATGCGTTCATACACGGAACTGCTGACAGTATCCGGGAAGTCGATCTTGCTGACCCGCACGTCCACGATTTCAATGCCCAGTTGCTTGGCCACCTCATTGGACTTGGTTTCCAGCCCGTGCATGATGTTGTCACGCTCGGCAGAAAGGGCTTCCTCAATGGTACGGCGGCTGAATTCGTTGCGCAGGCCATCTTTCATGATCTGTTCAAGCCGGTTTTCAGCATCGGCGATCCGGCCACCACCAGTGGAACGGTAGAAAGCGGATACATCCTGAATGCGCCACTTGACGAAGAAATCAACCAGCACATATTTCTTTTCCCCCGTCAGGAAGCGCTCCGAGTTGGAGGTCATGGTCAGTATCTGGGATGGAAACTTGCTGACCGTATTGACGAATGGAATGCGGAAATGCAGGCCCGGCCCGATGTCAGCGTTAACGATTTCACGGAATTTGAACAGTATGGCCTTCTGCCGCTGGTCAACCATATAAACGGATGTGTAAAGCAGCATGACGATCAGGGCAACTGCGCCTACAAACAGATTCTTGATGTCCATCAGCGGCCTCCCCTGGTGCTGGTTTCACGTGACGGGCGTGTAACCACGCCATCATTACTGGTGTCACTGCCACTTGTGCTGGCAGCACCACTGGTGCTGTTCTGAAACGTTTTGGCAGCAGCGCTGGCGGCGGCAGGGTCGGGGGTTCCGCTACTCTGGATGCCAAGCTGGTCTAGCGGCAGATACATCATGTTGTTGCCTTTTTCTGAGTCGATCACGATTTTACGGCTGCCGGACATGACGGATTCAATTGCATCCAGATACAGGCGCTCACGGGTTACCTCCGGTGCCTTGCGATACTCCGCTACCAACTGGCTGAAGCGGGCAGCGTCGCCCTCGGCCTTGTCGATGCTTTCCTGACGATAACCTTCCGCCTGCGATTTCAGGCGTGCGGCCTGGCCACGGGCTTCGGGAATGACCCTTTTGGAATAGGTATCAGCCTCGTTCTGGAAGCGGTTTTTGTCTTCGCGGGCGCGGTTGGCTTCGTCGAAAGCATCCTTTACTTCAGTTGGCGCTTCCGCATACGTCAGGTTGACCTTGAGGACTTGTAAGCCAGCCTTGTAGCCATCCAGAATCTGTTGCATCAGGTTCTGGGCATCAATGGCAATCTGTTCACGGCCTTCCTGGAGGATGAAGTCCATGTTGTTGCGACCGATGATTTCACGGGTGGCACCACGCATGACCTGATAGATCGTGCCCTGGGTCTGGTCAGCCGCGTTGTCGACGTTCAGGACATTGAACGCATAGTTTTCCGCATTGCGCACCTTGTATTGAACGGAGACAGCGATGTCGACGATGTTTTCGTCCTTGGTCAGCATGGTGCTGCGATCCTGGGCGCTACGGTTCTGCTCGACATCAATGACTTCAACGGTTTCAATGGGGTAAGGCAAACGCCAGTGCAGGCCAGCCTCAGTGGTTTGCTGATAGGCACCAAAGCGCAGTACCAGCCCTTGCTGACGGGCATCCACTGTATAGAAACCTGACAACAGCCAACCCACAACCAGCAGCACCACTAACAGGGCGAGCCCTTTGCTGCTGTTGTTATCGGGGCCATCCTGACGGCCAGAGCCGCCAAACAGTTTACCCAGTTTCTGATTGAGTTTGCGGATGAATTCTTCGGGATCATTGCCACCTGATCCACGTTTTTTCCCCGTCCAAGGGTCTTGTTGATTTCCACCCGGTTCATTCCAGGGCATAGACCAGCTCCTAATGTTCTGTTTATCGCTAATGTGAGGGTATTGCATAATACAACGCGAAGCATAACAGATTAGGGGGGGCGGTATTCAACTCAACCGCTAAAAAAGGGGATAATCCGCCGTAAGCCATCTGAAATTTGATTAAGCGGCTGTTTTTCATGAAGTTGCAATCACCCTGTGAGCAGCCTTCATCAGGAAGATAAATTGTGTTTGATAGAAAAATCTTAAAAAATTGACTATATTATGATCCATCAACCCCCGATATGTCAGAATGGATTTGGCGACGTGAACAATGGAATGCTGGTACCCCAGGCACAGGGCGTGTTTTTCCCTGCCCACAAACAACATGTCTTTCATCGCATCAACCTTGAATATCTTGTCCCTCTACGCGGCATGAAGCGGCAAGGTGTTTATGGCCTGCTGAACGCCGGTATCCGCAACAATCTGCGCAAGTTTGGCAGTGCCGAAGATGTACTGCGCAGTCTGCGCCCCCAGCTTGAAGTTGTAGCCTCGCATGTTTCCATGCAAGGCTTGCGGTTGATGCGTGAGCGGGAAGATTTTGCCAGCAAGAAGCTTGCAGAATCCCTGGATTTCCAGGGCAGTGATGCAGATAAGCAGGTGCTGGTTGCTGAGTGTCTGCTGAAAAACTCGTTGGAAGTCAACAGCCAAAATCATCGGGCACATTTCGAACTGGGCTGGATATACCTGTTCATGCTGGGAAAGTTGCCCCAGGCAGCATTCCACTTCGGACAGGCAGCACAGTTGGCACAGGGTAGTGACCCGGCATTCGCTGCCTTTGCCCTGCGTCATCTGGCTGATACGCATTATGGCTTGCATGACCCCGGCAATGCCGTGGAGGCGTCCCTGGCGGCACTCGGGTGTGCGCAGCAAACGGATATGGAAAACCTGTATGAATGTGCCCGCTATCTGGCCGTTGCGGGTGATAGTGGGGCAGCGGTGCGCAGGCTGGTGCAGGTGGTGGCGCGTTCTCCCGTCTACTATGTGCAGGCGCAAGTGGAGCCGGATTTTGGCAATACGGATGAAATCAGTGGTGTGTTACAGGATTTGCGTTCCATCAAGGTCAATCGCATCAAGACCTACGTTCATCACAACTGGAAGCAGAGTCCACTGGCCAGTTTGCCACTGCCGGACGGGCTTGATTCCGGCGTGTTATTCCGGCAGGTTTTCCAGCAGCATGCCAGGGTCATCTCGCACCTGCCTTATGTCACCCTCAGTCAACGTGAAAAACAGATTGGCGACATCATTCTGGAAGCTTCACAAAAACGTATCATGCGCGAAGTCAGGCGTCGCTCTTTCCAGTACGAACAGCACATGGAACAACAGCGCTGCCGCTGGTCATGGGTCAACCAGTTGGGTGGTACGTTTATCCACACCTCCATCGTCCTGCTGCTCGGTTCCCTGGCGTTCTACCTGCTGCGCTTTGCCACAGGGCTGCTCGGCGTTGGCAGTCTGCTGGGTTCCGACGCCATCATTACTGCCGTCCTGGGCAGTATACTGTTGCTGGGTGCGACCGGTGTCAGCCTGTTCCAGTTTGTCCCGTTTGGCATGAAGAAACTGTTGAGGAAGCAGGTGGAGCTCGATAATACCTTGCACTTGCTGCAAACTTCCTGAGCAACAGAATCACGGCCAGTACCAGCAAGTCACCCAATACCCACCAGTTGAGCGCGCCTGCGCCACCAGGGTAATTCATGCGTGGATTATCCGGTTGTGCAACCGGTAGTCCGGCATAGGGTGGTGGGGCAAACTGCTGAATCCAGTTGGCGTAGTTGGAAACCCGTGTGTAAATACCGTACTTGCCGGGCATGGCGCAGCCATCTCCCTGACTGACGATACCGACCTGGCGGAAGACGCCATTCTGCCGCACCATCAGTGGGCCACCACTGTCACCTACGCAGGCATCGCGTCCACCTTGTGGCAGACCAGCACACAACATGCCGGGAAGGATTTTGCCGCCATAGGATGATGGCCTGTTACACACGTCGGTTGGTACGATGGGAATGGTGGCCTGCTGGAGCAGGTTCGGAAAGTTGCCCGGTGTCCCGCCCGGCGCGCTGGCCGTGCGGGCACCCCAGCCAACCACGATTGCTGCCGTACCTGGCGGCGGGTCGTTGGCGTAGATGGGCATGGTTGCCCCTTCCAGTGGTGCCGCCAGCATCAGTAGCGCGACATCGTTTGCCCCGTTGCTGGTGTTGTATTGCGGATGGACGACAATACGCTGTACTGGCATATGGCGGCCTTGAGGTGAGTCCAGCCCAATCGCACCGGAAAAGATCACCATGTCGGCAGGCCCGTACTCATAGCTCAGACCCGCAGCTTCGCCCGTGATACAATGTGCTGCGGTCAGTACCCACAGCGGGTGAATCAGATTGCCCCCACAAAGGACTTCACCGGTAGATGTTGTCTTGATGGCGACCACGGATGGCCAGGCATTTTGCCCCGCCGGATTTCCCCCTACTATACGCATCGTCAAGCCGGAATCTGCTCCCGCGTGTTGCCATGGCAACAGCAGGAGAAAAATTATCCCCAATAGTTTGTACATTATATGTCCCCTGTCACGTTATCATTTGGCCCAATAATTACGACCGTCAAAAGCCGTGGATTACTGCACGAACTGGAAAAAAATTTATGAGCTTTATTTTGACAACCGGAAACGCCACGCTGGACATTGTGAATGTGGTCGACCATTACCCGCAGGAAGACGAGGAAATGCGCGCCCTCAACAAGTGGGTGGATACCGGCGGGAATGCCGCCAACACGGCCCGTGTACTGGCCAGCCACCGCCACCGTTGCGATTGGGCGGGTGTGTTGGCGAATGATGCGGATGGCGGGCGTATTGCTGAAAGCCTGCTGGCCAGCGGTATCGGGCTGGATTACGCCACTCGGCAGCAGGGGGAGTCGCCGGTTTCCTGCATTACCCTGAATAGCCGTAATGGTAGCCGCACCATCGTGCATCATCGCCAGCTTGCGGAACTATTGGCCGAGGATTTCGCCCGAATTCCGGTGGAGCGTTACGACTGGCTGCATTTCGAGGGGCGCAATGTGGTGGAACTCGGCAAGATGCTGGCGCATACCCGCGATAATATTTTTGACCAGCCGGTTTCACTGGAAATCGAGAAAGTTCGTGACGGGCTGGAAGAACTGGTTCCACAGGTTGATCTGGCCATGTTCCCGCGAGCCTACGCACAAGCGCAGGGTTTCAGTGATGCAGAAAGCTTCCTGCACGACCGGCAAAACCGGCATGGCACTGTGTGGATGACCTGCACCTGGGGGGATCAGGGTGCATGGGCCATCGACCAGCTCGGTGTTGTGTTCCATGCGCCTGCCATGCAGGTGGAAAAAGTGGTCGATACAGTAGGGGCGGGTGACACTTTCAATGCTGGTCTGATTCATGCCCTTGCAACCGGGCGGTTACTGGAGGAAGCCCTGCATTACGCGGTCGAACTGGCCGGGCGCAAGGTGCAACAGTACGGCTTTGGTGGCTTGCCCTGAACGGATGGTGGCACTGGTTACACGTCTGCGTTGAACAGGTAACCAGCGCCCCGAATGGTCTGGATGACCTGCTCGGCGTTGTACTGTTTCAAGGTTTTGCGCAGGCGTAATACATGTACGTCCACGGTACGTTCTTCAATATAGGTGGTCTGGCCCCAGACGAAATCCAGTAGCTGGGAGCGGGAATAGACCTTGCCGGGGTGCTGCATGAAAAATTCCAGCAGACGGTATTCGGTAGTGCCCAAATGCACGGGTTCATTGTCGATGCGTAACTGGTGGGCATCCTGATTCAGTTGCAAGCGGCCAGCAATGATGATGCGCTGATCGTTGAAACCTTCACTGCGACGCAGCAGCGCCTTGATGCGGGCGCTGAGGTTTTTCAGCGAAACCGGTTTGCCCAGGTAGTCATCTGCCCCTGCGTCAAGCCCATAGATCATGTCTTCTTCTTCGGATTTTGCCGTCAGCATGATGATGGGAATGTCGCGGGTGAGTTCATCGCGGCGGAACCGCTTGATCAGTTCGGGGCCGGAAAAGTCGGGCAGCATCCAGTCAATCAGCATCAGGTCAGGCAGGGAATCGGCGACGCAGGAACGGGCTTCCCTGGCATTGGCAGCTTCCACCACCGTGTAGCCTTCGCGTTCCAGCGAAAAGCGGATCATGTTGCGGATGCCCGCTTCGTCTTCGACACACAGAATCTGTTTTTTCATCTTCAGTTTGCTGCTTGGAATGCCCGGATGGTAACACATCAAATATGAAAGATTTATTACAAGCCGTCAGGATGGCTGATCCTGCTGCCTTAGCGCGTAGAACTCGCTGACGAACGTTGCAAACTGGCCCGCACTGATAGCCTCGCGAATACCGCGCATCAATTCCTGGTAGTAATACAGATTATGGATAGTGTTGAGGCGCGCACTGAGGATTTCCCCGCACTTGTCCAGATGGCGCAGATAGGCGCGGGAATAGTGTTGGCAAGTGTAGCAGCCGCACTGTTCATCGATTGGCCGGGTGTCGTGCTGATACTGGCTGTTGCGGATTTTCAGCGTGCCGTGGCGGGTGAACAGGAAACCGTTACGCGCGTTGCGGGTGGGGATTACGCAATCGAACATGTCGACACCGCGCCTGACCGCTTCCACGATGTCTTCCGGTTTGCCCACACCCATCAGGTAGCGCGGGCGGTCGATGGGCAGTTCCGGCAAGGTGCATTCCAGTACCTTGTCGCGTTCGTCCTTGGGCTCACCGACCGACAGGCCGCCGATGGCATAGCCGTCGAAGCCGATTTCCAGCAGGCCGCTGGCGGAAATCTTGCGCAGTTCCTCATACATGCCACCTTGCACGATGCCGAACAGGGCGGAAGGGTTGCCTTCGTGTGCATCCTTGCTGCGTTTTGCCCAGCGCAGACTCAGCTCCATCGAATGGCGGGCTTCGTCATAAGTGGCCGGGTAGGGGGTGCATTCGTCGAAAATCATCACAATGTCGGAGCCAAGTTCGCGCTGTACCTGCATGGAAGACTCCGGGGTCATCAGCACTTTCGCGCCATTGACGGGCGACTGGAAGCGCACGCCCTCCTCGGAAATCTTGCGCATTTCTGCCAGGGAGAATACCTGAAAACCGCCGGAATCGGTCAGGATCGGTTTTTCCCAGTGCATGAATCCGTGTAAATCGCCGTGCAACTGTACAATCTCGGTGCCGGGCCGCAACATCAGGTGGAAGGTGTTGCCGAGGATGATTTCCGCACCAATGCCTTGCAGTTCTTCCGGCGTCATCGCCTTGACCGTGCCATACGTGCCGACCGGCATGAAAGCGGGCGTTTCCACCGTGCCACGCGGGAAGCTCAGGCGTCCGCGCCGGGCTGCGCCATCCGTAGTCAGCAGGTCGAACTGCATGTGCGACATCGTGTATCCTCGTGCATTACTATTGGGGAAGGATAGTACCTTTCCTGCTTGACCGATGTACAGGAGCGAACATGAACTATTGCAGCGAATGCGGCGCAAGCGTCACCCTGAAAATTCCCGCAAACGACGATAGGCCGCGCTTTGTCTGTGACAGTTGCAACACTATCCACTACCAGAACCCGAAAATCGTAGCGGGTGCCTTGCCGGTATGGGGCGAACAGGTGTTGCTGTGCCGCCGCGCCATCAATCCACGCTACGGCCTGTGGACATTGCCCGCCGGTTTCATGGAAAACGGCGAAACCACCGAACAGGCCGCCGCCCGCGAAACCCGCGAGGAAGCCAATGCACTGGTAGAAAACCTGCAACTTTACACGGTGGTCAGTTTGCCGCACATCAGCCAGGTCTACATGCTGTACCGGGCGCAGCTACTTGCCGCCGACGCCTTTTCAGCAGGAACCGAAAGTCTGGAAACGCGCCTGTTCCATGAAGACGAAATCCCCTGGGATGAGCTGGCGTTTCATGTGGTGCGCAAGACGCTGGAATGCTTCTTTCAGGATCGCCGCAAGGGAAGCTTCGGGGTGCACAATCTGGCTTTCTTTCCGCCAAACTAAAAAGCCCCGCACAAAGCGGGGCTTCCCCTTCCCGATGACGTTCGGGTAAAACGCCATCTTCACCGACATCTTCCTGATACAGGGGCGTCCTTCAGATATGGCTAGTATAGAACAATTCTGGAACTTGTCTGCTTAAATTTCCTGATCAAGTACATGGATCCAGTGTTTGACCGGCACCGGGCTGGTTTCCTCCAGATGGGTCTGGCAGCCGATGTTGGCGGTCACAATATATTCGGGGCTATGTTCCATCAGGTTCGCCAGTTTGTTACTGCGCAACTGCTGGGAAATCTCCGGTTGCAGCATGGAATAGGTTCCCGCTGATCCACAGCACAGGTGCTCATCCGTTACCGGTATCAGGACGAAACCGCAATCCTGCAAAATGTTTTCCACCACACCCTTGATCTTCAAACCGTGTTGCAGGGAGCAGGGCGGATGCCAGGCAATGCGCGCGCCTTTGGCCGTGGCAAGCTTCTGGTAGTTTTCCCTGGCGATGATTTCGGCAATGTCTTTGGCGAGATAGGAAATGCGCTCGGCCTTGATGAAATATTCCGGGTCATCGCGCAGGTAGTATTTGTAATCCTTGATCATGGTACCGCAACCGCTGGCGGTACTGACAACAGCCTCCACCCCGGTGGTGGTCAGGTGTGGCCACCATGCGTCGATATTGCGCTTGATGTAGGCAAGGGCTTCATCCGGTGCGCCCAGATGCTGACTGACCGCGCCGCAACAGCCCGCACCCTGCGCCCTGATCAGGCTGATGCCCAGCTTGTCGAGCACCCGCGCAGTGGCAGCGTTGATGTCGGGGGAAAGGCTGGGTTGCACGCAGCCATCCAGCACCAGCATTTTGCGTTCGTGACGCGGCGCTGGCCATTGGCCTGCCGGGCGGGCTTGCGTCACCTTGCTTGCCAGCTTGTCCGGCAGCAAGGGTTTGAATGCGCGGCCCAGGCTCAGGCCAAAACCGAACAGGCCGGATTTTGGCAGGTATTTGCGCAGGCGTTTGCGCAGGGTTTTGTCATTGCCGCTACGCCCGATCTGTTCCTCAGCCAGATGACGGCCTATGTCAAGCAGCTTGCCGTATTCCACGCCGGAGGGGCAGGTGGTTTCGCAATTGCGGCACAGCAGGCAACGGTCGAGGTGTTGCAAGGTTTTCTCACCGACTTGCTTGCCTTCCATCAACTGCTTGATCAGGTAAATGCGTCCGCGTGGGCCATCATTTTCGTCACCCAGCAACTGGTAGGTCGGGCAGGTGGCATTGCAGAAACCGCAGTGCACGCACTTGCGCAGGATTTCTTCCGCGACCTTTCCCTCTGATGTTTGCCGTACTTCGTCCAGTAAGCGGGTCTGCATGTCACCAGTCCTTGTTCATTCTGCCGGGGTTGAAAATGCCGTGCGGGTCCATCGCCTGTTTCAGGCGCTTTTGTATCTGCAACAATACCTGTGCTTGCGGGTGGAAAGTGCTGACACCGGGCAAACGGCCCCGGTACAGCGTGGCATGCCCCTTGTGCTTTTCGGCAATGCTGCGGATCAGGTTGACCGGGATATTGCTGTAAACCCAGCGCTGGGAACCGCCCCATTCGATCAGGGAACTGCCATCCAGGCGGCTGATGGCTCCGGTAGCAGGCGGGAATGACAGTCGCCACAACGGGCGGTCAAACTGCTGGAAGAATTCATGGGTCTGGTTGCGCAGGGCCTTCCAGAACTCATCCTGTGCTTGCAGGGCTTCCCCGCCGATCGTGTTGGCGGCGCTTTTGACGGTAGATTTTGCCCCGCTCAGGCGCAGGTAAAAACAGCCATCGAAATAAGCACTGGCGGAAATTGGCATACCGCCCTTGCGCAGAGCCAGACCGATTTCGTGGGCTTCTGTTTCCGGCATTTCCAGCGCCAGCGTGAGTTCATGCGAGGGTCTGGGCAACACCTTGAGGGAAACTTCCAGTATCAGGCCAAGCGTGCCCAACGAACCGGCCATCAGGCGGGATACGTCGTAACCGGCAACGTTTTTCATGACTTGCCCGCCGAAGCTGGCGACCTTGCCTTTGCCGGTCACCAGTTTGGTGCCGAGTACATGATCTCGCACGCCACCACGCCAGGGGCGGGCAGGGCCAGCCAGCCCCGAGGCGATAGCGCCGCCAATGGTGGAATTTGATGACAGGCAGGGTGGCTCAAACGCCAGCATTTGCCCGTTGGCGGCCAGCAGCGCTTCAAGTTCCTGGGTGCAGGTTCCGGCGCGAACCGTTACCGCCAGTTCCGAGGGTTCATAAGCGACGATGCCGGTGTGTCGGGAGGTATGCAGCTCCTCTCCCTGTGTTTCATTGCCGTAGAATGCTTTCGTGTCGCCACCTGTCAGGCGTAGCGGCTGTTTGCTTTCGATGGCGGCAACGACCTGCTCGTGCATTGTTTGGGTTATGTCGTTATCAGCAATCATGTTCAAAGAGTCATTCCCGGCTCAAAATCTTGGTAATTCAGGGTGGGAGAGTTGCCCGTGATGTACGTGCATGGCACCCAGTTCCGCACAACGGTGCAGGGTTGGGACAGCTTTCCCCGGATTCAGTAATTCACCCGGATCAAATGCACGTTTGATGGCATGGAATATTTCCAGTGATGGCTCACCAAACTGTACGCACATGGAATCGAGTTTCTCATGCCCGACGCCGTGTTCGCCGGTAATGGAGCCGCCAACTTTAACACAGAGCGCCAGAATATCTGCGCCAAAACGTTCGGCTTTTTCGAGTTCACCGGGGCGGTTGGCATCATACAGGATCAGCGGATGCAGGTTGCCATCGCCTGCGTGAAATACATTGGCGACCTGTAGGCTGTATTGCTGTGAGAAATCCGCGATTTTTTGCAGCACGTGTGCCAGATGCTTGCGTGGAATGGTGCCATCCATACAGTAATAATCCGGGGAAATACGCCCGACTGCGGGGAACGCGGATTTGCGCCCGGCCCACAGTTTGGCGCGTTCGCTGGCGGTGTTGGCAGTATGGATGCTGGTCGCGCCATAACGTTGCAGGATGGCGCTGACGCTGGCGGCCTGTTCTTCCACTTCGCTTGCCGAGCCGTCCAGTTCGCATAGCAGGATGGCGGCGGCATCGACCGGGTAACCAGCCTTGGCGAAGGCTTCGGCAGCGCGGATGGCGGGGTTGTCCATCATTTCCAGCCCGGCAGGGATGATTCCGGCGCTGATAATGGCGGCCACAGCATCACCGGCAGCGGTCACTTCGGGGAATGCAGCCATCAGCACCTGTACGGTTTCCGGTTTGACAGTCAGTTTGACAGTGACCTCCACCACGATACCCAGCATGCCCTCAGATCCTGTCATGAGCGCCAGCAGGTCGTAGCCGGTCGCATCCAGCGTTTCCGAACCAATGTTTACCAACTCGCCATCGATGGTGACAATCTTGATTTCCTGAATGTTATGCACGGTCAGGCCGTATTTCAGGCAGTGCACTCCGCCGGAGTTTTCCGCCACATTGCCGCCAATGGAGCAGGCAATCTGCGACGACGGGTCGGGAGCGTAAAACAGGCCGTATTGGTCGACTGCCTGACTGATGGCGAGGTTGCGCACCCCCGGTTGTACCCGTGCTACCAGGTTATTGGTGTCGATTTCCAGGATTTTGTTGAGGCGGGCAAGGCCAAGGATAATGCCGTTTTCTTCCGGTAATGCGCCACCGGACAAACCAGTGCCAGCACCACGCGCAACCACCGGGATATTCAGGCGGGCGCAGGTCTGGGTAACTTGCTGGATTTGTTCCGTGCTGGTTGGCAATACCACTGCCAGCGGCAAGCGGCGGTAGGCTGTCAGGCCATCGCATTCATACGGGCGCAGATCCTCTGTGGCGGTCAGGATGCAATCTGCCGGTAAAATTTCATTAAGCTGGAAAAGCAGGCGCGCTTTCAGGTCAGGGTCAAATTCCATTGGTTTCCTTGACTTACGATGACGGGAGGTAGTGTATCCGCTTTTTGCAGAAAAATTAATTCTAGTTGAATCCGGCATGATTGGCACGACGTGCTTACAGGGCAGATGATCTGGGTTAAGATTACGCCTTTCAAATAGTCGCTATTGGAACAAGAACTATGCTAGACCCGAAACGTCTTAGAACGGAACTCGCTGAAGTTGCCGCGCAACTGGCCCGCCGTGGCTTCGCGCTGGATGTGGAAAAAATCCGTGTGCTGGAAGAGCGTCGTAAAACCCTGCAAGTGGAAACCCAGAGCCTGCAAAACGAGCGTAATTCCCGTTCCAAATCCATTGGCCAGGCCAAGGCACGTGGGGAAGACATCCAGCCCTTGCTGGCCGAAGTGGCTGATATGGGCGACCGTCTGAAGGCCGGGGAACAGGCACTTGCCGAATTACAGGCGGAACTGGAAGCGGTGGTGATGGGCATTCCCAACATTCTGGATGCTTCCGTACCGGATGGCGCAGACGAAAACAGCAATGTGGAAATCCGTCGTTGGGGCGAACCGGCGCAGTTTGATTTCGAGCCGAAAGATCATGTCGATCTCGGCCTGCCGAATGGCTGGATGGATTTCGATGCGGGGGCGAAACTGACCGGCTCACGTTTCGTGGTATTGCGTGGCGCGATGGCGCGGCTGCATCGGGCGCTGATCCAGTTCATGCTGGATACGCATACCAGTGAGCATGGCTATAGCGAAGTGTATACGCCGTACATGGTGAATGCTGACAGTCTGCGCGGTACCGGGCAATTGCCCAAGTTCGAGGCTGACCTGTTCAAGCTCAATAACGAGCAGGGGTATTACCTGATCCCGACTGCGGAAGTGCCGGTTACCAATCTGGCGCGTGACACGATTGTGGATGCGGCGGAGCTGCCAATAAAGTATGCCTGCCATACGCCTTGTTTCCGATCCGAAGCAGGCTCTTATGGTAAAGACACACGCGGTTTGATTCGCCAGCACCAGTTTGAAAAAGTCGAAATGGTGCAATTGGTACGCCCGGAAGATTCCTGGGCGGCGCTGGAAAGTCTGACCGGCAATGCCGAAGCGATTTTGCAGAAACTGGGTTTACCCTATCGTGTAATCGTATTATGCGCAGGCGACACCGGGTTTTCTGCCGCTAAAACTTACGATATTGAAGTATGGTTGCCGGGGCAGCAAAAATACCGCGAGATTTCATCCTGTTCCAACTTCCAGGATTTTCAGGCACGGCGCATGATGGCGCGTTACCGCAATCCGGGAACGGGCAAGCCTGAATTACTGCATACCCTGAATGGCTCGGGTCTGGCGGTAGGGCGGACGCTGGTGGCGGTTCTGGAAAATTACCAGGAGGCGGATGGAAGGATCCGGATTCCTGCGGTATTACAAGGGTATATGGGGAATGCTGAGTACTTGTGTTGATTGATTAGCCCACCTCGGAAATCTGATGGATGTAGAATAAATAGCACGGATAGGGCAAAATGATTAACCAAGCAGGCGGGTGAGCCATGATTTTCTGGCTTGATTGGGCATGAGAGGAAAAAGTTCACTGCTTTCAGGGTGATTGCTGGATGCCTGCAAGGCAATGCAGGGCAGGACTGCTTCAGGCTCCAGGTCATCCAGAATGGCTTGTGGCCGCTCGACCACCATGCGCATGACTTCTGCTTCGTCACTTAATATGCGAATTGCATGCTGGACACCCTCGGTGAGGGTGGGTGGGCGTCTTTCCACTCCGTGCGCGTCAGAGGCCATGATGTGTACATAACCATCTCGCAGCAATTTTTCCGAATACAGCCTGGCTGTTTTGCCAAAGTGCCCGGCAATAGAACCAGCCGTGATTTGCAGCCATGCACCCATCCGTGCGGCCTGTAGAATGTCCTGATACTTGTCACCCAGCCAACGCAGGCGCTCAGGGTGAGTAATGACTGGAACGTAACCAGCATCCAGGTAATTCTCGATGTGCTCAAGAAAGCCAATTACCGGCACATGGTGGGATGGCTCCAGCAGGAAATAGCGTGAACCATTCAAGGTTGGAATATCTCCCTGTTTCAACCCCCGCATGACTTCCGGCACCAGATGCACGTCAGCACCGATGATCAGCTTGAGGGGAATATTCCGCTTGTCGAGTTCAGCCTGCAAGCTAGTTAGGGCATTGGCAATCCCTGCATGGTTGTTATTGTACAGGCCGGGGTAAATGTGGGGAGTACAGGCCAGATGGGTAGTGCCGCCAGCGACCGCCATGCGCGCCATCTCCAGCGATGTTTCCATATTCTGGGAACCATCACAAAGACCGGGGAGGATATGGCTGTGTAAATCTATCATAAGCCCAATATATCGTCCGAATGGCTTGGTGGGAATGAATGGGGTTACTAATTTTCTGGGGGAATCCAGCATAAGGTGGGGTTCGTGCCAGAAACCCGCAGATTATAGCGCATGGTAGAAAGAATGCTCAGGCCGGAACGGCTTATTGTGCTGTTCCGCCATATCAGTATGTCAGGAGGGGCTCCATTGCAAGTATTTAGAAACGTGCACGAAACAACTTCCCAAAGAGGGCGTATGCCATACGCCCCTACAGCGGATGTTCTTCGTAGGGGCGTATGGCATACGCCCTCTTCACGGTTGTACCGAGTCAGGGATGTTGTTTCGTGCACGTTCCTTAGCTCTTGATAAAACCCTGCCGTTCCAGCGTCAGCAGTACCTGATGCGCACATTCATCCGGCGAAATTCCGCTGGTATCCAGCTGCAGTTCTGGTCTCTCCGGCACTTCATACGGGTCATTAACGCCCGTGAAGCACTTGATCAGTCCCGCCCGCGCCTTGGCGTACAAACCCTTGCGGTCGCGCCGTTCACATTCTTCAATGGGCGTGGCCACATACACTTCCACAAAGCCGCCGTGAGTGCTCACCATTTCCCGTACTTCGCGTCTGGTCGCGGCATACGGTGCGATGGGCGCGCAGATGGCAATACCGCCATTTTTGCTGATCTCGCTGGCGACAAAACCGATCCGCCTGATATTCAGGTCGCGATGTTCCCTGGAAAAGCCCAGTTCGCTGGACAAGTGTTTGCGTACTACATCGCCATCCAGCAATGTCACCGGGCGTCCGCCCAACTCCAGCATTTTGACCGTAAGTGCCTTGGCGACGGTGGATTTGCCCGCACCCGACAGTCCGGTAAAGAAGACCGTAAAGCCTTGTCTGTGGCGCGGAGGATGCACCTTGCGCAACTCGTTGACTACCTCGGAGCAGGAAAACCATTCCGGAACCACCAAGCCTGCACGCAAACGACGCTGGAATTCTGCACCGGAAATATCCAGTACCGTCTCACCCAGGCGAACTTCGGATTCTGCTACGTATTCGGTGCGATCCTGCACGTAGACCATTTTTGGGGCATTGACGATGCCAATGCCAATCTCATCGGCAAATTCCCTGGCCAATTGCTGGGCATCATGTGGCTGGTAGAATGTTTCGCCATTACAGTCATTGGCATCAGGGCTGGCATGGTCACGCTCAATGATAATGTGCGTGCAACCGTAATTCTTGCGGATGATGGCGTGCCACACGGCTTCACGCGGGCCACCCATGCGCGTTGCCAGTGGCAGCAGGCTCAGCATCGTGCTCTGTTCCGGGTAGTATGCCAGCAGATACTGGTAGCAGCGCACCAGGGTAAAGTGCCCGGCGTCACCCGCCTGGGCCATGCCAGTTGCCGGGTGAATCAACAGGCTGGCTTCCAGCTCGCGTGCAATGCGTGCTGTCAGCTCTCGCTGGGCAGTATGCATTGGGCTGCTGGTATGAAAACCAATAATGCGTTTCCACCCCAGCTTTTTGAAAGCAGCTTTGAGTTCATCCGGAGTATGGCGGTGTTGTCGGTAATCATGATGCTGTGGTAATTCAACCGCTTTTAGTGTACCGCCAAGATAAACTTCGCCCGCATGGTGGTACAGATAATCGACGGCAGGGTGGGAAATATTGTCCGTACCGAATACGTTCAGTGCTTCCTTGCGTTTATCTGGTATCCAGATACTTTCAAGCGCCAGGGTGGCAATTAAAATGCCTTCCGGGTCGCGCAGGGCAATTTTTTGCCCAATTTCCAATCTATCAGCAAATGGCTGTGTAACATCCAGTGTAATCGGTATTGGCCATAACTGACCGTTGACAAGGCGCATTCCTTCAACCACGCAACGGTAATCCGCTTCATTGAGGAAGCCCTGTAAAGGCGCAAAAGCGCCATTCAACAATAGCTCAGTGTCACAGAGCTGACGCAAATCCATATCCCAGGATGTTAGGGTGTGTCCGTGGTTGAGTGTGGGTTTGACCGGGCTATTCATTTGAGTGGGTGCTGAATGTTAATTGTATTGACAGGGAGTCAGGTATGCTTTCCCTTGCTCAAGTTCGATAGCCATAAATCTATGGCAAATCACGAGTGAATGCCAGATGTAATAGCCAATAAGTTGTATTATCATGTTTTTCATGGAGATTTTGTGTAAAGCTAATGTTATGAAAAAAACACTTGCACTCCCTTGTCATCACGCTATAATCTGCCTCCTTCAACGACAGGCGTATAGCTCAGTTGGTTAGAGCACCACCTTGACATGGTGGGGGTCGTTGGTTCGAGTCCAATTACGCCTACCAACCCTTATTCAATTACAACCATGTGATCCCTCGTATAGATCACCACTGGAGTAGAACGATGCCAATCATTACTCTCCCTGACGGAAGTCAGCGTTCCTACGAATCCCCCCTTTCTGTTCTGGCAGTTGCCGCCGATATTGGTGCAGGTCTTGCCAAGGCTACGCTTGCAGGCAAAGTCGATGGTGAGCTGGTTGATGCCAGCCACGTGATTGACGGCGACGCGACCTTGAGCATTGTTACCGCCAAAGACGCAGAAGGGCTGGACATTATCCGTCATTCCTCCGCCCACCTGATGGCGCAGGCAGTCAAGCAACTGTTCCCGGATGTGCAGGTCACCATTGGCCCGACCATCGAGAACGGTTTCTACTACGATTTTGCTGCTCCACGCCCGTTCACGCCTGAAGATTTGCAGGCGATTGATGAGCGGATGCTGGAGCTGGTCAAGCAGGACATCCCGGTCGAGCGCAGCATCATGCCGCGCGATGAGGCGATTGCCTTCTTCAAAAATATGGGCGAAGCCTACAAGGCCGAGATCATCGAAAGCATCCCGGAAGGGCAGGTGATTTCCCTCTATCGTCAGGGTGATTTCATCGATTTGTGCCGTGGGCCGCATATCCCCAGTACTGGCAGGATTCCTGCCGTCAAGGTGATGAAGGTGGCGGGCGCTTACTGGCGCGGCAACTCCAATAACGAGATGTTGCAGCGTATATACGGTACAGCCTGGGCGCACAAGAAAGACTTGCAAGCCTACCTGACCTTGCTGGAAGAGGCTGAAAAGCGCGACCACCGCAAACTGGGCCGCCAGCTTGACCTGTTCCACTTCCATGAAGATGCGCCCGGTGCGGTATTCTGGCATCCGAAAGGCTGGACGGTGTTCCAGGAGCTGATCGGTTACATGCGCCAGCGTCAGCAACGCGCCGGTTACGTCGAGGTGAATACGCCTGACGTGATGGACCGTTCCTTGTGGGAAGTTTCCGGCCACTGGTTCAACTACCGCGAAAACATGTTCACCACGACTACGGAAGATGAACGTGTATTCGCCCTCAAGCCGATGAACTGCCCCGGTTCGGTGCTGATGTTCGCGCAAGGCTTGAAAAGCTACCGTGACCTGCCGTTGCGTATGGCCGAATTCGGCAAGGTGCACCGGTACGAGCCATCCGGTGCGCTGCACGGCCTGATGCGCGTGCGCCACTTTACCCAGGATGACGCCCACATTTACTGCACCGAAGACCAGATGGCGCAGGAATGCAAGGATGTGGTGGCGCTGGTGCTGGACATCTACAAGGATTTCGGTTTCGACAACGTGCGCATCAAGCTGTCCACCCGTCCGGAAAACCGTATCGGTTCCGACGAAATCTGGGACAAGCTGGAAGCTGCGCTGGCCGATGC
This sequence comes from Gammaproteobacteria bacterium, assembly GCA_018822845.1. Taxonomy (GTDB): domain Bacteria; phylum Pseudomonadota; class Gammaproteobacteria; order Thiotrichales; family Thiotrichaceae; genus Thiothrix. Next base: position 13,485 of record JAHJJD010000049.1, on the reverse strand, counting down.
GCTGGAAAGCATGCAACTGGAATACAGCCTGTTCCCCGGCGAAGGCGCTTTCTACGGCCCGAAACTGGAATTCGTGCTGCGCGATGCGATTGGCCGTGACTGGCAGTGTGGTACCTTGCAGGTGGACATGAACCTGCCGGAACGTTTCGACATTTCTTACGTAGCGGAAGACAATACCCGCAAACGTCCTGTCATGTTGCACCGTGCGCTGTTTGGTTCGCTGGAACGTTTCGTCGGAATCCTGATTGAGCATCACGAAGGCAAATTCCCGCTGTGGTTGTCACCAACCCAGGCGGTGGTGATGAATATCACTGACAAACAGGCTGATTTCGTGCAAGATGCAGTCAAGCAACTGCTGCAAGCGGGTATCCGTGCGGTAGCAGACTTGAGAAATGAAAAAATTGGCTTTAAAATCCGCGAACACACTATGCAACGTATACCTTACCTGTTAGTGGTCGGGGATCGCGAAGTGGAAACGCAATCTGTCGCCGTGCGCACACGCTCCGGTAAAGACCTGGGAACCTTCCCGCTGGCCGACATCCAGCAACGTCTGAGCGGAGAGATGGCAGCGCGCGGCTTGGCGCTTTTGTAAAATGAGGACTTAACTTATCGCTCTCGAAAAAGAACACCGTATCAATGACGATATCAACGTTCCGAAAATTCGTCTGATTGATGCTGAAGGTGAGAATAAAGGCGTAGTCTCCCTGCGGGACGCGCTGGAAATGGCTTACGACGCTGAACTCGATCTGGTGGAAATCGTGCCTAATGCGAAACCACCGGTTTGCCGTATCATGGATTATGGTAAATTCCGTTTCGATGAAAGCAAGAAAGCCGCCTTGGCCCGCAAGAACCAGAAACAGGTGCAAGTTAAGGAAATCAAGATGCGTCCAGCCACGGACGAGGGCGATTACCTGATCAAGATGCGCAAGCTGAAAGAGTTTCTGGACGAAGGCGATAAGGTCAAGGTTACCCTGCGTTTCAAAGGGCGCGAAATGGCGCACAAGGAACTGGGGCTGGAAGTCCTCAAGCGTGTCGAGAAAGAACTGGAAGAACTGGCAGTTGTTGAGCAGTTCCCCAGACTCGAAGGTCGCCAGATGGTCATGATGCTGGCACCGAAAAAGAAAATTTAAGAAAATCCCCCCATCCCCCCTTTTTCAAAGGGGGGCTAAAGAAAAGCAAGGATTCTTGCTTCCCCCTTTGAAAAAGGGGGATTGAGGGGGATTTTCTTCCTGACACCATCCTGTTAAGGCGAGGCACTCTTGCAGGATGTTTTATCTACCTTAATAAAAGGAGACAAAGATGCCTAAGATGAAAAGTAGCCGTGCTGCGGCGAAACGTTTCAAGAAGTCGGGTAGCGGCTTGTTCAAGCGCAAGCAGTCACACCTGCGTCATATCCTGACCAAAAAGTCCACCAAGCGTAAGCGTCATTTGCGTTCCGGCGACAACTTTGTTGTAGCTGCGGATCACGCTAGCATCCAGAAAATGTTGCCTTACGCCTAACAGGAGGACTTGAAACATGGCAAGAGTAAAACGTGGTGTAACGGCACATGCCCGTCACAAGAAGATCCTGAAACTGGCCAAAGGTTACTACGGCGCGCGTAGCCGTGTATACCGGGTTGCACACCAGGCTGTCATCAAGGCAGGCCAGTATGCATTCCGCGACCGCCGTCAGAAGAAACGCCAGTTCCGCGCCCTGTGGATCGTGCGTATCAATGCCGGTGCACGTCAGTTCGGCCTGTCTTACAGCCGCATGATGAATGGCCTGAAAAAAGCTGGTATTGCGCTTGACCGCAAAGTACTGGCTGATCTGGCTGTACATGACATCGCGGCGTTTGGTGCAGTAGCAGAAAAGGCAAAATCCGCCCTGGCTGCTTAACGAAAGAACCCCTCACCCCAACCCCTCTCCCTCAAGGGGAGAGGGGCTAAGAGGATACCTTCTTGCTCCCCCTCTCCCCTTGAGGGAGAGGGGGCTGGGGGGTGAGGGGTAACACCAACAAAAGGCGGGGGAAGGTTTATCCTCTCCCCGCCTTTTGCTTTTTAACCAAACCCCATTCAAAAGGAAATCGTCGTGCAAAGTTTGCTGGAACTGATGGGCCACGCCCATGAGCAGATTTCGCAAGCCGCGAGTCTTGCCGCGCTGGATCAGGTGCGGGTGCTGTATCTGGGCAAGAGTGGCCTGCTGACCGAGCAGCTCAAGCAACTGGGCAAGCTGCCGCATGAAGAGCGCAAGGCTGCTGGTGCTGAAATCAACAATGCCAAGCAAGCCCTGACCCTCGCTATCGAAGACCGTAAGCAAAGCCTGCAAGCCGAAGCGCTGGATGCCCGCCTGCAAGCTGAAAAGGTCGACGTAACCCTGCCAGGGCGGCGCATGGATACTGGTAGCCTGCATCCGGTAACGCTTACGATTCAACGTATCAGCGAGATATTCGCACAACTGGGTTTCAGTCTGGCGGAAGGCCCTGAAATCGAGGACGATTTCCACAACTTTACCGCATTGAATATTCCGGAATCGCATCCGGCGCGTGCCATGCATGACACCTTCTACATGGATAGCGGGTTGCTGCTGCGCACCCATACGTCTTCCGTGCAAATCCGTTACATGGAACACAATCCGCCGCCGCTGCGTATCATTGCACCAGGGCGAGTTTACCGGTGCGATTCCGATATGACCCACAGCCCGATGTTCCATCAGGTGGAAGGGCTGATGGTGGATGAGGATGTCACCTTTGCTGATCTGAAAGGTATTCTGGAAGCCTTCTTCAAGGCGTTCTTTGAAGTGGATGAACTGCCGACCCGTTTCCGCGCCACTTTCTTCCCGTTCACCGAGCCGTCGGCGGAAACCGATATCCGGTGTGTGCACTGCGGCGGTGATGGCTGCCGGGTGTGCAAGGGCACTGGCTGGCTGGAAGTCATGGGCTGCGGCATGGTGCACCCGAACGTGCTGAAAAACGTCGGCATCGACAGCGAGAAATACACCGGTTTCGCCTTCGGTTTCGGTGTCGAACGGCTGGCGATGTTGCGCTACCAGATCAATGACTTGCGCGTGATGTTTGATAACGACGTGCGTTTCCTCAAACAATTCGGCTAAACAAAGCGGAGTAACCTTATGAAAGTCAGTGAAAAATGGCTGCGTGAGTGGATTGATACCCCGCAAACGCTGGATGCGATTGCCGACAAGCTCACCATGTCCGGCTGCGAAGTGGAAGCGCGTGACCCGGTGGCGACCGCCTTCACCGGTATCGTGGTCGGCCATGTGCTGGAACGTGAAAAGCACCCGGACGCCGACAAGCTTAGCGTCTGCAAGGTCGACAACGGGCAGGGCGAAACCTTGCAAATCGTCTGCGGTGCGCAAAACGTGCGTGCCGGGATCAAGGTGCCGCTGGCACTGATCGGTGCGGTGCTGCCGTTGCCGGATGGCAAGGAACTGAAAATCAAGAAGGGCAAGCTGCGCGGGGTCGAATCCTTTGGCATGCTGTGTTCCTCGACTGAGCTGGGCATGTCTGACAAGTCCGACGGTTTGCTGGAATTGCCGCAAGACGCGCCTGTCGGGGCGGATATCCGCAACTACCTGAAACTGGATGATGAAGTCATCGAGCTGGCGATCACCGCCAACCGTGGTGACTGCATGAGCATGATCGGGGTGGCGCGCGAAACGGCCCTGGTGATGGATGTGCCGCTGCATGTGCCGGAAATCCCTGCGCAAGCCGCCCATCATGACGACGCTTTCCCGGTCGACATTCAGGCGGCGGATGCCTGCCCGCGTTACGCAGGCCGCATTATCCGCAACATCAATCCGCAAGCGCCAACGCCAGTGTGGATGCAGGAAAAACTGCGCCGCGCCGGTATCCGCAGCATTTCCGCCACGGTTGATGTGACCAACTACGTATTGCTGGAACTCGGCCAGCCAATGCACGCTTTCGATCTCGACACGCTGCAAGGCGGAATCGTGGTGCGTTATGCGCGGGATGGCGAAACGCTGGTCATGCTTGACGGTCAAACCGCCACCCTGCGCAGCGATACGCTGGTGATTGCCGATGCTGCCAAGCCGGTAGCGATGGCGGGCATCATGGGTGGTGAGCCGACCTGCGTAACTGCTTCCACCCGCAATGTATTCCTGGAAAGCGCCCATTTCCGCCCGGCCAAAATCATGGGCAAGGCGCGCAGCTATGGTTTGCAAACTGATTCTGCCGCCCGTTTCGAACGTGGTGTTGACCCGGATATGCCGTTTAAGGCGATGGAACGCGCGACCCAACTGATCGTGGAAATCTGCGGCGGTGAAGTTGGCCCGCTGGTGGATACCTGCGCGGACGCCAGCGTACTGGAGCGCAAATCCATCCTGCTGCGCCCTGAACGCATCCGCCGCGTACTTGGTGTTGTAATGGATGATGCTGGCGTGGAAGGCGTGCTGGCGCGTCTCAACTGCGAATTCAGCAAGAGCGATGCAGGCTGGCAGGTGCAGGCTCCACTGGCGCGTTTCGACCTGACCATTGAAGAAGACCTGATCGAGGAATTGGCGCGTGTACGTGGCTACGACTCGATTCCGGCGGAACTGCGCGCGCGCGCGCCACGGATCGCCCAACCCAGCGAAACTGCCGTAGGGCAGGGCAGGTTGCGCAACCTGCTGGTGGCGCGTGGCTATCAGGAGGCGGTGACATTCAGTTTTGTCGACCCGAAAATGGAGCTGACGCTGGCACCAACAGCAGACAATATTACCCTGGCCAACCCCATTTCTGCTGATCTCGGGGTCATGCGCAGCACACTGTGGTCGGGCTTGTTGCGTTCTGTGGCCTATAATCTGAACCGTCAGCAATATCGGGTGCGTTTATTCGAAATCGGGCCTGCATTCCATCAGGATGCAGATGGCAAGCCGCAACAGAGAACCATGCTTTCCGGCATGATCACGGGTAATCTTTATCCTGAACAATGGGGGCAAGCCAACCGTCCGGTAGATTTCTACGACCTGAAAGGGGATGTGGAAGCCTTGCTGGAGCAGGTAACGGGTACGCAATTTTATTTTGCGCCGGTTGCCCATGCTGCCTTGCATCCGGGGCAGTCAGCCGAAATCATGACCCAACGGGATGTGGTTGGCTGGATGGGTGCTTTGCATCCGCGTATTGAGGAAAAACTGGGTCTGGAGCAACCCGTTTACCTGTTTGAAGTGGATCTGGGGTTACTGACGCAACGGACTTTGCCGAAGTATCAGGCCATTTCCCGTTTCCCGGCCATTCGCCGTGATCTGGCTTTGCTGGTAAAACAGGATGTATTGGCGGTGGCACTGGAAAATGCGGTGAAAAAAACAGCGATTCCGCAACTGGTGTCCTATTATCTGTTTGATGTCTATAGTGGCAAAGGAATACCAGATGGACAGAAAAGTGTCGCTTTAAGCTTGATTTTACAGGATTTTTCGCGCACTCTTGAGGAAGCGGAAATTAACCGGATTGTAGATGCAGTCATTGCCTCACTTCAAAAAGAAGTGGGCGCGGTGTTGCGTTAAACAGGGAGATAGTGCATGACAACAACACTGACCAAAGCGGATATGGTCGAACATTTATTTGAAGAACTGGGCTTGAACAAACGCGAAGCAAAGGACTTGGTCGAAATGTTCTTTGAAGAAATCCGTGATGCTCTGGAAACAGGTAAAAACGTGAAGCTGTCGGGGTTCGGCAACTTTATGCTGCGTGACAAGACGCAGCGTCCGGGCCGCAACCCGAAAACAGGGGAAGAAATACCGGTCACGGCGCGCCGCGTGGTGACTTTCCGGCCTGGGCAAAAGCTCAAACAGCGAGTAGAGGAATATGCAGGAAGCGGTGACGCCTAACAGTCAACTGCCACCCATTCCGGGCAAGCGCTACTTCACCATTGGTGAAGTCAGCGACCTGTGTGGCGTCAAGACACATGTGTTGCGCTACTGGGAGCAGGAGTTTCCTTCCCTCAAACCGATGAAGCGGCGCGGCAACCGGCGTTATTACCAGCGTAACGATGTGTTGCTGATCCGTCAGATCCGTTCCCTGTTGTATGAGCAGGGTTATACGATCAGCGGTGCACGCCAGAAACTGCTGGAAGACGCGCATATGCCGCCGCAGGCAGAGTCGCCGCTGGAACCCATCATTGTCAATGGCAATGATGTTGCGCCAATCATTCAGGAGCTTGAGCGTATCCTCTATATCCTCAAGCACTGAATTCAGCTTGAGCTTGCTTGCTGGTTACGGTAAGCTTGCACCCCTTCGGTCGGGGCGTAGCGCAGCCTGGTAGCGCACCACACTGGGGGTGTGGGGGTCGGAGGTTCGAATCCTCTCGTCCCGACCAACTAACTGTTTCAAGCTGTTTCAGAACGCTTCAAAAGACCCTTGCAGGCCGCAATCTGCAAGGGTTTTTGTGTTTCAGGGTGCGTCAATCTGTATCAGGCTTCTAGGAACCAATGAGCGAGGAAGGCGACATAACCGCCTACCAGCAGCAACACGCAGCGGAAATACTGGCAAAGCGCCAACAGGTGAAAGGATCGTAAACAAGTGCTGATATTTTGGTGTTTTCTTTTTGGAAAACTTGCCTACAATGCAGGATAGGAAGTTTATAGGAGGTGATCAAATGACTACCGCAACATTACGCAATGTCGGCAATTCTGTAGCAGTCGTTATCCCCAAGCAGTGGCTATCAGTGCTGGGGCTGGCTGCTGGTGAAAAGGTGGAAATGAAGCTGGAAGGCGACCGCCTCACTTTGCAGGCAAAACCAAAGGCAGCACGGAAAAAGTATAAGCTGGCTGACCTGCTGGCAAAGTGTGACCCTGATGCACCCATGCCTCAGGAAGCAAAGGATTGGGAAAACATGCCAGCGGTTGGAAATGAAGTATGGTAAAGCGCAGAGGATTTGAACGCGGCGATATTGTGCGAGTCAGTTTTAACCCGACAGTAGGCAGGGAAATGCAAGGCGATATGCGCCCTGCACTGGTACTTTCTCCCCGTGATTTTAACAATACCGTAGGTACTGCATTGGTAGCGCCGATTACCCAGGGCGGGAACCTTGCACGGGTAGCAGGGTTTGCCGTGCCGTTGATGGGGTGCGGGACTGAAACGCAAGGGGTTGTATTGGTCAGTGCCGTAAGGATGCTTGACCTTGAAAACAGAGGGGCGCGGAAAGTAGAAACAGCACCGGCAAGCCTCACAGATGAAGTGCTTGAAATACTATCAAGCATCATTAGCTGACATGCACGCCCCAACCAAAATGAGGTTGTTTTATGTCTGATCTGCTCCATTACCAATCTTGCGGCCTTGCCAATGTCTGGCTATGCAACGGATTTGAAAATAAGCAAACACCTTATGGTGAAGCGGTATCCATTGCCGACGTGGAAGGGCTGCACAAGGCCATAGGCTTGTTCATTTTGAACCATGAGCATTGATTTGTCTGCAAAGCCTCACATTTCTTTCATCATTCCCGGTCTGTTACAGCCCTTGCCTTTGTGGCGCAAAGATTTTGCTTTTCATCCGCATGCAGGGCATTTATTACGCTTGTGCGCAAATGCGCGGGTGGAAACGCTGCCGGTATCCGGGTTGGAAAACACCCTTTTTCATATTTGCGGGCATCCTGCCGATAGTGAAATTCCGTTTGCTTACTACCGTTATCTGCTGGATTTTGCTGCCTTGCCAGAACAGCCCTTGATGTGCGCTGACCCGGTTTTCCTGCAAAGTGGCGTTGATCAGGTGTTGCTGCGTGCCGAACCCCCGCAGATCAGTCAGCAGGAAATGGAAACCCTGCTGGTTTTGCTCAACCGGCATCTGGCGGAAGATGGCCTGCAACTGGTCGCAAGGCATCCCCGGCGCTGGTATTTGCTGGGCGCAAGGGTTGCCTCTTCCAGTCTGCGCACCATACCCATTTCCCAGGCATTGGGGCAGGGCGTCTTTCCCTTGTTGCCACAGGGCGACAAGCGCTATTGGCATCGTCTGCTTAACGAAATCCAGATGCTGCTGCACACCAGCAATATTCCAGCTGTCAATGCCCTTTGGTTGTGGGGCGCAAGTAACCCTGCGTCACTCCCCCCTTTGCAAAAGGGAGGCTGGGGGGGATTTTCCGGCCTGACCACCACTGCCCAAACCCTGGCTGTGGCAACCAATAGCCAATACCAGCCAGCTACCAGCTTGGCAGATTGCCGCTTAGAATCAGGTATTTACCCCATCATCCTCGAAGACCTGCTGATTCCCTCGGTCAGCGATGACCCCTATGCCTGGCAGCAAGTCATGCATACGCTGGAAGAAAACTGGTTTGCCCCGGCACTGGCGGGCATGAAATCCGGCAAATTCAGCGTCAGCCTGACGCCCTGCGATGGGCGCACTTTGCATTGCCAGCCATCACCGGTCTGGAAGTTCTGGCAAAACAAAGCGGCAAGCTGGGAACAGCTTAGTTGATGCGGGTGACGATGCTTTCGAAGCTGCCGTCCATCAATTCGGTGGCAACCGTTTGCCCCAGCCGCAGGCTTGCCGTACTACGCACGAGCTGGGCCGTTTCCGCATTACGCACGATACTGTAACCGCGTTCCAGAGTCGCCAGCGGGCTGAGCGCCTGCAATTGGCCTGCCTGCATCTGTAAACGGCTGCGGGCTTTTTCCAGTTGCTGGTTGATACGCAGCGCCAGTTGCTGGCGGAGGCGGGCAAGCTGTTCCTGCTGCTGGCGAATCCGGCGGACAGGGGACTGGGTTTGCAGGCGGGCATGCAGGTTTTCCAGCCGTGCACTGCGTTGTTGCAGGCTGCGGGCAAGAGCCGCGCGCAAGCGCATGTCCAGCTCATCCAGGCGTTGCGCTTTCTGCTGCAAGCGGTTGGTGGGGCGCTGGTTTTCCAGCCGTTGGTGCAGGCGCAGCAGGTGCTCGCCTGCCAGTTGTATTTTGCGTAACTGGTTGCGTTGCAATTGCTGGAACAGGCGCTGCAAATGGGTTTGGTGGGCAGCCATGTCCGGGCTGACCAGTTCGGCAGCGGCGGATGGGGTAGGTGCACGGATGTCGGCGACGAAATCGGCAATGGTGAAATCGATTTCATGCCCCACGCCGCTAATAATGGGTGTCTGGCAAGCGTAGACAGCCTGGGCAACGATTTCCTCGTTGAACGACCACAGGTCTTCGATGGAACCGCCGCCACGCGCCAGAATCAGCACATCGCAGCGTTGCTCCCGGTCAGCCTGGCGGATGGCGTTGACGATCTGTTCCTTGGAGCCTTCCCCTTGCACCAGCACTGGAAAGACTAGGACCGGAATCTGCGGGCAACGGCGTTTCAGCACGTTGAGGATGTCACGGATAGCTGCCCCGGTTGGTGAGGTAATGACGCCGATGCAGCGCGGAAAAGCGGGCAGGGGCTTTTTGTGTTCCCCGGCAAACAGACCTTGTGCCTGCAACTTGCGCTTGAGTTCCTCGAACTGGCGTTGCAGCGCACCGATCCCTGCATCTTCCATGTGCTCGATAATGAACTGGTATTCGCCACGCGGTTCATACAGGCCGACTTTGCCCCGCACCATGATTTTCAGGCCATTGCGCGGGGCGAGCTGCATGTACATGGCGCGGTTGCGGAACATGGCGCAACGGACTTGCGCGCCAGCATCCTTCAGGCTGAAGTAGAGGTGGCCGGAAGCGGCACGCACGAAGTTGGAAATTTCGCCTTCCACCCACAGGGCGGGGAAACCTTGCGCCAGTAGCTGGCCAACTTCGTTGTTGAGCTGGGATACGGTGAGGATAGTGCGTTCTGCTTGCATGGGGCAACCATAACAAAAAAGCCGGGACAGTGCCCGGCTCTCTTTGGGTCAGTGAAAGCGCTTAGAAGTGCGGAGCAGCAGTCTTGGCGGCTTCAGCCTGTGCCTGAGCGGCTTTGCCAGCAGCTTCGACTTTCTTGAAGGTTTTCATGGCGTCTTCGTCCTTGCCTTCATTGGCGGCCTTGACGCCATCTTCCAGAATTTTGGACATGGCTTTGCCGTCCATGAACCACTCAAAACCGGCTTTCTTGGCGGCAGAGTTTTCTTTTTCGGCAGATTCATAAGCAGCCTTGAGCTCTGCGGATGCGTCACCCTTGAGGGCGACTTTATCGTCTGCGGCAAACGCAGTTGAAACCATTACGGACAGTGCTACGGCAGTAAACAGTGCTTTCAATTTCATCAATGGGTTCCTCCTCTCCTAAAGTTCTTCAATGAGATAAATCAAAATTCTTGAATTACTCTGGCGTGTATTGATAGCAGTTTACCGGCTGAAGGTCAAACCTTATAATGAGGCGCTTCTTTCTCACAGACCGGACATAAGCATCATGCGTATCCTTCAGGAAGCCCTTACCTTTGACGACGTTCTTCTGGTGCCTGCACACTCGATTGTCTTGCCAGCCGACGCCAGCCTGCAAACCCGTTTGACCCGCGACATTACCCTGAATATTCCACTGCTGTCGGCAGCCATGGATACGGTGACGGAAGCCCGTCTGGCCATTGCCCTGGCGCAGGAAGGCGGGATGGGCATCATCCACAAGAACATGAGCATTCAGGCTCAGGCCGATCAGGTACGCGCGGTCAAGAAATACGAAAGCGGCATCATCAAGGACCCGATTACGGTCAACCCGGCCACGACGATCCGCGAAGTACTGGCCCTGACCCGTGGCAACAGCATTTCCGGCGTACCGGTGGTGGATGGCGAAGATCTGGTTGGCATCGTTACCGGGCGCGACCTGCGTTTTGAAACCCAGATGGATGCGCCAGTCAGTACCATCATGACCCCGAAAGAACGCCTGGTAACGGTGGAAGAGGGGGCTGGCAAGGAACAGATTCGTGGCCTGCTGCACAAGTACCGTATCGAAAAGGTGCTGGTCATCAACGACAAGTTCCAGTTACGTGGTCTGATTACAGTAAAAGACATTCAGAAATCCACTGATTTCCCCAATGCCTGCAAGGATGACCAGGGCAGCCTGCGGGTAGGCGCTGCCGTCGGTGTGGGTTATGGCACGGAAGACCGTGTGCGCGCACTGGTGGAAGCCGGTGTTGACGTGATTGTGGTCGACACTGCCCACGGCCATTCCCAGGGTGTGATGGATCGGGTCAAGTGGGTGAAGGACAATTTCCCGCAAGTGCAGGTCATTGGCGGCAATATTGCTACCGGTGAGGCCGCGCTTGATCTGGTCAGGTATGGCGCAGATGCTGTCAAGGTGGGCATTGGCCCCGGTTCCATTTGCACCACCCGTATCGTGGCGGGCGTGGGCGTTCCCCAGGTTTCTGCGGTCATGAATGTGGCGAAGGCGCTGGAAGGTACTGGCGTCCCACTTATTGCTGATGGCGGCATCCGCTATTCCGGTGACATTTCCAAGGCGATTGCGGCGGGTGCGCACACTGTCATGCTGGGCGGCATGTTCGCCGGTACCGAAGAAGCACCGGGTGAAGTCGAACTGTTCCAGGGGCGTTCCTACAAGTCCTACCGTGGCATGGGTTCACTGGGGGCGATGGCGAAAGGTTCCAGCGACCGCTATTTCCAGGAAGGCTCCGAAAATGCTGCCGACAAACTGGTGCCGGAAGGCATTGAAGGCCGCGTTCCTTATAAAGGCCCATTGGCTCCGATCATTCACCAGATGATGGGTGGTTTGCGTTCCAGCATGGGTTACGTCGGCTGCAAGGATCTGGAAGAAATGCGCACCAAACCGCAATTTGTGCGTATTTCCAGCGCGGGTATGCGTGAATCGCACGTTCATGACGTGACCATTACCAAAGAATCACCAAACTACCGGGTGTAGGCACATGACACAAAATATACATGCTGACCGCGTACTGATCCTTGATTTCGGTTCGCAGTACACCCAGTTGATTGCGCGCCGGGTGCGCGAAGTGGGTGTTTACTGTGAAATTTACCCGTGGGATGTGGATGCGCAGGCAGTGGCTGATTTCGGCGCTAAAGGCATTATCCTCTCCGGTGGCCCCGAATCCGTGACTGATGCGGAACCGCCGCGTGCGCCGGATACCGTGTTCACGCAGGGCGTGCCAGTGCTGGGCATTTGCTACGGCATGCAGACCATGGCGGCGCAACTCGGTGGCAAGGTGGAAGCTTCCAGCCATTGCGAATTCGGCTATGCCCAAGTGCGGGCGCGTGGCCATACTGAATTGCTGCGTGAAATCGAAGACCATGTTTCCCCGGAAGGTTTCGGCCTGCTGGATGTGTGGATGTCGCACGGTGACAAGGTTGTGGAAATGCCGCCAGGTTTCAAACTGATGGCCAGCACCGATTCCGCACCGATTGCCGGGATGGCGGATGAAACCCGCAAGCTGTACGCGCTGCAATTCCACCCGGAAGTGACGCATACCAAACAGGGCAAGCGCATCCTGCAACGTTTTGTACATGACATCTGCGGCTGTGAAGGTTTGTGGACAACGGCCAATATCATCGAAGACAACATCCGCAAAGTCCGCGAACAGGTGGGGTCGGATGAAGTGATCCTCGGCCTGTCCGGCGGGGTGGATTCCTCGGTGGTCGCTGCATTGTTGCACAAGGCGATTGGTACGCAGTTGACCTGTGTATTCGTCGATACCGGCCTGTTGCGTTATCGCGAAGGCGATCAGGTGATGGCGATGTTCGCCGAGCACATGGGGGTGAAAGTCATCCGCGTGGATGCGGAAGAGCGTTTCCTGTCAGCATTGGCGGGCGTTACCGACCCGGAGAAAAAGCGCAAGATCATCGGTGGCATGTTCATCGACATTTTCGACGAAGAATCTTCCAAACTGACCAATGCCAAATGGCTGGCGCAAGGCACGATTTACCCGGATGTGATCGAATCCGCCGGGGCAAAAACCGGCAAGGCGCACCTGATCAAGTCGCATCATAACGTCGGTGGCTTGCCGGAAAACATGAAGCTGGGTCTGGTCGAGCCGCTGCGTGAACTGTTCAAGGATGAAGTGCGGGTGATGGGTGTGGAACTCGGCCTGCCACCAGAAATGGTTTACCGCCATCCATTCCCCGGCCCTGGCCTGGGAGTGCGTATCCTCGGCGAAGTGAAAAAGGAATACGCTGACCTGCTGCGTCTGGCTGACCACATTTTCATTGAGGAACTGCGCAAGCATGACCTGTATGACAAGACTTCGCAGGCGTTCGCGGTATTCCTGCCAGTGAAATCGGTTGGGGTGACTGGCGATGGCCGCCGCTATGATTACGTGATTGCGTTGCGGGCGGTGGAAACCATCGACTTTATGACGGCGCGCTGGGCGCACTTGCCATACGATTATCTTGATCTGGTTTCCCGCAGGATTATCAATGAGATCAAGGGGATTTCACGGGTAGTTTATGATATTTCCGGGAAGCCGCCTGCCACGATTGAGTGGGAATAAACTCCTTTTCTTGAACTGGGATTCGTAGGATTAAGGAATTGTCCTGAAATAACTCCCCGACTCCCCCAAGAGGGCGACCACCGGTCGCCCCTACGAAGATCATCCCCTGTAGGGGCGACCGGTGGTCGCCCTCTTCATGGCAGCTTGGATACAGGGAAGTTATTTTGGGACTGT
>JAHJJD010000048.1 GCA_018822845.1 Gammaproteobacteria bacterium | reverse complement strand
CTGATTGAGTGCTTCTTTGGCAAGATGAAGCACTACCGCCGCGTCTTTTCACGCTTTGACAAGAAAGCCAGGAACTTTCTCGGGTTCCTCAAAATCACGGCGATACTCATTTGGACTCGATGAAATGTCAACAGAACCTAGGCTTATTGTTACTGTCGTTGCTTGGCTGGTTTATTTCCCGCCGGTTACGCCAACCCGCAATACCTGCCGAAGCGCCACGGGATCCTGTTGGCTTTCTGGTGCGCCACGGACAAACATTCCCGGTTTACCCCGGCATCAACAGCGTTGGTTTCCTGCCTGACAATGACATTGTAATTGATGACGATACGGTGGGTCGTGCCCACGCCACCCTGCATTATCAAGGGGATGGCGATGTGGTGCTGACTGACCTGAATTCCCTGAACGGCAGTTATGTCAATGGCAACCGTATCCAGCGCCCCACCAGTATTCACGATGGTGATTCCATTACATTTGGGGAATGGCAGGCGTTATACCAGCGGGCGGAACAGGCAAGGCGATAAAAGATGACAGAACAACGGGTAGACGCCCTGAAAAAGGACTACATCATTGACCGCTACCGCATTGAACGGGTGCTCGGGGAAGGTGGTTTTGGCATCACCTACCTCGCCTACCACACCAGCATGGGCGACCCGGTAGCGATCAAGGAATATTTGCCGCTCGAATTTGCGGTACGCGAAGGTGGCAGCACCGTCCTCCCGCGTGGGGGAAAGGCGGCAGACACTTACGCATGGGGGCTGAAACGCTTTCTCGACGAAGCCAAAACACTGGCACGGTTCCGGGATCACCCCAACATAGTCAGTGTACGTGACTTTTTCGAGGCCAATGGCACTGCCTACATGGTCATGCAGTATGAAGAGGGGCAAACTTTTGGGGAGTGGCTGGCAGCCAACCCACGCCCGACACAACAGCAACTGCTGGATATTTTTATCCCGGTGCTGGATGGTTTACGCGAAGTCCACGCCCAGCAATTTTTGCACCGCGACATCAAGCCGGGGAATATCTACATCCGCAGTGACGGCAGGCCGTTGCTGATTGACTTTGGTGCATCCCGGCTGGCATTGGGGGAACATTCCCGCAGCCTGACCAATATCATCACCCCCGGTTATTCCCCCAAGGAACAATACACCAGTACTGGCAACCAAGGGGCGTGGACTGACCTCTACGCTATCGGAGCCACCCTGTGGCGGGCAGTCAGCGGCAAGGAGCCGCCACTGGCCAGCGACCGGGGTGAGGCGCGTGATGAAGACCGCCCTGATCCACTGGTTCCGGCAGTGCATATCGGTCGGGATCGCTATGCCGAAAGTTTCCTGCGGGCGCTTGATTGGGCCGTCGCTTATTTACCCAAGGACCGCCCACAAACCGTGCAGGCGTTTCAGGCCGTGTTATTGGAAACATGGAACAGGGAGCGGGAAACAGAGGTAAAGACTGCAACGCCACCCCCAATACAACCTACATCAACGCCTCCTCAGCCCTCCTCACCCGCAGCGACCATACATCCCCCGCAAGCCCAAAATGCTAGCGTAGGCAAATGGCTGGTTTTGGCGTCAGGGGTGGTGGCATTGGCCGGTGGTGGGTATTGGTTCGGTCAGACGAACCATGCCGGTTCAACCGATAATGCCGTTATATCCTCCCAGCCACTGCCACCAGCAACTGCAAAAGCTGAAACTCCGGCTACTCCTGCCAATGAAGCGCCCGTAGTAACCCCAACGCCACCACTTCTTGCCCCCCCGTCGCGTCTCCCGTTTGAACCGGAGATGGTGGACATCGCGGCAGGCACATTCACGATGGGCTGTGTGGCAGGCCGGGATGATGTGGAGGGTGGTTGTGATGATGACGAAAAGCCCGCCCATGAAGTCAGCCTCAGTGCCTACCGAATAGGCAAATACGAAGTGACCTTTGAGCAGTGGGATGCCTGCGAACAAGCCAACGCCTGCCCCCATGCGGAAGATGAAGGCTGGGGACGCGGCAACCACCCGGTGATCAATGTCAGTTGGGATGACATCACGGGAAAATACCTTCCGTGGTTAAACCGTGAGACCGGGCAGCAATACCGATTACCGACAGAAGCAGAATGGGAACACGCAGCGCGGGGGGGTGCGGAGACCGCTTACCCTTGGGGAAACAGCATTAGTTGTGACAAGGCTGATTATAACTATGACGATTGCAACACAGTAGGTACTAGCCCGGTTGGGTCTTATGCAGCGAATACTTACGGTTTGTACGATACGGTCGGTAACGTATGGGAATGGGTTCAGGATACCAAGAGAGGATATTCGTCAGAATCCGTCCGGAACCCGCAGGGTTCCCCTGCAAGTTCTTCTTCAAGCGCCTACCGCGTGTTGCGCGGTGGCTCGTGGTTCAACACGCCTTGGTTCGTGCGTTCTGCTTACCGCCTCAACCTCACGCCGGGTGCCCGGAACTTCAGCATCGGGTTCCGCTTGGCTTCAGGTCAATAGGCCGCTGCTCAGGTCGGCGGGACGCCGCAGGCTGCCGGAGGCAGCTCTTGTGGCGCGGCCAGCGTAGCCAAATGCAGGGGCGTTGTCGGAGCAGCCCCGGCATTTGGAGGAGCAGGCCGAGCCACGGCGGGGGTGCAGGGGGCTGCAAGCCCCCTGCTTAAAATTTTTACCATTAGTGGGTTTTATTAACTACAATAATGCCCATAATCACCCATTGGGATAGCTTATGGATGCTTTACTAGCCCCGCTCCTTATTCTGATTCTCGTGGTTACCGCCTTATTGGTGGCGACGTTTTTGCTACGCCATGTGATCTGGTTCCTGCGTCATCCGTTTTACCTGCTGAATGAAATCCAGTGGTTTTTGTATAACCCGTTGCGGCTATTCCAGAAAAATACGTCAGGGAATGGTGGACGCTGGTTGTTCCGGCTGTTATTGGGGACATTAGTTGCGCCGTTATACTGGGTTGGCATCCATATCCTCATGACCCCGCTGAGAATGCTGAATGCCATTTATTTTGACCTGCTGCTGTACTGGTCGGTCATGCTGGATGACGGTATACAGGAAGTTTTTCATCCCAAACTCGGCTCTTACCGCTATGAATCCGGCTTGCGCTATTTCCTGCATTGGCTGCTGGGTTTGCCTTGGCGTCTGGCGCGTTTCGCAGGCAAGAGCCTGTTCACACTGCTGGACAGCCTGCTGATGCTGGGTATTTCAATACTCTGGCCTACCCTGACGATGTACCATGGCACCGGGTTTGAAAGTGCCGCTGTCCCTATTGTCCAGCGCGGGCTGTGGTATGTGGGTTCCGGTGATTATGTCGGCTCCGGTATTTATTTCGGGATGCGTCGCCGCGTTGCCGAGCACTATGCGCCCAGCGGCTACCAACAAGGCATTGTCATCGTGCGCATCACGCCGACCTTTACCCGTAATAGCGCCACCCTGCCTGACAAACTCAGGTGGCTGGTGGGCAGAAACGGGCAGGAGTTAAGCCGCCAACTCCCCTTTCCCTGGGCGACGCTGGAACACTGGCGACATGATTTCGGCCACTGGTGGGAATACTGCATTGTGCAACCCGGCAAAGCAGGAAAATTCATCAGCAACTGGCGGATTCGCCCGATTGCAGTGTTACGTAGCGGCAATCCCACCCGCATCTGGGGCGGAATGGCGCATTACAGCCACACCATGGCTGGCTGGGTAGCTGGTGCAAGTAGCTGGGCCGTACTTATCTGGCTGGTCGGGATGCTGGGGCAATGAACCCACCTTACGACCACTACATCGAACCCTGCCAGCTCTGCATCAGCCGTAACGGAGCAACCTACGACAAATGCGGCTGGTGCCACGACGATGACACTCATTACCGGCCACGGGACGGGCAATACCCCGGCGACTACATCCGCATACCGGAAGGCGGCTACGGCTACCCTTTCCACGCCATGCCCCACCCGACCCGGCAGTATTACCGTGATGGCAAGCACCTGCCGGAAATGGATGGCATAACACCACCTGACTGTGAACCGGGGGATGCCGATGGAGCCAGAAGCAGTGTGGCCGCTGGTGAAAAAATTCTGGAGATGTTCAATTCCGGCGCAAGACCGGCATGGCCGATTGAGCCGGAAAAGGTCAGCCAGTTTCTGACACAGGTGACAACGGTGGAACAGGAACTGGCCTATAACCCCACAGGGCTGGATGTGACCGGCAAGGTCGAGTTCCGCTACCTGACCTACACCCTGATGAAGGTCAAACCAGAGGAACTGGCAGACATTTTCCGCCAAGCCCGCGAGTTTTGTTCCGAAGACCCGGCAGATTACCCCGCCAACCTGCCGCGCTGGGAACAGGCCAGGCAGTCAGGCAAGGCAAATATTCCGGTGCTGGAGGTGGTCTGCCACGAAGCATTCCACATCATCCAGGCCACCACCATGCCTGTTGTCGGGATGCGCTTTGATGCCGAGCGCCGCCTGGCGATGCTGAAACTGTTGCTGGTGGAAGACTTTTACCTCGACCGCCAGGGTACAAGCGAATACGGCAATGGTTTGTATGAATTGTTGGAACAGGCAGACCCGGAAAGCGAAATCTACCACCCACTTTCCCGGTTGTTTGGCTACTGTTGCAGTGACATCCGCCTGATCAGTGATTACGCAGAACCCATCACGGTAGGCATCAACCTGTTTGACCTGATCGAAGGCAGTGCCTATTTCTTCCAGAAACTGCTGTTCCAGCCTGATTATCACCCGGATCGTTGCCCGGAATTTGCCGCACTCCCTCCGGTATACACCAGAGCATGGCAGGTGTTCCGTGAAATGGATGGTGATGATCCACTCGACTTCCTGATATTCTGCCATTTGTCGCTGCTGATAGGCTTGATTGTTGATGAAGACGATATAAATCAGCATGTACTCAGCCCCTTGATGCTATTTGTCGGTCTATTGAAAATCAGGAGCGAACTGGACGATTTCCCGCAACGTTTGCCGCCCAACATGCCATTATCCCGGCAAACTATCCGGGAAGTGCTGGAAACGGTTGGCTTTGAGCGGAATGCCGACATCCTGCTGGAACACCTCAGCCATCGCCCCGCCGCACAGGTGTGGCGGTTTGTGGACATTGCCGTGCGTGTCTGGAGTACGCGCAACAGGGTATTTGACTTCATGAAAGCCATGGGGCTGAGCCGCAGCGAATACAACAACTTCGCCGACCTGGCAGGGAATATGGATGATGCCCGCAAAGGCTTTGCCGATGAGCGCCGCCAGGCCGTGAAGCAGACGCTG
The DNA here is from genome assembly GCA_018822845.1 of Gammaproteobacteria bacterium. Taxonomy (GTDB): domain Bacteria; phylum Pseudomonadota; class Gammaproteobacteria; order Thiotrichales; family Thiotrichaceae; genus Thiothrix. Next base: position 23,373 of record JAHJJD010000048.1, on the reverse strand, counting down.
GAACAGCGTTTCCCACTGGTAGGCGGCGACATCCTGTTGCCTTTGCTGCTGGCGTTTGAGCTGGATGCCCTGCTGATCTTGCTGGATGTCAACGACCTGACCAAACAAACCGAATTTACTGGCCTGCTGGGTACGGAACAGGTCACGGTAGAGCGGGAAAACGCGCTGCTGGATTTAACCGAACGGCTGGACGATTACTTGCAGGAAAAAAGCGTATTTTGTTGCGCCGAGCATGGCCTTGTAGCCGCTCGGGATATACCATCCTGTGAAAATGCCGACAGTTTACGACACATGACGGAAAACATTTTCCAGCGGAAACTGTCGGATTTAACCCAATTTGTGTAAGTGTAGTGATTCATTTCAGGGGATAACATCATGGACAAGGGCTTGCAAAACCTGAGCTTTTATTTTGAGGATGGCGCGGCTCCCGCCCTGTTTCAGGCGCATTCGGTCGACGTGGTGGGGGATATTGCGGAACAATCCGCCCTGCACAAGGATATATTGCTGTCATTCAAGCGGACACCGCTGGCGGAACTGGTGGAACGTTTTACCGAGCACGTAAAAAGCAAGTACGACAGCCGGGTGGTTGGCGTATTGTCGGAGTTTGTCAGTTACGTGCTGCTGGTATTTGCTGACCCTTCCTTCATTAAAAGCGCCAAGCGACTGCGGGTTATCGACAGCAATGCGTTTAGTGGAATCGAACCCTTATTCAAGCGCAATGCCGTTGGTTCCCGCTGTATGCCTGCCGCGCTGGTGGAAGCACTGGAACTTGATACCGGAACGCAGGCGGATGTCGAGCTTATGCTGGCCGCATTGGTCAGGGATGAAGTCCTCAAGCTGGAAGATGGGGTGTATTGTATTGAAGGGGTTGTGATCAAGAATCTGAAGATCAAGTAATGTTGGATTGAGCTTTTAAAAAATCATAGGATAACAAGCCATATGCCATTGAAGAGTATTATTTTTTATTTTATGGCTTTTATAATATTATCAATACTAACGGAAGTTGGCGGCCTAGCCTTACTCTTCAGCATTCCAGTAATGCTATCGATTCGCAATCAATATCGCAACAGGCAGAAACTTATTCGATTTGGTATTTTTACAGGGGCATACCTCTTAACTGTATTTATAGTCATCCCACTACTTGCTCCTTTATATGGTAGAGTTCAGCTACCATGTTTTGCTACAGAATCAGCACCATTAAAGCCAGATAATTTTGGGTATTGCCTACTGATGCGAAACTATGTTAAACTAGAGCTACGGGATTCATTAATCAAGTCTACTCAAATATTACAAGGCCAATATCCTGGTATCAAAGTTCGTTATTTAGATGCAAACTTTCCATTTCGGGATGGCATACCTTTATTTCCCCACTTAAGTCACAACGATGGAAAAAAGGTTGATATTGCCTTTTTTTATAAGCGGAAGGGTTCAACAAAAACCGTAGATTTCTCACCATCATTCATCGGTTATTGGTTCTATGAACAACCACTACCCCAAGAAAAACAACCCTGTAAAAATCAGGCGAGTTGGTTGCGCTGGGACTTCAATTGGCTACAACCACTATATAACAACTATGAAATTGATATACCCAGAACACGCGCTCTACTCCAACTACTAACAAAAAATGTCCAGAAAATTTTTGTTGAGCCACACCTGAAACAACGTTTGGGAGTTCAATCAGGCATTATCAGATTTCAAGGCTGCCGTGCAGCACGGCATGACGACCATATCCATGTTCAAGTCAAATAAGACCCCGCCAATTAGCTCAGGATGTTACCCCGTATTGCAAGTCTACTCCCGTATCCCCGCCACCCACGCACTTGGCCCCGGCAAACGCTACGCCCTGTGGGTACAGGGCTGCCCGTTCCGCTGCAAAGGCTGTCTTGCGCCCAATTCCCTGCCGTTTGAAGGTGGAGAAAGCATCCCGATCGGGCAATTGGCGGCGGAGATACTGTCAACACCCGAACTGGAAGGCATCACCATCAGCGGCGGGGAACCCTTCGCGCAAGCCGCCCCGCTGGCGCAACTGACGGCATGGCTACAGACTGTCGGACTGGGCATAATCGTTTACTCCGGCTACACGCTGACAAGCCTACAAAAGCAGGCGCAAACCGATCACGGCATCCGTGATTTCCTCACCCAAATCGACCTGCTGATTGATGGCCCTTATGTGGAAAACAAGGACGATGGCAAAAGCCTGCGCGGCTCTTCCAACCAACAACTGCATTTCCTGACTGATCGCTACAAGGCAATTGCCCCGGAGTATTACGGGCTGCCACAACGACAGGTGGAATTTCACGTACAGGATGACGGATTAATGATGGTGGGCGTACCGGGTAAAAAAGCGCTGAAAAAAGTCACATCTTCCTGACATTTTCGTCTATTATTATGGACTCCATGAAAGCAGTTTATTGGGGGCTGAAATATGAGTGGTGTGAAGGATGCTATCGTTAACCTGCGTGAATCCGAGAAAAACCGGATCATGAACGGTGTGCAGCGGGCGGAGGGTTTTTCTTCCGAACTGAACGCCCGTGTCAGTGAAGCCAACGAACGCCTGCGCGGCGAGTTCCGCCAGAATTTCGCCAATATCAACCAACGGCAAGACCATTTTGAGCAAAACCTTGCCGGTCTGCACAGCGACCTGCAAGATTTGGAAAAACGCCAGAACCGCCGCATCCGTGACCTGAACCAGCGCGTGGAGCGCGAATTTGAGGAAACCGGGCGCAAGATACGCAACCTCGACCAACGTATGGGCAAGGAATTTGCGCGAGTCGACCGTGACATTCAGGGCGTCAAGCAGGACGTGCGCGACCTTGACCGCCGCATGGGCAAGGAGTTTGCACGGGTTGACCGTGACATCAGCGACGTGCGCCAGAACGTACATGACCTTGATCAGCGCCTGCAAGGCCAGCTCCACTCCCAGCGCCACGAATACATCAACCTGATTGAGGAACAAGGCAAGCTGTTCGAGCAGGAAATGCAGGATCAAAACCGCCTATTCACCCAGGCGATGGCAGAACAACGGCAGGAGTTGCAAGGCCAGATCAAACAAATTGGCACCCATATCCGCAACAAGGAACAGAGCGACCAGCAAGCCGCCACTACTTGGCTGGCAAGCACCCGCCTGATGCTGGACAACATCGCCCAGAATACCCGCCACGCCAAATTCAAACCCGGCGTACTCGACCAGCTTAATAATGAATTTTCACTACTGGCAGAAAGTAACCATCGCAGCGGGCAATATCAGTCGGCTCTGTCAGCCGCGCAAGCGACTTACATGGAAGCCCACAAGCTGCAACTGGAACTGGCGCAACGCGAAGCCGAATGGAACGTCTATCTGATGCAAGCGCGTACCTCTTCCGCTGAAGTGCTGGCTATGTGCGACACCCAACAGGCTGCCCAATTCACCATTGAAACCGACGAAGGTAGCGAGGAAGTCGCCGCTGAAATCGACTTCTGGACAGAAGGCCGCCTGAGCGCACTCCGCCAGAAAGTCGAAGCGGAAAACCGCCGCCTTGCCACCGATGACGACGCGCTGACGCTGGACGTGCTGAAAGCCTCCATCCAGCAATCCAGCGTTTGGATGCAGGAAAGCGAGGAAATCGCCGAAGCCGCCCGCGAAGCCCTGATCAAGTCACAAGTGCGGCAAAACATCGCCCAGTCGGTCGCCGATTCCTTCGGCGGCACGGGTTGGGAATTGGTTGATTCCACCTATAAGGGCGAAGACTTCCGCAGCTCCCTGCACGCCAAGTTTGTTGACCCTACCGGCGATGAGATCGTCACCATTGTCCACCCCGAAAAAGCGCCTTCCGGCGAAATCCTCAACCGGCTGGAAGTCAATTTCTTCGACAAATCCAATAGCGAGCGTTTCCGCCACGCCCGCTTGCAGGAAATTTTCCAGCACATGCGCGAAGGCGGCATAGAGGCAGGCAGACCGCAAACCCGCAAGGGTTACGAAACCGGCCCCGGCGACCAGAGCGTGCGTGATTTCGAGCGTGTGCGGCAACAACAGCCAACACGGGGTAAGCAGTCGTGATTCAACGTGGCGATGCTCTGCCGGATGGGTACGAACTCGACCGATACCGTATTGAGCGGTTATTGGGGGAAGGTGGTTTTAGTATTACCTACCTCGCCCAGCATCTGCTTACAGGCAAAACAGTAGTTATCAAAGAATACCTACCTAGCGAATTTGCCGTAAGAGAAAGCGGTAAAACGGTTTCACCACGCGGAACCAAGTCTGAAGAAGCCTACCGTTGGGGGCTGGCGCGTTTCATGGATGAGGCCAGAACGCTGGAAACATTCGCCAACCACCCCAACATCGTCTCAGTAAGGGACATATTCGAGGCCAACGGCACGGCTTATCTGGTCATGCAATACGAAGAGGGGCAAACCTTTGGACAATGGCTGGCAGATCATCCGCATCCTACCGAACAGCAATTACTGGATATTTTCATCCCCGTACTGGATGGCCTCCGCGAAGTCCACGCCAAGGATTTCCTGCATCGTGACATCAAACCGGGCAATATCTATATCCGCAGTGATGGCAGACCCCTACTCATCGACTTCGGCGCGTCACGCCAGTCATTAGGCGAACATTCACGCAGTCTCACCAGCATCTACACCCCCGGCTATGCCCCCAAAGAACAGTATAGCAAGCGAGGCAAGCAAGGATCATGGACAGATATTTACGCAACCGCTGCAACCATGTGGCGGGCTATCAGCGGACAAGAACCCGAACCTGCACTGGATCGTGGTGAGGCCATCAACAATGGGGAACCCGACCCACTCCATCCGGCTTTAGAAATTGGGCGCGTCTACTATTCCGAAAACTTCTTGAAGGCCATCGACTGGGGCTTATCCTTCGATCCACAAAAACGTCCCCAGACAGTAAAAGAATGGCAAAACGCCCTAATTGTCAATAGCCAATTTAGACAGAACTCCACATATAAATCAGCACAAAACCAGACAGCACAAACTCCGAAATCAACAAAACCTAGCAGCCTACATCAAGGAAAAAAAACTCGAATCAAATGGATTGGTCTTATTTTAGTTGTGTCATTGTTAATTGGATCTATATCTTATGGGCTAATTGAAAAAGAAAAACGTGTTGCCACACAAATCACTGCAAAAGAACAGGAGGAAGTCAATCATAAAACAGACAAACTCGTCTCCAGTCGTTACATTGTCCATGGAGATAGTGGAACTGTGACTGATAAAAAAACCGGGCTAATGTGGAAGCGCTGCCCAGAAGGAAAAAGCGGACAACATTGTGATAAAGGTTCAGCGAAAATATATGGATGGGATAAAATCACGATGGAGCTTGACAACGGCATTTCCTTTGGGGGCTACGATGACTGGCGATTACCAACATTTGATGAAGTTCTTACCTTGGTATGGTGCGAGAGTGGCACTTTAGAAGTTGATATTTGGGAAGTTTATTGCACTATTAAACCTGGGGACTGGCAAAAACCGGCGATTGATCTAGGTGCATTTCCAAACGCTTATTTTTCCAATGGTTATTGGGTTTCAGATCAAGTCACAGCCTTCATTGCTGGGGGTGTTGATGGTTGGAATCCGAGTAGTCCAAACATAAACGCCAATGTATGGTTAGTCCGTTCTCAGTAGTTTTGTATTTTACAGAAGTATAGAAAATCATGCGAGCAGGTATGTTAATCCCTACACTATTCAACCCGGTCACATACGGCAAAGTCACCGGGCAGCCAACGTTCCACCGCTGTTTCTTCCTGTACGGCAACGTCCACGATGAATTCTGCACGCCGGACTGCCAGGTGCTGGATATGGAAAGGCTGCTGCACCGGCATTTGCGTGAGCTGGGATTTGAGCGGGTCATCGCCTATCATGGCAGCGATAAATTTTACTGTTTCGACCAGCAAACCCTGGAACGGGCACAGCACCCCAAGCAGAAACCAGGGCAGCAGGCCACTCCAGCCGAACAGCCCCACCCCACCCGCAAGCCTGCTATCATCGCAGGCCCGCTGGGACGCAAGAAAATCGTTGCTCCCCGCCAATCACCGCCACCCACAGAACCAACGCCACCCACCACATCGCAAGACGGGCGTTTCCCCCTCTACCCCAACGCAGCGGATACAGCAACCAGCAACTACCTGAACCTGTTTGTGACCGACGCACACACCCGCACCGCCCTGATCATAAGCAACCTGCACGATCTGGTGCTGGATGTGAACGACCCCGAAGCCCGCCGCCAGATGGTCAACAACCTGGAACGCTGGCAGCGGCTGGGTTCCGACAACCACAACATCGTCCTGTTCCTGATCCCGTTCAAAAGCGTCGAACCCATCCTCCAAGCCATTGAGCGCAGCCCGCAATGGCGCGTGCTGGAAAACATGCTGTTCACCGACGCCCAGAACCGCACCCCCGGCAGCAACGTCATCCCTATCGGGCCGCCCCGCTCCGATGAAATCCGTAACGCCCTCAACCGCGAACGCCTGTTGCGCAAACTGCCGGTTGACTGGTCACAGTTCGAGCGGCTAACCGCCCAGATCAGCCAACGCTGGCTCAACCGTAACACTGGCGGCAAAGAAAACCAACTCAGCGAACTGCTGCGGGTTTTGCACCATGCGCAATCCCTCAACATGCAGGAACTCGCAGCCCTGACCGTGGAAAGTGGAGCCGAACCCGCCTTGCAACGCCTGCAAAACATGCGTGGGCTGGAAAGCGTAGCGCAACGGGTGGGGCGCATCATTCAACGGATTAACGCCACTTTGGGTGAACAGGGCGTAGGCAATACGCCCCTACAGGAACGCACACCACGCTCCATCAATGTCCAGCGTCTGCAACCCCGCCCGCCCAACCGGGTACGCGGGCAAAACCTGCATCTGGCGCTGGGCGGGCGACCCGGCACAGGCAAAACCACCTCAGCACGGCTGATTGCCCAAGCCTACCGCGAAGCTGGCCTGCTGGAATCCGGGCATCTGGTGGAAGTGACCCGCGAAGACCTGGTGGCTGGCTACGTCGGCCAAACCGCCATCCAGACCGCGCAATACATCCAGCAAGCCATGGGCGGTGTGCTGTTCATCGACGAAGTTCAACGCTTTGCCGGTCACGAGGATAGCAGCCACGATTTCGGGCGCGAAGCCATCCAGACGCTGGTCAAGGCGATGGAAGACCACAAGGGTGAATTTGCGGTTATCGTCGCCACCTACCCCGAACAGATGCAGGGTTTCCTCGCCATCGACCCCGGCCTGCCCCGACGTTTTGCCCAGAGCAATATTATCGAAATCCCCGATTACACGCCGGATGTGCTGGAACACATTTTCCGCCAGATGGTGGAAAGCCAGCAGTTGCAACTGTCGGCGGAACTGGAACAGGGGCTGGGCGGTTTCTTCCACAACTGGTACGTTGACCGCAACCCGCTCAGCTTCGGCAATGCAGGCGATGTGCGTGACCTGTTGCTACGCGGCATGGAAGAACAGCGGCTGGAACGCATTGCCCGTGACAATCTGACCCCGGATGCCCCGACATGGCGGCAACTGACGCCGGAAGACATCCCCCCTGCCCTGTGGATGCATTTCAAACCTGCCCGCAGCGAAGATGCCGATGATGTCATGCGGGAGCTGAACCACCTGATCGGCCTGCACAGCGTCAAGCAACTAGTCGGCGAGCAACTCGACCACCTGCACGTACAGAAACTGCGCGGGGCAAGCACCAACCTGTCGCCGGGGCATTATGTGTTCACCGGCAATCCCGGTACAGGCAAAACCACGGTGGCGCGGCTGATGGGGCAGATTTTCCGCTCCATGGGGTTACTCCAGCGCGGGCATGTGGTGGAAGTCAAACGCGCAGACCTGGTGGCGGGCTACGTCGGGCAAACGGCGGAAAAGACCCGTAGCAAAATCCGCGAAGCGCTGGACGGCATCCTCTTCATCGACGAAGCCTACCAGTTGCAACAGGGGCACGAAACCGACTTCGGGCGCGAAGCCATCGAAGCGCTGGTGGCAGACATGGAAAACGAGCGCCATCGCCTGTGCGTGATTGTCGCCGGTTATCCCGCTCCCATGCAGCGCTTCATTGCCAGCAATCCCGGCCTGCCCTCCCGTTTCAGCGCCACCATCCCGTTTGAGGACTACAGCGCAGAGGAACTGGTGGACATCTTCACACTGCAAGCCCGCTCGGCTCGCTTGACGCTGGCGGAAGGAATGGATGCCGCCCTGCTCCAGGTTTTCCAGCAACTGACCCTGCACAAGGACGAACATTTCGGCAACGGACGCGAAGCCCGCAAGCTGTTGGGCGCATTACAGACCCGGCAAAACGCCCGTATCCTGCAAGCCATCAAGACCGACCCGACCAAGGCGCAGGATCAGGCATTCCTGCACGAACTCAGCGTGGCAGACATCCCTGCCGAATTCCTTCCCGACCAGCCCCAACCAGCCACGACAACGGAGGCAACAGCCGACATGGTGACAATACAGGTAGTCCGTAAAAGCACCGGTAAACCCGTACAGGGCGAGCGTGTGACATTATCCTTCGACGGCCTGCTGCGCGGCATGTCGAAACCCGCCCACAGCGACAGCCGGGGGCTCGCGAACTTCGACAACAAGCCGGGTACTGGCACGGTCTTCGTCAATGGCAAGTCTGTGTACAAAGGGCGGATTGAAGGGACAACGGTAGTTTATATTTGAGGGGAAGCTTATGGCAGTGCAACGCAGTGACGCATTACCGCGAGGTTATACACTTGACCGATACCAGATTGAGTCTATATTGGGCGAAGGTGGGTTTGGGATTACTTATTTGGCTTCACACATTCCTATGGGGCAAAAAGTAGCTATCAAGGAGTATCTCCCAATGGAATTTGCAGTGCGTGAAAAGAACACAACTGTTGCTCCCCGCAGCACAAAAACAGAAGAAACATACCGATGGGGTTTGGAGCGTTTCCTACAAGAGGCAAAAGTTCTTGCTCAGTTCAGCGATCACCCGAATATCGTTTCTGTGCGCGACTTTTTCGAGGCTAACGGGACAGCTTATCTAGTCATGGAGTATCTGGAAGGGCAGACCTTTGGGCAATGGTTGATACGAAACCCTCAGCCTTCACAAGATCAGCTATTGCAACTCATGATTCCTGTACTGGATGGTTTGCGGGCAATCCACGCAAAGCAGTATCTTCATCGCGATATTAAGCCGGGTAATGTTTTTATCCGCAGTGATGGGAGACCTGTACTGATTGATTTTGGTTCCGCAAGGCAAGCCATGGGGGAATATTCGCGGAGCCTGAGTGTTGTGCTAAGTGAGGGCTACGCACCCAATGAACAATACAGCCGCAATGGAAAGCAAGGTCCATGGACAGATGTTTATGCTGTGGGAGCTTGTTTATGGAGAGCCGTCAGTGGACATGAACCACCACCTGCACCAGACCGTAGTGCTGCACGTGACAATGAAGAGCCAGACCCCTTGGTCTCTGCACTAGAAATCGGCAAGGGACATTATTCCGAGAAACTCCTACAAGCCATTGACTGGTCATTGACTTATCTTCCAAAAAGTAGGCCACAATCTGTGAATGAGTTTCAGGAATTGCTGTTGCAGGAATGGCAATATAATAATCACCCCTCCCAACAAACTGCCCTGGCTCCAGCACCTGAGAACTTTCCCATTACAAAAGATAAAGTTGAACCGATTTTTAACACATCTCCTCCTTTACCATCCCATTCTAAAATATTCGACATTGAGCCTGAGCTGGTATTCATTACCTCCGGTAAATTTATAATGGGATGTCTGGAGGGTGAAAAATCAGCTTTGATAGGCAGGGGAATGCTCCGTGATAATACAGAAGGCGGCTGCTACGGTGATGAAAAACCTGCACATGAAATTAACATTTCCTCCTTCTTTTTGGGTAAATATCCCATTACATTTACTGAATTTGACTATTTCTGTGAATCAGTAGGAGTTGCTAAACCGGATGATGAGGGCTGGGGACGTGGTAAGCGTCCTGTTATCAACATAAGCTGGCATGATGCTCAAACATACGTTCGTTGGCTCTGCACTCAAACCAATCGGCATTATCGTTTACCAACGGAAGCAGAATGGGAATATGCTGCTCGGGGCGGAAGCAATACTGCCTATCCGTGGGGTAACTTAGTTGACTTACGCTACACCAATTGCGGCGGAAAAATGGGCAAAACCACACATGTAGATCAATATCCTGATAATAGTTTTGGTTTGCATGATATGCACGGCAATGTATGGGAATGGTGTCAAGACTGGTATGCGCATGATTACTATCTGTTTTCTCCTGCTAATAATCCTAAAGGGCCAGAGATGGGTACTGAGCGCGTATTACGTGGTGGCTCATGGAACTTCCATCCAAGAGGTGTACGATCTGCTGCCCGTGATCGCAGTCTTCCCGATAGAAAACTTAGCAGCATCGGATTCCGCATTGCATTGGATCCCCAATAAACCGTCTTGTTAATTATGACAGAGAAAGAGACCTCATCTGCATTTTACTATCACAGAAATTTTCCATGCTATCATCTCCTTACAGCCATCAATGCAGAGAAACTCTGATGAAAATCCCCTACGGCCTGAGTAACTTCAAGGATGTCATTACCCAAGGTCATGTGTACATCGACAAGACGGACTACATCGCCAAGCTGGAAGACAACGGCAAGTACCACTTCCTGCTGCGCCCGCGCCGTTTCGGCAAAAGCCTGTTCATCTCGATGCTGGAGCATTACTACGATGTGAAACGTGAGGACGAGTTCGATACGCTGTTTGGCAGTTTGCACATCGGTAGGCAGCCGACACCACTGAAAAATGGCTATCAGGTGTTGTTCATGGAATTCAGCGGGATAGAGACGGATGGTGGGCACGAAGCCCTATACCGTGACTTCAACCGCAAGATTGCCAATGCCCTGCAACGTTTCCTGCAACGCTATGAGTACCCGGCAGATACGCTTGCAGGCGTGGAACAGGAGCCTTCCCCACAGGCACGGATGGAGTATTTCTTCCGCATTGTTGCCGGGCAAAAAGTGCTGCTACTGATTGACGAGTACGACCATTTTGCCAACGGGATTCTTGGTGAAGATTTACGGCTGTTCCAGAGTATTGTTGGCAAGGGCGGTTTTGTGCGCAGCTTTTACGAAACCATCAAGGCCGCCACCCAACAAGGTGTCGTCGACCGGATGTTCGTCACCGGCGTGACCCCACTGATGCTGGACAGCCTGACCAGCGGTTTCAACATCGGCGTCAACCTTTCTGTGCACGAAGATTTCAATAGCACCCTTGGCTTTACCCAAACGGAAACCGCCAGTCTGTTACAACCGTTGGTGGATGCCTGTGGGTTGGACGCCGACGCACTGTTGGAGGAAATGGCACAGTGGTATAACGGCTACCGCTTCCACCCACGGGCACAAGAAACCATTTACAACTCCAACATGGTGCTGTATTTCGTAAGCAATTTCCGGCTGGATGGCTGCCGCTACCCTGAGCAAATGCTGGATGAAAACATTGCCTCTGATTACCGGAAAATCATGGCACTGTTCTGCATCGGCAACCGTGACGCCAACTATCAGGTGCTGGATGAACTCCTCAACACCGGTCAGGTAACAGCGCGGCAACAACGCAAGTTTGAACTGGACAAGGATTTCAGCCGCGACGATTTCATCAGCCTGCTGGCCTACATGGGCTTCATCACCATCAGCGGCAGCACCCTGACGCAAACCGTGTTCGCCATCCCCAACCATGTGATCCGTGAGCTGTATTTCCAGTATTTCAGGGTGGAACTGGAGCGCCGCAACCAGATCAGCATCCCCATCCGCACCCTAGATCAAGCCATTGAAGCTCTGGCTTTGCAGGACGACATTCAACCCTTGGCCAGCGAGATGCAGCGTGTGCTACAACTGCTTTCCAACCGCGATCTGATGAAAATGGATGAAAAGCACGTCAAAACCCTGCTACTGACCCTGCTGTACCAGTCGCCAGTGTATTTCATCCAGAGCGAGCGGGAAATGAACCAGAAGTATCCCGACATCATGTTGCTGGAGCGCAGTCCCTACGAGGTTCCTCATCAACACCTGATCGAACTGAAATACAGCAAGAAGGGCGATGGTGAGAAAGGCTGGGAAACCAAACGGCAAAAAGGCATCGAACAGGTGCGGGGCTATTTGCAGTTACCGGCTATTGCCGCGTTACCCAAGCTTAGTGCATGGCTGCTGGTGACTGATGGGGAACAGGTCGAGCACCTCAAACTCCCCACAGGCTAACTGCCACCTCTTCCCATCGTGTTGAAATGTCTGGGCATGACGGCGCTTGCTTGATGTGGATAGGGCAAGTATAGCATGGCGTATTCCCTATGCCGCCAGCCATACGGCTACCAACCTCTGTTCTGCCATCAAGCGCGTGTATATCCAATGCAACTAATTCATGATTGGTATAGAATCAGGCACAATATCGTGTAACATTTTGCAGGGCAGGACGGAGACACGCACATGGCACAACGCAGCGATGCACTGCCGGAAGGGTATGAACTCGACCGCTACCGTATCGACAGGGTTTTAGGTGATGGAGGCTTTGGCATCACCTATCTCGGTGAACACGCCGCTGGCTGGCAGGTAGCCATAAAAGAGCTGTTCCCTTCTGAATATGCATTTCGTGAAGGCGGCAAAACGGGATTTGGTGGCACAAATATCATTGCCCGTGGCGGCAGTTATGCAGAGAACTTTCAGGCCATGAAGGAAAGTTTTCTACGCGAAGCGCGGATATTGGCGCAATTCGCCGAACATCCCAACATTGTCACCGTCAAGGACTTCTTTGAAGCCAACGGAACTGCTTACCTAGTCATGCAATATGAAGAAGGCCAAACCATTGAAGAGTGGTTAGCCAAGACTCCCCATCCTACACAGGAACAGTTGCTGCAAATTTTCATACCTGTTTTGGATGGGTTGCGTGCAGTCCACGCCGCAAACTATCTACACCGTGACATCAAACCGGGCAATATCTACATCCGCTCTGATGGTCGCCCCTTTCTACTGGATTTTGGTGCAGCGAGGGAAGTTATTGCCAGCAAGAAGAGCATGGTATTGACAGATGGCTATTCTCCTTTTGAACAATATAGCACCAATGGTAATCAAGGGGCCTGGACTGACATTTATGCTACCGGTGCGACCTTGTGGTCGTGCCTCAACGGAGGAACAATCCCCGCATCCGCAATGAACCGTGCCAATGCACGGGTAGATGGAAATCCTGACCCCTACGAACCTGCCAGTTTGGTCGCCAAAGGCCGCTATGCTGACGAATTCCTCGCAGCGATTGACTGGGCGCTAGCTTTTCCTGTCAAGGACAGGCCGCAGACCGTGCGTGAATGGCAGGATTCTCTACTGGGATTATTGCAGGACAGCCTCAAATCTCCCGAACCTAAAGCTGCTTCCACTCCGAGGGAACCAACCGTTGCTATTCCTGAAGCCATCCACGAGCCAGTCATTAAGCCACAGGATAACCGCCCGACGGATGCGTTACCCCAAGGGCACAAATTGGCAAGCTATATCATCGGACGATTCATGAAAGCCTCATCTTTCGGCTACTTGTATGAGGCGAGCTTTTTTGGCACAACGTTCGGCGTTCCCAAGGAATACCGGATACTTGAAATCACCCCCAAATACGCTTGGGAACATGAGTTTTACCAACAAAGGGCAACCCTCTTTCTTAATGCCCAACACCAACGATGGGAAAAGGTTTGGGATTATATTAAGAAGGGAGATAAACAATACATCGTGCTAGATCGGGACGAGCAGTTTTCCATCGCTGGGTGGCAGTCACTTAACCAGGTTACCTCGGAAAAATTCCTGTTTGATAATGTCGTGACCCCTTTGCTGTATGGCATAAGAAAAATCAACCAAAAAGAAAAGATACCGCTTATCCTTGATGAAGATGATCTGTTCTTCACTGCAACCGAGGACGGTTTCAGCAATATCAAAATCCGCCTGACTGCCGGACTTAAGATCAGGGGGTATGATAATCGTGGCGTAACCCTAATGCCAGCAGGCGACTTTGCACCTGAATCGTTTGACAAAAAAAACCGTGGGGCTTGGACAACCATCTATTTTATTGGAACAGTCCTGCATTTTTTAGTGACAGGCCGATGGCCTGAGAACTACTCCAACCGGGTTGCAAGCCTGTTGAACCAAGGAACAGACCCCTATATCCCCCTCACCCGGCTTGCCGCCAACCGCTACAACAAGGCATTTCTTGAGGCCATAGACTGGTCGCTCAAAACCAACCACCGGGAACGTCCACAAACACTCGACGATTTCCATGATGCCTTGCGCGGGAAAAACCAAAAGGCGACACCACAACCTGCCCCAAAACCTCAACCAACACAGCACGCTGCTCCTCAACGCCCCATAACCAGGATTATCCGGTTGGTGGAGCCGAAAATGGTGTATATCCCCGCAGGCAAATTCATCATGGGTTGTGTGGGAGGACGGAAAAACTGGTTTGGGATAGAAACGGGGAACCGTGACGACGTGGATGGGTGTTACGATTATGAAAAACCTGCCCACGAGGTTAATCTTTCCGCTTTTGCTATCTGCAAATACCCTGTCACCTTTGATGAATTTGACTGTTTCTGTGAGGCAACGGATTTCCCCAAACCACATGATGCCGGTTGGGGGCGGGGCAACCGCCCAGTAATCAACGTCAGTTGGCCAGATGCCCAAGCCTATTCCAATTGGCTAGCCGAAATGACAGGCAAGGCATACCGCCTGCCGACGGAAGCAGAGTGGGAATACGCTGCCCGTGCAGGTAGTACCACTGCATACCCTTGGGGGATGGTTGCAGACCCACAGTTTGCCAACTACGGGAATAAAGTAGGAAAAACCACACCTGTCGACCAGTATCCTGCTAACAAGTTTGGGCTGCATGATATGCATGGAAATGTGTGGGAGTGGGTGCAGGACTGGTATGGTTCTTATGAAATAGGGCCACTTGCAAACCCAAAAGGAGCACGTTCAGGTGCCTTCCGCGTGTTACGCGGTGGCTCATGGTCTAACGAGCCATGGCGCATACGTTCTGCCAACCGCCACTACAGCGCGTCAAGTAGCTGGATCAACATAGTGGGGTTCCGTTTAGCCCAGAGTTAATAGGCCGCATCATAAGACAACAGAGCCGCAGGTCGCCATTGCTTCAAGTGGATCTGTACGGGAAATAGGGATGCAGGGGCGTAGCCCTTGTTTTTTGGCTTTTTGGAGGAGCAGAAACAGGATGAAAAAAATCGGGCTGGATTTCGGCACAACCAACAGCATTATCTGCTACCCGGATGGTGGTGACTTAAAACCGTGGCAGTTGGGCGGTGCAGGCGGTGATTTCTATGTGCCGTCGCTGCTGTCTGTCCAGCGGGAAGATGGCACCATGGAAATCGGGCGGGCGGCACGCGCCAATCTCGGTGATGACGACTACCGGGCGTATCTGGGTTTCAAGATGCTACTGGGTGAAGACAACCCGGAACGGCTGGCGGCACGCGGCTACGGCGATTTCAGCCCAAGGGCGGCGGCTGCCGCCTACTTGCGTGAACTGATCCAGAGTTACCAGCGTGAGCAAAACATCCCCGAACTGGAAGGCGTGGTGCTAACCGTGCCGGAAATCTGGGTACGCGAAGGCCGCCACCGCGCCCGCGAGGAACTGGATGACCTCTGCCGCGAAATTGGCCTACCTATCCTGCGCCTGCTGAGCGAACCCGTCGCCGCTGCCGTCTATTTCATGCAGGCATTCCGCCAGCGCGAACAACGCGCTTTCGACGGTCACTTACTCGTCTGCGACTACGGTGGCGGCACCCTCGACCTAAGCCTCTCCAAAGTCGAAGGCAACGACATCACCGTGCTGGAAAGTGCCGGATTCGGCAATGCCAGCCAAACCATCGGTAAAGCCGGGCTGGCCTTCGACGAAGCCGTACTGCAACGCCTCTATGCCAGCAACGGACGCGCCCCGGAACACGATGCCCGCTGGTTCCGTAACCTCAAGGAATTTGAGGAACAGAAAATCAGCAAGCGAGAAAGCATCACCAAAGTCCTGAAAGACTATATTAGAAACCCCAAGGCCGACAAACGCCTGTTCAAGGTAGATGGGCTGGAGGTGCAATGCAGCGACCTTGCCGAAGTCTTCGACACCCTGATCAAACCTAACCTGCAACGCTCCCTGCAAGAAATGCAGGCACATTTGCAGACCTACCGGATCGACACCCGTGACGGGCAGAACTTCCGCATCCTGCTGGTGGGCGGTTTCTCAGCCTTCCATCTGGTACAACACACGGTGCGGGAGTTTTTCGGCTCCCGCACCGATCTCGACACCCGGTTCAACACCGTCATGGACTTGACCGACACCGCGCTAGCGATTGCCAAGGGCGCTGCTCTGGTCGCGCAGGAAACCATCCGCGTACACCCCAAATGCCCGATCAACCTCGGCATCCAGGCCACTGACCCCAACACCCACGAAGACAAAAACCTGCCGATCCTGCGCCGGGGCACGCCCATCAAGTCGGATACGATAGTGCAATACTCCGACAAAAGATTCCGGGTTTCCAAAGCAGCCGCACTGGATAAACTGGCGCTGACACTCTGGGTCGATGATGGTGAAGGCCAGGTAAATTACATCCCGCTGGGCGGCAGGCTACGCAACTACCTGCCGACCGATTCCGCACAGGATGCCTGGGAAATCGGTTTCTCTGTCAGCCAGAATTTGCTGTTCAACCTGCACATTCGGGTAGCTGGAACCGATAACGAAAAAATCTCCCGCCTTGGCGACCTGAGCGCCAACATCAGCTAAGCAGAAAAGGACACACACATGACCCGGCGTTACCCCGATGCAGACGATTTGTGGCAAGCCATCGCCCAAGAACAGGACACCAGCACCCGCCGCGAACTGCTGGCACAAATGGCGCGTATCCTGCTGGAGCTGGAAGACGGCACCTGGCCGCAAGACACCCGACTGGCAACCGACAGCACCAGCAGCCTGCTGGACTACCAAACCATCGGCAGGCTGGCCGCCACCCGCATCCAGCAGGCGCTGCCCTGGCTAGACCCCGATTACAAGGGCGAACCGCTGGAACAGGAACTCCAGCAAACCCGGCAGGAACTGCACACACTGGCAGAACAGGTAAACACCCTGCGGCAGCAGCAAGCCGAATTACAGGATCAGCAAACCCAACTCGAACCGCAACGGCAAGCCCTGCAACAGCAACAACAGGCATTACGGTCGCAACAGCAAACCCTCGAACAAACCCGGCAGGACACCCTCAACCTGCAACAAACCATCACCTCACTGGAAGACTCACTGACCCGCTTGCAGGCGATGCTCACACATCAGGACGATACGGCCCAACAATTGCACATCACCCGCCTTCTGGAAGAATTCAACCCGGTATTACAACAAGCACTGGAACATTACCGGCAACTCGCGTCAATCTGGCGTTTGCATCTGGATGAAAACGATGAAGTCGCTACAGCCCTGGCGCAACAAGTGGAAGAAACCAACCGGGGCGACGTACAAGACCTGCCGCGCATTGCTGAAGGTATCGCCAACCGGTTGCGGGAATATGATAGCATTCTGTCAGGATTAATTACCCGCAAGTAGTGTCATGACCTATCCCAGCCATACTTTGCCCCATGGTTATCAGCTCAACGGCTACCGTATCGACGCCGTGTTGGGGGAAGGCGGGTTTGGTATCACGTACCGCGCCATACACACCCAGCTTCGCCACTGGGTCGCCATCAAGGAATATTTCCCCTCGGATTATGCTGTCCGGCTGTCGAACAGGCACATTGCTCCCAGAAGCCCACAGCACCAGCAGACCTGCCAATGGGGGTTGGAACGTTTCCTGACCGAGGCGCAGACCCTGGCACATTTCAACCACCCGAACATCGTCAAGGTCAAGGATTTCTTCCGCGCCAACGATACCGCCTACATCGTCATGGAGTATGCGGAAGGCTGGACATTCGGCAAGTGGCTGATACACAACCCCAACCCTACGCAGGAACAATTGCTGCAAATTTTTCTGCCTGTTCTTGATGGCTTGTCCCTGGTGCATCAGCATCACTACCTGCACCGGGACATCAAGCCCGACAACATCTACATCTGCAAGGATGGCAGACCGCTGTTGCTGGATTTCGGCACTGCCCGTCAAGCTATCGGCGAACACACCCTCAACCTGACCGCCATCCTCAGCGAAGGCTATGCGCCTTTCGAGCAATACACCAGCAAAGGCAATCAAGGCGCATGGACTGACATTTACGCCGTCGCCTGCTGCCTGTATTACGCTATCCGCTACCTGTTTGTACAGGCAGCCCCTTGCAAGGCTTCCGACCGCAGTTTTGCCCGCAACCAGAATGAGCCTGACCCGCTGATACCGGCAGTGCAGACTGGCCGTGGGCGCTATGACGAAACATTCCTCGCTGCCATCGACCGGGGCATGGCCTTTCTGCCGAAGGATCGGCCACAAACGGTAACGGAGTGGCGTAACGCCCTATTGGCCTCGACACCAGCTTACCAAGCCAAAACCGGTATTTTCCCCGGCAACCCACCGCCCAACATACAAACACTACCTGCTGCCAGCCCGCAGAAGGCTGCTGACCCGGTACGGAAAGTTGCACCTACTCCGCCCAAGGCTGCGCAAAATCCGCTGAAAAGCGCGGCGCAACCAGCCTATAACACTCCACCGCAGACCCAGGCAACGGAAGCATTCCCGGAATCAATACAAGCACCAGCCAACCAGACTGATGACGACCTCCAGCAAAAAAAGTTGATCGTTGCCGCCTGTCTTGGCGCTGCCTTCCTGCTATGGGTATTCGGTTACGGCTTCATTATGGAATGGTTGTTGAAACTGGCTGGCGTTGCTGCCGCCTTCCTGCTGCCCATGCTGTGGGCTGACCCTTCCAATGCCAGCCAGCAGAAAAACTGGCAGGTTTCCGTTGCACTCATGCTGGGGCTTTTGCTCCTGGAAGGCTGGCTGGGTTGGGGGCTGATCTGGAAAGTGTATGCGCTGGTTTTACTGGGCGGGTTAGCCGCACGCTATTTGAAATTGGACACGTTATACGCGCCTGAACAGAAGTAGCAAATTCTGATTCAACTACCCCATTCCCCCACCGCCACATTCCCAAACGGCGGATCACCCTGCCCCTCGCGCCGTAACTGCACCGCTATCGCTTGCTTCGGTCGAATATATTTCAACGTCTCCTTGGTAATGCGCAGCTTGCTGCTGGCCATCTGCCAGTGGCTGCCATGCAAGCCCAGAATCAGCGTTGCCCCCACATTCGTCAGGAAACTATCGTAAGCGCTTCTAAATCTCCCTCCTTTCAGCGCCCCGCGTAATCCCGGACACTCAGCCCATCAGCAACAGATTGCATGGGAGAACACGATGAATCCAGGTCAAGATGGGCGTCTGGCGTACTGGCAAGCCCAGCTCCAACGCTTTCAGTCCTCCGGCCTTTCCGGAGTCCAGTATTGTGAACAGGAACAGTTGAGTTACCACGGCTTTGTCTACTGGCGGCGCAAATTATGCGGTACGGCGGGCAAGCCGCCCGGGGAGGGCAAACGCCCGGTATTGCCAGAGCCTTCCGGTTTCGTGACTGTCCGCCCGGCGCTGCCGGGGACAGACGCCCGGACGGGCGATGGCCTGGAGCTGTCCCTGCCGAATGGCCTGGTGATCAGGAATATCCACCCCGGCAATGTGGCCCTGCTGCGCCGGTTGCTGGAGCAGTTGTAATGGCCCGTTATTTCCGCCCCGCCGGGGAGATGCCGGACATTTACCTTTACCGCCCGCCCATTGATTTCCGCAAGGCCGCCCAGGGGCTGGCGGCGATCGTGGCGCAGGAATTGGGCCACGACCCGTTTGCCGGGGCGCTGTACGCCTTCACCAACCGCCAGCGCACGAAAATCAAATGCCTGTATTGGGAAGACAATGGCTTTGTGCTGTATTACAAAGCCCTGGCGGAAGAGAAGTTCCATTGGCCGCAAACGGGGGATGGCGGGGTGATGGCGCTGACGGCCCAGCAGATCAACTGGCTGCTGGACGGTTATGACATCAGCCTGCTCAAAGGGCATAAAAAGTTGCGCTACGGGGCGCTGTTTTAGCGACTTATCCTGATGATTTTGTTATCATTTAACCCATGAATTTAGCACCGCCGCCAGCCCCCAAAACCACATCCCATAGCGACCTGGACGCCGCCCGCCTGCGCCAGTTGCTGGCGCAGCAAGAGGCGGAATTTGCCGCCGTCCTGAAACAGCGTGACCACTATATCCAGCTCCTGGAAGAAATGCTGCGCCTGGCCAAAATACAGCGGTTTAGCGCCCAGTCTGAAAAGCTCCCCTTCCAGATTGACCTGTTTGATGAAGCCGAGTTGGCAACCGCGCTGGAGGACATCGCCGGACGACTGCCGGAGGCGGAACCCGCCAGGCCCAGCCCCAGCCAACGCCAGCGCGGCTTCCCGCCCGGGCTGAAGCGCCAACGGGTGGAGCTGTTGTTGAGTGATGCGGAAAAAGCCGGGGCGACCCGCACGTTTTTCACCAAGGTCAAGGAAGAACTGGACTACATCCCGGCGCAACTGGTGGTGCTGGAATACTGGCAGGAAAAAGCCGTGTTTGCCGCCGGGGCCAGCCAGGATCCCGCCCCGGCAACGGCAGATGGCGGGCCAACGCTGGTCGCCGCCGCCCGTCCGCCCCATCCGTTGGGCAAATGCCATGCCAGCCTCAACCTGCTGACGCAGGTCATCATCGCCAAATACGCCGATGGCCTGCCCCTGTACCGCCTGGAGGGCATTTTCAAACGCCACGGCGCGGAGCTCAGCCGCAGCAGCATGGCCCACTGGATCATCCGTCTGGAGGACAGCTTCAAACCCCTGCTCAACCTGCTGCGCGAAACCCAGAACAGCGGCGCTTACCTGCAAGGCGATGAAACCCGCATCCAGGTGCTGAAGGAGGACGGCAAAACCGCCCAGGCCGACAAATGGATGTGGGTGGTGCGGGGCGGCCCGCCGAACCAGGTGGCGGTCTTGTTTGAATACGGCCCCAGCCGGGCGGGGAGCGTCCCCGAACGCCTACTGATGGACTTCCACGGCATTTTCCAGGCCGACGGCTATTCCGGTTACGCCGCCGTGTGCCGCAACAACGCCATCACCCGCATTGGCTGCTGGGACCATGCCCGCCGCAAGTTCGTGGAGGCCGTCAAGGCGGCGGGCGGCAAACAGGCCCGTGGCAAACCCACCCTGGCGGATATTGCCCTGGGCATGATCCGCAGGCTCTACCGCATCGAGGACAACATCAAGGGCCTGGACACGGCGGAGAAATACCGCCTGCGCCAGCAGTTGAGCGTGCCCCTGCTCAACGAACTGAAAACCTGGCTGGAAACGCAGGTCGGCAAGGTGATGAAAGGCGGCCTCACCCGCAAGGCGATGGAATACTGCCTCAACCAGTGGGAATACCTGAGTGGCTACTGCCAACGCGGCGACCTGCATATCAGCAATGTGCTGGCGGAGAACGCCATCCGTCCCTTTGCCGTGGGCCGCAAAGCCTGGCTGTTTGCCGACACCCCGCATGGCGCGCGCGCCAGCGCCGCCTGTTATTCCCTGATTGAAACCGCCAAGGCCAATGACCTCGAACCGTATGCCTATATCCGCTATCTGCTGGAGCATATCGCCCAGGCCGACACCCTGGAAAAATGGGAGGCCCTCCTGCCATGGAATGTGCCGCTGGAGAAATGTGCGAAAAAAGTCCCTTTTTTTGACAAGGGCAAGTAGGGCGATTTAACGGCGCTTACGGATCAGTGGGCCTGCGGCTGATCGGCAACGCATTATCCAACCCGCTAGCACGAATGGATTCCTTGATCTCAGCGTAGCGTTCATTTGGTGCGTGGCGTGGGTTGCCGTCAAAAAACGTAATCCTGTCCACATCCACGATCATCGCCGTGACGGTTATCGGGTCGCCGGGTGGCGGAATATTGCCGGGTTTGCCGAAATGGCCGACAAACAGGCTGCTTTTCTTTTCTGACTTGTCGTTCATTACAGTGACCTCACGGTTTTCCGGGTCACATCCAGGTCAGCCACTGGAATCCCCAGCCGGTTGGCCAGTGCTGTCAGGTTGTTGTGGTCAAGCTCATTCAGCCAGACCAGCACCTTGAAACGGGGTTCGCCTGCTAGCCTTGCCCGCTTTGAGTCTGCGTAGTCCTTACCGCATGTAGTTTCCAATACGGCACAGACCTGTTCTGCCAACCAGTCAAGCGGCGGTGCCTTTGCCTTCGGGGTGACTTTCTTGTTCATACGGCCTCCTTTGCATCCAGACCAGGCACTAAGCCAAGTTCGGCGGCAACAGCCATCAGAGCCAGTTTGGCCATGGGATATTTGGTCAGGGTATGGACGGGAACACGTTGGGTTGCAGCCTCCCGCCAGGCAACCGCCGCTGGGATCATGGCGTCCATGATGGTGATGGTTGTCCCCTCGCCACCCAGCGCTTCCCGAACTTCGCGCCCCACATTGGCGGCATCCCGAGTCCGGTCAACCCGGTATAACAAGCCGTGCAATGGTGCAATTTGCAGCGTGGTGTAGTAAGTGATGGGCTGGAGACGTTCCAGCATACCCAACGTGCCACGGGCGAACTCACGCGCCGACATGGTTTCAGGTGGAATCGGGGAAAGCAGCAGGTCGGCGGCAATAACAGCCGCATCCTGAAGTGGGCCGACTGCACCTTGCGTGTCGATCAGGATGAAGTCATAGTGCGGTTTGAGCTGGTTCAGCAGATATTTTAGGCGGGTGCGTCCGTCCGGGGTGTGTAGCACCCAGTCTTGCAGTTTGCCTTCAGGGTCATCGGAGTAGACGAGATCACAACCAGCATCCGTAGTACTGATGGTATTCGTCAGGTCTGCTTCGATCAGAAGGCTTCTCAGGCCAGCACGAGCTTCATGGGTTAGCTGGTAGTAGCTGGACAGTGCGGGTTGGACATCGGCATCCAACATTAACACCCGTGATCCGAGACTCGCCAGGAGTCCAGCAAGATTGGCCGTGAGCGTGGTTTTACCCACACCACCTTTTGTTGAGCAGATAGTAATAATCATGATTCCTCCAAAATTAAAGGACGGAGGTTTCATGCGCCCACAGTTTAAGCACTTGATACAAAATCAGATGCCCTGAGTCCCCCGTTAATTTTTTGATGATGTTGTTTGGGCGAATTACTGAATATCCACGCACAGCGGAAATCTCATACGATCTGCTGTGTACCCAGGTTAGTACCATCTCCTTATACACAAGTCACCAAGTTACTGTAAAATAAACCATTTGAGCCTATGAACTGGTCAGCCACCGAACTCAATGATCTCGACTTGGGAGACGAGCGCCTCAATACACGCGCCGTCCATATCCTCAACACGCT
>JAHJJD010000047.1 GCA_018822845.1 Gammaproteobacteria bacterium | reverse complement strand
CAGGCTTGGATCGTCGAGGCGTTTGCAGGTGGTGTTGAGTTTTTCGATTAGGCGACGTTCGGGTTCGGGCATGAATTGCCATGCGTCGGCAGTGGGTAGATTGTCGTAAGGCAGGGCGTTGATCTGCGACCAGTCGAGGCTGCTGAGGTCGTCGCCACCATTCGGCGCAAAATGCAGTTTGATGCCATCCACCGCTTTACCTGTGAAGAATTGCAGCGCGGTATAAGTAATCGCTTCGTCAAAAATCTGGTAGCTTTTGAAATCAATCCAGCGATCCATGCGCCGCGTCTCATGCAACACTTCGCGCAAACCCTGCCCGTAATCATTCACCGCCCACACATTCGGCGCGATCAACCCCATGCGCCCTTCTGGATGCAACAAACCCACCGATTGCTCAATAAACGGTAAGTAAATATCGTAATTGCCCGTCTGCACACTGCGGAATTTCACCGAACCATCGCCATTTTTCGCACTCACCCAATAATCGGTCGCTTCCGGCTGAATCCGCCGCATATTCTGCAACTTGATGTACGGCGGATTGCCAATAATCACATCAAACCCACCCGCCGCGAACACGTCCGCAAACGCCTCGCGGTAACTGAACGGATTAATCCGCTCAAGCTGTGCACCGCTTAACGGCTTCTCATCGCGGTTAATCTCCCAATCCACCAAACTGTTACCGCACAAAATATTCCCATCCAATGACGACAACGGTTGCCTCGGCATCACCGTATGCAGCCACAACGCCAGCTTGGTAATTTCCACCGACTCCGCGTTAACATCCACCCCGTACAGGTTTTTCGCCAAAATTTCGCGATATGCTTTCGCTCGGTCAAACACAGCTACCTGCCGGAACTCGTAATTGACGCGCCCCTTTTCACTGGCAACCCATTCATGCTCCTGCAACAAACGCTTCAGTGCCTGAATCAGGAATGCGCCGCTGCCGCAGGCCGGGTCAAGCACCTTGAGGTTGCCCAGTTGCTGCCCATAGCTTTCCAGCAACTCGAAATACTGCCGGGTCAGGCTTTTCTGCTTGAGCTTGGGAATATCTTTTTTGCTTTTGGCCTGAGTATGGTCATCAGCAATCTGCTTGTCGTCCAACATTTCAAATGCTGTCAGCCCCAGTTCGGAATGCAACTCGCGCAGCCGCAAGCCCAGCGTTTCCTCAACGATGTAAGCCGTCACCCATTCAGGGGTGTAATAGACGCCATCAGTCTTGCGCTTGCTGAGCTTCATCAGCGACTCATCGCCCGCTGCTTCCGCTTCCATGATTTCCAGATCGGTGATCGACTGCTCGAAGATGCGTCCCAGCGTATACAGGCCAATCGCGCGTTCGCCGCCTTCCTCAATACCGAAGTTGTAGTTGGCGGCAAAATACAGCAGGGTGTTTTTGTGCTTAAGCACAGCGGCATCATCCGCCCCCTGATACGGCACAAAAAATACCTTGTTGGGGACGTTCAAATCATCCAGCCCGGCATCCGTTGCGAACAACCCGCCATTGAAGCGGCTGATTTCATGGGTACGGAACGTGCCGCCGTTACGCATGGATTTGAACAGGCGCAGGATTTTTTCTTCCCACACGTCCGTGCCATCCGGCTGCAACTCTGTATCCTGACTGTCCTTGAGCAGGATGTCGCGTAGCAGGTTAACCGGGAATTGCAGGTGTGCCCCCATATCCTCGCAAAACAGCACGAACAGTAGCCGGTCAAGCAGCTTTTGCGTCAGGCGCACCAACTGGCGTGGATGTTGCTGATAGGCCGGATTAGCTGTCAGCAACGTCTTGAACAGGTCATCACGGTAGGCGCGGTATTCAAAGTAAAAGGTCTTCTCCAGCCCTTTTTCCTGCAAACGCTGGCTGGTCAGCAAGTTCAGCAGCGGTGCACCATTACCCCGGTTCAACAGCCAATCAGCATGGAACACCCGGCTGAACAGGAAACGTTGCTGGCGGGCCTTTTCGCCGTTATCCAGCAAGACAATACCTTGTTCTGTTGATGATTTTTTACGGATAACAAAACGCTCGTACTGGTGCGGCATCCGCGCATTCCAGTACAGACGGAATTCGTTCATGTCGGTGACGATACCCCAGGCTGGCTGGATTTTTTCCGTACCATACGGGGTGAACTGCTGCTTGGCGAAGTGCAGGTAATCGGCACACTGTTTTACCGGGGAACGGTCATTGCCCTTGCGGTTCTGTTTCGCATCCAGTCCGGAACGGATGTCCTTGAACTCGCACAACACTTGCGGGGTAGCTGGGAGTTCACTTGCCCCGAACCAGCCCATCGCCGCATCGGCCTTACCCACGCCGCCATTCTGACCGGCCTTGTCGATGGCAAACTGCTGCTCCAGCGTATAGCCCTCTGCCTTTTCCTGTTCACCGGAACGGGCATAACCCCACAGGTTTACAAAAAATGTCTGGATGAAACCACCTTCGGAAACGGTTTCTTTCTGGAAATTCTTTTCTGCCCAATGTTTCAGGGATTGCAGCAATTGGGCGTCGGTATTGCCAGCACAATAGACGGCATATTCCTGCGCCCAGCAGGACATAAGGAAGGCAGTAGAGAATAGCGGGGTTGCTTCAGGCATGGGGGATTCACTAGCCAATTAATGAGGCTTATGTATACCTGAATTCACCGTGAAAAAACAGCAGCTCATAAACCTTTGGCTTGCTTAGTGAATCAAAAATTACATAACATAATGACTTGTTTTGCTGGGTGGTTTCGAACCACAATTGCCGCCTTCCCCCTCTCAGTAATTGTCAGAAACTCACATTATCCCGGTAAAGCGCCTGATTACGCATCCGTTCAATCTTTAGTAGCTGGTATGCCAGAGCCTTGCTTTCATTGCGAAAGCTGGTTTCTCTGGCCATATTGTCGTAACGTTTGTTGATGTCATGAGATTGTTTGATTTCCGCCTGCATGGATAGGGCATGGTTACGGTCGCGTTCCAGCATCAGCAGTGCCTGATTAAGTTGTGCTTTGTCATTCCGGTCAAAAATAGCGTTGATCTTGCGGGCGAGGTTGTCGTAACGCTTGTTGATTTCGTAGGCACTGGGTTTTTGGTAGGCACTCTTTGTTTGCGTAGGAGCTGATGTGTGCATGACCGGATTACTGCTGTAAGCAGGTACAGGTGGTGTTTTTAAGTGTTTGGATTCCGCGATCTGGATGGTTTGTTCTATGTTGCCGCAGCGCTTGTCCGTAAACAGTATTTTTCCATCAGGCTGTTTGCATTTGTAAACGGTTTTCTGGTCATCGCCGGTCTGGGTGGAGTTCGACGTAGGTCTGGCCAGTTGTCTGCTTGTTACAGGCAAGGGTTGGGCTTGGGGGAGTTGTTGTGTCCGAACATGATATGCCACTGTTTGAGGGGAGGCTGGCGCATCGAAGTTTGCCTTTGGATTTTCATTTTCCGGTTGGCAGCCAGCCAATAGCGCTACGGCAAACATCAAGACTTTGTTATCCATTTTATTGTCCGGTGTCGTTGGAGCCTGAATTTTACATGTTGGTGGTTCAGTCCTGCAATGCGTTTTAGGAATTGTCCTGAAATAACTCCCCGACTCCCCCAAGAGGGCGACCACCGGTCGCCCCTACGAAGATCATCCCCTGTAGGGGCGACCGGTGGTCGCCCTCTTCATGGCAGCTTGGATACAGGGAAGTTATTTTGGGACTGT
>JAHJJD010000046.1 GCA_018822845.1 Gammaproteobacteria bacterium | reverse complement strand
CGTAAATATTCCGCCATGGTCAGTGCGGCATGACCAACACGGGCGCGGCAGCCGGGCAGCTCGTTCATTTGCCCGAACAGCATCACCATGCCGGGCAATACGCCTGCATCACGCATCTCACGGTAAAGTTCCTCGCCTTCGCGGCAACGTTCGCCAATACCGCAGAACAGGCTGACGCCGTGGTGATGCCCGACCATGTTGTGGATCATTTCAGTCAGCAACACAGTCTTGCCCACGCCTGCACCGCCGAACAGCCCGGCTTTGCCGCCGCGTTCCAGCGGAACCAGCACGTCGATCACCTTGATGCCGGTGATAAACACTTCGGAATGGGTGGAACGGCAGGAAAGTGAGGGCGGGGCGTGGTGTACCGAGCGCCATTCGACGTTTTCGGGGGGCGGCAGCAAGTCGATGGGGTTGCCGAAGACATCGAACATGCGTGACAGGATGCTGTTGCCGACCGGAGTCATCAGGGGTGCGCCGGTATCTTCTACCACCATCCCGCGAGCCAGTCCGGCGGTCGGGGTCAGGGCAATGGCACGTACCCGTTGCGCATCAAGCTGGGTGAGGACTTCGAGGATAATTTGCTGGTTTTCACCCGTGCGTAATAAGGTGCGGATGTGGGGCAGGCGTAGTGGGAAGCGGACATCTATGACACTGCCGCGCACAGCAATAACGTTACCAATATTGAGTGGTGAGGGTGCGGCAGATGGATCGGTTTCTCGCGAGCAACTTTCCATACATATATCCATATCCATGACTTGCTATCTGTATATGAAAGTACTCCCTACAGAATGCTTTGTCCTTGATGAAAGTGGGTAAAAGTACTGAACACCAGCATTCTGGAGAAAATAAAAAGCAGCACTTCGAGTATGGTTGAAGCTAGGGGTTCGTTATTTTATATCATTTATTATCAGTGGTTTACTCTGCCTATTCCGCATGGGTGTATTTCTTCGTAGCAACTTGGGGCTGTAAGTGCCAGTGTAGACAGCGAGACTGTAGATTAACCTCATTCAGGCATTCCTGCTCTCGTAAGTATGGGCTGGCTTTCGCGACTCTTTTACCTGTTCAAGGATATATTTTAATAACGGCGACGGGTTTGCCCGCGCATCCACAGGAGAAGGAAAATGGCCTTATTCGTTATGTTCTGGGATTTGCCACCTGCCGAACAAATGCAGGCTTATGGCGTACAAGCCAAGACCTGGACGAACACCGTACTGGAAGTACCGGGTGTGCGGGAGTTTCGCGCTTATCGCAATCCTTCCAAAGCAACACCGCAAGTGACGGTGCAGGTTGAGTTTGACAGTCTTGAGTCAGTCGAGAAATTCGTCAATTCAGAGTCTTTCAGCAAGAATCTTGATGGGCTGAAAAAACTCGGGATTCACAACTTTTCCACGCAAATGTGGGATGCCTCGCCAGTCATTCCCGCGCCCTTGAAACCTGCTGGAACTCGGCTTCACTGACAATCTTCTGCTTGTCGCCCACCCGTTCGGGGAACAGGATACCATCCAGATGGTCGCATTCGTGCTGGATGATGCGGGCAATGAAACCTGTGTATTCCGTTTCCACGCTTTCCCCCCAGCGGGTGAGGTAGCGTAGCCGCAGGTTGTTGGCGCGGGGCACAGGCGCTCGCGCATCCGGCACGCTCAGGCAACCTTCCCAGCCGGTGCAGGTGTCAGCAGACAGCCAGAGGATTTCCGGGTTGAGCATAGCGACTGGTTCCATCAGTGGCGCATCTGGGTAGCGTGGATTTGGGCGCGAAGCCACGATAATGATGCGTTGGGAAATGAATACTTGCGGGGCGGCGATACCAATGCCCCCCGCTTCCAGCATGGTTGTCAGCATGTCGTCAATCAGTGCCTGGATGGTGGGATCGTGTATGTCAGTCACTTCCTGCGCACGCTGTTGCAGGATCGGTTCGCCACGTTTGGCAATAGGCAGAAGTCGGGACATGACAGCAATTCCATAATGGTTGCGGAATTTATGTGATACCCCAATTCAGACGGCAAGACCAGTATTTGTACGCAGCATGTGGCTAAGGCTGCTGGTTACGGTTTCATCCAGTTGCAGCAACATCTGCTGGAATTTAAGGCGTTCATGCAGGAAGGTTTCCTGCAAGCTGGCCGCTTCCTCCAGTTGTTGTCCGCTCAGGGCGGGATCTGCGTCTGCCCGATCCAGCCAGTGTTGCGCAACCTGCCGATCCTGGATGTCGCCCAGTAAGTCATGCCAGTATTTGAGGCCGGTATTGGCGTCTTCCGGTATGGCATTGAGGCTGCGCAGGGTGTTGGTCAGGTAGCGCAGGCTTTTGAAGGCGATCCGCAGGCGGTGCAGGGTGGCGGGATCATCCGGCCTGATGGCTGCGAAACGGGTTTGCACTTCCCCCAGGGTTTGCCACCAAAGCGAGAGTGTCGTCACGGCGAAATAGCCAGGGTAGGTTTCACAGCGCCGGATAAAACGCCCAAGGGATCGTTGCAGGCGGCGCTGGAATGACTTGCCAGCGATGTCGGGGCGGATATTTTCCCAGGTATTTAATTCGGCCCGAATGCTGCTGCTGAGTTTGTTGTCGAGGGTGCCGTGCGAGCCGAAGCGTTCCTGCATGACTTGCAGGTCGCGCAGGTGGTTGAGGGCTTTCAGCCAGCGTTTTACCGGTTTGCGCCATTTGCGGGTTGCGCTGGTGGTACGCAGCAGCGGCTCCAGTGCCAATACAGTGCGTGAGGCAATCCGGAAGTCGTGGATAACTTCCGGGTCGTTGTCCGATTTCGCCGCCTCCGCCAGTTGCAGATAGCGTCCGATGCGTTCCGCTAGTGCGTTGATATTAAAAGTATCCATCTCTTGAATGCTGCGCCTGCTCCAGCCAAAACGCAAATTAGCTATGTGATGAGGATAAAACCAGGGGTTATCCCCACATTCCGTGCACAAGCCTGTGGATAAAGTGAGGATACAGGGGGTAAGTGCCTACTATTGAAGAGGGTTTGCCAGATAGATCAATTTTTGATCAATTTCGGAGGCTTGCAGGTGAATCATCATGCCATGAATATGATGGTGCTATACTCCCGCCGAATGTTACCACCGGAACTCGACTGATGCTTCAGGACAATGAAAACACCCCGCAAGGACGACTTCCACGCCTTTCATCCAGCCAGCCCGTGATGCGCTGGGAACACGTTTTGCCATTGGCTACCCGCCTGCTGGTATGGGGGCTTTTGTTTGGCTTGCTGACCCTGCTGAGTTCGTTTTTTACCCTGATTTTTCTGACCTTTGTGTTTGCCTATCTGCAATCGGGGATTGTGGATGTGCTGGCGGGGAGGGTGAAATCCTTGCGGATTCCGATGGTGGTCGTGACCGGGACAGTGTTTTTGAGCATCATCATTGCTGTCACGGTGTTTTTGGCACCGAAGGTCTATCAGCAGGCAGCAGGTTTCGCCCAGGGTTTTGGCGTTTACATGCAGCGCATGGATGCGGAATTGCTGGATCTGGCTGAACGTTACCCCTTGTTGCAGGAAGCCCTTCCCGAATTGCGCAAACCGGAACCGCCACCACCACCTGCTACCAATGTGCCACCCTGGGCAGCGGGGCCACTCAGTGCGCCTGCTACTGCTACTGCTACTGCTGTTGCTGCCGTGCCAGTGAAACCGGCGGTATCGCGCAGTTTTGGTGATACGCCCAGTGGGGCCTTGCTGGAGTTGTTGAGCGGGTCGGGTGATTCAGCCAATGGCCGGGAAGTGCTCAAGAGGGGGCTTGACCGTCTGGCGAACATTAGTCGCCAGACGGCGGGAATGCTGGCGACTTTCCTGCTGGCCTTGCTGTTTTCCTTCCTGATCGTGCTGGATTTGCCGCGCTTGTCCGCCAGCGTGCGTGAGCTGGAGCATACCCGTCTGCGTTTCATTTATGTGGAGGTGGCTGACAATATCTATGAGTTCGGCAAGGTGCTGGGGCATGCGATGCAGGCGCAGTTCTACATTGCCATCGTCAATACCTGCCTGACGGCGATTGGTTTGCATCTGATGGGTTTGGGAAACCATGTGGCG
Organism: Gammaproteobacteria bacterium; assembly: GCA_018822845.1. GTDB lineage: Bacteria > Pseudomonadota > Gammaproteobacteria > Thiotrichales > Thiotrichaceae > Thiothrix. The sequence continues at coordinate 161 of JAHJJD010000046.1, read as the reverse complement.
TTCCTGTCCGTGATCGTGTTCCTGTGCAGTTTTATTCCTGTAGCGGGGGTGTTCATCAGTTCTGTGCCGATCTGCCTGATTGCCCTGAATACAGGGGGAGCCAAGCTGGTAATGTTTGCGGTTGGCATGATTACCTTCATCCATATGGTTGAGGGTTATGT
>JAHJJD010000045.1 GCA_018822845.1 Gammaproteobacteria bacterium | reverse complement strand
ATACACCAAGCATCCACGCGGGCAGAAAAAACCGATGCCCGCGAAGACGAATGACCCGACAAAACCCCATATCTCAACCGCAAGGCTGCTCAGCCAGCGGAAGGGCAAGAACTCACCTTGAAAGGCATACCCTTGCGGCCCAAACGGAACAGGGCATAAACCAAACCACTCTGGAGAAACAGCATGCCAAGCATCATGTAAGGCACGGATTCAATCAAACCTGATAGATGACCAATCTGGATTGGCGCGTGGAGCTGTCCGTTAAGCCACACCCAAGCGAAAGCGAAGACTAATGCAATCACCGACAGAACCGGAACGACAATGTGCATCAAATCCCCCTGCAAAATTCTTTGTATTGTTATGATTAAATATTTCGCCTGATTATAAGAAATCTGACGCCCGAAAGCTACGCCGCCTGTCTGAATCACAAGCCACCTACGCTGATACGCTTGCCCCAACCGCCACATTTGATGAAAAAAAGGCTTATTCAAATTACAACTACCATATTCTTTTAAATTAAGGATGTTTTTCTATTGAATACTTCTTGACAATTAACCTGCGGAATATGAATATATATTACATTATGTTTTTCCATTAACCCAAGATAAAAAGGACAGGTACTTAATCGTGGCCAATGTTGATATTTCCAATCTGAGTGTTGCCGAGTTAGAAGCTTTAAGAGGCAGCATTGAAAATGTAATCGGTAACCGTCGTCAAACAGAACTGCTAAGTTTGCGTCAAGCTATTGAAGACATGGTTGATGAGGCTGGCTTTACTCTTGAGGAAGTCATGCAGGCTACCGCTTCCAAGAAACGTACTGTTGCACCCAAATACCAGAACCCTGCCGACAATTCGCAAACATGGAGTGGACGTGGAAGAAAACCTGGCTGGGTTGAGGAACTGCTTGCATCCGGCGGCAAACTTGACGATTGCCTGATTGGCTAATTTGCTCCTTAGCTATATAAACAAAGCCCAATTTATTTTGGGCTTTGTTTATTGCAGGATCATTTAAATCAACAAATACGCCACCTCTGCAATGTATGGTCAAATAATTATCAAGGCAGACTGAAACCCTTGCTACTGCTACATTCCTGTTGTGTAAATGCTACTGATGTTGTGAAAAGCACAGCCCCGCCCGCCCCCCGCCAACTATGCGGCATCGCAACATGAGAAAAATACATTTCATGAGGCAGAATGGTGCGAAGATGTTTTGCCGAATATCTACATTTACTCTACTATTAGCCGAATCTAGGTAAATCACTCTACAAGATGACAGATTGTCTGCTCGTAATGACAACCCTGCCGGATATGGAAACAGCCAGAAATATTGCGCACCGGCTTCTGGATCAAAAGCTCGCGGCCTGTATTAGTGTCATACCTGCCGTGACCTCTATCTATGTCTGGAATGGCGAAGTGTGTGAAAGTGGTGAGCATTTACTACTGATCAAGACCACCTCAGCGTGTTACGGAAAAGTGGAAACTTTATTGCGGAAGCAGCATCCCTACGACTTGCCGGAGATAATTGCAACCGAAATAACACAAGGTTTACCTGATTACTTAGGATGGATAAACGAGAGTACCCAAGAATGAGAAAACTACTCTGCTTTCTGCTGTTGCTTGCAACAACGCAGGCGTATGCGCTCAAGCAGGAAGATTTACTGCCACCGGATGAGGCATTCAAATTCAAGGCCGAAGCAGTTTCCCCCGACAGGCTGAAAGCAACCTGGGAAATTGCCGATGGCTACTATCTCTACCGTGACCGTTTTGGCTTCGAGACTGACAGCACTGGCCTGACCTTGGCCGAAGCGGCTCTCCCCACAGGCGAAAGCAAGGACGACCCCAACTTCGGCAAGATTGAGGTTTACCACAAGTCTGTCAGTATCGAGGTTCCGGTTGAGCGGGGGAAAACGGCAGCAAAAGCCGTCGAACTGGCCCTCAAGGTCAAATACCAGGGCTGCGCTGATGCAGGCCTTTGTTACCCCCCACAACGCAAGGAAGCCATGCTGACGCTGGCCGCTGCTGGCGATGCCGCAACAGATGCAGCCAAAGCGGAACCTGCCAGCAAGCCAGAAGCTCCCCAACAAGCAAAAACGCCCAAAGCCGCATCCACTGGCGGGGCGCTGTCAAACATATTGCCATCCCGCAGTGGTCGCTCCGCCAGCAATGCCTTGCCAGTCGACCAGGCATTTGTTTTTGACATGATTGCGCTGGATCAAAACACATTAAACGCACACTGGACTATTCAGCCTGATCATCATCTGTATCGCCCGAAAATCAAGTTCTCGGTAAAGGATCCACAAGGTGTCACACTGGGTTCACCCGATTTTCCAGCAGGAGAACAGGTAGAGGATGAATACTTCGGCTCGATAGAAGTGTATGGCCAGGATCTTGATGTCAAGGTTCCGATCCTTTCATCTGCCGGACTGAACAAACTGGTGGTAGAAACCGAGTACCAGGGCTGTTCGGACAAGACCGGCGTTTGTTACCCCCCCGTCAAACAGGTGCGTGAATTGACGCTCGCTGGCCTGCCAAAAGGTGTTCCAATGGAGCAGGCGGAGGCGGCAGAAGTAGTTCCAGCAGCCCCTGTTTCCGCAGAAGATGCCGTCACCGAACGGATGCGCGACGGCAGTTATTTCAGTACCCTGCTATTTTTCCTGCTGGCAGGACTTGGTTTGGCGCTGACGCCATGCGTATTCCCGATGATCCCGATCCTGTCGGGCATCGTTGCCGGTTCCAGCAACCTTTCCCCGCGCAAGGCGTTCTGGTTGTCGTTGTCCTACGTGTTGCCCATGGCACTGACTTACGCCATCGTTGGCGTTATCGCAGGGCTAAGTGGCGCAAACCTGCAAGTCATGTTCCAGAATCCCTGGGTCATTGGTACATTTGCGGGCCTGTTCGTGCTGCTGTCATTATCGATGTTCGGCTTCTATGACCTGCAAATGCCTACCAGCATCCAGAGCCGCCTGAGTGAAATCAGTAATCGCCAGCAAGGCGGCAGCTTCATCGGTGCAGGCATCATGGGCGTCCTGTCAGCCCTGATCGTTGGCCCTTGCGTCACAGCCCCCCTGATTGGCGCACTGGTCTATATTGCGCAGACACGCGACGCCTTGCTGGGCGGCCTTTCCCTGTTTACGCTTGGCCTGGGAATGGGCATTCCGCTGTTGATGATAGGCACCTCCGCTGGTCGCCTGTTGCCACGTGCAGGTGCCTGGATGGATACCACCAAGGCTATCTTCGGCATCATGATGCTGGGGCTGGCCATCTGGATGCTGGACCGGATAGTACCAATTGAAGTTACCATGGCACTGACCGGCATTCTGCTGATCGTTTCCGGTATCTATATGGGTGCACTGGAAAAGACCAATGACGAAGCTGGTGGCTGGGGCCGTTTCTGGAAAAGCCTTGGCCTGATCATGCTGTTCTACGGAGCCATGGTTCTGTTCGGCGTGTCGGCAGGCAGCCAGAACCTGTTACAACCGCTCAAGGGGGTATTCGGCGGAGGCTATGCAGTTGCCACCAGCGTCACTGAAACCAGCCTTAAATTCCAGCGCATCAAAGGATTACAGGGTCTGGAACAGGCTCTCGCCAAGGCTAAATCCGAGAATCGCCCGGTCATGCTGGATTTTTACGCCGACTGGTGCACCTCCTGTAAGGAACTGGAACACAACACATTCAAGAGTAAAGCGGTAATAGAAGCGTTGGGTAATACCCTGCTTATCCAGGCTGATGTCACGGCCAACGATGAGCAGGACAAGGCACTGAATGAACTGTTTGGTTTGTTTGGTCCGCCGCAGGTGTTGTTCTTCAAGCCGGATGGAGAAGAAATCAAAGCTGTACGTCTGGCAGGTTATGAAGCTCCGGAAGAATTCCTTACCCGCATTGGGCGTTTCAAACAAAGTCTGTAAGCGTAAATTCAGCTATATTTCCTATACTACGGGCGCGAACCAACAAGGACGCGCCGATAACAAAACGTATCAAACTTCAGTTCTGGGACTTGACCGCTACACGCGGGAACAGGAGTAGCATCATGCGTGATAATAACAAAGAGTACGATAGTGAACGGGAAGAAGAACTCTTCCTGGACAAATTACCATCAGGTAGCGACAACAAAAAAGCCAAGCCTCATATTGTACGCCGTAATGTTGAAGACTATCTGGAAAAGAAGGCGCTGGAACGCCGCCTGAAAGATGTGTTCGACGAAAATTTCTGAAAGCATGTAAAACTGGCATTACCCGTGGGCAATGCCGGTTTGTCGAGGCTTTACAACGTCTGTTGCGCCGCGCTGATGGTAGCGTCAACATCATCCGGCAATTGCAGGGCAGCACGCAAATCAGCCAGATATGCCTGTTCTGCGTCATTGGCCTCATCAATCACCGCTGCGGACACCAGATATATTTCCGTCGCCACCGCCATGTCACCATTTGCCAGGGCTGCAATTTCCCCTGCACTTAGTGGCCGCACCAATTCGTCAAGAATCATGTCATTCATATCACCCCCCAGATCAACACCTTCCAGTTGCAGGCGGATACTGTCCATTTCGGCAGAATTCACATGCCCATCAGCCTTGGCGGCAGCAATCATGGCTTTCAGCAGGGTTTCGCCACTGGCCTTGGGCGCAGCAGGAGCACCCAGTTGGGCTGGCTCGCCAGCCTGGGCTACCCCATCACCCGCCCCGCCTTCCCACTGACGATACATTTGGTAAGCAAGACCGCCCAGTGCTGCAAGGCTGCCAACCTTGACCGCCGCCCCCGTCACACGACGACCTGTGCCGGTACCCAGCAATAAAGCCAGTACGCCCGCAGCGGCAGCCCCGGTTTTCAGGCCGGAAAGCATTTGCTCGCGCTGTTCGCCTTCAGCAGGTATGCCCAGCTTTTCTTCGGCCATGCTCTGACCCTTTTGCGCCATCACCTTGCCTGATTGCAGCATCTGATCGAGAAAATTCTTGATGTCCATTGTGGTCTCCCTGGTTTGATAATGATTGTCTGTCAGCTTTCCTGCATGACTTCACGAATGAATTCCCTGGTAATTTTACGTCCCCGACTCAGGCTGGCGGCATCCAGCCGATCCAGCATCGCCATGAGGGTAGCCATATCTCGTGGATAATGCCGCTCAATATATTTCATGACGTTTTCCGGTAATTCAAAACCCCGTTTATAGGCACGCCATGCCATGGCATGGATGCTTTGATCCTCATGCACGGCATGTATGCGGTAATCAGGCCCCCATAACAGGCGGGAAGCGAAATCCGGCAGCTCACAGAGCATTTCACGTGGACTGGTGCGAGCTGCCATGATAAGTGGCTGGTTATTGGCTCGGCAGGTATTAATCAGATTCATCAGGGCAATTTCCCAGTCGCGCTGGCCGATAATGCTATCCAGATCATCAAGAGCAATCAGGTGTTTGTTTTCCAGACCGACAAGAACCCTGGCACCATGACGGGCACACTGATCCATCGGCAAATATGCCGCCAGCAGCCCACGCTGATAATAATGCTCGCAACAGGCTTGTAGCAGGTGGGATTTACCCGACTGGGTTTCCCCCCATAAAAAGAGCTGGGGAAAGTGTTGTTCAAATCCGTGTTTTAATATTCCCAGCAATTCCGCATTTTCAGGCGTGACATAGAACGAGCTGAAGCGATGCCCATCACGCATTCCCACGCTCAATGTCAGTTGCTGCTGGGTCATCTCGGTGCATTATCCTCTGCGGCGTTGTCGTTCAGCTCAATGATGGGTACAGTTTCGGGGGATTCAATCCCGTATATTTGACTCTGCTTGTAGGTATCGTGGATATGGCGCATGATGACCGCCAGCACTGCCGCAACCGGTAACGCCAGCAGAATCCCGAAGAAGCCAAATAATTGCCCACCTGCCAACACGGCAAAAATAACCGTAACCGGGTGCAGGCCAATACGCTCACCCACCAGTAATGGCGTCAGTACGGTGCCTTCAATGACCTGAGCCACGCCGAATACGGCAAACACCCAGAACAGCTCAAAGATATCCTGGGTCTGGAAGAGAATGGCAATTCCGGCAATACTCGCCCCCACAATCAGGCCAAGATACGGCACAAAACTGACCAGACCGGCAATAACGCCAATCAGCAGGGCAAATTTCAGCCCAACCAGCCAGAGACCAACAGAATAAATCACTGCCAGTGAAAACATCACCAGCAACTGGCCGCGCAGGAAAGCACCCAATATATCATCAGATTCACGCGCCAGACTGGCTACAATCGGCTCAATGGAACGCGGCAGCAAGTCATCAATGTAGGCCACCATCCTGTCCCAGTCGCGCAACAGGTAGAAGGTAATGATCGGAATCAGGGCAAGATTTGCCACCCAGCCCAGTACCACGAATCCGGATTTGGAAATGGTCTGGATCGTTCCACGAATAAAACCGCCCGTTTCTTTCCAGTGGGATGAAATGACCGTCTTGAGTTTTTCGACTTCCAGCACGCTGGGGTCAACATCGAAGGTGCGTTGCAGATAGGGGGCCAGTACATTCACGCCCCAGTCAAGGTAGGCCGGAATATTGCTGATGAACAGTTTCATCTGCGACTCCAGCACGGGTACAAGGAACAGGAAAAACAATACCAGCGCCAGGCAGATGCTCAGGAACACCACGGTTACCGACAGGGCGCGCGAAAGCTTCCACGACTCCAGCCGGTCAACCAGCGGGTCACCCAGATAGGCCAGAAATGCCCCCACCAGAAAAGGCATCAGGATGGGAGCCAGCAAATACACCAGACTTACCGTGATAATACCGACGACCAGCCAGAACCAGCGACCACTTTCCAGAATCATGAATCACCCTTTCAACAGGGCGTAACGCCCCCACAAATAGACGTAAGCAATGCCGCTGAGGCAGGTTGTAACCGCCACCAGCCACTGCAAACCATGATTGAACCAACCCGGCAGCGAATACAGCGCCACATGAAACAAGGTCATGGCCAGCAGGAAAATCTGCAACCCTGTGTTCAGCTTGCTGATCAGCAGCGGGCGCATTTCCAGCCTGCCACGTACCAGCTTGTAGGCAATGGCACCCAGCACGATCACCACATCCCGCCCGATCACCAGCACCACCAGCCACCACGGCAAACTGCCTTTCAGGCCAAACACGATGAAAACCGACACGACGAACAGCTTGTCCGCCACCGGGTCAAGCATTGCCCCCAGCCGTGTGAACCAGCCATAGCGCCTTGCCAGAAAACCATCCAGCGCGTCAGACAGGCCTGCCAGTAATAGCAAAACCAGCGCCAACGCATAGGATTCCTTCCACAATAGCCAGCAAATTGGCGCAATGGACAGGATACGTACAACCGTGATGATGTTAGGAATCTGTTCCCGCACGTTTAATCCATTATTTATTAAGCTTTTATACCAAAAAGGCTCCTTTCGGAGCCTTGATGATATAACGGATTAGCGGCCAAGTACCGATTTTCCGATTATAGTGGTTTTATTGCTGCTGGACAGGAATCAGTGTGATTTCTACCCGGCGGTTTTGCGCACGGCCATAGTCACTGCCGTTGTCCGCAATCGGACGGCTTTCACCATAGCCGACAGCCTGCATGCGTTGCGGCATTACACCGGCGCTGGCCAGATACGAACGCACACTGTTGGCGCGCTGCTGGGAAAGTTGCAGGTTGGAAGCATCGCTGCCGACATTGTCCGTGTGGCCAGCAACCTGGATGCGGGTATCCGGGAACTGGTTCAGGGTGTTGGCCAGGTTACCTAGCACGCCGTAAAACTGCGGCTTCAGGGTAGACTGGCCGAAATCAAAGGTAATCGCATCCGGCATGGTCAGCACGATGTTGTCATTCTGACGCTGCACTTCAACACCAGTGCCTTGCAGTTGCTGGCGCAGCGCCGCTTCCTGCTGATCCATGTAGTTGCCGATGGCAGCACCTGCCAGACCACCGATAACAGCACCAGCCAGGGCACGGTCATCGTCCTTGTCGCCAGTTGTCTTGCCGATCACAACACCGGCCACACCACCAATGAGTGCGCCTTGCTCAGCGCGGGTCATTTCACCGTTGGGGCCACAACCTGCCAGCACTGCGGCAGCAAGCCCGCTGATCAGCAAATGACGCATGGAAAATTTCATAATAGTACCTCAATCATATCGTTGTTATGGAAACACGCCTTTAGAGACGTGCTTAGCCTTGCAAGTTCACTTTCACGCTGCGCAGTGTGAAAGAATCTTCCACACCCGTCCAGCGGAAACAGGAAAAATCAGAATACCAGCCCGACATTTTCCTTGCCCAGGCTCTGGCGCAATTCACGCAATCCTGCATCATCCAGCGCCAGCGTCCATTGCCCGCCAAGGCGCATTTCAGCCTGTGCGCCAGCATTGCGGTATTCCACGGCAATCGGGAACGTCGTCGCTTGCGCAGGTTTGAGAAACGTGCGCAGCTTGCGCAGTGTCTCACCCGGTTCCTGCGAGGCATCGACTTTCAATACCAGCTTGCGCAGGAAGTTTTCCCGCACCGCCTGCATGTTGTGAATTTTTTCCACCCGCAGGCGCGTCTTGCCAGTACGCTGGTCAGTGTCGAGTGTGCCTTCCAGCACAATGCAGGCGTCTTTTTCCAGCAAATGTCCATATTGGCCGAAGGTGTCAGTGAAAATCAGTACTTCGTAATAGGCGGTGTTGTCATCCAGTTGCACAAAGGCGCGCTTGCCATTGTCCGTGTGCTGGGTGCGCACGCTGGAAACCAGCCCAACCAGCATGACGGGTTCGCGGCGGTATTTGGTGCCGTCGTCTTCGGCAATATCCGCCAGCTTCTTGCGGTTGCCCAGACCGGCGATTTCTTCCACATATTCATCCAGCGGGTGGCCGGTGAGGAACAGCCCGAGGGTTTCCTTTTCCAGCTTGAGGCGTTCCTTTTCGGGGAATTCAGCCAGTGCGGGCATGGAGGATTCCGGGGCGTCTTCTTTCACGCCACCAAACATGCCGCCGAACAAATCGGTTTGCCCCGTGCCCTGGTCACGATTGTGCTGTTCTGCCATGCGCAGGGCTTCCGGCAGGAATTCAAGCATGGCACGGCGCGTACCACCGAGGGAATCGAATGCGCCGGACTTGATCAGGGTTTCCAGCACACGACGGTTGACCTTCTGCGAACTGCACCGCTTGCACAAATCGGCAAGCGAGGTATACACACCATGCTTGGCGCGCTCTTCGACCATCAAGCTAAGGGCCGCTTCCCCTGCCCCTTTAACCGCGCCAAGACCATAGATAATGCGATTCTGCTCATCGACGGTGAACTGGAAATCGGAACGGTTGATGTCCGGCGGCAGTACCTGCAACCTGCATTGGCGGCAGTCGTCCAGCAGCGTGACCACCTTGTCGGTATTGTCCATATCCGCCGACAGCACCGCCGCCATGAAGGCTGCCGGATAATGCGCCTTGAGCCACGCAGTCTGGAATGCCACCAGTGCATAGGCGGCGGAGTGCGACTTGTTGAAACCGTACTCCGCAAACTTTTCCATCAGGTCAAAGATATAGGTGGCCTGATTTTCGTCAATCTGGTTGTTGCGCGCCCCCTCCATGAAAATGGAGCGCTGCTTGGCCATTTCCTCCGGCTTTTTCTTACCCATCGCCCGGCGCAGCATGTCCGCGCCACCCAGCGTGTAACCCGCCAGCACCTGCGCAATCTGCATGACCTGTTCCTGATAGACGATAACGCCATAGGTCGGCTTGAGGATTTGTTCCAGACTGGGATGCGGGTATTCGACCTTGGCGATACCCTTTTTCCGGTTGATGAAGTCGTCCACCATGCCCGACTGCAAGGGGCCGGGGCGGAACAGCGCCACCAGCGCGATGACATCCTCAAACACATCCGGTTGCAGGCGGCGGATCAGGTCTTTCATCCCACGCGATTCAAGCTGGAACACGGCAGTGGTTTTTTGCGCCTTGAGCAGGTCGTAGGATGCCTTGTCATCCAGTGGAATGCGGTTGATGTCGACCGGCGGCAAACCTTTGGCAGCCTGCTTGCGGTTAATGGTCTGCAAGGCCCAGTCGATAATGGTCAGGTTGCGCAAGCCGAGAAAGTCGAACTTGACCAGCCCGACTGCCTCCACATCATCCTTGTCGTATTGCGACACCACGCCATTGCCGAATTCATCACAGGAGATCGGTGTGAAATCGGTCAGGTCAGAAGGTGAAATCAGCACCCCACCCGCGTGCTTGCCGGTATTGCGGGTCAGACCTTCGAGCGAAATCGCCATGTCCAGCAAGGCTTTGACATCTTCGTCCTTGTTATACAGCTCGATCAGGTCGGGGGAAACACGCTCGGAATCATCCTGTGATTTTTTGGTGCGGCCCAGCGCATCTTCCAGCGAAATGCCCAGCACAAACGGGATCAGTTTCGCCACCCGGTCAACGAAGCCATACGGATGGCTCAGTACCCGCCCCACGTCGCGCACCACCGCTTTGGCTGCCATCGAACCGAAGGTGATGATTTGCGACACCTGATTGCGCCCGTAGGTTTGCGCCACATAATCAATCACCTTGTCGCGGTTATCCATGCAGAAGTCGATATCGAAGTCGGGCATGGAAACACGTTCAGGGTTGAGGAAACGTTCAAACAGCAAGTCATAAGCCAACGGGTCGAGGTCAGTGATCTTGAGCGCATACGCCACCAACGAGCCAGCACCGGAACCACGCCCTGGCCCCACCGGAATAGCGTTATCCTTGGCCCACTGGATGAAGTCCGCAACGATCAGGAAGTAACCGGGGAAACCCATCTTGTTGATAACGTCTAGCTCGATCTTGAGGCGCTCGTCGTAAGGCTTGCGCTTTTCCACGAATCCGGGTGTACCGCGCGGGTATTTGTCACCCAGCAGGAAATCGAGGCGCTTTTCCAAACCCTCCTCGCTTACCTTGCAGAAATATTCCGCTTCGGTCATGCCATCCGGAATCGGGAACAGCGGCAGGTAGTTCTTGCCCAGAGTCAGTGAAACATTGCAGCGTTTGGCAATCTCCAGCGTGTTGTCAATGGCGGAGGGAATGTCAGCGAACAGCTCCACCATTTCCGCAGGGGTACGCAGGTATTGCTGACGACTGTAGTTATGCGGACGCTTGGGATCAATCAGCACATTACCACCGTTGATGCACACCCGGACTTCATGCGCATCAAAATCATCTTCGCTCAGGAAACGCACATCGTTAGTGGCAACCACCGGCACATCATAAGCAAGCGCCAGTTCCACGGCGGCATGGATGTAGTCTTCCTCACCCGCACGCCCGGTGCGTTGCAATTCGAGGTAATAGCGCTCGGGGAAAGCTTGCAGCCATTCCTGCAAACGCCGCTCCGCCAGTTCCGCATTGCCGGACAGCAGCGCCTGCCCCACATCGCCATCACGCCCGCCGGACAGCATGATCACGCCTGCGCTGAATTCCGCAATCCAGCCACGTTGCACACGCGGCAAACCCAGCACCTGCCCCTGCTGCCAGGCGCGCGAAATCAGTTTGGTCAGATTGCGGTAGCCGGTATTATTCTGGCACAGCAGGATGGCGTGGAACAGCGTGTCGCTGCCCTGCTCGTCCGCCAGCAGCACATCCACCCCGAACAGGGGTTTGATGCCCGCGCCCATGGCGGCCTTGTAGAACTTCACCAGACCGAAGAAATTGTTCTGGTCAGTGATGGCGATGGCGGGCATTCCGGTCTTTTCGACAGCCTTCATCAAGGGCTTGATGCGGATGGTGCTGTCGACCAGGGAGTATTCGGTGTGCAGGCGCAGGTGGACGAACTGGCTCATTGGGTTTCCCCCAACTCAGTGTATTTTTTGGCGGAACCTCTGGCCAAAGCCACCGGATATTTCTCACGGTTTTTCATCATCTTGCTGCGTATTGCCGCTTCCAGATCAATGCCCAGGTCATGGCACAGGTAGGCCAGATACACCGCCACATCCGCCACTTCTTCCTGCAAACGCGGCAGAACAGCCTGCACCGCCTCCCCTTGCGGGTCTTGCCACTGGAACAGTTCCAGCACTTCGCCCGCCTCCAGCGACAGCGAGATGGCAAGGTTGCGCGGGGTATGGAACTGCTCCCAGTCGCGTTCGGCGCGGAAGACTATCAGTTCCTGCATCAGGTCGTTTGGCAGCATGTGGTTGTCCTGTTGTGTCCAGATACCATTATAATCGTTCCATCCAGCCATGACGGAACAAAAGGATAACAACCATGCTGAAGTTTTTACCAGGCATTATGCTGTTGCAAGCCATCACGGTGGCATTGGTCTTGATCGCTCCCACCGATTTGGTGGATTGGGGCTGGTTCAGGCTCATCATTCCGGTTGTCATCGTCGGCTTGCTGACAGCATTCTGGTTCGGTGCTGTCGCCGCCCACCAGCGCAAGGATGAAATCAGCCGCTTGCAGGAAAATCATGCGAGAGAGCGTGAAGCCCTGCGCGTCAACGCCGAACGCGCCAAGGCCAAAGTGGTCAAACAGGCGCATCAGGAAACCATGCAGGAAGTCCGCCGCACTTCCACCCAGGCCAACATCAAGGTCGGAATGGCATTCGCCGGAATGGCAGGTATAGGTGGACTGCTGCTGCTGACACAGTTCATGACGCTGGGTTTGCTGACGCTGACAACAGCAGGCGGCGCACTGGGCGGTTATGTGTTACGGATCAGGCAGGAGAAAAGAAACACCTCCCAGCCACCCCTTGTCAGAGGAGGAGCCACCCCATCACTACCGGCAAACAATCGCAGCACGATCCAGCTTCCCCCTTTGAAAAAGGGGGACTGAGGGAGATTTATCTCCCACTAAACAGAATCACGCCCCACTGTTTCGGCTCATTGGCGACATTGGTATCCTGCGCCATCCAGCCAATTTTCTTGTCGCGCGCACCGCCATCATCATCGTCATTAATGTGTATTTCAGCACTGACCTTGTTGCTCACTTTCGGGCTGATACCAAACACTTTCCACGGAATCCAGGCTTCCAGAACATAACCGTCATACACCGCGCGCGAACTGACCGAAATACTGGCCAACTGTTCCGGCGGGATGGGTGCAGAATTCTTGCCGAGCGTTACGCCATCACAACTAAACACCAGATGGAAGTCATGTTGACCATCCAGTTGCGCCCCACGGCTATTGTTGGCATCCATAAAAAACTCGACCGAATCATCGTCAGCCGGGTCGTCGGAATCCTGCACAATTTTCTGGTCGTAAACGCGCACACTGAGGAACAGTGTCTCGTCATCCCACTTGCCCTGCCATTTGCCGAACAGGTCTTGTTTGGCCCACTCATCCGTCTCTAGCAACACATCCAGCGTGCGCGGGTTTTCGAGGAAAAAGGCACGATCCGGCTCAGTCATGGGTCGCCACACGATCACGGGGTCATCCGGCCCACGGGCTTTGGGCGGCTTTACCTCGGTGGCAGCGCTACTATCACTTTGCTGCGGCGCAAGCGTTTCCGCTGGACGGGCATTCTGCTCAGCAATGTATTTCAGTACCGCATCATATTTGGGAGCCTGTTCGCGTGGCTGGTTGATGTATTCCTTCAGACCCCAGCAACCAAACGCCCGGCACACACGCGGGGCAGAAAACAGCATCATCAGCTTGCCGCCAGCCTGATCCCACCCCTTGAGAAATTCAGTGTATAGCTCGCCCATGCGTGGATCGCGGTTGGCAGCAAAAAACAGCGGGTTGGGATGCTGCTCCGGCTTGCGGGTCGCCCAGTCCACCAGCCCCTGTCCGCCTTCGTAGCCGAGCAGGTCAACACCGTATTGGTCAGCCAGATGGACGTGCTGCCTGACCATATCCAGTATTTCCGGCAGGGAACGATAGGAATCCTCCTCCCTGGTCAGGCGGAAAATGTCATCCACAGTTTGGGATTCGCGATACCCCTTGAGATTCCCCCCGAAGTAAGGCGCAATAGCGACCGCATCAATATGCTGGTACATATCGTTTTCCGTCAGCAGCTTGCGGGTCACATCCAGTCGGGTATCCCAGCCGCCCAGCACACGCACGAAACGTTCCCGCCTGTTGAAAACCTGCTCCCAGATTTCAAACATCTGGCGGGCGCGGATGGTGTAATACTCAAAGCCCGCCTCCACTGCATTGATGCTCAAGCCCATTTCGATACCCTTTTTCTGGGTGTATTCGTTGTGGGTGAAGGTCGTGTTCCAGACTTCGTTGGTGTATTCCAGATAGATTTTCAGCTCGGGATTGAGGTGATCGCGCACATAGCTGGCATATTCGCGCATGTACTCATCATCCGCCGCGTGCGGAATATTGAACCAGGCATCCTTGTGCAGGCGGTTGGCGAGTTCCACCATGATTTCGAGCGGCACACCACGGTTACCGTAGGTTCCACCCCAACTGGCTTCCTCCGGTCGCTGTCGATCCTGCCAATGCTCAACCGGGTTGCGCGTGATACCGGACATTGGCATGAAACGGATAGTCTTGAAATCCTTCATGAAATCCAGGTATTCGGGGTTGAACACAATGCTGGCGTAATAATCGGTGAAAGCCAGGAATTCGCCTGCATCTGCCCCGCATTCATTCGCCTCCATCACCCGTTTGAGCGGATTGTTCCGGCAAATACCACCGGGGGGCAGAATACGGATGTTGCGCAGGTAATTGGCCGGATTGGTTTGGGTGATAACGATGCTGGCATCCACCAAACCATCCTTGCCAGGGTCAAAACGGATCACATCCCGCCCCGGTGACTGGTAAACGACTTTCACATCATGCCCGTAGCGCAGCTTGCCTTCGCCCTCGTACAATACAGTGTATCCGCCTGCGGGCAAGGCTTGGGGGGGAATCATGCCAAGGAATTTAGTGCCTACTTCCCCGCTGCCGATGCGGGTAGGCCAGCCATTTTCATCATAGGTCACATCTTCCGCTTTCAGGCGGAACAGGTTTTCAGCAAACGGGCTGGCAGCGCGGAACAGGTCAACGAATGGCAGGCTGGTGTCTTCGTAATGGACTTCGTTGGTATTGATGCCGATGGATGACGGCTGGCGGATGGTCGGCAGCCCCAGCTTGTCAGTTTGGGTCTGGCTCTTGCCTGCCGGATAGGGCGGCTGGATATATTCACGGTAAACATATAGCCCGACCTGCACCAGAAGCAGTAGGAGGACGAGCAGCAACAGGATAGTCAGGATTTTTCGCAGCATATGCACAGTGTAGGCTAACCAGCCCCATTCTCCAGCGCCTTTCTGACTGGGGCGAAGCTACGCCGATGGATGGGACTTGCACCATGCTCCCGCAGAGCAGCCATATGCACAGCAGTACCATAGCCTTTGTGTTTGGCGAAACCATACTGCGGGTAACGCGCATCCATCTCCAGCATTTCGCTGTCACGTACCACTTTGGCGAGGATGGATGCTGCACTGATTTCTGCCACCGTCGCATCGCCACCAACGATCGCCTGCATGTTATAAGGCAAATCTGGGCAGCGGTTGCCGTCGATTTTCACCAGATCAGGCAGCACGGCCAAACCTGCCAGCGCCCGCTGCATGGCGAGAAAGGTGGCTTGCAGGATGTTGATGGAATCGATTTCCTCCACCTCGGCGCGCCCCAAACTCCAGTACAGCGCCTTTGCGCGGATTTCCACCACCAGTTGTTCACGGCGCTTGGCGCTCAGTTTCTTGGAATCATTCAAGCCCGCAATGGGTCTGGCCGGGTCGAGGATGACGGCAGCGGCAACCACAGCACCCGCCAGTGGCCCACGCCCGACTTCATCCACCCCAGCGATCAGCATCAGGCTTTCCTCAGCACGAATACGGAGGCCGGTGGTACGTTCAGCAATACAGTCGCAACCCGCTGGATGCTGAAACCTTCTTTCTGCAAACGTTCAAACAGACGGATCTGGCGAACGAATGGTATATAGCTCATCTGCACAATAGTCGAGCCGCTATTGAGCGCATCGCGGAAATGCTCCACCAGCTTTTCGGAATAAAACGGCCCGGTCACTGGCATACAGGAAACGATCAGACAGTTGCCCAGCCCCTCACTGCTTTGATCAATGGGCAGGGTGAAAAAGTCCTTGCCCAGCAACGGGGTTGCACTGCCGAAACGCTCATGGAACTGGCGCACAAACGCCGGGTGTTTTTCCACAAACACAAAAGGAACCGGCGGCTGCATGAAATACTGTGCGACCACACCACTGCCCGTGCCGACGAATACGCCACGCCCGTAGGTCGCAAAATAGCGGCTGGCAACCTGGTGCATTTTCGCCCCGAACTGGTCGCTGGAGCTGATCACAGAGCCGGTAGACTTGAACTTGGTAAGATACATGGTGCGTCCTTTAAACTGGATCAGTCATTAAATGTTATTTGGATTTGGGCTTCTGCATCCACCAGCGTCCTGCCCCATATCATGATGCCATCTTCATGCCCCAGCATTGCCAACATACCGGTATTTAAGGCATCTGCCTGCAACAGGCAGTGCCGAACTGCTTGTGCCATTTGTGGCGTTCCATAGGGAATGTCACGTGCTGTTGCCAGCATGCGCCGTTCCTGTGCATTCTGCCACAAATCGGGCCAATGAACATGGATCACGGCGTGAACAGCGGGCAATGCCTGATAAATCACGGCATGCGTCATGGCTTCCGAAGACGGTGGCGTTTCACCATTGGCCTGCAAACGGTTTTCCATAGGGTCACAGCATGTCACCAGCGCATAATGCCGCCTTTCCAGCACTGGCAGATGCCCGCTCTGGGAACCCGTGATCAGGAAAGCATCCGGTTTGCCCGGCAACTCAACCCGCTGGCTGATATTGCCATAACCCAGCCCCTGGTAACGGCTGGCATCCTGCCCTATCAGCTTCAGGGCAAACAGGCGTGCACGGCAGGCATTCAGCTCATCCACCGACACCCCATCAGGCAAGGCTTGCCTGCTGAAATCGAGTTGGTATTGGATGACGCCTTCCTGCATGTGTCAGAAAAACTGCCTGATAATGGCACGGGCAGCGCTATGACTGGCGTTCTGGCGCAGTTTCGCGTGCAGTTCGTGGAAACGTTGCAGGATGTAACTCCGTCGTTCTTCCGACAGCGTGAACATCTGTTCCATGGCCTGCTCAAGACTCTCTGGCGTAATCTGTTCCTGGAGGAATTCGGTGACGAGTTCCTCATTCGCCAGATTGTTTGGCAAGGTGACAAAGCGCACCTTGAGCAAGCCGAACGTGCGTATCAGCCATGCTGTCAGCGGCGCAACCCGGTAGGCGGCCACCATCAGGCGACCTGACAGCATGCCTTCCAGCACAGCAGTCCCTGAAGCCATCAGGATGTAATCGGCGGCCTGCATCAGGGTGCGTGATTGCCGCTCCAGCACGGTCAGTTGCAGTGTGGGCGCAAACTGCTGGCGAAGTTGCTCCAGTTCCGCGCGCAAACGCGCATTGACGGCTGGAGTCGCCAGCAACAAATCAGGATGCTTGTGCTGCAAGCGGGCGGCAGCTTGCAGGAAATCGGGGGCAAGGCGGCGTACTTCCCCACTCCTGCTACCGGGCAAAATGGCGAGGATACGTCTATCCAGTGGCAAACCGAGTTGCTGGCGGGCAGTCTCCCGGCTGGCATCAAATTCAACTTCATCGGCCAGTGGGTGTCCAACGAATTCGGCATTGATGCCGTGTTTACGATAGAAATCGACCTCGAACGGGAACAGGGTCAGCATCAAATCCAGCTTACCCTGCATCTTGCGCACGCGCTTTTCCCGCCATGCCCAGACGGAAGGGCTGACATAATGCGTCGTGGGGATACCAGTTGCATGTAGTTTCGCTGCCAGTGGCAGGTTGAAATCAGGCGCATCCACGCCGATGAACAAATCGGGTGGATTGGCTTGCCAGCGCTGGAACAATTGCTTGCGGATGGAAAGCAGCTCAGGCAAGTGCTTGAGGACTTCCACCAAACCCATGACTGACAGCTTTTCCAGCGGAAAAAGGCTGACACAACCGGCAGCCTGCATTTCCGGCCCGGCAATGCCCTCAAACGCAATGTCAGGGTATTGTCCGCGCAGGGCAATGATCAGGCGCGCTGCCAGCAAGTCCCCTGACGCTTCCCCTGCGATGATAGCGACCCGCTTCATATCTTAGCGTATCAGCCCCCGCTGGCTATTACGGCAGAAATCCAGCAACAGGGAAATTTCGTCATGCCCGCCCAGTTCGGTTTCGATCTTGCTCAGGGCGTCCTCGGTAGCAAGGTGCTGACGGTAGAGGATACGGTGCGCTTCCTTGATACGGTGTATGGCGTCGGTGCTGAAACCACGCCGTTTCAGCCCTTCCAGGTTGATGCTGCGCGGTTCGGCGGGTGCACCTGCCACCATTGCAAAGGGCGGCACATCCTTGCTGATGGCGGAACCCATGCCAGTAAAAGCATGCTCGCCAATCACGCAGAACTGGTGCACCAGCGTAAAACCGCCGAGGATTGCCCAGTCGCAGATTTCGACATGCCCGGCCAGCGTGGCGTTGTTGGCGAATATGGTATTGTTGCCGATGATGCAGTCATGCGCGATATGCACATAAGCCATGATCCAGTTGTCATCACCCACCACCGTTTTGCCCTTGTCCTGCACCGTGCCACGGTTAAAGGTGCAGCATTCGCGGATGACATTGCGGTCGCCGATCACAAGTTCGGTCGGCTCGCCCTTGAACTTCTTGTCCTGCGGGGCGGCACCGATGGAAGCAAACGGGTAAATCTGGTTATCTTCGCCAATCCGGGTTGGCCCTTCGATCACCACATGCTGCGCAATGCGGGTTCCGCGTCCAATAATGACATCGGCACCAATAATGGAATACGCCCCTATTTCGACCCCCTCCGCCAGTTGGGCTGAGGGGTGAATAATGGCGCTGGGGTGAATCAGGTCGCTCAAGCGGCGGCCTCTTTCTTGGCGGCACACATCAGCTCGGCTGACACTGCCAGCTTGCCATCGACCCGTGCCTCAGCACTGAACACCCACATGATGCCCTTGCGCTTCACCAGCTCCACTTTCATCACCAACTGGTCGCCGGGTACAACGGCCTGCTTGAAACGCGCCTTGTCTACCGCCACCAGCAAGTACAAGGTATCGGTTTGCGGCTCTTCGCCCATGGTGCGAAACCCGAGCAAACCTGTAGTCTGCGCCAGAGCCTCAATAATCAGCACGCCCGGCATGATGGGCTGATGCGGGAAATGCCCATTGACCCACGGTTCATTGACCGTGACATTTTTAATCGCTGTCAGTGATTTGCCGACTTCGTATTCCAGCACGCGATCCACCAACAAAAACGGGTAACGGTGTGGCAGGTAATTTCTGATTTTTTCAACGTTCATTGTGCCCATAGCGACTCAATTACTCCCTTTATTTTGTAAATCCGCCAGTTGCTTTTCCAGTTCAGCAAGACGGCGAGCCAGTTTATCAAGTTGGTTGAAACGGGCGGCATTCTTGCGCCAGACCGCATTTTCGGTCGCCGAAGTACCCGACGAATACACCCCCGCATGGGTAATGGAACGTGAAACCATGCTGGTTCCGGTCACTACCACATGATCAGCGATACTCAAATGACCCGCGATGGCGCACATGCCGCCAATCTGGCAATGCTTGCCGATTTCCACACTGCCAGCCACTGCCGTGCAGGCAGCGATGGCGGAGTGATCGCCGATCTGGACGTTATGCCCAATCTGGAGCAGGTTATCCAGTTTGACACCATTGCCAATTCGGGTAGCCCCCAAAGCCGCGCGGTCAATGCAGGTGTTGGCCCCAATTTCGACATCATCACCTACCACCACATTACCAACCTGCGGAATCTTGTACCAAGCACCATTGTCCGGCGCAAAACCAAACCCGTCAGCACCCAGCACAGCACCGGAATGGATAATGCAACGCTCACCAACCTGCGTGCCGTATCCCAGAGTAACATTGGGATACAGGCGGGTATTCTCGCCTACTTTACAAGCTTCGCCAAGCACACAACCCGCTTCAATAATGACATTGGCGGCCAGTTCCACCCCCTGACCCAGCACCACATGCGCGCCAATACTGACACCTTCACCGATCTCTGCGTCTGATGCGATTACTGCTGATGGGTGGA
Source organism: Gammaproteobacteria bacterium (assembly GCA_018822845.1). Taxonomy (GTDB): domain Bacteria; phylum Pseudomonadota; class Gammaproteobacteria; order Thiotrichales; family Thiotrichaceae; genus Thiothrix. Next base: position 23,571 of record JAHJJD010000045.1, on the reverse strand, counting down.
TGGATGCCTCAGGACGTGGCGCGGGATGCAGCAATGCCACAATTTGGGCGTAAGCCAGATAAGGGTTGGCATTGACCAAACAATTACCCGTGTAGCTTTCTGCAAGTTCAAGAGGGAGGATCAAGGCTCCTGCCTGAGTGGAATCCAGGAAGTGGCGGAATTTGCCTCCCCGGATATAGCTGATGTCCTGCACCTGGGCAGTTTCGACCGGTGCAACTGACATAACGCGAAACCCGGCATCGCCCTGCAAGTGGGAGCCGGTATGTTCAGCCAGTTCCTGAAGCGACATGCCTCTTGTCATCCGCTATTACTCCTGCGGTTTAGCACCAGACGTTGCCTGTTCCGCCTGAAATTTCTGTTCCAGATGCTGCATGACCTTGCCGGTAATATCGATACGGTCACTGGCCACGATATAGTCGCTTTCACGCAGAACGACATCTATCCTTTCCTTCTCGCGGACTTCACCAATGGCCTCCACGATCTGGTTTTGCAAGGTATCAATAGCTATGTCACGCGCAGAACGCACCTCTTCACGGAAATCTTCCATGGCACGGGCATATTTGCGCTGACGGTCACGCAGTTCGCGCTGTTGCTGCAACTTGTCGTCGTCTGACAGGGTTCCGGCATCAATCCGGGCAGTGAGGTTTTCCTCCAGTTCCCGGATAGCTTTCTGCTCGGCACCCAACGCATCTTCACGCGGTACGAAATCCGCTTTCAGCTTGTCATTGGCTGCTTTGGACTGCGGCGAACTTTCCAGCAAACTGGACACATTCACGATGGCAATTTTTACAGGTATCGGGGAATTTTCATCCGCCTGAACAACGGCTGTGGCAGCAATTGCCGCAAACAGGGTGAAAAGCCAGCTTGCCAACTGTTTGCGGAATAACCTGTGTAAACGTTGCCCGCTCATACTGCTTAGAACGATGCCCCGATACTGAACTGGACTGCCTGTTCCTGGTCTCCGTCTTTGGAACTGATCGGCTTGGCATAGCTGACTTCCAGCGGACCAATCGGCGACAACCAGGTAATGCCCAGACCCGCCGCCGCGCGGATGGCTTTCTCATCACCGGTACTGCTACTGCCTGAACGGTTGTAGGCATTACCGGCATCCACAAAGGCGCTCATTTTCAGGCCCTTGACGTCACTCGCCCCTGGCACCGGGAATTGCAGTTCGGCAGTTGCCGTTGCCAGGGTATCACCACCAAGGATTTGATCACTGTGTGCGGCGTCCTTACTGCGGGGAGCCAGAGTACTTTGCTCAAAGCCACGCACGGAACCAATCCCGCCAGCGTAGTAGCGATCAAAGAAAGGCACTTCGGTGGTTTTGCCCGAGGCATTGGCGACGCCAATCTTTCCTTTGGCAGCAAAAGTGACATCATCCGTTACCGGCACGTACACTGCGCCATCATAACTCAGCTTCTGATACTGCAAGTCACTGCCGGGGGCAGCAGCCTGCAAGGAAACCCGGTGACGCTGGCCTTCGTTGGGGAATACCGTGCGGTTGCGGGTGTCATGCACATAACTGACGGAAACCGGAATCTGCGTGTATTCCTTACCGTTGTCCGTGACAAAATCCTGGATTTCCTGTGCAGCATCGGCACCCAGCACAATCTCGCGCTTTTCCGCTCCCCCGCTGACATACACGGAATCGTGTTCGCTCAACGGAATCGTATAGTTGACGCTGCCGCCATAGCGGTTGGATGCATAACTGGAAATGTCCTCTGCCTCGGCATCATATTTGCTGTAGTAAGTGCTGAAACCACGGCTGATACCATCCGGCGTATAGTAAGGGTTGGTGTAGCTGATGTTGTAGTTCTTGTTGACCTTGCTGTTATCGACATTGATATCAACCTGCTTGCCAGTGCCCATGAAGTTTTCCTGGTTCAGGTTGATATTGAACAGGACACCCTGGGACTGGGAGTAACCTGCACCAACCCGGAACTGGTTGGATGAGCGCTCCTTGACAGTGACGATCAGGTCGATCTGGTCTTCCGTACCGGCAACAGGCTCGGCTTCAATGCTGGCTTCTTCCACATAAGGCAGACGCTCCAGACGCACCTTGGAACGTTCCACCTGCTCTTTCGAGAACCAGGAACTTTCGAGCTGGCGCAGTTCACGGCGGTAGACTTCATCCTTGGTGCGGTTGTTGCCACGAATATCGATACGCCGGACATAGGTGCGCCTGCCAGTATCAATCGCCAGCGTAATGCCAACCTGCTTGTTGGCTTCATCAAAATCCGGCACTGCATTGATCTTGGTAAAGGCATAGCCTTGTGAACCAACTTTCGCTTCCAGATTCTTGCGGGTTTCTTCCAGCGCCTTCTGTGAAAACACCTGCCCTTTTTGAATCTTGATGGCTTGCGCCAGTTGCTCCTGGCTAAGACCCGGATTGCCAGCAACCTTCACATCGCCAATCCGGTATTGCTCGCCTTCCACAATCCCGACGGTCAGGTAGATGTCTTTCTTGTCCGGCGTCATGCTGACTTCGGTCGAGGTAATCTTGAAGTTCAGGTAACCGCGATCCCGATAGAAAGATGTCAGGGAATCCAGGTCGCCGATCAGCTTTTCCTTGGAATACTTGTCACTGTCACTCAATAGCGGCACGGAAAAAGGCCCGCGCGGCCCGGATTCGAGCTGTTTCAGCAAAACCGATTCAGGGAAAGCCTTGTTGCCAACAATTTTGACCTTCTGGATGCGGGAAACATTGCCTTCATTGATATTGATGTTGACCGCGACACGGTTGCGTGGCAAAGCTTCCAGAGTGGTATTCACATCCACAGCGTAATGCCCCATGGCCTGATACTGCTGCTCCAGTTCCTGCTGGATGCTGAGCAATGCTGCCTTGTCGAGGGTGTCACCCTTGCCCACATTGCGCAACTTCAGGACTTCCATCAGCTTGTCAGACGGAATCTTGCGATTGCCCTTGATGTTGATTTCACCAATGGCTGGACGTTCCACCACGTTGACGACGAGCACATCGCCCCGGCGCGCCAGTTTCACGTCCTCAAACAAACCGGTCTGGAAAAGCGCCTTGACGGCCTCGGAGGATTGCCCGTCATCGAAAGGCTGGCCTACCCGCGCTGGCAGGTAATTCAGTACCGTACCTGCCGGAATGCGTTCCAGACCGTTAACCTCGATGTCACGTACCACAAATGCAGCCGCCCATGCGGTCTGTGCCAAGACCACCAAACAACTCGCAATAGAAATACCAAGCGTCTGTTTCTTCATCATTAATTTATCAACCGCATGAAATCATTATATAAAGCAAGCATCATCAAACCAGCAATGATCGCCATCCCAATCCGGAATCCGGCAGCTTCCACCTGTTCGGATACGGGGCTGCCTTTAACCAGTTCAATCAAGTAATATAGCAAATGCCCCCCATCCAGCATCGGGACAGGCAACAGGTTCAACACACCCAGACTCACACTGACAACCGCCAGAAAACCCAGATAATACGTCAAACCATAGGAGGCGGTTACACCAGCAAACTGCGCTATGGTAACCGGCCCACTGATATTCTTCAGGGCAACTTCGCCCGTAAGCATACGCCCCATCAGTTTCAATGTCATGATGGAAGTATCAGCCGTTTGTTCCACGCCTTTTACCAGCGCATCAAACAAACCATAAGACCGTTCGAAATACAACTGTTCCTTAACGGAATCAGGCGGCGGCTTGAATGCAATGCCCACCATCACCCGGTTCCGTTCCGTGTCCATACGCGGCACGACCTGCAAATCATGATCGCCGTCAGCCCGGCTGATGCGCAAGTTAACCGGCTGGTCAGCATGGTTGGCAATAAATTCGCTGAAAGGCCCCGGATTCGGGAATGCCTGCCCACCTGCCAACAGGATTTTATCACCTGCCTGCACCCCAGCCCTGGCTGCCGGGGAATCGGCAATAACCTCAGCCACCAACAGGTCAAACGGCGGCATCCACGGATTGAAGCCCAGTTTCTCCATCACATCATTGTCTTCTTCCAGCAGGGCGGAACCCCGCAAGTCCAGGACACGCTCGGCATTCGCACCATCCCGTGTGTTTACCCCAACCACGACCTGATGTTCCGCTGAAGCGAAATAACCGTCAATCAGGCGTATGGGCATTTCACCCATGGCTTCAATTGGCTTGCCTGCAATGGAAACCACCCGGTCGCCCGGCTGGAAGCCAGCTATGGCCGCTGGTTTGCCTGCCGCCGGATCAATATAGGCGTGGCGGACTTCCTGCCCCAACATGCCAACCGCTGCATACACTGCGATTGCCAGCAGGAAATTAGCCAATGGCCCGGCCACCACAATGGCGGCGCGCTTCCAGAGTGCCTGACGGTTAAAGGCACGGGGAAGATCCTGTTGCGGAATCTGGCAGCCATCCTCACACTCACGCTCGTCAAGCATTTTGACATAGCCGCCAAGAGGCAGGGCTGCCACGACATATTCAATCCGGTCAGCATCGTTGGATACGTGTTTCCACAGCGGCTTGCCAAAACCGATGGAAAAGCGCAATACCTTGACGCCCAACTTGCGCGCAACCCAGAAGTGTCCGAATTCGTGTACCGTGACCAGTACGCCAATCGTGACAAGAAATGCAGGAATGATTATCAGCAAGCTCATGATTAATGCTTTTTCTTGTTCTTTATCCAGGATAGTGAGCGGCTACGGCTTTCCTGATCCTGAACAAGAATCTCCTCAAGATTCATCGGTGTACCCCTATCGGCCTGACGCATGACATCAGCCACCAGCCGGGGAATGTCAGTAAAACCGATTTCCCTTCCGAGGAAAGCTTTCACTGCTTCCTCATTGGCCGCATTCAGGGCAATGGTAGCAAACCCGCCCAGTTCGTGTGCTTCGTAGGCAAGCTGCAAACACGGGAAGCGCCCGGTATCCGGTCGCTCGAAATCCAGCCTTGCAGTTGCAAACATGTCCAGCTGCGCAACGCCGGAAACCAGCCGCTCAGGCCACCCCAGCGCATAGGCTATGGGGGTGCGCATGTCCGGGTTGCCAAGCTGTGCCAGCACGGAGCCATCATTATAGGACACCATGGAATGTATGGTACTTTGTGGGTGAACTACCACTTCCACCCGGTCTGCCGACAAACCGAACAGCCAGCAGGCTTCAATGACTTCCAAACCCTTGTTCATCAGGGTAGCGGAATCGACCGAAATTTTCTGCCCCATCGACCAATTGGGGTGCGCCACGGCCTGTTCCGGCGTCACGCCCTGCAAATCGGCTGCTGGCCAGTTGCGGAAAGGCCCGCCGGATGCCGTCAACAGGATTTTTTCCACGCCACCATGGCGTTCACTTCCACCCCGTTCACTTCGACTCCGCTCAGTGAACGGGGTGGAAGTGACCGGGGGAGAAGTGAACGATACAGGCAGGCACTGGTAAACGGCATTGTGCTCGCTGTCAATCGGCAGCAGTTCCGCCCCATGTTCGCGCACGGCGTCAATGAACAACTGGCCGGACATGACCAGCGCCTCCTTGTTGGCCAGCATCACCCGCTTGCCTGCACGGGCGGCGGCAAGGGTTGGCAACAAACCGGCTGCGCCGACAATGGCGGCCATGACGTAATCAGTTTCAGGGCTGCTGGCAACGGTTTCCAGCGCTTCTGTCCCGGCCAGCACTGCGGTACTGCTTCCCGCCGCCAGCAACCGCTTTGCCAGCACCTCGGCAGATGCCGAATCAGCCATCACGGCATAACGGGGCTGGAAACGGACGCACTGCTCATACAGCCGCTCAACATTACTGTTGGCGGTGAGGGCAAACACATGAAAACGGTCAGGATGACGGGCAAGCACATCCAGCGTACTGACACCGATGCTGCCGCTGGAACCCAGAATGGTGATTGCTTTGGATGTCATGCCCATACCTCAGTGCAGCCACAGCAGGCCGAGTGTGAACAGGGGCGCTGCCGCCAGCATACTGTCCACCCGGTCAAGAATGCCACCATGCCCAGGCAGGATATGGCCACTGTCCTTGACCCCTGCTTCCCGCTTCAACAGGCTTTCAAACAGGTCGCCAGCAACTGACATCAACACAACGAACATGGACAGGATCATGAATGGCGCGGTTGCACCTTCCGGCAGGTGCAGCCAGAAAGCCCCGATGACTGACCAGATCGCAGTAGCGACTATGGCTCCCGACATGCCCTCTTTGGTTTTGCCAGGACTGAGGGCGGGCGCAAGCTTGTGTTTGCCAAACTTTCGCCCGGTAAAGTAGGCTGCGGTATCCGCCAGTGCCACCAGAATAATCAGGTAGCAAACATACAGGTAGCCAGGGGAAGCCAGGTCATCCATCCCATGCAGGCGGAACAGCGCAAACCAGGCTGGCAGAAGCACGAAAATGCCCATGATCCGCATGACCAGCGCATGCTTCTTGTAAAAACCGGCATTGCGTGGATAAATGGCCAAAGCAACCAGAATGGCAGCCCACAAAGGCACGCTGACCCATAATACCGCAGCGGTCGGCAACGGCAGAAACACCAGTGGAATGGACGCCAGCAGGATCATCATGGTGCCCATCATGCGCTTTTCCGGCAGATGGCAACCCGTCAGCCCGGCCCACTCCCACGCACCCAGGCCAACGATGAACATCATCGAAAACAGGGCAAACAATTCGGTCGGCAGGAAACGGATACCTGCGAATACCAGCAGGATCAGGACTAACCCGGTGATAACCCTTTGTTTAAGCATTTGTATCTCCTGACACCTGATCCCCCGTCATGCCAAAACGGCGCTGGCGGTTGGCGAAATCCGCGAAAGCCTGTTGCAGGCAGTTTGCGTCGAATTCCGGCCATAATACATCCGTGAAGTACAACTCTGCATAGGCGAGTTGCCACATAAGGAAATTGCTGATACGCCGCTCACCCCCGGTGCGGATGAACAGATCCGGGTCGGGCAGCCCGGCAGTGGAAAGCAGCTTGCCGAAACCCGCCTCACCCAGCGACGCAATATCCGTTCCTTCATCTGCGGCCTGCTGACAGGCGCGCTGGGCAGCCTGCAAAATGTCCCAGCGCCCGCCGTAATTGGCGGCAATCAACAGACGCATTCCCGTGCAGGTATCCGTCATGCCTTCCACCTGGCGGATTTTTTCCTGCAAGCCTGGCGTGAACCCGGAACGGTCACCAATGAACGTCATTTGTACGTTATGCCGCAACAGGGCTGCCGATTCACGCTCCAGTGCAGACATGAACAGTGACATCAGGCCACTGACCTCCTCTTCGGGACGTTTCCAGTTTTCGCTACTGAACGCAAACAGCGTCAGGCACTCCACTCCCGCATCACTACAGGCGCGGATAACCTTGCGCGCGGCTTCCACTCCCCGGTGGTGTCCCATCAGGCGCGGCAGGAAGCGCGCCTTGGCCCAGCGCCCGTTACCATCCATGACAATGGCAACATGTCTGGGAACAGTATTGTCTGAAGTGTTAGTTGTCATGTATTCCCGTTTTCGCCACGCAGGAAGCACCAAAGTCCCGGTCAGACCTCCATCAGTTCCTTTTCTTTCTTTTCCAGCACACCTTCCACTTCCTTGATGTAACGGTCTGTCAGTTTCTGAATCTCATCTTCCGCGCGGCGCTCTTCATCTTCGGAAATTTCCTTTTCCTTGAGCAGCATCTTGAGGGTGGAATTGGCATCACGGCGGATATTGCGGATGGCAACACGCGCGCCTTCCGCTTCGCCCTTGACCACCTTGACCAGATCACGGCGACGCTCTTCGGTCAGTGCAGGCAAAGGTACGCGGATTACACTGCCGTCATTGGAAGGGTTCAACCCCAGATTGGAAGTCATGATGGCCTTTTCGATCTTGCTGGCCATCGGTTTTTCCCACGGCGTCACCTTCAGGGTACGTGCATCTTCCGTACCGATATTCGCCACCTGGCTCAACGGCACATCAGAACCGTAATAATCGACCGTAACCTGATCCAGCAGGCTGGGGTGAGCACGCCCTGTGCGGATTTTCGCCAGATCGTGTTTCAGGGCTTCGATGCTTTTCTGCATCCGTTGTTCTGCATCTTGTTTGATGTCATCAATCATTGCTTAAACCTCAACCAGAGTTCCAACTGTCTCACCACGCACAATCGCGGCAAGCGCTCCCGGCGCAAACATGTCGAACACGCCAAGAGGAAGTTTATTATCGCGGCACATCACCATGGCCGTCAGATCCATGACGCCCAAACGGCGCTGGATGGCATCGTCGAAGGATAACCGATCAAAGCGTTTGGCCGCAGGATTTTTTTTCGGATCGGCATCATAAATACCGTCCACCTTGGTAGCCTTGAGCAACAGATCGCATTGCAATTCCACTGCGCGCAGGCTGGCTGCCGTATCGGTAGTGAAAAACGGGTTACCCGTGCCAGCAGCGCAGATCACCACATTGCCAGCCTCAAGGTAACGGCGCGCCTGATGGGCTACATAGCGCTCACCAACCTGGTCAATGCCCAATGCTGTCATGACGCGGCATTCCCCGCCCAGCTTTTCGATGGCATCCTGCATGGCAAGGGAATTCATCACCGTCGCCAGCATACCCATCTGGTCGCCACGCACCCGATCCATGCCCTTTTCGGCCAGACCTGCACCACGGAACAGGTTGCCACCACCGATGACCACTGCGACCTGCACCCCAGCTTGCTGCACTTCCAGTGCTTCGCCTGCCACACGGTACAGTATTTCAGGGTCAATACCGGAATCCTGGTTGCCCAGCAGGGCTTCACCACTCAGTTTCAAAAGGATGCGACGAAAGCGGATATCAGAAGGGGGGCTGGACATGGGCGCGACCTGTTGTAGTGGATAAAAACGGGTGTATTTATACAGGGGACAGAAAAAAGGGGCAACATGTGCCCCTCTTTTCCTGCGCATTTGCGCGTAATTACAGGATTACTTGCCAGCAGCGGCAGCCTGGGCGGCTACTTCGTCAGCAAAGTTTTCCTGCTTCTTTTCGATGCCTTCACCCACTTCCAGACGCACAAACCCGGTAACGCTTGCGCCTTTGGATGACAGCAAATCGCCAACACTCTGGTCAGGGTTCATCACGAACGGCTGGCCTAGCAAGGTGATTTCACCGAGGAATTTCTTCATGCGGCCAACGACCATCTTTTCAGCGATTTCACGCGGCTTGCCGCTTTGCATGGCGATGTCGATCTGGATGTCACGCTCACGCTGAACCAGGTCAGCCGGAACACCGGACTCATCCACACAAGCCGGGCGGCTCGCAGCGATGTGCATTGCAATGTGCTTGCCCATTTCATCTTCGCCGCCAGCCATGCTGACCACAACGCCGATTTTGGCACCGTGTTGGTAAGAGGCCAATTGGCCAGCGCCTGCATCAACCCAAACCAGACGACGCACTTGCACATTCTCACCGATCTTGGCGACCAGGGCAGTACGGCTGGCTTCAGTCAAGGCAATCAGTGCTTCCACATCAGGCACGTTGTTTGCCAATGCGAGTGCACCCACTTCATCAGCAAAGGCAACAAAGTTGCTGTCTTTTGCTGCAAAGTCAGTTTCGCTATTGACTTCAACCACGGCTGCACGCTTCGCATCGTCAGACATGGCGATAACCACGCGGCCTTCAGCAGCCACACGGCCCGCTTTCTTGTCAGCTTTGGCTGCACCTGATTTGCGCATCAGGTCAATTGCAGCTTCCATATCCCCGTTGGTTTCAGTCAGGGCTTTCTTGCATTCCATCATGCCTGCGCCAGTACGTTCGCGCAGTTCTTTAACCATTGCAGCAGTAATTGCCATCAAAATAACTCCTTAGTCTTGGGTAAAACAGGCTTACTCGCCTGCTTCCTCAGCCTGGCCTTCGTCAGTGGCCTCTTCGGTGGTCTTGGTTACAGGAACGTCTTCCGGTGAAACGGCGGCGCTGATGTGGCCTTCGTTCACAGCGTCAGATGCCGCAGAAACATACAACTGGATGGCGCGGATCGCGTCATCGTTGCCCGGAATGATGTAATCAACGCCCTGCTGGGAGTTGTTGGTATCAACAACGCCAATGACCGGGATGCCCAGTTTGTTGGCTTCCTGCACAGCGATTTTTTCGTAGCCTACGTCAATGATGAAAATGGCATCCGGCAGACCTTTCATATCCTTGATACCACCAAGGCTGCGCTCCAGCTTTTCGGATTCACGGGTCAGCATCAGCACTTCTTTTTTGCCCAGCTTCTGGAAAGTGCCATCTTCGGCCATTTTTTCCAGTTCTTTCAGACGACGGATGGACTGCTTGACGGTCTTGAAGTTGGTCAGCATGCCACCCAGCCAGCGGTGGTTGACGAAAGGCATTTTGCAAGACAGTGCTGCTTCACGCACGGCATCACGCGCAGAACGCTTGGTGCCAACGAACATCACCTTGCCACCCTTGGCGGCCAGTTTGCCAACGAAGTTCATGGCATCGTTGAACATCGGCAGGGTTTGCTCAAGGTTGACGATATGAATCTTGTTACGCTCACCGAAGATGTACGGAGCCATCTTTGGGTTCCAGTAACGGGTCTGGTGACCGAAGTGAACGCCAGCTTCGAGCATTTGGCGCATAGTAACTTTAGGCATGATAATCTCCTGTATGGGTTATGCCTCCATGTATCCCACCAACGCAACCTGCTGCTTTTGCAACCAGGCACCCTGCGTGATGTGCCGATACATGTGTGGATTTAAAAACTATTTGCGGAAATCGCGGGCGCTTTATACCATGAAACGCTTTTGAGTGCTACCGGGAAGAGCTGCCAATGGCAAAGACGCCAGACATTACTATTAAAACACCTGAAGAAATCGAAAAAATGCGGGTAGCGGGCAGGCTGGCCGCCGAAGTACTGGACATGATAGGCCCTTACGTCAAGCCCGGCGTAACCACGGATGAACTGGACCGGATATGTCACGACTATATCATCAATGAACAGCAGGCCATTCCCGCACCACTGGGCTATGGCCAGCCACCGTTTCCCAAATCCATTTGTACATCGGTCAACCATGTGATTTGCCATGGTATTCCCGGGGACAAGGTACTGAAAAAAGGCGATGCCATCAATATCGACATCACCGTTATCAAGGATGGCTACCACGGCGACACCAGCAAGATGTTTTTTGCCGGTGAACCGAGCGTGGCAGGCAAGCGCCTGAGCATGATCACCCAGCAATGCCTGTATCTTGGCATCCGGCAGGTACGCCCCGGCGCAAAATTCGGTGACATTGGCCGCGCCATCGAACGCCACGCCCACGCCAACCACTATTCCGTGGTGGAAGAATTCTGCGGGCATGGGATCGGCAGCCGTTTCCATGAAGCGCCGCAAATCCTGCATTACTACAGCAAGGACAGCGACAAGATCAGCATGGAACCGGGCATGATTTTCACCATCGAGCCGATGATCAATCAGGGCAAGCGCCACCTGAAAATCCTCCCTGACCAATGGACTGCCGTGACCAAGGACCACAAGCTTTCCGCCCAGTGGGAACACACCATCCTGGTAACGCAAGACGGCTTTGAAATCCTCACCCTGCGCGCTGAAGAAGCAGGCTGGCAAGACCACTTATGATATATGCCAACCCACTGCTGGAAGTCATTACGCAACTGGCTGGTCAGGATGGCCTGAAAATCGCCGATTATGCCAAAGCGGTGCGCGAAGCACGCAAACAGCAGGCCGAACGCTTTACTGCGGGCGTGGATATTCAGCAGTTATTGCAGGATCACGCTGAATTTATCGACACCCTGCTCCAGCAATTGTGGAAACGGCAAGGTATTTCCGGCAACGACAAGGCCACGCTGGTGGCGGTAGGCGGCTATGGCAGGCGGGAACTGCACCCCGCTTCCGACATCGACCTGATGATCCTGCTGACGGATACGCCGGACGAAGACTGCCAGGAACGGGTTGCCAGTTTCCTCACACTGCTGTGGGACGTGGGCCTGGACGTGGGCCACAGCGTCCGCACCCTGGAGGAATGTCTGGAAGCCGCCCGTGATGACCTCACCGTCATAACCAACCTGATTGAAGCCCGTTACGTCGATGGCAATGAAACCCTGTTCCGGGAATTGCGCGAGGCGATCAAACCGGAACGCATGTGGAGCAGCTGCGAGTTTTTCACCGCCAAGCTGGAAGAACAGCGCAAACGTCACCTGAAATTCGGCGACACCTCCCACCGGGTGGAACCCAACCTCAAGGAAGGCCGGGGCGGATTGCGCGACATCCAGACCATCAGTTGGGTCACGCTGCGCGAATACGGCACCTTTTCCTTGCAGGAACTTTACGAAAACCGCCTGCTGGAATACGACGAATACGAAATCCTGCGCGATGGCCGCCAGTTCCTGTGGCGCATCCGTTTCGCCCTGCATGAGCTGGCCAAACGCAAGGAAGACCGCCTGCTGTTTGATTACCAGCGCAGCCTTGCACACGCCTTCGGCTATACCGATGATACCGACAATGCGGCGGTGGAAGCCTTCATGCAGCGCTATTACCGCGTCATTACCGAACTGGAACGCCTCAGCGACATGCTGATGGGCATTTTCCGCAAGCGCATCCTGACCCTGCACCCGCCACCGCCGGAAATGCTGGGGGAATGGTACCAAAAGCGCGGCAACCTGATTTCCATCAACTCGCCGGATGTGTTCGTGCTCTACCCGACCGCCCTGCTGGAAATCTTCCTGCTGCTGCAAAAGACGCCGGGCGTAAGCGGGCTGACGCCGGATACCATCCGCATGATCCGCCACAACCTGCACCGGATCGATTCCAGCTTCCGCCAGCAGTCGCGCCACCGCCAATTGTTCATCCAGATCCTGCGCCAGCCGAGCGGCATTACCTTCGTCATGCGCCTGATGAACCGTTACGGGATTCTGGCGGCCTACATACCGGCTTTCGCCAATATTGTCGGGCGCATGCAATACGACCTGTTCCACATGTATACGGTGGATGAGCACACCCTGTTCGTGCTGCGTAACCTGCGCCGTTACAGCACTGCCATCGGGGCGCAGGAGCTGCCGTTCTGCGCGGAAGTCTTCAAGACCCTGCGCGACCCGGAACTGCTGTATCTGGCAGGGCTGTTCCACGACATTGCCAAGGGGCGCAAGGGCGACCACTCGGAACTGGGCGCGAATGACGCTTTCAGCTTCTGCCGCGAACACGGCCTCAACCTGCATGACGCCTCGCTGGTAAGCTGGCTGGTGCGCAATCACCTGCTGATGAGCATGACCGCGCAACGCAAGGACATTAGCGACCCGCACGTCATCCACGAATTTGCCGAACACGTCGTGACACAAAGCCGCCTCGACTGCCTGTTCCTGCTGACCGTAGCCGACATACGCGGCACCAACCCCAAGTTGTGGAATAGCTGGAAACAGACCCTGCTGCACGAGTTATACCACTCTACCCGCAAGCTGTTGCGCAACCGCACGCCACTTTCCCGCGAAAGCACCCTGCTGGTGGAGGAAAAGCGCCGCGCCGCACTGGAACAACTGTTACAGGAAGGCTTCAGCGAAGTGGAATGCCGCAGCCTGTGGGAAAAGTTTGGTGGTGATTACCACCTGCAACACTCGGTGGAATCGGTGTTGTGGCACACCCGCCATATCCTCACGGAATCCAGCCACAAACCGACGCTGATCCATGTGCGCCGCACCGTTTCCGGCAGCAGTAACGTATTGTTCGTCTATACCCGTGACCGTGACGACCTGTTTACGCGCGTGGTGTCTTCACTGGAACAGCTCAACCTCAACGTCGTGCAGGCGCGCATCGTTTCCACCACCGACGGTTTCGACCTTTACACCCTGCACATCCTGGGGCCGGATAACCAGCTCATCATCAGCGCATCCGACCAGCAGCACATCATCGATACCCTGATCGACAATCTGGTGCGGGAAAAACCGCAACGCCTGACCCACCGCAAACCGCGCATCCTGCGCAATTTCGTGGTGCCGACGCGCATTGCCTTCAGCCAGCAACCCGACAAGGGGCTGACCCTGATGGAAATCAACGCAGGCGACATGCCCGGCCTGTTGTCACGGCTGGGGGAAGCAATGGATGGGCTGGGAATCCGCGTACACAACGCCCGCATCAACACGCTGGGCGAGCAGGCGCAGGACATTTTCTACATCACCACGCGGGATGGCGACAGAATCACGGATGAGGCACAACAGGCCAACATCCGCGAAGTCCTGGAAAAGGCGCTGCAAATCGACTAGTCGTTCAGCGCCAGCACTTGCAATGGGCCGGTATACATGACCTCGCCCATTGGCTCTTTGGCGTCCGGGTGATCCATCGGCTCGGCGCTGATGGCGAGTTTTTCGATATGATCCATGTCTTTCCAGGTCGCCTTGTCGATCGGCATCTGCATGCCGTCATTGCTGGCAATCGTACCCATGCGCAGCAGCGGCATCCCCTCTTTCTTGGGCACGCACCACAACACCAGCTCCATGCCTTCCGGCACCGGCATGTCATCCATCACCTTGACGGAAAGCTGCATGTCGGCATGCGCCACCTTGACGTAGGCCATCGGCACCTGATGGTCAGACTCCAGCACTGCAACGTAGTTTTCCACCTGCGCTTTGGGCGGGTTGATGACAGGCGCGAGGAAAAAGCCCAGCAGCAAGGTGGCGAATGCCGTAACCGGCCATTGCCACAACTTCCAGAACGGCTGTTTCTGCGCCCGTGCAGCCTTGCGTTTGGCGGGCAAACCCAGCTCATGTTCGAGCCGCTTCCAGACGCGCGCAGGCGGTTCGACCGGCGGAATCAGTTCTACCAGACCGCTGAATTGTTGCTGATAGGCGTTGGTGACCGCCCGCAGATAAAAATGGTGGTCGAGCAAGCGTTCAAAACGCTGGCGTGCCTGCCCCTGCAATGTCCCAAGGGCATAGGACATCGCCAGTCGCTCGAACACTTCCGGGTTCTGATAACGCTTCATGACAGACATAACCTCAATTGTTCCAGTCCACGGCGAATCCATGCCTTGATGGTTCCCAGCGGCTTCATCAGGCGATCGGCCAACTCGTCATGCGTGTAGCCATAATAATATGCCTGCATCACGCATTCGCGCTGCTCCTCCTTCAAGCCGTGCAAACATTCGACCAGCCGCTGCGTATCCTCATGCAGGTCGGCCAATGCATCCGGCGACATATCCAGCGATGCGAATTCCAGGGACTCGTATTCCATGTCATTGGCAATCTCTGGCTGATGATTCAGCGCGCGTAACTTGTCGAGCGCGTGATTGCGGATAATGGTCGTCATCCACGTCATTGCCGCCGCCTTGCCGGGGGCAAAACTGGCGGCATGATTCCATATCTTGATGAAACCTTCCTGCAACACATCTTCCGCCCTGCCCTCATCACGCATCATACGCAGGCATAGCGCGTAGAGCCGGGGCGAGGCAGCACCATACACATGCTGGAAAGCGTTTGCGTCGCCGCGCCCGCTTCGTACCAGCCATTCGCTCAGTTCATCCACCGGTGGTTCCTTGTCCTTTGTTGTCTTATACGCTGGATTATGCCATCTGGATGCTGCAAAAAACAAAAGACCGGGAATCATCGGCGCAAGCAGCAACCAAGTAACCTCCCAAAGAGGGCCTATGCCATACGCCCCTACAGGGGTCATCTTCGTAGGGGCGTATGGCATACGCCCTCTTCATCGTGGTTTTGTCAGCAGCTATTAATGTAAATTTTGTTGCATTTTTCCGGGCTATTCAGGTTCTATAAATATTCGTGATCAGCTACAATCGGGCGAGACTTCGACAGTTTGTCGGAATTTTCCTACAGCCTGTCAGACACTTGGTCGGTACAGATCAGGGCGGTAGCGTCTCTGAGATCGTGCAAGATGACAGGCCGCCATGTCGCTTTTGCAGTTCTGTTTCGGTCGTCTAACTTGGGCAGAAGCGACGTAACTAATTGAAATTAAATGAACCAGACCGAGATTAGGCGACACGTGTCGTTTTTGATTACGACATTTAGGACGCCCAATTAACGTTATATTCAATAAAGGAAATATTGTGGCAATACAATCAGACCATAAAGATTTAAGAAACTTAATAATGGGTGACTTGACACAATTTCATATTCCCATCTACCAAAGAACATATACATGGGAAGCCACAAAAGAAGTAGAACAATTAATTGAAGATATAATAGAGTTTGGAGATGAGTATAAACATAATAGCCGCACTGACTATTACATAGGAAATATAATAGTCAAAAACCAAACAAGAGGCTTCTTAACCGAACGGGTAGTAATTGATGGTCAACAAAGAATAACTACAACAATATTAATATTATGTGCCATTAGAGATGTCTGCCTAGAGAAAATAAAAACAGATGATGCTAAACAAATAGCAAGAAATATAAGCCATGCCTTATATACAGATGATGGAAGTAAAATTAAGCTAAAGCTTAATAACATGGAACATCAGAGTAGTTTAACAACGATTCTTACTGGAGCAACCGAAACTGTTACAGAAAAAGATAAATCGACTAATTATTGGAAAAATTACAAACACCTATATCATAAATTAAAAAAAATGGAAGATGGTGAATTCTTTGCTTTTACTCGGTTACTGGAAAGAGTAAAGATTGTAATTATATTTCTCGATGATGATCAAGATGAAAACTCCGTGTTTGAATCTATTAACTCATTAGGTAAACCTCTCTCCGGCTCTGATCTCATTAAAAACTTCCTTTTTACATTTAAGAGTTTTGAGTGTTCCCATGATGAAGAAAACTTCTTAACCAACTTATACACGAAAAAATTTGAATCATTATTTTCCTCTGAGAAGTTAATTGAGCCAGAACTAGAGAAATTTTTTAGAGAATACATTGCTATATACACATACAACCTAGTCAAAAGTGATCCAAAAGCAATTTACTATGCTTTTAAAAATCTAATCGGAGAAATAAGAAGTTTTTCTGAGTGCAAAGAAAAAATATTAGATTTAATCAAATGGGGATTGATTTACCAAAAAGTCCGAGTTGGTAAGATTGCAGGCATAAATAATAACTACCTAGAATATTTGCGAGCATCGTTCGGCACATATGCCAACCTACTTATGGATATGGTTGAGAAAAACTCACGCATTGAAGATGGAGAGATTATTGTAGAAAACAAAGAAAATCTAAATAATGCATTAAAACAACTAGTTACTTATGATGTATGTAGATTTTTAGGTGGCTATCCTGCAAAAGAAATTACCAGATTTATCCCATCAATACCACAAAAGCTAAAACTAAAAAACCCGAATTACTTTGTTAATTATGCAGAATCTTTCAAAGAATTAGTGACTAAAACCAATGAAGGTTACAAGCAGCCTGGACTAAATATCATAAAAAGAAGTATCCTAAGTCTCGATTTGTACAACAGAAAAGGAAAACCACTACTAAGGTTTTTAATATTACTAGAGAATATAAACAAGAAAGAGCTTCTTTCATTTGAAAATGACTTAAAACAATGTCAGATCGAACACATAATGCCACAAACACTGAATGAAAAATGGAGTTATATTTCTAGTGACACTCATGAAAAGTATCTTCATACATTAGGCAACTTATCTATTACTCTTGATAATCAAAATTTAAGTAACAAAGGCTTTAGTGAGAAAAAATCTATTTTAGCCAACAAATCAAGAATAACTCTTAATCAAGATTTATTAGATTATGATGTATTTAATATTTCATCTATTGAAGACAGAGCAAAAAAACTCCTTAATAAATTCACAACTGAATTTGAAGTAGATGATTTCTCTCAAGTTGAAGAAATCAACCGTCATGCTTGCAATGTATTTATGATCCACAAAGGAATTCAAGCTAATGGTGTTCTAACTGAAAATGGACTATTAGTCAAACAGGGTTCTGAAGCTGCAATAGAAAACTTATCAAGCCTACAAATTTCATTAAAAGAGAAAAAACAAGAACTTATTGATACAGGAATATTAGTACAGGCTAGTGATGTATTAATGTTTACTTCCGATATTTTATTTTCCAGCCCATCACAAGCTGCTGCAATTATCGCGGGTTACTCAATTAATGGAAAAACAAGCTGGAAAACAGAAGACAATAAGACATTAAATGATTTGGGATTTTAAATAATTGCCGATAAAGATATAACGATTGGTTCGACGACGGACGCGGTGACAGCCCGCGACTCCGATTCACTGACTCCCCGCCGCGCCCGTCAACCGAGACGTTAGCACAGCAAATTAATAGACCCCATCTAAAGTAATAATCTTCAGGCACGAAATGAAAGAGAAAATTGAACAATACAAAGAAATCCTTAACAAGTTGCAAGTTCTACAACCACCTGAAGAAAAGAATATATTTTCTCTTGGCGGAAAAGGTCATTATGAGAATCCTATAAGTGATATTCTCGCATTTTACCTAGATAAAAATGAAGAACATGGTTTACAAGATTTATGTATTAGATCTTATATTGAATGCGTTTCAAAAAGTCAAAACACAATAAAATCTCTTCCCTTAGATCAGTTCATTAGTCGACCTTGCAGGGAAGTTGTAACGGAAAAAAATAAAAGAATAGATATTTTGATTGAAGGAAATACTTGGGTTCTAATTATAGAAAACAAAATATGGCATAATAAAAACAATCCTTTTGTAGAGTATGAAGAATATGTAAGAACAAAATACAACAACAAGACGATTTACTTAACAGTATTATCACCACTCAACAAAGATACTCCTGCTGGATGGATAGGCGTGTCTTATGATGAGTTTATTAATACAATAACTAATAATATTGGTCGTTTTATACTAGGCTCATCATTAAACAAATGGATAATTCTCCTGAGAGAATTTATTTTAAACATAAAATCGGAACTGAGATTGCTAACTATGGATAACCAAGTTTCTGACTTCATAGAAGATAACATTAAAAAAATTAGAGAATTAAGAGATATTGAGAAAAGTCATTGTGAATTTATTTTTTCAAATGCGAATATTGATGATGATCTAATTAAAAGCAAAGATATTATTTCAATAGAAATTATGTTTAAAACGAAAAACGATGGTGTTTTAATTGGATATGAAAATATTCCATCAAGTCGATCTTCAACACCATCATCATATGTTCCGATAATGTTTGTTGGAACAGATGGAAAATTAAGATCACAATTATGGAACGGCAGAGTTAACCCTATAACCTCTAAAGAAACTGTAAATGATGGCAATTGGCATCATGCTGTTCTAGTTGTAAATAAAGACATTCAGGTTCTTTACCTTGACGGAGATAAAGTTGGAAAATTAGATGGCAAAATAAACAATTTAGATATGTCAAAGAATCAGTGGGGTACGGGATTTTGTAGCGGATGGGGTTTCACTAATGGATATTGGTTCAGGTTTAAAGGTGAGATTGCGTGGGTGAGAATATGGGATCGTCCTTTAGAAGAGGAAAAAATAAAGCATATTTCTCAACATGAGAGCTTATCAATAAAAGAAGATGTTCTTTATTTATACGACTCTAAATTAAAACCATTATTAAGATGCTAACAATTATGTCGACGACGGACGCGGTGACAGCCCACGACTTCGCCCAATTTACTCCCCGCCGCGCCCGTCACACGAGACGTTAGCGGGATACAGCGCAGCATCACATAAGTGACTTAAAGAAACAGGCATACACGGAACAATAAATCAATGACTTATGAGCATGTTTCTTAATAGTATTTAAAATCACAAACATGGAGATAATATGAAAATTGGAGATGTTGTTAAATTAAAGTCAGGTAGCCCTAAAATGACTGTTACACATGTAATCAGCGCAGAAAGAGGGGAAACCGTTGATATAATTTTAAAACAGCAAGGTTTTTCTGCTGGAGATGTTTCTGTAGAATGGTTTGATGAGAGTGGAAACCTCAAAAAAGCCCAGTTCAAAAAAGACACATTAACTATTGATACAGAATAAAATCAACATGTCGTCAATAACATTTTAAGTAATTGAAACTAAATTTTAGTATACTACTAATCTTTGAACTATAGATTAAGAGTGCATAAAAACTTTAGCTCAGTTACTTAAATGTTAACTTTATAACGACATAAATGCCAAATTAGCTTAAACTAACTAATAATGCCAGAAAAATCTTATGAAAAATCCAGACCAACCATACCTGCCGAACTCCGGCGTGCTATCGAAGTTGAGTCAGGTCATTCTTGCGGAATAAAAGGTTGTTTTGAACATACTTATCTTGAAGTTCATCATATAGATGAAAATCGCGAGAATAATACTATTGATAATCTTGTGTTACTTTGCGACAAACATCATAAAATGGCACATGCCAATGTGATTGACAGAAAAGCACTTAGAGAATATAAAAAACTTTTAACTGACTCTCGTGAGTCTCAAATAATTGAAAAAATTAATGAGTTAAAAATATTAATTCAAGATCAAAAATCGAGTCAACCAACCTCCCAACTAACAGAAAATCAACCTATTGATGATAAAATAAAAAAATTAGCACCAAAACGTTTTGAAATACTTAATTTTGTGCTTTACCACGTAGCAATAGTACATTATGAAAAAATCCATAATTTGTATTTTGAACATCAAGTAGAATTTGAAAAAGGTGGATCACGATTAATACTTGATGCATTGCGCCAAGATGATGATCTTAATGAAGATATAATTATAGATGTTCAGTATTTTAGAAAATCATATATGGACTCTTCTGTGTATGCATCATGGGTAGAGAAAAAAATTGAATTATATGAGCTATTAACAGGAAGAAAAGCAAAAGGCATCTTGCTTGTCGTGGTCGGTAGAGAAAGCATGACTAAAGATCACTACTTAGACTTAACACGCAAAGGAGTAGAATCTTGCAATAGAGATATTTCTTTAGAAATATATTCATGTGAAGAACTTGGTTTTCATCCAGGAGCCATAAGTTCTGCCATGTTTCAATCTAATGTGAAGAATTAAATAAACATACTTCAAAAAGAGCTAACAAGCACATCGACGACGGACGCGGTGACAGCCCGCGACTTCGCCCGTTCGACTCCCCGCCGCGCCCGTCACACGAGACGTTAGCGTTGTGCGATTATCAGCAGCAGATAGAAATTCAGTAAGTAAATAATAAAGTTTATAGGCGAATTTATGAAATGGGATGTTTTTATAAGCCATGCAAGTGAAGATAAAGAACAAGTAGCGAGGCCCCTAGCTGATGTATTGAAGGGTATGGGATTTTCTGTATGGCTTGATGAAAATGAATTAACAGTAGGTGATAGCTTAGTTGATAAGATTAATAATGGGATTTCAAATTCCAGATATGGTATCGTTATACTCAGCAAAAACTTTTTCGCAAAAGATTGGCCACAAAAAGAATTAAACGCTCTAGTTTCAATTGAAACCAAACAAGATAAAGTGATTTTGCCAATTTGGCATAATTTATCTAAAAAAGATATAAGTATTCACTCTCCCCTATTGGCAGACAAGTTAGCTGTTTCAAGCTCCAGCGGAATATCAGATCTCGCATCTGAAATAGTAAAAGTTCTAGAATATAATAACACCGAAAAAAAACCGACTAAAGAAAATGAACTATTCAGTCCAAAATTAGGATACTTTCTTTTAGACAAACATAAAACTTCCCTAACTAAAAATATTTTATATGGTGTTATCTCGTTTTTTGCAGTGGCACTTATTGCCGTGGCATATGAAACATTTTATAAAAAACAATACCCAGAATCAGAAGTATATATATCTGCCTTTGCAGGCTTAATATTCTGGGTTGCACTTTACATTATATTTTCGTCTACTCTGAATTATCTATTGCTATCATTCCTTTTTAAAAATGGTATTTTTCCAAAAAAACCAAGTGATTCTCAATTATATTTTTCAAATCCTATCAAATATATATTATTCTCTGGTAAATTTGGGAGATATTTGTATATTGTTGTAATGATAATATTAAGTATAATATTAGTAGTTTCAATAGGAGTTTTATTGCTTTCTAGTTTTGCAACAGCAGGTGGAGATTTAGAAACAGCACCCGTTGTTGCCGCAGCATTTGCAGCAATTGTTTATCTTATAGGAAGATCGTTAAAACGATCGTATAAAGTGAGGTTAAGGATAAGAACCAATGATTGAAATACAGCCAGACAATTTTCATTTAATAGGATTAAGTCATATGAGATTTTTCAGAATTATTATTATTGCAGCCGCACTAATTACACAGCAAGCCATTGCAGACGACATACCATATAAAACTTATAAAGGAAAAAAAGAAGATTCATCATCAAATATTGAAATCTATAAAACATGGATAACGGCTAAAAACGAAATATCAAAAGAAAAATGCGCCGAATATGCAAAGAAGTCATTAGAAAATAACTCACTTGGCGAGATGATATTAAACTCTGAGACAGATGAAGAAATAAAGACAAGCCAAGTTTCAGCATATACTGAATTCAATATAACTTGTTCAAATAATATAATTAATTTTGAAAGCACTTCATACCTAACATTGGTCAAAAAATATGAAGCGGGTTTTATAAATATGCAAAATAATAAATTTCCTAAGGTTTTAAAAGATTATGAAGAATTTAGCGGGGAGACACTAACATACATCACAGAAAATCAATAAATTATTTATGAAGAATCATTTTTCTATTGGACACATTTAATACGCTAACAAATTATTCGACGACGGACGCGGTGACAGCCCGCGACTCCGCCCATTCGACTCCCCGCCGCGCCCGTCACACGAGCCGTTAGCTCTACAAAATGGACACCCATGAAAATTTACTTAGACCAAAATAAATGGATTGACTTAGCAAGAGCAATAATAAAACCTGATGAAACCCAAAAATATCAAGACGTTGCAAATCTTATAATTGAAAAGTCCAATTCTGGAGAATGGATATTTCCTTTATCTATAATGCATCATTTGGAAACCTTATCAAGAAGAGAACCAACAAGTAGAGAACGCTTAGCTAAAGTTATCTCTAGCATTAGCAAACAAAATGCGATTATTCCATTTAATGAAATCCAAAGAGATGAGTTTTACGTTGCTTTTTCAAAGATGCACAAACCAGAAGAAAAATTAAAAATCAATGCAGTTCATGATAATTACTTTGCAGCCTTAGGATCTGCGACTCCTGTAATTGAATTCAAAAAAGAAAGCCCCTTCCATAACACAGAAATACATAAAGAAATTGAGAGATTCTCAAAAGAATTATTCGCTCGTACAGATTTATTTGCATTATTCATGTCACAAATGACTGATGACCAAAAAATTGTCGATGATTTGCAAAAAGATGATATTGAGACTAAACAAGAATGGGATAAATGGAGAAAAATTTATAATTCAATAGACAAAAAATACAGGTATCATGATTTTCTAATCAGATTTTTCTTTGATCATTTTTCTCAATACAAAGATGCATTAATGTCATCTTTTGGCAAAACAAAAGATGACATTATTTCCCATGAAGTATTAAAAGACAAAGAAAAGATGCTTAATTTTCTTGAATCCATTCCATCTTTAGATGCATCTCCTTATACACAACTCACCCCATCCCCAGCTCACCAGCCATCTGAATCCCAAGAATACAATCCTGTACCCGCATAAAACCAATCCAGATGCTTTTAGCTCCCGGTTCACCGTCTCCTTTTCTGCCCAGAAAGCCT
>JAHJJD010000044.1 GCA_018822845.1 Gammaproteobacteria bacterium | reverse complement strand
TCATGACTGGTGATGAAACCGGCAAGGCTACCATCAGCCTGTTCTCCAAAGGCATTGCGGATGCGGCTGACCAGTCTGGCATCTACAACAGCGAAGTCATGCTGACCGTAACGGCTGAAGAGCAACTCGGCGGCTAAGTTTCCTGAAACCTCCCTCGCTACAGCCCCCATGATCCGTCATGGGGGGCTATTTGATTGTTTGCCACACATAAAACCCTCCATCTTTACCGCTGTCCCGGTTCCACTTAAAGCCCTGCGTTAACAAACGTTTTGCACCCACTACCACTATCCCGCTTATAATATGTCGACAATCCACCAAGTGAGACACAACACCGATCATGGAACGCAAAGAACCTGGCCACAAAGAACGCGGTGCCGACAAGGTAGCCCGCATCCCCATCAAAGTTGAGCCAACCACCGAATTCCGCCGCAAACCGGCCTGGATCAAGGCCAAAGCCCCGACCACGCAGGAAGTCAAACGCCTCAAGGCGATCCTGCGCGAACAAAAGCTGCATACCGTCTGTGAGGAAGCTTCCTGCCCCAATCTGGGCGAATGCTTCACCCACGGCACTGCGACTTTCATGATCATGGGCGACATCTGCACCCGCCGCTGCCCGTTCTGCGACGTTTCCCACGGCAAGCCGCTGCCACTGGACGAAAATGAGCCGCTCAACATGGCGGAAACCATCAGGGCCATGAACCTGCGTTACGTGGTCATCACCTCAGTTGACCGCGATGACTTGCGTGATGGTGGCGCGGAACATTTCGTCAAATGCATCCAGACCGCGCGCGCATTGAACCCGGAACTCAAGATCGAAATACTCACCCCCGACTTCCGTGGGCGTATGGAAATTGCCCTGCAAATCCTCGAAACCGCCCCGCCGGATGTGTTCAACCACAATATGGAAACCGTGCCGCGCCTGTACAAGCAATCGCGCCCCGGTGCCGATTACCAGTACTCACTGACGCTGATCAAGGAATTCAAGAAACTGTTCCCGCACATCCCCGGCAAATCCGGCCTGATGTTGGGGCTGGGTGAAACCAAGGAAGAAGTCATCGCCACCATGCAAGACTTGCGTGACCACGACTGCGACATGCTGACCCTGGGGCAATACCTGCAACCGACCCGCCACCATTTGCCGGTAGACCGTTTCGTTACCCCGGAAGAATTCGATGAGTTGGCGGAAATCGGCAAGGCCATGGGTTTCAGTCAGGTTGCCAGCGGGCCAATGGTGCGCTCGTCTTACCATGCTGACCAGCAGGCGGCTGGCGTGGTAGCCTGAAAACCCTGTCCGGGGTGATGTGCTATAACCATGGTGCTTGGCAACTTGAAAGTGAAACATCACATGAATGGCCTGACAATACGCACCATTGAACTGATCCTGCTACCACCCAGCAACATGATTTTGTTTCTGTTGCTGGCGTTGCTGTGCTACAAATCGCGCAACTGGATGCTGACCATCATGTTCATTGGCACCGTACAACTCACCTTGCTCAGCCTTCCAGTCATTGCCGAAAAACTGATGAATGGCCTGATCAGGCAAAATCCCCCCAGCGCTGAACTATGGCTCAAGCATTCCTTACCCGATGCCATCGTGGTACTGGGTGCCGGGCGCAATCAGGAGGCCGAGGAATATGGTGGCAGCATGAGCGCCAGCACCGAAATGGAACGCCTGCATTACGCTGCCTACCTGCACCGCAAAACCGGCATACCCATCCTGATTTCGGGGGGAGGCGCGGGTCACAAGCCCAAAAGCGAAGCGGAATACATGCGCGATGTCATGCAGGAAGAATTCGGTGTGCCGGTACGCTGGATAGAAACAGCCAGCCACACCACTTGGGAAAACGCAGCATTTACAGACCGGATATTGTCAGCAGACGGTGTCAAGTCGGCCTGGGTGGTAACACAAAGCTGGCATATGCCGCGCGCCCTGCTGGCATTCAAGGACAAGCAGGTACAATACCTGCCTGCCTCAGTGACATTTGCCTCCAGCAATTACTGGCAACATCAATGGATGTGGTGGATTCCGCAATCCACCGCCCTCAACCGCAGCAATATCGCCCTGCATGAGTGGCTCGGGCTGCTATGGTATAAGTGGCGAAACAACGGATCAGGCTGACGACAGGTCTGGCACAGGCGGTTCCACCGGATCAAACACATCGCGGAAGCTAGCGTAAGTCGCCCCGGCCAGTATTGGAAGAAGCACCAAATATCCCAGCCCGAACATGAGTGACGCCAGCACACCCAATACCAGCACCATGCCAGTGAACAAGGCCAGTGGAACAATGTTTTTCAGGCAAGCCAGCAAACTGGTAGTAATGGCGTCGAGCGGCTCCTGGTTTTCAAATACGACCAGTGGGGTTGCATAGAAAAACGCCATCATCACAACCAGAATGACGCCGGTTTGCAGCATCAGGCCGAAAGGTGAACCTTCCGCCATCGATGCCAGCACTTCCGCCACCTGCGCATTACTTTGGGGCATGTACAGCGCCTTGAGGATTTCCCCGGTCAGTGGGAAAAGGGCAATGAACACCAGTAATGTGCCTGCTGTCGCTGCTACGCCCAATATCAGCAAGGGCTTGCGGAAGCGCAGGTCATTGAAGCCCAGCAAGGCGTCTTCCACCTGCGCCAGTGAACCCACCAGCGATTTGTGCGCCGTCACCAGCAATCCGGTCAGCAGGAATGGCATGAAAAATGCTATCAGGAATATACCAACAAAAGGCAGCATGCCCAGCAACATCTGGAAAAGCAGGAATATGATTGAAAGCGCCAGCCAAGCCCCAAGATTAGACTTGAAGGCATACCAACCCGCGCCCAACCACGCGAAGCAGCGCCGAAACGCAACCAATTGTATCTTCATGGTTTAGCCCTTTACCGTTGAAATCTTGTAATCGTTATGATGTTTAATATGGTAATCGGGTTCCTTGGTAGCGCAAAAAAGCCTGAAAGTCAATTCTGCAAGGGAAAATCAAGTGCGTACCTGTTACAATGCGCCGCTTCATGAAGAACCGCATAGCAAGCGAGGTCAACCAGTGAGACACTCAAACGTCCCCCGCCGTAAAACCATTTTGCTGATTCTGGATGGCTTTGGGGTAAATCCAAGCAAGAAATACAATGCCGTCTACGAGGCTGACACGCCCAAGCTGGATGAGTATTTCGGCAAATACCCACATACCACCCTGCAAGCTTCCGGGCGCTCCGTTGGTCTGCCGGACGGGCAGATGGGCAACTCCGAAGTCGGCCACATGACTATTGGTTGCGGCATGATCCTCAAGCAGGATCTGGTGCGTATTGACGACGCCATCGAAGACGGCAGTTTCTACAAAAACCATTCCTTGCTGAATGCCATCAATGCCGCCAAGGCAGATAACCGCCCCCTGCACCTGCTGGGCCTGGTTTCCGATGGTGGCGTGCACAGCCACATCAACCATATCACCGCCCTGCTAAAAGCCTGTATGGAACACGGCGTCAAGCCGGTGCTGCACGTCATTACCGACGGGCGTGACACGGCACCCAAGGCCGCCAAACAATTCATCAGGCATGTCCTGAACATCATGGAAATGACGGGGGGCGAAATCGCCACCATTACCGGGCGTTTTTACGCCATGGATCGCGACAACCGCTGGGAACGCACCAAGCTGGCATGGGACGCCATGGTTCACGGTATTGGCGCGCCTGCCAGCGACCCGTTGCAAGCCATTGATGACGCCTACGCTGCGGGTGAAACCGACGAATTCATCAAGCCGCGCATCATGCCCAATGCAGAACGCATCCAGGGCAATGACCACGTACTGTTCTTCAACTTCCGCAACGACCGCCCACGCCAGACTGCCAAGGCACTGGCCGACGAAAATTTCGAAGGTTTCGACCGGGGTGGTTTCGAAGTCGTTTCCCTCACCACCATGACCGAATACGACAAGAAGTTGCTGGCTCCTGTGCTGTTCCCGCCCGAGCGCCCTGCCACCAACCTTGCCCAGACCATCAGTCTGGCGGGCATGAAACAGTTGCACTGCGCGGAAACCGAAAAATACGCCCACGTTACCTTTTTCTTCAACGGCGGGCGCGAGCGCACTTACGCGGGTGAAGACCGCATCGTGATTCCATCCCCCAAGGTGGAGACTTATGACCACCAGCCGGAAATGAGCGCGAAGGAAGTGGCTGACACCATCATCAACGCCATCGAAAGCAACAAATACTGTTTCATCGTGGCGAATTTTGCCAACGGCGACATGGTAGGGCACACCGCAGTGCCGGGTGCTGTCATCAAGGCGGTGGAAGCGCTTGACCGGGAGGCCGGAAGGGTGCTGGATGCGGCGGTGGCACATGAGTATTCCGTCATCCTGACCGCTGACCACGGCAACTGCGACGAATACATCGACCCGCTGACTGGCGAGCCGAATACCCAACACACGGTATACCCGGTTCCCTGCCTGATCGTGGACAAATCCAACTGGCGTCTATCTACCGAAGGCGGCCTGAGCAACCTTGCCCCGACTGTGCTGCACCTGATGGGCCTACCCAAGCCGGAAAGCATGAAAGGCAAGACCCTGTTGCTGGAAGAACTTCCAGCAGGACAAGGCACAGGCGGCAGTTACTGAGGCTGCCTTCGACTCCGCTCAGGCAACGCATGAAGCACTCTGAGGGTTGAGCGGAGTCGAAACCCGGTAACCGCTATTACTGCCCCAGCAAGGCTTTTTTCAGGCTGGTCTGTACCGGTTTGGCTCCCAGCCAGATGCCGAAAAACGCCTGTTTGAAATCGGCTCCGGCAATACTCGTGGCGTTCTTGCCATTCTTGATGATGGCGAGAGCACCGGGTCGGTAGGCGAAATCATAAATATCCCCTTGCTTGATAGGCTCCTTGAACACCGTGATCAGTTGTTCAATGCGTGGTTGCAGGTTCGGGTCGGAACTGGACTGTTTGAAACCGGCACGTACCGCTTCTTCCATCTTCTCGCTGGTGATCATGGCGGAAATAACTTCCAGCCGCATCGCCAACGGCTTTTCAGTGGTGAGGATGGCGCTGGCATCGGTGCTTTTTTCCTGCAAATACAGGCCAGCGGTGTACAGGTTGAACAGCAGTTTGGTGCGCACGCCCTTCCCGTTGAGTGTCAGGCTTTGCCCGGCGAAGGTTTGCTGGGCAGGAAAGTTGTCGGCAGCATGACTGAAGGCGGGCAGCAGGAACAGCGTTACCAGCCAGAATTTCAACAGGGTACGCATAATAAATCCTCCTCATTTATTGCTGTGGTAGTAGCGTTATCTATATCACTTCCATACCTTTTCAGCCATGAAAAAAAAGCAGCCCGAGGGCTGCCAATAAGGTGTTTTGAGAGTAGGTGTTGCCAATTACTTTAGCCCTGCATAACGGGAGTTTCCGTGACATATTACCCAAAAAAACCCCGCAGGGGGTTGCGGGGCCATAGGTGAGAGATGAAATATTGTTATTCGCCATTGTTGATTATCAGTATAGGGAAGCACAGGGTACAGGAGGGTTTAAAAGACATTACCGGCAGGATTCCCCTCCTGAACGGCTGCCAGTTGTCGGGTGGTAGCCAATCAGCCCGTTTCCCCTGCTAAACTGGGGGTGTCCCGATTAACCAGTGATAACAATAAGCCATGAATACCGGACTCATCATTTTCTTTTCCCTGCTGGGAGGCATTGTGCTGTGGGGCATCCTGCTCTATAACCAGCTCGTCGTGCTGAAAAACAATGCTGCCAAAGCCTGGAGCAATACCGACGTACTTCTCAAGCAACGCAATGCCGAGCTGCCCAAACTGGTGGCGGTGTGCAAGGAACACATGCAATACGAACAAGCCACCCTGCAAAAGGTGATGGAAGCGCGCAGCCGCATTGCCAACGCCATGCAGTCAGGCAACATGGGTGCATTGGGTGCAGCGGAAAACGAGCTGCGGATCGGCCTCGGCAACCTGTTTGCGGTGGCGGAAGCCTACCCCGAACTCAAGGCCAGTGATTCCTTCCAGCATTTGCGCGAACGCATCACCGGGCTGGAAGACAGCATTGCCGACCGGCGCGAGTTCTACAATGATTCCGCAGCCATCAACAACACCCGTATCGAGCAGTTCCCGGATGTAATCATTGCCAGGGCGTTCAGTTTCAAGCCATTCCGCCTGATGAGCTTCCACTCTGAGGAAACCAGCGATGTGGATGTGGCTGCGCACTTTACTTCCTGAACTGAGCGGAACACTGCCCCCCGCCCGAAGTGACCGGGATGGGCTGGACTGGTTTCAGGTCATGGACAACCAGCGCCTTGCCGTACTAAGGCGGGGTGGGATCATGAATCTGGCGGCAGCACCGGGTTTCGCCGTTTTCTGGTCGGGGCTGTGTTTCTGCCTGTACCGGTACGTTGGGGAAGCCTGGCTGCTGTTGCCCGCCAATCTCAGCCTGCTGTTTGCGCTTGGCCTGTTCCGCCGTTACCGCCTGATTGTGGATACCCCCACTTCCCGCCTCAGTAGCGGTGCGCAGGGCTATCTGGAATTGAAGGGCACGGCAGCACTACCCGATGGTGTCGCCTTTCGGGGTCTGCCGCATTTGCCGGTTACAGTCTGGCTGCCCGGCTATGTGGAGGATGAACCTTTCCTGCTGGATGATGGTGCTGGCCGCTGCCTGCTGTATCCACGCCACGCCGAGATTGTGACCTTTCCCGGCGATACACCTTTTTCCTGGTTGAAAGCCATTTATCCGGGCCAGACCCTGTATGTGCTGGGCGAGTTGCATACCCTGCGCGCCAGTGATGCACAGATCAACCGACGGGAGCGCATGGCTGCGGTGCTGGCTGACTGGAAGCATAACCAGCATCAGTTACACCAGCATTTCGACGCTAACGGCAATGGGCAAATCGACCCGGAAGAATGGCAGGAAGTGCTGACGGCAGCAGAACGCTGGGTGGACGCAGACATCCGCGAACAGCAGCGTGTGCCGGGTACGCAT
The DNA here is from genome assembly GCA_018822845.1 of Gammaproteobacteria bacterium. Lineage (GTDB taxonomy): Bacteria > Pseudomonadota > Gammaproteobacteria > Thiotrichales > Thiotrichaceae > Thiothrix. The sequence continues at coordinate 89,958 of JAHJJD010000044.1, read as the reverse complement.
GTGATGGATGGGGCCAAAGCCGGGCAGTTGTTCCTGATTACCAATGTTCCGCCGGAAAGGCTGGCAACACGTTACTGGCGGGCTGCGTTCCTGCATTTGGCGTTCTGGCTGGGAGTTCTATTGAGCTTAGGTCAGATCTGAACTGGAAATGCTGGCAGTAAAAAAAGAAAGCCGGGCAAAATACCCGGCCAAGTCCATCTACAAAGAGAGTCGAGAGAAAAATCCGGTTTTCGCAGCCCTGCACATTTATCTGTAAAACGCCAGGGTTGCCAGGTCAAGGGACTGCACCATCCCTGTGACTGGCTGATATTCGACAGGATAAACCCGCTCCTGGTAAACAGGTTCACGATAGAATGATGATGCGGGTTCCTGATAAGCATAATTCTGTCCAGCAGCAGACTGTAGCGGATTATGGAAATCATTTTCAGCCTGATACTGATGAACGGCATCTACCCAATAACCACGATAATCGGCAGAAGCAGTATTGCCAAACAATTGAACCAGCATGAAAGCGCTGCCGATAATATTGGTCAGTTGTCTGGTTTTGTTATGATTTCTCATGTTGCCGGTTCCATTTTGTTGTTCTTGCCTGATGAGTCTCATATTCACATAAATCGGTTCGATAAAAACGGCTAATGACGATAAGCGGGAATTTGCAGTTGATGGCCGGAATGATCGGGCAATCATTCGGGATGAGCGGCAGAAAAATCATGGGAAATGGCGGACAAGTGGTTAAGTAAACCGGTCATGGGCTGATCTCCCACACCCCACGACCGGGTAAACGGATGCTTATTGTAGTGCCGCCGCCTTGTGTTCCAGTATGGCCTGCGCACCATTGAGTGAACCCAGGTTGAATTCCTTGATGATTCCCATTGATGCCTCCAGCAATTGCCCGGCTCTGTCAATATCGCGGCTCAACAGGGCAGCTCTCGCCTGCTGGTGGTAGTGGGAAACGATTGCCTGGCTCAGGCGTTTGACCTGCGGGTGCAGGCGCGACTGGCTGCGTACCAGGCGCGTGTAATAGAGCGCACCGTTGCTGCCACTGCCGTAATGTCCGGCACTCATGGCCGTTTCAGCCAGTTGCACAAGCTTATCAAAACCGGGGGGTTCAACTTCCTGCTCGCTGCTGGTGCGCTGCGCTTCAATCTGCCTGTTTGCGGCCATTTTGGCTGAGGTTTTCTTTTGCCCTGCTTTGTCGGGGGATTTAAGCTTTGCTTCGGCCTGGCGTGATTGGGATTTGGCAGCTTTTGCCGCGTCAGGTTTTGCCTGTATCACCACTACCGGTTTGGGCTGGTGCGTTATGGCTGGCTTTGCTTCTGGAGCACCCTGTTTCACTGGCTCACCCTCCACCAGCAGGTTTACGCTGGCATTCCCTATAGACCGGTCACTGTTGACCATAGCGAGCGAACTCATGCCCATTTGCGGCGCAAGTGAAGCGAGCTGGACTGGTGGTGGCGGAGGCAGTTCTTCCGGCTCGGCCATGTAGGCAGTTGGGGCAGAGCCGCTTCCGGAATCAAAAATGTAGCTGGCAGCCAGTGCGCTGATGGCGCTAAGGAATCCCAGGCTGAGTCCGGCAACCAGCATGTGAATGGTTTTACGCCGGATGGTCAGGGGTTGCGACAGGCTTTGCAGCGCCTGAATGTCCGGTGAAAATGCGGTTGCCAGCAGATAAAAATGGTTTTCGGCGGAGGCAACAACCAGTGCCGGATCGACCTGGCGTTTGATGCAGCCCTTTTGGTGTAACGGCTGTAACTGTCGGCAGAGTTGCCGGGACAGCAAATTGTCACCATCACCTGCCAGCCTGACAAAGCTGGTGACGGCTTGCCCTACAGGGCTATCCATGACGATATAGCGGCTGTCCTCATCCTGGCCGAAAGTACGTGGCGGCATGATCCAGTCATGTCCAGCCTGTTTGTGGGTTTGGCTGATTTGCTGGAACAGTGTTTCCAGCGGCAGCTTGTTGAGACTCGCAGGCAACAGGTGAATCAGGATGCGTGAATCCATGCCTTGCGACTGGGCCTGTTCCAGATCGCGCCCCCGGTAGATTTTGCCAATACCGGAAATGGCAAGGCACTCCAGCAAGGCATAGCGCCCTTCCAGAGTGCGGTAGCCCGCAACGGTTGTAGTGTGTTTCATGTATAGCCCTTAATCTGACAGGGGCGCGAGTGTCCGCCATATCGGGGAGACGGCAAAGTAAGACAACGGCGTTACCGGTAACATGGGAGTATTTACATCTGCTTAAATTATACACCACATGCGAGTTAAAAAAGATAACTTCGCAGCACTATTAATAGAAAACATCCTCTGTTACAAATATTTACATATCCATTGTTGTGGCCATCACCGCAACATAATATATTAATATTCGATCATAAAACCTTTACGGTAAAGCAGGATGAATGGTTAACAAGGACAGTGTCCGCCAGGAACTGGGCAAATTACTGGCGAGCCGCGTGTTTCATGCAAGGAAGCAGGCGTGTAATTTTCTGCAATATGTCGTCACCGAAAAGCTGGAAGGCCGGGGCAGCAAGATTACCCAATATGGCATTGCCATCGATGCCTTGGGGAAACCCACCGATTACTGCCCAACCGAAAACCCTGCCGTGCGGGTAGAAGCCGGACGCATCCGCAAATTGCTGGAAAAATATTACGCTGATGAAGGTGTTGGCAGCAGCCTGCAAATCCTCTTGCCAGTTGGCAATTATGAGCCAGTTTTCAAGACAACAGATACGCATCCCGAATATGTACAACCGGTACTGGAGGTCAAAAGCATCCAGTCTGTCGGCCCACGCATTTTTATCAGCTCCGTCAACCCTGCCAACCTTGGGGATAACGCCGCCCGCAATCTGGCCTATAATCTGAGATCAGGGCTTTCCGTAGCACTGGGGCGCATCCGCGAAGTGCGTATTGCGCTGGCAGACCATGGTCAGGCTTGCTTGCAGGCAGAAGACGAACTGGAATATGCATGGCACAATCACCGTGCGGAATTTCTACTCAAGTGTGAAATACAGACTCAACGTGATGGCTTTGTTGTCCACAAGGCTTTGCTACACACAGTCACTGGTGAACTGATCTGGTCAGGCAGCTTTCCTCTCCCCCACCTACATTCCCCCGCACTGCTGGAAAACATGTACGCCTGCCTGGTGCAGGAAGCTTTCAGCCTCAACAGCGGCACTGTATTGGCATACTGGAGCCGTTACTGGCATGGGCAAGACACCATGCCAGCCCATTACCGGGTGCTGGCGGAACACATCCATTTCGTGCAGGAAGATGTTTCTGAACGCAGTTTCCTCACTTTCCTGCAAGCCTGCCAGGAACGTGCCATGCGATACCATGATGATGCGCTAGCGCACCTGCATTTCGCCATCGCCTGCCTGTACGGGTTGATGCTGAAAGTTAACGGTTGTGAACTGCTGGGCGACCAATGGCGTCAAGCCACCCTGAAAGCACTGGAACTGAACCCCGGCAATGCCTTGGCGCATGGCGTCTTCGCCCTGGAGTGCTTTCATCGGGGTGATCTGGATCTGAGCCGGGTGGAAATGGATACCGCCCGGCAAGCCAACCCGCATGACACCGCCTGTGGCCGCCTCATGGCCGTGGGGCTGTGCGCCTTGCGGGGCTGGGAACACTCCCAGCGGATACTGGGCAAGGCATTGGCAACGGAAGCCCGCCATCCTGAACCGTTTCGCAGCATCCCCTGCCTGTACTATTTCCGCCGGGGCAGCTTCATTACCGCCGCAACGGAAGAAGGCGACAGTTTCCGCCAACTGGGCGGCTGGGAAACCTTCGGCAAACTGACCCGCCACTGCCAGCAGGGGGATTGCCGCAGTTGCATACAAACGCTGGGGCAGGCTGTCGACCGGGTCACCATACTGACGGAAGCTCGGCAAAAACCGGCCAACCAATTGTGGGAAAGCATCCGTGACCATTTGCTCACCTGCCCTGCCCCCTGAACAGGTCAAAGGTAAGCTTTCTCAATCCTCTCACGGGTAATGACGCCGTAGATATGCCCGCCTTCTTCGCGTTGCAGATAAAGCGCTTCCCCACCTGAGCGGTTGAGTGCGTCCAGCGCTTCCTGCAAGCTGGCGCGCACCGACAGCGCCACCATTTGCAAGCGTTTGCCGGGGATATCCCGCAGCACAATGCTGTCCGCATCCGGGTGGGTTTCAAGAAAACCCTGCAAATCCAGCGAACGCACCATTTCCTGCGGCTGGCGATCCGGGCTGGTAATCAGCAGCCACTGCGGGCCATGGCTCAGCAATGCCTTGCTGCTTGCCCGCGACAGGGTGTGCCCGCACAGGGCGAAACTGCGGTTCATAATGCTGGCCGCGCCGATCATGCGCAGGCGTTGCATCACCATGCTGGTGGAATGGTCCAGCCCCCTTGCCTGCAACAGGCTGCTGAACAGTGAATCATGCTGGAATATGACCTTGCTGGTCAGGTTGGCGGAAACAATCGCCAGCATCGCAGGCAGGATGATATTGGCATTACCAGCCATTTCCATGGTGGCGGTCAGCCCGGCCAGCGGTGCCTGCAAGGTAGCGCTGAACATCGCCCCCATACCGATCAGCGGGTACAGTTTTGGCTCCGCCGGAATCAGGAAAGCACTGTCGGTATACAAACTCAGCGTCACCAGTGCACTACCTGCTGTTGCACCGATAAACATCAGCGGGCCGATCACGCCACCCGGAATGCCCAGCCCCAGACAAACAATCGACGCCACCACTTTCGCCAGCAGGATCACAACCAGTGTGTCCAGCAACAAGCGACCGTTCAACGCATCGTTTACGGTGTCGTAACCGATGCCCATACTGGCTGGAACCCACCAGCCGATCAGCCCCATCAGCAGCCCCGCCAGCACGAAACGCTGCCATAACGGGTAGCGCATGCCCAAGCGGGTCAAATGGATCAGCAGGAAATTGAACGCCGCCGACAAAATCCCGATGCCAATACCCAGCAAGACCGCCAGCCACCAGTCGTAGCCGGTATTCGCCCCATCCAGCGCCACCACGAAAAAGGATTCCTTGCCCAGGATCGACTGCGCCAGATACGTGCCGGAAACGGCGGCCAGTATCACGGGCACGAAACCCTGCGCCGTGTACTGTTGCATGATGACTTCCATGGCGAAAATGATGCCCGCCAACGGGGTATTGAACGACGCACCAATAGCGGCAGCCGTACCGCAGGCCACCAGCGTGCGCGTACTATTGTTGGGAAGCTGCAAGCGCTGCGCCACCCAACTTCCGCCATACGCGCCCATGTGGATGCCGGGGCCTTCCCGCCCTACCGAATGTCCACCCAGTATCGCGATGCCCGCGCCCAGGAACTGCATCACCATATTGATCCACGGCATACGCCCCTGATGGTATTGCAGGCACTCAAACACATGCAGGATACCCACCTGCCGGTAACGGTGTGCCACCAACTGAAACAGCACCGCCAGCAAACCGGCTGCGGCCAGTGGCAGGAAAATACGGTACAAGTCAGTGAGCGACTCGTAATCATCCGGCACACCGCCTGGCAGCAGATGCATCTGGGCGAAATCCAGCAGGAAGCGGAACAGCACAATAACCAGCCCGGTCAACAAACCGGTCAGCACCGCCAGCAGGGAAAGCAGCAAAATGGCCTCCGGGCTGGCCAGCCGCAGGCGCAAATGATCCAGCCAATGCAGCAGGAATGGTTTCAGGCGGGTGAGAATCACTGGATAAATATCCCGGATTTATGATTTTCTGGCAGTATAACCCATGCGGCGGCTGGATGCTCTTGCCGCCTCTCCGTATACTTTAAACCCCCTGTTGTCCAAAGAAGACCCATGAAAGACGCGAGAAAAGATGTGATCATTGTTGGCGGTGGCCTGCTCGGCATGCTGACAACCCGGTTCCTGCACGATGCCGGGCTGAATGTAATGCTGATCGACAAGGGCGAGCTTGGCAGTGAATCCACCTGGGCGGGTGGCGGTATCGTTTCCCCGCTCTACCCATGGCGCTACCCTGCATCCGTATCCCGGCTTGCCCGCTACAGCCAGCAACGTTATCCCCAACTGTGCCAACAATTGCTGGAAGAAACCGGCATCGACCCGCAATGGATACGTTCCGGCCTGCTGTTTGCCGAAGACGATGAACGTGCCGCAGCGCAAACCTGGGCGCAGGAATGGGGCTACGACCTGCAACACCTGAGTTCCGTACAAGCCATGCATGATTGTGAGCCGCAACTGGCGGAAGGTTTCGGTAACGGCCTGTTCCTGCCGGAACTGGGGCAGGTGCGTAACCCGCGTATCGCCCACTCCTTACGCACCAGCCTGCGTTTGCGCCCGGTGACGCTGGCGGAACATTTCCCCATTTCCGGGCTGGAAACCGATAACGGGCACATTATTGGTGTGCGTATGGGTGATCAGGTCTTCTGCGCTGACAAGGTGGTGATTTCCACCGGGGCATGGACTGGCTTGTTCCCGGAAATGCAGGCCATGAATGTGGATGTGCGCCCGGTGCTGGGGCAGATGATCCTGTTCCGGGGGCCGCGCGGGCTGTTGAAACACATCGTGCTTGCCAACGGGCGTTACCTGATTCCACGTCAGGATGGGCGCATCCTGTGCGGTTCCACGCTGGAAATGCGCGGTTTCGACAAGCACACCACCGATGAGGCACTGGAAGATTTGCGTGAAGCAGCCTACGGCATCATGCCTGCGCTGCGTGACTTGCCCATCACCAACCACTGGTGCGGACTGCGGCCCGGTTCGCCGGATGGCGTACCCTATATCGACGAACATCCGGAAATCGCCGGGCTGTATGTGAATGCCGGGCATTACCGCAATGGCGTGGTGCTGGGGCTGGCGTCGGTGCAGTTGCTGGTAGACCGGATTCTGGGCAATGAGCCTTGCGTTGACCCGACACCCTACCGTCTGGACGCACTACGCACCCCGACGGCAGAGTTCCGCTGAACCTTGTTGCAGATGCACAAAACCCTGCATTTCCACCTAATATTAGAAAACACTAATCTAGATCAAGGATTGCTTGGTTTGCTGCTTGCATTTGATTTTTGACAATTTTATTCCTCACTGGCAGCGTTAGCCTGAAATGGAAGGTTAAATGACTGACATGCAAAAGGAGAAAAGCGATGAAAACTTCTACTGCATTAGCCATAGGATTAGTAGCTGGTGTTGTGTTCACAAGTGCTGCCACATGGGTCATGATACCGAAACTGATGATTAACACCCATGAAAGCCGCTTGGGGTTTGAGGAGACGGTTACAACCCTGCAAAGCGCTGCCCAAGGCAAGCAATGGCTGATCCCCAAGGTATATGACATGCAGGCCAGCCTGAAAAAAGAAGGCTATGCCGACATGAGCAAGTTGTCGATCTTGTCATTGTGCCAGCCGGAATATGCTTACAACATCCTGAAAAATGACAGCGACAAGTTTGTGACTGCCGTCATGCCCTGCCGCATGGGCGTGTATGAAACCCAGAATGGCAAGGTGATGATTTCCGGCATGAACATGGGGTTGATGAGCAAGATGTTCGGCGGCAATATCGCCAAAGTCATGGGCGGGGTTGCCACAGAAGAAGCATCCATGCTGGCGGAAGTGGTCAAATAGTCTGAACCGGGATTTTCAGGATGAAGGGATGGGCAGGAAGGGTTTTCCCCTTAATCCTGTCCATTCTTTAATCAAGCCAATCCTGGTTCAGACAAGAAGACAGGAAATTACAGCACCGACAAATCCGCCACCCGCAGGAATAATCCGCGCATCTGGTTCAGGAGGGCGAGGCGGTTGTTTTTCAACGCCTCGTCGTCGGCCATGACCATGACATCATCGAAGAACTTGTCCACCGGTTCTCGCAGTTCGGTCAGTGACAGCAAAGCTGCTTCGTATTCACCAGCGACAAACAGCGGCGTTACTTTGCTTTGCTGTACCTGCACGGCTTCGGCCAGCGCTTTTTCTGCCTCTACCTGGAACAGGTCGGCGTTGACGGTGTCTGGCAGCTTGTCGATTTTCTTCAGGATATTGCTGATACGCTTGTTGGCAGCAGCCAGACTTTCCGCAGCGGTCAACTGGCGGAAGGCTGCGACGGCTTTCACCCGGCGGTCGAAATCCAGCGGCTGGCTGGGCTTGAGCGAGGCGACTGCTTCCACCAGTTCCGCGCCGATACCCTGTTCCTGATAGTAGGCTTTCAGGCGGTCGAGGATGTAATCCAGCGCTTCCTGTGTATCCGGTTTCTTGCCCAGTTGTGCTGTCAGGCCGTCGGCGGCCTTGTCGAGCAGGTCGGCCAGATCCAGCGGCAGTTGCAGTTCGATCAGGATGCGCAGCACACCGAGCGCGGCGCGGCGCAGGGCGAACGGGTCTTTCGCCCCGGTCGGTTTCTGCCCGATGCCGAAAATGCCTGCCAGCGTGTCGAGCCGTTCCGCCAGTGCGAGGATGCGCCCGGTAGCGGTGGCTGGCAGTTCATCACCGGCAAAGCGCGGCATGTACTGCTCTTCCATCGCGGTGGCAACTTCGGCTGCCTCACCGTCGTGCTGCGCGTAGTAACGCCCCATGGTGCCTTGCAGTTCGGTGAATTCGAACACCATGCTAGTGACGAGATCGCACTTGCCGAGTTCGGCGGCGCGTGTTGCCAGCGTTTCATCTGCACCAAGCTGGTTGGCAATGTAAGCGGCCAGTTGCGCCACCCGACCGGATTTGTCGTACAGCGTGCCCAATTTTTGCTGGAACACCATGTTCTTCAGCTGTTCGCGGCGGCTTTCCAGCGGGGTCTTCTTGTCCTGCGTCCAGAAGAATTCGGCATCACTGAAACGCGGGCGGATCACGCGCTCATTGCCGGAAGAAATCTGGCTGACATCGCTGCTTTCGATATTGGCGATGGTGATGAAGTTCGGCATCAGCTTGCCGTCGGCATCGACCAGCGCGAAATATTTCTGGTTGTCCTGCATGGTGGAAATCAGCGCTTCCTGCGGCACATCAAGGAAGCGTTCCTCGAAACGGCCCGCGACCGGTACTGGCCATTCAACCAGTGCGGTGACTTCATCCAGCAGCTCTTCCGGCATGATGGCCTTGCCACCGAGTTCGGCAGCCAGCGCTTCGACTTTGCTGCGGATCATCTCGCGGCGGGCTGCAAAGCGGGCAATGACGTAGGCTTCGCCCAATTGCTCGGCGTAGGTGGATGGCTTGGCGATTTCCAGCGGAGCCGGTGCGTGGAAACGGTGGCCGTAGCTGTGGCGGCCTGTGCGGATCGAAAGGATTTCGGCATCAATCACGCGCGCATCAACGAAAGAGTCGTCGGCCAGCATCACAATCCAGTGCACCGGGCGCACGAATTCCGCCGTGCCGCTACCCCAGCGCATCCGCTTGGGGATTGGCAGGCCAGCGAGGGATTTTTCCACAATGGCGGGGAACAGATCAGCCGTCTGCTGGCCCTGCTGTTGTTGGCGAAATACCAGCCATGCGCCCTTGTCGGTTTCCACCTGTTGCAGGGCGGAAAATTCCACGCCGCAGGAACGGGCGAAACCTTGCGCTGCCTTGCTGGGGTTGCCGTCCTTGTCGTAGGCCGCAGCCACTGCGGGGCCTTTGCGTTCGATGACCTGGTCTTCCTGCTGTACCGGTACGCCTTTCAGCCACACGGCCAGACGGCGCGGCGCGGCGTAGGGGGATACTTCAGCGGCTTGCAGACCGGCGTCTTGCAGGCCAGCGACAATGCCGTCGGTGAAAGCGTCGGAGAGTTTTTTCAGGGCTTTGGGTGGCAGTTCTTCGGTGCCAATTTCTACCAGTAAGTCGATCATGATCAGGCCACCTTGTCTTCTTGTTGCAGCATCGGGAAGCCGAGGGCTTCACGGACGTTGTAATAGGCTTCGGCAATGGCGCGCGACAGCGTGCGCACGCGCAGGATGAAGCGCTGGCGTTCGGTGACGGAAATGGCCTTGCGCGCATCCAGCAGGTTGAAGGTGTGCGAGGCTTTCAGCATCTGTTCGTAGGCGGGCAGCGGCAGACCGGCTTCGATCAGGCGTTGGCTTTCACGTTCGCATACATCGAAGCTGTGGAACAGGTCGGCTACGCTGGCGTGCTCGAAGTTGTAGGTGGACTGTTCGACTTCGTTCTGGTGATAGACATCGCCATAGGTGACGACGCCTTGCGGGCCTTTGGTCCAGACCAGATCGTAGACGCTTTGCACGTTCTGCATGTACATGGCGAGGCGTTCCAGACCGTAGGTGATTTCACCGCTGACGGGTCTGCAATCCAGCCCGCCGACCTGCTGGAAGTAAGTAAACTGGGTGACTTCCATACCGTTCAGCCACACTTCCCAACCCAGACCCCATGCACCCAGCGTTGGCGATTCCCAGTTGTCTTCCACAAAGCGGATGTCATGCACCAATGGGTCGAAACCGAGCATTTTCAGTGAGCCGAGGTACAGTTCCTGAATATTGTCTGGTGACGGTTTCAGCAATACCTGGAACTGGTAATAGTGTTGCAGGCGGTTGGGGTTTTCGCCATAACGCCCGTCAGTGGGGCGGCGCGATGGCTGCACGTAGGCGGCACGCCAAGGCTCCGGGCCGATCGCGCGCAGGAAAGTCGCCGGGTGGAAGGTACCCGCACCCATTTCCATATCATACGGTTGCATGATGACGCAGCCTTGCTGCGCCCAATAGTCCTGGAGCGCCTGAATCAGCCCCTGAAAAGTGGAAAGGTCGTAGTTCGCCATTGCTTGTTTTGTGTACTTTTGGAAAGGGCTGAGTATACTTCATGCGCCAGCTGCATTCAGCATTTCTGCAAGCAAAGGCTGACGCGCGCTGACAAGCAAGGGATATTCGTCATTTTATCGTTTTGATGACCTCGATAAATCGATAGGTGACGCTAGTATTACCCCTTATCATTTTGATTTGTCTATACAATTATTTTAAGGCACGATACAAGGACTTATTGAAGGGGATTCACATGCAATTGGTAAAACAGGATCGAGTGTTTGACGGGCTTGCCAACCGTTTCCAAAGCAAAATTTATGATGACCCACGCGGAGCCATCCGGCTGTCCATTTTGCAGGATGACCTTGCGCCACTGATCATTCAACCCGAGGCAGGTACTCAACCGCTCCAGATTCTGGATGCAGGTGGCGGCCTTGGCCACATGTCCATCTGGATGGCGCAACAAGGTCATCAGGTAGTGCTGGCGGAACCTTCCGTCGAAATGCTGCAACGTGCGGAAAGCGACATCCAGCGTGCCGGGCTGGAGGATTCCATCCATCTGGTGCAATCCAGCGTACAGGAAATGGCGGACAAGGGTTGCGGGCCGTTTGACCTGATTACTTTCCACGCCGTACTGGAATGGCTGGCGGAACCGCGCGCAGTGCTGGAGCAACTGCTGCATTGCCTGAAACCGGGCGGCTGGCTTTCCCTGATGTTTTTCAGCGAGCATTCCACCGTGATGCGCCGCCTGATTGCAGGCGACTTCGAGATTTTGCGCCAGGGAACCGTCGCCAATCATGGCAGGCAGGGGCTGGCACCCATTTCCCCGCTGAAACCCGAAGAAGTGAAAGGCTGGCTACAGGACATGGATATGGTGCTGGAAACCTGGTCCGGCATCCGTTGCTTCTACGACTATATGCACCATGATGTACGCAAGAAGGCGGACATGGACACCATCCTGCCACTGGAACGGCATTATTCCCGGATTGAGCCGTGGCGCTCACTGGCGCGTTACCAGCACATGCTTTGCTGGAAAAAGTAAACAGCCGGGCGCGTAGCACATCTGTACGCGCCAGTCTTCCTGCTACTGCTACCTTTGTTCGCAACAGGTCTCCGGTTTGAACAACTGACCGTGGTAACTTGGGGTGTCTGTCCTTGCAGGAAAACTCCCTGATGCGCCCTGTTACCATTCTTTCCGCCTATTACAAACACAAGCCGGGCGGCTTTACCAAGCGCCTTTACCGGGCCTACCAGGGTCTGGACGCTGCTGGCTACCGCGTGATTTATGTGGCGGCAGAAAAACTGCCGGTAGAAGGTAATAATATCCAGCCCGTGCTGCTGCCGATGCACACCAAACCATCTTCCCCGCTTTACTGGCCGGAATTCTACTTGCGGGCAGTACGGGAAATACGCCGCATCACCAGGGAAGAGCAAGTGCGCCATCACTTCATGTTTTCCTTTTTTTACGCCAGTGTTTCGATCCTGGCGGGCTGGGGGCTGGGCGTGCGTACCCTGACGTTTGTGCGCGGTGACGATGTGTATGATTCCCGGCAGAAACGCTTCGCCTGGTTGCGGGGGCTGATACACGGGATGCTGGAAAAACTGGGCATGCGTTATTCTGCGCGGATACTGACCACCAGCGAGGCCATGAAGAACATCATGAACCAGCGTTCCGGCGGTCAGGCAAAAACCACCAACCTGCCCAATGACATTGTAACGCAGGAACTGGACATACCCGTTCCCGAGCTGCGCAGCGAAACCGTGCGGATCGCCACTGTCTCGGTATTGAACCGGCGCAAAAACCTGATGTTCATGCTGGAAGCGCTCAGCAAGCTGCGCACCACCAACTGGGAATACCTGCTGATTGGCGGTGACACCACGGGCGAGGATTATCTGGGGGAACTGCAACAGTTTGCGCAACAGGCAGGGATTGCCGAGCGGGTAAAGTTCCTCGGCTGGCAGGATGATGTCGCCAGCATACTGCAAACCTGCCACCTGTTCGTGCTACCCACCTTGCATGAAGGCTCACCTAACGCCCTGCTGGAAGCGATGGGCTACGGGATGCCCTGCCTGGCCAGCAATATTCCCGAAATCCGTGAAATCCTGCCTGATCAGGAACTGCTGTTTTCCCCGCAACAACCGGCTGAACTGGTTGAACGGCTGGATAAATTCCTGCGCTTGCCGGGTTACGCACGGGTTATCAGGGAAAAAACCAGGCACTGCAAAAGCCGTTACACGTTTGACTGGGAGCAGCGGTTAGTAGCGCTGATCTCTAATTAACCCATAATTAGCTGAAATAAAACGAGGAAATCCATGATGCTTTTTAGAAATGCCTTCTTTTATACAGTTGGCGCAGGTTTTTTGGCATTGTCCAAGATCAAAAACAACTTACAGGGTTACTCTACACCCAAACCTTTCAATATTTCCGAGGCAGAGCGGTGCATTGATTATGATCTACAGGTAGTTGATCTATGGCTATCCCACCTCCAGCAATATACCCAAGACACCAACAGCCTGTTTGGCAAGAATATCCTTGAGCTTGGCCCAGGCTCTGATCTTGGGATTGGGCTGTATTTACTGGCAAAAGGCTGTGCGCAATACAATGCCTGCGATGTCAATGAGCTGATGAAATCAACACCTGACAGCTTTTATGAGAAATTGTTTGCACGTTTGGCACGGATGGAAGGCTTGATCAGTAATGACTGGCTACGGCAGCAATTGCAAGCCATGCAGCAAGGTTCCACCTCACAGCTTAATTATGTGGTGCGCCATGATTTTGACATTGTGGCTGCTTTTGGCGAAGCCAGTATGGATATGGTAGTCAGTCAGGCAGCTTTTGAGCATTTTGATGACATTGATGCCACTATCCGGCAACTCAGTGTGGTATGCAAGCCTGAAGCAACGCTGGTCATTGAGGTGGATTTAAAAGCACATTCCCGCTGGGTGCATGACAAGGATCCGAACAGCATTTACCGTTATTCCAATGCAGTTTACAACCTGCTACGGGTCAGTGGTGCACCTAACCGGATGCGTCCTTACCAATATAAAGAAGCCCTGGAACGCCACGGCTGGACAGATGTGATGATTACCCCAATTAAAAAGCTAGATGGTGGCGTGGATAGTTATGCCGGGCTGGATCAGGCTTTTTTGGACAGAAAAAACCAAATGGATTACCTGTCTATCATGATTTGCGCCAGAAAAAGGTGACCTTATACGGATTATCCTTTCGATCCACCCACTTATCCGGGCATATGCATAGACCCTCGCAATATTGCCTATTGTCATAACCTACCAGAATTATATAAGTGGAAATAGCGTGAAAATAGCATTTATAGCCATAAAGGGAATTGATCGAATTGGTGGGGTCGAGACTTACACACTGGAGTTGGGCAAACGGCTGATTGCAGAAGGTCACGAAGTAATTGTATACATGGCAAAAAATCCGCAGTGCCCACGACGCTTTTACCACCAGGGGATGCAGATTATCCCCCTGCCAACCATAAAGCATAAATATTTTGAGAAAATGGTGCTGGTAATTGCAGCCAGTATTCATCAGTTTTTTGTCAAAGGAATTGATATTGTCCACTTCCATGCAATCGGCCCCAGCCTGTTTGCATTTGCACCACGACTGGCTGGCCGTTATACGGTATTTCAAAGTCACGGCCATGAATGGGAAAGAAACTCATGGAATTTTCTGGCCCGGACATTTTTTCACTTGTCCGAAAAATTGACCTTCTGGTTTGTCAACGACTCGACAGCGGTCTCACGCGCGCTTCAGAATTACTATCAGCAGAAGTACCAGCGGAATGTTACGTATATTCCAACCGGTATTACGCCGCGCTTGCCTGTACCATTTGGCAGTATTGGCCGTTACGGGGTCAAGGCTGAAGGTTACATACTCTATGTGGGGCGGCTTTCGCGCGAAAAACGGGTGCATGACCTGATCATGGCTTACCAGAAGCTGGAAAACCCCAGGCTGAGCCTGGTCATCATCGGCAATGAGCGTGACAACGACCCATATGGCGACGAGTTGCACACACTGGCCGGGGATGATGAACGCATTCTGTTTACCGGTGCCGTGTACGGCGAGGAACTGGTCGAGTGGTACAGCAATGCGTTTGTTTATGTATTGCCGTCGCAAATGGAAGGGCTGCCGATCACCCTGCTGGAAGCAATGAGCATGGGACGTTGCTGCATTGCCAGCGACATTGAGGCTAATGCCGAGGCGATGGCAGGCAAGGGAATCCTGTATCCGGTTGGCAATTACGGCGCACTGGGGCAGAGCCTGAAAAAGGCAATGGACAACCCCGCATGGATCAGGCAGGCAGGCAAGTTGTTGCAGCAGCATGTGATGGGCCATTACACATGGGCGCTGGTAACAGAAAAATTCACCGATTTTTACCGGAAGGCGGGGTACTCCCCGGCCATGCAGCCAGAACTGACCCGGCTGGCTGAGCTACAACCAAAAGGCGTACTACCTGATGAGGGAGAAGGTGTCATAGTGAGCATGTACAACCAGAATGAAGCATCCGCAAATTCCCCGACAGGTAAGCTGTGCCCTGTTGCGGACAAGGCCATGGCTCCAGTGGTAATTACCCGGCAACCGGGAGGCGGCGGGTATTACCCACAGCCGGAGGCGCGGCAGATTCCTTTCCAGCAATACTGGCTGGCGCTACGGCACCATGCCGGTTCCATCCTGCTGTTGAGCATGCTGTTTTCCCTGCTGATGCTGGGGCTGGCCTTGCTGACCAACCCGTCCTACACGGCCAAGAGCAGCATCAAGATTGAGACGACTTCGCCCAAGGTACTGGAATACGACGTTGACACGGCAAGGCAGCCTTCCTACGTCGACGATACCGTATTTTACAACACCCAGTACAAAATGCTGCGCAGCCGCGATCTGGCGGAAAACGTCATCAACAAGCTCGGCATCCGTCAGACCTTGCTGGATGACCGCAAATTCAAGGCACCGGTTTACTGGGTGGTGGATCCTGTCAAAAATGTGGTGAAATCCCTGCGCAGCCTGTTGCCATCCGACAATGCAGAAACCGGTATTAGGCCTGAAGTAACTGCGGAAGAGATTTTCCTCACCAAGCTGACAATCAAGCCCGTCAAAAACTCACGGATCATCGACATCAATTTTACCGCCCATGACCCGGTGATGGCGCGTGATGTCGTGCAAAGCATGACGGAGGCTTTCATCGGGGAACAATACCGTGGCCGCCGTGAGGATGCCGAACGGGCCAAGCAGTTCCTGAACGGCCAGCTGGATGATGCACGCAGCAAACTGGAAGCGAGCGAGGTTGCGCTGGTCGAATATGCACGTGAAAACAATATTGTCGATACCAATTCAGACGAGCCTCTCATTGCCAAAAACCTGGCCGAGCTCAGTAAAGCATATTATGAAGCCAAGGGCGCGCGCATCCGCACCCAGACCCAGTTCAACAGCAAAAGCAGCTTGTCAGGTGCCCTGAATGTGGAAGACGACCCGGTCATCCAGGAGCACAAGAAAGAGCTGGCCAAGCTGGAAACCACCTATTTGTCCAATCTGGAACTGTTCAAGCCCAACTACCCTTCCATGCTGTCGCTGCAACAACAGATCGACACCCGCAAACGCCAGATTGCCGAAGAAAGCCGTGATATCCGCAGCAATACAACCAACAACATGCGTGCATCCTATCACGCAGCGGTCGATGAGGAACGCAAACTGGCGGGTGAAATCACGCGGCTGGAAAAGGAATTGCTGGCCTTCCGTGACAGCAGTATCGGCTATTCCAACCTCAAGCGTGACGTGGATACTTCCCGCAGCCTGTATGAAGGTCTGCTACAGCGCCTGAAGGAAATCAGCGTGGTTGAAACCGTCCAGACCAACAATGTCATGGTGGTGGACAAAGCCGTCATCCCCAACCGGAAGGATGGCCCGGTTTACCTGAAGTACCTGATTCTGGGTGCGATGTCCGGGGTGTTCCTGGGGATGCTGTTCGTGCTGATGCGGGAAATCATGAAGCCGACCGTGCGTTCACTGGAAGATCTGGAAAATGTCAGTGGTGGCAAATACCAGGTGTTGACCGCCCTGCCTTACAGCAAATTGCTGACCCGCAACGACCTGACAGACATGTTCGGGCAACGGGCGATGTCAGGCTGGCTGGATGCATTGCGTTACCTGAAAATTTCGCTGACGCTGGGCAATAGTGGCAAGCTGCCGCAAGTGCTGCATGTCACCAGCCCCTTGCCCGGCGAAGGCAAAAGCACGACAGCCATCAGTCTGGCCACCATGCTGGCAGCTTCCGGCAAAAAGGTATTGCTGATTGACGCCGACCTGCGCAAACCAACCGTGCACAAGCGCCTCAATCTTGCCAACGATTACGGGCTAACCCATTATCTGGCAACAGAGGAGGAAGGCAACCTGTTGCACAAGATCAGGAACACCCGTGCCCTGTTTGCGATTTGTGCAGGCCCGGCAGTGCCTGATCCTGTGGAAATGCTTTCCAGCACCAAAATGCAGAATCTGCTGAACCGCTCCAGAAAAACTTTCGACCACATCATTATTGACGCTCCGCCTGTACTGGGCATGGCTGATTCCCTGGTGCTGTCCAACCGCGCCGATGGCACCATCCTGATGGTAGCAAGTGATCGTTCAACCCGGCATGACGTAAAGATGGCTATCGAAGTCCTGGAAAAGAGCCACGGCAAAATCCTCGGCATTGTGCAAAGCATGGCCCCCAAGGCCGACAAATACAGTTCCAACTACTCCGATGGGCGTGACATGATCAGCAGCCCGGCCTGATCAAATCCAGGGGCTGTTTGATCCAGCCCCCGATTCCTTTTCAAGCTGTTTGCATGGCTCCCTGAGATATGGGGGTCATTGTCTGTTGCCGGTTGGTTTCGAACAGCATGACCGCCAGCACAATATCCATGAACAGGTCATTGCTGAGGATCCCGGCATTATGGAACAGCGAATTCAGGAATGCGCCAATAATGAAGACTGCCCGATACCAACTCCCGCCAACTAGCCTGAAAACGTAATAGCCGAGCAACAGCAAACCAGCGAAGCCGTAGGTGTGAATCAGATTAAGGATGGAATTGTGTACCGGCACAATGTACTGGGCCTTTTCATACGGTTCGTAGCGGAACAGGTTGTGCTCGTTGACAAAATATTCCGTGGCATATTCCACCGTATCAAAATTGAAACCATAGCCGAACGGTTGTTGCAGGAATAATTCTGTACCGTACTTGTACAGGGTGGAACGCCCAATAGCAGAAGCATCATCCAGGCTGACCAGACGGGAATCCACATCCGCCTCGTGACCACCAAACGACAGGAAGGCAATGGTTCCGGCGATTAACAGCAGGATGCCAAGAGGGATTACCTTGGTCGGGAACAGCCGCAGGTAGATGATGGCAGGCATGACTAAAGCCGCACCCATGGCAGAGCGGGTTTCCGAGGCAAAAATGCCACCCGCCAGGATCAGCAGCACACCCGCCCCCAGTAACTGGATTGGCTGGTCATGCGGGCGGCGCAGTACAGCATACAGGGTGAGGATTATGGCAGCCAACAGCATGTAGGTTTGCGGGATGGCATACAAGGCCAGCCCTGGCGGACGCATCAGCACTTCAGTAATCTGGGCAAGGATTTCATCACTGAGTTCCTTGTTCTGGATGTCCATCAGGTTTCTGTGCCATTGCCAGGCGGCTTCTACATTGATGCCTTGCAGGATGCCGATCAGGGCTGAGGGCAGCGCAATACCAATGAATACAATAGCCAGGGTGCGGAAGCCGTATTGCTCCATAATGAAATAGGCCGCCAATATCAGCAGATATGATTGCAACAGTTTCAATACACCGTTGAAAATATCCGCCAGCGGGACATCATTCAGGATCGAAATGATCAGCCCGATGATTGCCAGCAGAGCATAAACCAGATTGACTGGATTCAGGCGCGCCAGAACGGTGTGGTCTTGCAGGAAAATCAGGCCGCCCAGCAGCAGGATCAGGAAAGAACGCACAGGTAAACCTGCCAGATAGACATTGTTCAGGTAGGCAAGAAAAATGAAATGCAGGGCAAACAGTCCCAGAATGAGGGTGCGCATGTTTATTTCCTTGGAGTTATTTCAATCAGGTTGAGGTAGGCACGACTGGGTTCCGGCTCCGGGTCATAGCCCCCCTCAGGGGTTGCATACACATGGTAATCCGAAACAAAAAAGGCATAACGCCCGGAGGCGGAGCTGGCGGCGCGTGCTTCCCGCTTGTACATGGTGACTTCACCTTCGTGGGTCACACCCCAGCGCTGTGCGGCCTGTTTGTTGGTGGCCTCTTTGGGGTCACGCCCATGCCGGGAATTGCCGATGTAGCGTGTTTCCCCCTGACCGCTAATATCAACCTGCAACAGGCTGCCATCCCGCGAGCGTGACAGTAGCGCCCACCCCGGCATAGCGGGGATGCGGGCAACATGCCCGGAGGCATTGTCCTCTGCGCGTGGCTCCTGATCCGGATCGGCCTTGCGGGGGAGGACGGAACGCGATTTGGCGTCTGCCAGCCGGATGGCGGACAAGCCCCGCCAGTTGCCGTAGACCAGCCATGGTTCACCGCCGGGGTCGAGCACGAAATCACTGTGCTTTACATCATCAAGGATCAGGCGCGGGGTTGCCGTGGCGGCCTGTTCAAAGGGTATCACCAGGGTTTTTTCAGCAGGCCGGTACTGGGCCAGTACGATGTATTTGCCGCTGGGGTCTGTGCTGGCCCAGTCGAAAGCTTCCTCATGCTCCGCCACCTTGCGGCGTGGCAGGGCATGTTTGCGGGACACTTCATAGGGCTGGATATAAATCCCCTTGGTGTCCTGTGCAGAGCCAGCCAGCACCAGTCGCTTTCCGTCATCGGAAAAATTGCCTTCACCGAAACCGAACGTCACGTAATCGAAATCAGGGAAAGTATCCCAGACTTCGGTGCGGGTCTTGTGGGTGGTGAAGTCAATGGTGGCCCGGATCAGGCTGTTGCCCTGGGTAAACCAGTAAACATTGTCAGCCTGCTTGTCCCACAATAGCTGGCGTTGCTGGATATGTGTTTCCGGCGTGGCGGCGGGAACCCATGCCACCAGTTGTTTGTCCTCCAGACGCCACAAGGCCGCATAGGGCTTGCCCTGCCCGCCAGCACTCAGCACATGGGTTTCATTACGGTTGGAAGGTGGGGTGCGGCTGTAAAAGTGTTGGGCATGTAACAGGGTAATGGAACCATTGCCATCCGGGTGGGGCAGCTTCCGCCCCATTTCTTCACCATTTCCACCCAGCCGCCATACCTTGAAGCCTGTATCGGGGTCAACCCTGAAATCAGCGAAGGCCGGGGCAGGCATGCTTGTTGCGCGGTATCCTGCTCCTAGCGCCGGGTTAATACCGTAAGTCAGTGCTAACAGGCTGATTATGGGAAAAAAGGCAATATTTAGTTTATAAGACATTAATAACAAAGTATGAAGCTGGTTATTTTTCAAGTATTGGTATGGTTGCGGGTTATTACCAGGCTTTTACGACAAGCCGACAACTATCTGTGATTGTTGCACTATACTCGGATTCATACGGGCTTTTTATATTCATGGGAAAGGGAGTAATGCTTGTTTATGAGAAGTTTTATTTATCGGTTAGCCTGTATTCTTGGGCTGTTATTGTTGTGGCCTGGCAGTATGCAGGCGGCAACCAACCAACCCGGTGTGGTGCTGAGTTTTGATGACGCTTTCGTCGACCAGTGGCACACATTCTTTGCGGGGCGCACGGATGTACGCGCAACGTTTTTTGTAAGCCATTGGCACACCTTGTCTGCGGCGCAAATTGAAAAGCTGAGAAGTCTGGAGGCCGCCGGACATGAAATTGGTTGCCATAGTTATGATCACGCGGGGGTGGGTAACCTGGACTATAACTTTGACCCCAATAAAGCCGACCTGTATGTGGCTGAGCAGGTTATCCCCGCCATCGCCAACATGAATGTATCCGGGTTTTCCCCTGTCAGTTTTGCTTATCCCTCCGGTGAGCGCGATGCAAACTATGACGCAGCAATCAGACCTTACCTGCCCTATTTGCGCAGTACCTTTGCGGATGAGAACAACCAACTGGCGCAAATGGACGACATTTACCACGATAGCGACAAAAATTATGGCTTCCTGTCGGGTGATGGCATGGATACCCTTTACCAGAATGAATTGCCGGAAATTGAGGCTGCCCTGACGCGGGCAAAAAACAACGGTGAAATCATTACCCTCTATGCCCACCGTATCCTGCCGGATGGTGGTGAAGGCCATAACTACGGCATGTATGCCGCCAAGCTGAACGCTGTTATTGACAAGGCAAAACAACTTGGCCTGCAATTTTACACTTTTGCAGAAGCCTACCAGGTTGGTAACCAAGGTGGCGGTGGCGGCAGTTCCGGGCAAATCATTACCGCGCTATACGGCAACCGTGTACACCTGACCTGGAGCGACATGCCCACCCATGATTTTGTGGGGGTGTCATTTGCGGGGCAGACTGCCTGGTTATACGGTGGTGATACCAACGGGGCTGTTGCAGGCAAAATCGGGGTGACAGTTTCCGAGCCGGTGGCAGGCCAGCAATACGTGGCGCACTTCTATTTGAATGGCAGTGTGGTCTCCACATCCGCACCGTTTAGTTTTGATGGTGTCCCGACTGTGGCTGCTCCCACCAGTCTGGTGGCGAGCAGCCCGTCTGATGGTACGGTCAACCTGAACTGGGGTGACGCCAGTAATAATGAAACCGGTTTCAGGGTTGAGCGCTGCCTGGGCACTGCTTGCAGTGACTTTGTAGAAGTTGGTTCAACGGCGGCAGATGTGGCTTCTTTCGCGGAAACCGGCCTCAGCGCGGGCACTTACCGTTACCGGGTGCAGGCTTACAATGCCAGTGCGGCATCGGCGTACTCCGGGGTTGCCGAGGTGATGGTAACCGATAATGGTGGTGGAGGTGGCGGTTCTGGCCAGATCATTACTGCGCTATACGGCAACCGTGTGCACCTGACCTGGAGTGACATGCCCGCCCATAACTTTGTGGGGGTTTCACTGGCAGGGCAAACTGCCTGGCTATACGGTGGGGAAACCAATGGGGCTGTTTCAGGCAAAATCGGGGTGACAGTTTCTGAGCCGGTGGCAGGCCAGCAGTATGAGGCTCACTTTTATTTGAATGGCAGTGTGGTTGCTACGTCTGCACCGTTTACCTTCCTGTAACGGCGTATAAAGGCAGGGGCCGGAATCTCCGGCCCCTGCTTTATCCACCAGTTTCCTTAACTGGCGCTTGTCTCCCTGCCGTTTGGCAGAGTTGCTTTTCTCATGCACACCACCCCGGTTGATAAAGAGGTGATGGGCGACCGGGTTACGTTTGCGGTCGGGCCGCTGCTTTTTTGCCATGTGGAGTCTCCTGTGTTGGCAGTTTGAACCATTGCGCCCTACCGTGCCGTTGCAGGTAGTGCACGTAACGGACTTGTTTGAGAAAGTCCGGCGCTTCGCTGGTTTTGACGAAGCAAAATTTTTTCGGCAGCTCGGTGTATAGGTAACGCGGTGGCTTGCCATATTGGTAGTAACGCTCGATCCCCTTGAGCCGGTTGCCGGTGTCGTAGCTGTGGTAGAACACCTCGCGGATGCCCAGTTCGCGGCGGATGAAGCACAGCGCAGCGGTCAGGATGGCTTCATCCCACACTTTCGCGTAAGGCTTGAGCACTTCGCGGTACTGCTGCATGTTGGTGCAACCGTATAGGTCATCCTGCCCCAGTTCCGCCACATGTTTCACCCAGTCGGACTGGATTTCCTCCACCAGTGCCTGATTGGTGGCGAAATCGAGGTCGATCCGCGCCCATGCCAGCGTTTCCAGATCACCATCCAGCCGTACCGGATGGCCGTGGTAGGAAAACGGTGCTGCGCCTTCCGCCTTGATCAGTTCCTTGAAATGCTGCTGGTGATCGCTGGCGAAATTCAGTTGCAGCACCAGCTCGTAACCGGTGCGCACAGTCTGTTTCCAGTGGCGTTCGTCCTTGTCATCCGTGCCCCATTCATCCAGCGTGAGGATGAAATTGAGCGGCGTGTGCTCACGGTATTTCGCCAGCACCGCTTCCAGATTCCAGACCTCCAGTTGGCTGCTGCCTGCCAGCGCGAGGGCTTCCATCACGATCGGCTTGTTCAGCAGCTTGCCATAGGGGGAACGGCGCAATGCCCCTATTCCCATGCCGTCCCCGATGTAGTCCTTGAGCAACTGGATGGCGTAGCTGTCCGCTGCGTAGCGGAACACCTTGCGCTTGCCGCCGAGGCACGCCTTAATCAACTCGACTTGTGCTTTTTCCATGGCTCATTCACCCTTTCACACAAACAACCTGTTTCAACGTATGTACGACCTCGACCAGATCGCTCTGGTTCTGCATCACCACGTCGATGTCCTTGTATGCGCCGGGAATTTCATCCACCACGCCCTTGTCCTTGCGGCATTCTACCCCGCTGGTCTGGGCTTCCAGGTCGCGGGTGTTGAAACGCCGTTTGGCTTCGGTGCGGCTCATGCGCCGTCCTGCGCCATGCGAGCAGGAACAGAACGATTGCGCATTGCCTAAGCCGCGCACGATGTAGGATTTCGCGCCCATGCTGCCGGGAATGATGCCGAGCTGACCTTGCTGCGCACTGATCGCGCCCTTGCGGGTGACGTACACTTCCGCGCCGAAATGCGTTTCCTGCTGCACGTAGTTGTGGTGGCAGTTGATCGCTTCGCGCGTGGTGGTGAAGGTCGGCAGATACTTGCAGGTTTGCAGCGCATCCAGCACCAGCCGCATCATTTCGCGGCGGTTGGTCATGGCGTAATCCTGCGCCCAGCCGACCGCTTGCACATAGTCGTCGAAATGCTGCGTGCCTTCGGTGAAGTAGGCCAAATCCTTGTCCGGCAACTGGCCGAGTTCGCGCCCGACATCCTTTTTGGCCTTTTCGATGAAATAGCGCCCGATGGCGTTGCCGATACCCCGGCTGCCGGAGTGCAGCATCACCCACACGTCATCACTTTCGTCGATGCACAGCTCGATGAAATGGTTGCCGCTGCCCAGCGTACCGAGCTGTTTGCCCCAGGTACGGTGGAAGTTTTTCACCATTTTGATCAGGCCAGGGTGCTTGTCGGTGATTGCGTCCAGATGCGTTTCCATGTTTTTCAGGGTCGCGCCCTGCGTGGATGGTTTGTCATGCTGGTCGAAACCAACCGGCACGCGCTGTTCGATGGCGCTGCGGATCGCGTACAGGTTGTCCGGCAAGTCGCGGGCTGTGAGCGACAGGCGCACGGCATTCATCCCGCAACCAATATCCACCCCGACCGCAGCCGGGATGATGGCTCCACGGGTGGGAATCACCGAGCCGACGGTCGCGCCGATGCCCGCATGTACGTCGGGCATGGCGGCAATGTGGCTGTGAATGAAGGGCAGTTGCGACAGGTTCGCCAGTTGCGTGAGGGAAGCGCTGTCCACGTCGGCGGTAAAAATTTTCACCGGAACCTTGCCCTTGTTGAGCATAAAACTGATAGGCATAAAAAAACCCCGATTGGTTTTCAGGCCATCCGGGGTTTTCGACATGCTGCATACGAAACGCCGCGCGCTACACCGGATGACTGACATCAGTCCCCCGGCACAGTGCGGGAGACACTAGATTATTTGTTTGTTCCGTCTTGGTTGGTTGAGCATGTTGTGTGTCTCCGTCAAATGAGGTTGATAATGGGCTAAAAGTGTAGAGGAAAGAGAACGGAAGTCAATAGCATTATTTTAGCCAAGCACAGCCAGCCCATGTTTCTGCACGATTCCCAGCAGGCGCAAGGCAGGCCCGCTGGGCTTTTTCACACCACGTTCCCAGTCTGATACCAGATTGCGGGATACGTTGAGGTAGGCGGCAAAGACAGGCTGGGAAACATGTTCGCGTTCCCGCAATGCGCGGATGGTTTGCGGTGGAATTTCCTCCACAGGCGTCAGGCAGGCTGCGTCAAATTCGCGCATGGTTTGCTTGTTGATTGCGCCGACCTGATACAGCGCATCCATGGTTTCATGAATGGCGGCAAAGGCATCGGATTTGTAGTGTTGCTCATCTTTCATGGTATTACCTCGGTTAATGCACCGTTTTCCAACAGGTTTGCAAGCTGTTCTGCGTCCAGTTCCAGCAGATGTTCAGCGGCTTTTTTGAAGGCCACCAGTTCGTCCTTGTCGATATTGCCCCGCTCATTTTTGGCGAAACCATAGACAAAAAAGGCTCTGCCACCTTGTTTGAAAATCACAATAGTCCGGTAGCCGCCAGATTTCCCCTGTCCGGGGCGGGCAATCCGCTGTTTGATGACATGCCCGCCAAGATCGGCGTCAATAATGCCACGTTCTGCATCTTCAATGACCTTGAACAATATGTCATCGCTGATCTTTTCACGTCTGGCGAACCGTACAAACCATCTGTTCTTGAATATCTGCATGTGTTGTTATCGTATCA
Source organism: Gammaproteobacteria bacterium (assembly GCA_018822845.1). Taxonomy (GTDB): domain Bacteria; phylum Pseudomonadota; class Gammaproteobacteria; order Thiotrichales; family Thiotrichaceae; genus Thiothrix. Next base: position 64,824 of record JAHJJD010000044.1, on the reverse strand, counting down.
AAGTATAATACCTGGTGTTATATATTATTTTCTATGGGTATAAATAGAAAAACCGCCCGGAGGCGGTCTTTCAGCCCCAGAGTGAATGCATCAAGTACAGACACCTAGGGGAGAGTTGTAAATTTAGTATGCCGAACCCCACTTGCTGATGCAAATAAAATCCGGTCGACGGTAGGGTGGGTTGAGGCACGAAACCCACCATTCCCGGTTTATGGTTATGTATCTGAAGATGGTGGGATTCGCAGGCTTATCCCACCCTACGCGGAAAGGATGACTTTCTCCACCATGCAACTATATTCAGTTGCGAAGTGGAGTGAGCAGTAATAAACTTTTCCCATTGAAAAGGAATAAGCATGAGTAAACTCGAAAAACTATTAGAAAAAATACGTAATCCACAGGCCAAGTAGACATGGGGTGATCTTTGCTCACTGCTCAAAAAACTCGGTTACACGCAGGAGGAAGGCGACGGATCGCGGGTCAAATTCGACAACGGCAACCCACTCGATCTGATCAACCTGCACAAGCCGCACCCCGGCAACGAAGTCAAGTCCTATGTGATCCGCCAGGTGCGTGAAAAACTGAAAAATGGAGGCATGTTATGAAAATGCTGGAATACAAAGGTTATTACGGGAGCATCGACGCATCGGTCGAAGACAGCGTCCTGTTCGGAAAACTGGAATTCATCTCTGCCCTGATCAACTACGAAGGTGAAACGGTTCAGGAACTCAAGGCCGCATTTGAAGAAGCCGTCGATGACTATCTGGCAACCTGCAATGCAAAAGGCTATGAGCCGGAAGTGCCCTGCAAAGGCAGCTTTAATGTCAGGGTCGGGCATGATCTGCATCTAGCCGCTGCGGTCAAGGCAAAGGAGCTGGGCGTCAGTTTGAACGACTTTGTGCGGAATGCTCTCAGTAACGCGGCGCAGCCAGTTCACTAACAGCCAAGTCATTTTTGTTGGAAGCAATCCAGGAAGACTCCAAACGCAAAAAGGCGTCTCGAAGGACGCCTTTTTGATCAGCGCGAAGTGCTGATTACTGCGCGGCAGCAGGAGCAGCCGGTGCAGCGGCAGGAGCCTGAGCTGCTGCTGGTGCTTGAGGAGCAGCCATTGGCACTTGTGGCATCTGCGGAGCCATTATTGGAGCGCCGTAACCATAGCCAGGGTAGCCGTAGCCTTCCTTCGCGAAGTTGTTGTAACTGTAAGCATTGCCGTTACCGTCGCCATAGCCGTAACCGTTGCCAGCACCGTACCAGTCGCCGTTGCCTTTACCGTTGGCAGCCATGTCGGTAGCCATGTCGGTTTTGCCTTTGCCTTTGAAGGTGATGCTGAAATCAACTTCGCCGTCAGCGTTGCCGTTACCACGGCCCCAGCCATTCAGGTCGCCAGCGCCGTTGCCGTAACCGTTGCCATTGGCAGCAGTAGTGCCAGTGCCGTTACCATAACCATTGCCGTAGCCGGAACCGTTATCAAAACCGTCGAAGAATTCAGCGGAAGCAGCGCCAGACAGGGCGATCAGGGAAGCGAATGCAATAGCTTGCAGTTTCATGTTTTTTCTCCTAGCAGTTTGTTTATTTAGTCGCCATTTGATTACTATCAAAGTGTAGTTAAATAATAATATTAGAAAGTTCTTACGTAAAGTGCATTTCCTCCATCAACCCTGCCACTTGTCCGAGGGTCAACCCTGAATACACTTGGAAATCTTGATATGGATCAGGAAAGTCTGCCTGCTTGGTCGAGTGGATTGGCTTGCAGATTCACACATAAGCAACCGGAATTCTGCTATAAACCAATAGTAGGTATGCGAGGCAGGAGCAGATGACATGGGAACACGCCTGAACAAAAACATCATGGTGTTCGATGTAGATATAGGACTGGACAAGGTAGTGGCCGAACTGGCGAAGGCCAGCCGCAGGCCGGACTACATTGTGTTGCGACGCCCCCGTGAACAGGCTGACCGGTTCTGGTTTTACGTATTCGACCCTGCTGAGCTGATGGCGTATCTGAAACCCGCCGTCGAGCAGGTACATGGCAATGCTTTCCCCAGCCTGCGCGAATGCCTGCCGCAATTGCATGAAAGCGAATCTGCCCCGGTCGTCCCCGCCAATATTACCCTGCCCCGCTGGAGTGAACGCTACGACCAGGGTAACCGGATTGCTGAAAACTTCCCGGTAGCGGTCAGCAACAACAAGCCAACGGGCGTATGGGAACAGGGCAGCAGCACGGCCAATATACCCTCCCGCACTTCCATACTGGAACATTTGGGGGTTGAAACTTCCCGCTCATTGGGGGGATCAAGCAGCATCCTGACGCACATCGCGGGCGGGATAGACATAAACGACATTCTCAACCGGAGTTTCGGCGCGCCTTCCATCACCAGAGACGGCGGGGCGACGGAGCCTATGCGCGGGCCGGATATTCCTGACGGGCTGGAAACCGTGGAGGAAAGCACGCAACCGGCAAACCAGATACAACAGGTTTTCCCGGCCATCGATGCTTCCAGCAAACATCCGCTGGTGGGTGAAAACATTACCCTGAGCGTCAGTCTGAAAACGCAGGCCGACCCGGAAGTCAGCGGCGGCGTCGCCCTGCCAACCGCCGAACCCGCTTTCGTATTCAAGCTGGATGTACACCTGCTGTGCGGCCAGGAAAGCCGGTGGGATAGCCTCGAATACAGCCAGCAAGGCGGAACCACCAAAGCCGCCACCTTCAGTTTCACTGCACCGGATGTTTCGCCGGATGCCAGCGGTAACTACCCTGAGCGGGAAAAACTGCCGGTTACGGTTAATTTCTATTACCAGAACCGCTGGTGTGGCGAAGGGCGGCGTTACCTCGACCTGTTGCTGGACGAAACGGTTGCCCCCTTGCGTCGCCTGCCCAAGCCGCCGGAAAGCTACTGGAGCAAACTGATTTACCTGGAACAGGGTGCGCAGCCACCTGACCTGCTGGTGCGTATCAGCAAGACCGGCGAGCACCAGTACCAATGGGTCTGCCTGTCACCACACATGCAGTTTGACACAAGTTTGTCCGGCTCCATGATCCTGCCGCAGAAGGCGGAGGATTTCGTGCGCGACATGTTCGAGCAATACTCCCGCACCACCCTGAACGAAGTGCGGGTCAACGAAATCCGTGGTATCGGCGAACACATCTATGACAGTACGCCGGAAGCCTTCAGGGCAGCTTACTGGACGCTACACGGACTGAGCCGTACACGCGGCGGTGTTGCTTTCAAGAACATCCTGTTCATCACCGACGAGCCGTATATTCCGTGGGAATTGATGCGGATAGCCGACCAGCAGCGCGGCCCCGGCGTTGAGGCGGAATTCCTGTCCATACGTCATGCCGTTGGGCGCTGGGTGGCGGATTGTTCTTCGCGCTTGCCACAACAGATTCCGGTGCAGGAAATGGTCGCCAGCGGTTCGGATTACGTGGGCATACCTGCTGTTGACCCGCCTCTACCCTGGGTCAAGGAGGAACTGGCATGGCTGGGTCAGCACTATCAGGCCAAAACCGTGCCACTACGCTCTACCGATGTGCTGAATTTCCTCAAGACGGGTACGGCGCAGGCGGTGCATTTCGCCTGCCACGGCATGATGGATTCCCTCAACCCGCTACGTAGCCAGTTGGTGATGGAAGATTCGCCTGCCAACCTGCGACCTACGGTGATTTCTGCCAATGAGGTGGAAGTGGGGCTGGGCAAGGCGCATCCGCTGATATTCCTCAATGCTTGCCAGGTAGGGTCGAGCGGCGCATCGTTGTCGTTGATGGCAGGGTTTCCCGGTGCGTTCCTGAAAGCGGGGGCCAGTGCGGTAATCAGTCCACTGTGGACGATCAGTGACGAACACGCCAAAACGATTACCGAGCAGTTCTATCAGGCGGCTTTCGCCAATCCGGGCGCGACGCTGGGGGAAATCATGCAGGACATCCACAAGCAATGGGCGGACAAGCAGCACCTGACCTTCCTGGCCTATGTGCTATATGGCGACCCGCAAGCGCGGGTATCGTTCCAGCCCGTTACCTGAGGGCTTCGACTCCGCTCAGGCAACAGATAATTATGAACATGGGGAGAAACCGTGATGGAAACAACTTTTGATCTGAAAGAAACCCCGGCTCCGCTGGAATTGCGCGAGGCGGGTATCGTGCTGGTCGCACCCGGTTTGCGTGGGCACGGGCGGTATGTGGGCAAGCGTGAAACCGGCCAGACCCGCGCCCTGACCGGGGAACGCGGCGGGCTGGATGACGCCATCCAGGAAGCCGGACTGGAAGACCGCCATACCCTGATACTGGAAGCACCGACGCCCGACCCGCAGCCCGGCAGTGGAACCCGCGCAGGGCTGCAAACGGTGGAAAACGACGCGATGTTGTTGCAGGTGCCCGGCAAATCCGACGAGTTCCAGTTTGCAATTTACACCGACGAGGCGGGCGTCATTTCCTTCCATTACCCCAGAAAGCTGGATACGGCGGATAGCCTGCCGTCGCGTGCCTTCGGTTTCCCGCAACAAAACCAGTACAACATTCCGCTGCGCAAGGCGCGTGGGCAAGCAGAGGAAGGGTCGCGCGGCCTGTTTGGCATCCTTGCCAGCAAGGTGGTCAAGATCGTGGTCGGCAAGCTGCTGGCTCCACAGGCAGGCAAGGCAGCGCACTGGCTGGTCAGCAAGTGGGAAAACAGCCAGCGTACCTTTCAGGGCTTGCACGGCGGCAAGGATTTTGCCGCGCTGATGCAAACAGAACCACACGCCTTCGACCAGTGGGACAGCATACGCGGCAACAAGGCGCTGCTGTTCATCCACGGCACCAGCAGCAGCACCGCTGGCGCATTCGCCGGTTTGCAGAAGGATGGCAACAATGACATTCCACAATCCCTGTATGATCGTTACGCAGGGCGGGTGCTGGCTTTCAACCACCACACCATGAGTGTCGGCGTGGCGGACAATGTGCGGCAGTTTTACGAAGCTTTCCGCCAGCATCCGGGCGAATACCGGTTCGACGTAATCTGCCACAGCCGGGGCGGTTTGCTGGCGCGCGCCCTGACACAGTTGCCGGATGCGTTTCTGGCGCAACGGCTGGACGGCTGGACGCGCCCAACCGATGTGAAAATCAGCGTCGACCGCATTGTGTTCGTCGCCGCGCCCAATGGCGGCACCGATCTGGCGCGGCCCGGCAATGTTCCTGCGGCGGTGGAATGGCTGGCCAACTACGTCAATATGCTACCGGATGGGTTGCTTTCCATCAGTGCAGGCATGCTGCTGGCGCTGGCTTCCGCGATTGCCGAGGCGGGTCTGCCACATGTTCCGGGGCTGGAGGATCAGGGGCCGGAAAGTGATCTGGTGAAAGCTCTGGCCGATTCACAGATAGAGGCGGCGCGTTACTATGGCTTCGAAGCCAATTTCACCACGGCGGGTGGGCTGGCGGATGCAGCCAGAGCCGTGGGGGCATTTCCTGCCGGGGCTGGCTTGCTGGTGAAAAAGTTATTTGGCGATTTGGCCAACGATCTGGTGGTGCCATCGGCTGGTGTTTCCGCCAACAGTCATTTCAGGTTGGCGGATGAACAGGTGGTGCGCTTCAAGGGTGGGCAGGTGCATCACACCAACTTTTTCGACCAGCCGGAAATCCGCCGGGTGCTGGATTTCCTGCCGGGTTAGGGCCGCTTGAGGAAACGGGTGTGGACGCCCCTGTATTTATATTTGGGCAAGTACAGGCCATGACTGATTATCCTATCCAATGGGGATGTAGCCTGTTAATTCCATACGGATGCTTGTAATATCGGCTGATTACCTTTTTCCAGCCAAATCAGAATAAGGCGTACTGGATCGTATGGATCATCCTTTAATCCTGCTCTTGCTTGTGCCCGTCCTGGGTGCTTTGGTGGTAGCGTTGCTGCCCCCTGAACGTGTTTCCCTGATACGCAACACTGCCATTCTGGTGGCGGTATTAACCCTGGTTTATGCCACCGGGCTTGCGACCCAGGTCGATTTTTCCAGCGCTGCCATCCAGTTGAACACCAGCATTGTCTGGAACGAACAACTCGGCACATCCTTTTCCCTCGGGGTGGATGGCCTTGCCTTCCCGCTGGTGCTGCTGACTACCTTGCTGGTGCTGATGGCGCTGCTGGCTTCGCACATGATTACGCATCACGTCAAAGGCTATTACCTGCTGATGTTGTTGCTGGAAGCGGCCACCATGGGCGTGTTCGTGGCGCAGGACTGGGGCTTGTTCTACGTGTTCTGGGAACTGGTGCTGATTCCACTGTTCTTCCTGATCGACCGCTGGGGCGGCAAAAACCGGCAAACGGCAGCGCTGAATTTCGTGCTGTACACCATGGGCGGTTCCATTTTCATGCTGCTGGCGTTGCTGGTGCTGTTTGACGCCACCCCTTCCCATTCCTTTACCTTCGCGGCGATGGCAGAAGGCGCAAAGCATCTGGGGGCAACGGAACAGGTGCTGATCTTCGTCGGCATGCTGATCGGCCTGGGGGTGAAAATGCCGCTGTTCCCCCTGCACGGCTGGCTGCCACTGGCGCATGTGGAAGCACCCAGCCCGGTGAGCATCCTGCTGTCCGGCATCCTGCTGAAAATGGGTTCATATGGCCTGTTGCGCGTGATCGAAATCCTGCCTGCGGCGGCAGTGGCCATGCAGGGCGTGCTGTTCACGCTGGGGGTCATTGGCTTGCTGTACGGTGGGTTGCTGGCTTGGCGACAAAGTGACATGAAAAAGATGATCGCCTATTCCTCCGTCAGTCACATGGGGGTGGTGCTGATCGGCATTTCCACCCTGAACGTGTACGGCATGACCGGCGCGGTGTACCAGATGGTGGCGCACGGTCTGGTGGCAGGTGCGACTTTCATGCTGATTGGCCTGCTGTATGAGCGCACCCATACCCGCGACATCAACGACTACGGTTCACTGATCAAGGTGACGCCGCGTTTCGCCTTCCTGATTATTCTGGCCTTCGTCGGTGGGGTGGGGCTGCCGAGTACCGCCGGTTTCGTGGCGGAACTGCATGTGCTGATCGGCGGTTTCAGCACTTGGGGATGGATGATTGTGTTGCTGTCGCTGGGCGTGCTGGTAACGGCGGCCTACAGTATCCGCACGGTCAAGCATCTTTACACCGGCCCGGTACGGCTGGACATGGAGAAAGTGGACGACCTGCATCCGCTGGAAATGGTGGCGGCAGGCAGCCTGATCGCAGGCACCATGCTGCTGGGCTTCTACCCCACGCCACTGCTGGACATGATGGATGTTTCCGTACAGCACCTGATCAGCCAGTTCACGGCTGGCTCCATGGCACAACTGTCAGGAGGAATCATGCAGTGAGCCGGGCACAGGGTCACGCTGGCCAGCATGATGGTTCCCACAGTTTCGGGCATTTGCTGGAACACCTGGAACATGTGCTGCCGGGGCAAGCGCCCCTGCGTGATTTCGTGCATCACAATACCCTGCATGGCTTCCAGCATTTACCATTCCCCGCAGCGCTGAAAGTCGCACATGACATTACCGGTTCCAGCGGTTACTGGCCGGTGGAAAAATTCCGCGAACAATTCCAGCGTGGCCGCATTACAGCAGATGACTTGCAGGCGGTGCTGGAAGAAGACGCCAGTCTGGACAGCCGTGCCCCTGTCTTCACCCATGCCGGAGGCGAGGTAACACGCGGCGACATTTACCGCATCGCCATGAGTTACCCGATCAAGCCGATCAGCCCCAGCCAGTTTGTCTGGCAGGTGGAAGAAAACCACGCACTGGAAACGCACGGCGAACTGTGGGCAGCTTGCATGCAGGCGCTACAACTCGACCATTACCTGCTGCATTCTGAAGAGCTGTTTAACTTTTCCCCGGAACGCGCCGCCCGCGTGTTTGCCACCCAACTGGATGAACCGGCCAATATCCACCAACAGGTAAAGCATGACAGCCACACGCAGTTGCTGGAGCTGACCCACAAGGTTGGCAAGGAACTGACCCTGCGCGGCCTGCTGCTGGCACTGACCGGCGAAGACATCCTGCATGACATCCGCCCCCTGCTGTTGCGGCAGACATCATCCTGGCTGGATCAGGGCATGGCAGCCTGGCATGGCGGCGCAGTGGCTCCCGGCTTTTTTGATGCGTGGCGTGCCACCAGCGAAACTGACCTGACGCCAGTGCTGGAAGGGTTGCCGGACTGGGTGGAACACCTCAACTCCCTGCCCACCGACCCACAGCAAACCATCATCGCCGAACTGCAACGCATCGGCATTCCCACCGAACACCGCGACGCCTATCTGGAGCGACTGGCGCTGGAACTGCCCGGCTGGTCAGGCATGTTCCTGTGGCGGCATCTGCACCCCGGATATGTAGGCGAGGCAGCCCCCAAAGCCGACATGCTTGATTACCTCGCTGTACGGCTGAGCATGGAACACCTGTTCGCGCGCCGCCTGTGCCGTAAAATCTGGCTGATGGAAGCCAATCTCGGCGACATTCGCGGGCGCTTCCGCCGCCATCCGGAAGAATTTCTGGTGCGCTACTACACCTTCAACCGCCGCCTGCCGGAATACCTGCTGACCCCGGCGCAACAACTGATCCGCCACAGCCGCCCGCGTGTGTACGAAGACCAGCATTGGGAAGAGCTTGCCCACCAGATCTGGACATGGAATCAAGTATTTACCCCTCACCCCAACCCCTCTCCCTCAAGGGGAGAGGGGCTAAGAGAATCTTTTCTTGCTCCCCCTCTCCCCTTGAGGGAGAGGGGGTTGGGGGGTGAGGGGTACGTCTATGACCATGGCTGGCGGCTGTTCCTGCTGGCGCAGCATCTGGGGATGGACGCCACCACTGTGTGCAGTCTGGAGCGCGGGCAACTCGACACCCTTTTCACCTGTCTGGCAGCGCTGGATGAGGAGCACGCCGGTTTCCTCTGGTTGCAAGCCTACGAACGCCATTACCGTGAACAGGTGTTCAATGCCATCGCCAGCAACCACGGGCGCGGTGCATGGCGCAAGCGCGATCAGCGTCCTGAGGCGCAATTGGTGTTCTGCATGGATGACCGTGAGGAAGGCATTCGCCGCCATCTGGAAGAGCTCAACCCGCAGGTCGAAACCCTGGGTGCTGCGGCCTTTTTCAACCTGCCGATGAACTGGCAGGGACTTGATGACAAAACCGTCACCAAACTTTGCCCCGTGCCCGTTACCCCGGAACATCTGGTGCGCGAAGTTCCCGCCGATGAAGCCGCCACCCTGCGCCATGAGCACGAACGCCGCGTGACCTGGCGCAAGCGCTTTTTCGCCGGGCTGAACCACGTTACCCGCCACAATCTGGTACTCGGCACGGTCAGCCAGATGGCACTCGCACCGCTCTCCCTCGGCATCATGCTGGGCAAATCCTACATGCCGCTGGGTTTCGGCCAGTGGGTCAGCAAACTGCGGCAGAAAACCGATTTGCCGATTCCGACCAAACTCGAATTCATCGCGCTGCAACCCGATGCGGAACGTTCCAGCCAGCACAACCAGATGGGCTTTACCGATCAGGAACAGGCGGACAAGGTTGGCGGCTTCCTGCGCATGATCGGGCTGACTGACGGGTTTGCGCCGCTGGTGGTGATCATGGGGCATGGCTCCACCAGCCAGAACAACCCGCACGCAGCAGCGTATGAATGCGGCGCGTGCAGTGGGCGGCACAGCGGGCCGAACGCACGGGTGTTTGCCTCGATGGCCAATCGCCCGGCAGTACGCGCATTGCTGGCGCAGCAAGGCTTGCCAATCCCCGCTGATACCTGGTTTGTAGGGGCGGAACACGATACCTGCGACGAGCAGATTCCGTGGTTCGATACTGACAAGGTGCCGACTGGCTTGCGGGGCAGGCTGCACAACTTGCAGGCGGAACTGGCCGAAGCTGCCCGCCATTCCGCCCACGAACGCTGCCGCAAGCTGGCTTCTGCCCCACGCAATCCATCGCTGGCGAAGGCGGCGGCGCACATTGCCGGGCGCGCTTTCGACTACAGCCAGCCGCGTCCGGAACTGGGCCACGCCACCAACGCCTGCGCGCTGATCGGGCGGCGTGCCGTAACCCGCAGCAGTTTCCTTGACCGGCGCTGTTTCCTGATTTCCTACGACTGCACCCGTGACCCGGATGGCAGCATTCTCGAAAACATTCTGCTGAACGCGGGGCCTGTGGGGGCGGGCATCAGCCTCGAATACTATTTCTCCACCGTCAACAACGAGCGCTACGGCGCGGGGACGAAAGTAACCCACAACCTGACCGGGCTGTTCGGCGTGATGGAGGGCGTGTTCAGCGACCTGCGCACCGGTCTGCCTGCGCAGATGATCGAAATCCACGAGCCAATGCGCCTGCTGGTCATCGTGGAAGCCAAAATCGCCACGGTCGGCGCAATTTACGCACGCCAGCCGCCCTTGCAGGAACTGATCGGCGGTGGCTGGATCGTGGTGGCGGTGAAAGACCCGGATTCGGCGGCGATTGATTTGTTTGTGCCGGAAAAGGGGTTTATGCGCTGGGAGGGGGAACGGAAAGAATTGGCGTTGGTTGCAAGATCTGTGGACTGGTATGCGGGGGATTATGGGCATCTGGAACCGGCGTTGGTGACGGCTAACGCCGTTACCCCTCACCCCCTAACCCCCTCTCCCTCAAGGGGAGAGGGGGGACAAGAGGAGGGTCAATCACTTGTTTGATCGTGAACGGTATCTAGAATTTGTCTTAAATCAGCCGGAGGCTAAGACTTGCGGAGAGAATTATATTTCCACGCTACAGGTTGAGTTGGTAGAAAACGGAAACCATCACCGTGAAAGTAGTGATGTGTTAACCGCTCTACGTGAACACGCAGAAAAGCATGTAGTGTTATTAGGAAAACCTGGCTCCGGAAAGTCAACTGCTCTCAAGCGTCTACTGCGGGAAGAAGCTGATAGATGTTTACAGAATACTAATCAACGAATTCCAGTTTTACTGGAGTTGAGGCGGTTAGATGAAAATACAACGATTGACCAATTATTGGCGAAAGCACTTAGTGTACCCCGCTATCGAGTTAACCCTGAAAATATTACTGATTTACTAGATGAAGATCATTTCTTGTTATTACTTGACGGTTTGAATGAGCTACCATCCGGTTCTGGACTATATGACTGGAGGAAAGACTTTGCTCATATACCAATGATATTTACCAGCAGGGAGTTAGGAGTAGAAACTTATCTTGGTATAGATGTGCGCTTTTACATGCTGCCTTTGGCAGAAGACCAAGTAAAAGAGTTTATCAAGAAGCGATTAGGCGATGAGTTGGCATTTGGAATGCTACAATCTCTACGTGGTCGAATCAAAGAACTTACTGATAGACCATTATTGCTAGATATGTTATCTACTACATATCAATCATCAGGGAATATACCTCACAACCAAGGTGAATTATTTCGTCAATTTACCCATGGTTTGTATGAAAACCACAAGCCTAAAGACACAGTAACTCCTCAGCATAGCAAGTTCTTTGATTTCCGCGATGAAATATTACAAGAACTTGCATTTTTCATGATGGATGCTGGCGGAAATGGAAAAAATCTTTGGTTACAAGTAACACGAACTGATGCAGAGAGATGGTTAGAACAATGCTTCAGGGGAAGGGGTCTCTCTGACACACCAATAAGAGTTAAACAATGGCTAGATGATGCGTTAAATCTACATTTACTGCAACATGCTACAGAAAAGAATAAGATTGAATTTTCACATCAGTTTTTCCAAGAATACTATGCCGCCGAGTGGTTGCTGCGGCACTTGGACTCTCGATCTGATGATCAGTTATGTGCTCATTTCTTGAATCCTATCAAGTGGACGGAATCCATTTTTATATTAATGGATTTTATTTCAGATGCTGAAAAAGCAGGGTGTATTGTAAAATTAGCCATAAAGGTTGATATTACTCTCGCCGCAAAGCTTTCAGGCAGGAGTAAAGGTGAGAATGAAAAAAATCTTTTTAAGATTTTTCATTCTCGCGTGGAAAAAGAAAATAAAAAAACTTACCTTGAGTTGATGGCTGCAAATGGGACGAAGTACGCAGTAGAAAAGATGGTGAATATTCTTAGGCAAGAAACAGTTCAATATCATACATGGCAGAGTTGCTTTGATACCATCATCAGCGTTAATTGCGAATCATCGCATAACTATTTGACTCACTGTCTAAAAACAAACTGCGATCACCTTTCTGGCACTGTAATTACAGATATTATGATTACACTATGGAGATTTGAACAAATAGATCACATTATTGAAATATTCTCAATGCAACCAATACTGGAAGAATTATCTTACAGCAATCTAAACTGGATAGTGAAAGAATCTAAATCAGATATACATCGAGGATTTCTTCTTAAAATCATAAATGCCAAAAATGCTGATAATGAGTGCTTTTTTTGTTTTCAATTGAAGGCCATTGAGGCACTTGGAAATTTTAGTGCAAATAAAGTTTCAGATGACTTGATTATTTTATTAAATGATAATAAATCCCCCATTCAAATCATGGCTACAAAAATATTAGGAATAGTTCGAAGTGAAAAAGCTATAGAGCCATTGCTAAATATAATTTATTACAGCAAGAGGTCGCGCAAAGTTCATTTTACAAAACGACGTGGGGTAGGCTTTCAATGTAACTATAAATTATACACTGATATTCTTCATGAGGCAGCGAAATCATTACAAATGATTTCGCCCGGCCATGCTGAAAAAGAAGTCTTAAGTTACTTGAAAAACAGCAATGATTATTTAGAGCAGATTGCATACATTATAGCATTAGGCTTTATCGGAAGTGTTGATTCATTATTTATTCTAATAGAACTAGCTATAAATTATAACGAAACAGAAGAAGTAACAGCCTATCCCCAAAGAATTAACCGGCGGAGCCAATCAGAAACAGCAACCCCGGAGGATTATTATAATACCATTATTGACTCTATTAAATTAATTAGCCCCAGGATGGGCAGGAAAGCAATCCCATTACTAATAAAGTCCATAGGCGAAATAAAATGCATTCCAAAGATAATTGGAGATATATTGAATATTAATGTATCAGGACTTTTTTCTCACAGATACATTATTCCCAACACCAGCCAATCAGAATTAAACGAGGAAATAGACAAAATAATAAAGGCAATGGGTGATGTTGTGCCAAAATTGCTATCATACGCAGAGTGCGAATATATTATATTGGACTTGTTAAATTCTGGCAAGTTCGCATTAAGTAATGCACCTCTTAATAAGGATCATGGCAATTTTATTAGAAGATCTAAACCCGCTTATAAATCAGAAAAGGATGAGCTTGATGATAAGATAAGATCACTTACCTTTGTAAATGACGTGCTTTTATTAAAAACCGACCCATTTTCATCTGAGAAACTGTTACAGGATGAACTGGTTGGAATTTCCAAGCAAACCTCAGAATCCGATCCAAACCATGGATTCAAAAAGATCATAGAATATTCTTTTTCTGAATTAAATAACAACTCCAGTAATTTAAATTTTTTTGTAGAGATAATAACGCATTTTTCCAGCATTGAAGATTGGCCTAGATTTTTGAAATGGCTATCAACGGATGAAGGAAAAGAATACAACACCTCCGAACGTGCATTGAAACTACGGGAGCGTCATAAATACTACTCTCATGAATGGTTTGAAACGCGACAGCAGATTCCACGAAACTTCTCAACTAAAGAAAGTGCTGTAAACAATCAGCCAGATAATGCACTCGTTAAAAAAGAGTTCTCGCCATTAATCCTAACTGAAGGAAAAACAGACTGGAAACACCTAGAGGCTGCACTCCCAAAGTTACAAAAGAAGGGTTTATTTAACACTCTAAAGCTTGAGTTAAGCAAAACGGAAGAGCATATGGGCTATGCACACATGCTAGATCACTGCAAGGCACTCTCTAAAAGTCCACAAAACCGATTAATCATCTGTATTTTTGACCGAGATGAAGACAAAATAAATAATGAATTTAAAGTCAAGAATAGTAGTGACAGAGGCTTTGTTTACTACGGCAACAACGTATTCATTACACGCATCCCTCAACTTATTGAGTCGGAAGATCGCATATCCATCGAAAACTACTACTCTATCAATGATTTAAGCAGAAAAGATGCACAAGGAAGAACCTTGCGGCGCGTTGGGTACAAGGTAACTAATGAACAGTCACCAGCAGATTTAAGTAAAAACGATTTCGCAGAAAATATCCGAAAGGAAACTCCAGAGTTTAACGATGTTGACGTAAGCAACTTCGCCAAAATTTTTGAGCTCATTGAAACCATCATTGAGGAGGCAACAAAACCACGATGAAGCACACACTTCGTGATGGTAAAAACACTCTTATCCCCCCTCGCCCCCTGAGGGAGAGGGGGCGAGGGGGTGAGGGGTCTCCCCGCGAGCGGCTAACCACCCCCCCCGACCTCCACCAAAGGATGATTGAGTGCGCCCGCGATTTCCGTAAAATTCCCACCCCAAGCGAAGCTATCTTGTGGCAAGCTCTACGTAACCGCCAAGTAGGGGGCTACAAATTCCGTCGCCAGCAACCCATCGGAGCTTTTGTCGTGGACTTCTTCTGTGCCGAAAAAAACCTGATCGTCGAAGTAGACGGCGCAATCCACGCAACCCAAATTGAACGCGACCAAGAGCGCCAACACATACTTGAATGCTGCGGCTACCAATTCCTTCGCTTCACCGCCACCCAAGTAGAACAAAAACTCCCAACAGTAATCATCACAATCCAACAAACCCTCCTCTTGTCCCCCTCTCCCCTTGAGGGAGAGGGGCTAGGGGTGAGGGGTACGCCGGAGGCGCAACATGCCTGACTGGTTATTGCTCCTAATCCCCGGCCTGCCCTTCCTCTCCGCCCTGTGGATTGTTATCGGCTTCATCTTCGGCTGGAACCGGGGGGAAAAGGGCGAGCGCGAAACCGCGTTCGTCGCCGTCACCGCCAATACCCTGAGCCTGCTGGCGATGCTGGGGCTGGCCATTTACGATTTCACCCACGGCGCGCCCGGCCATGTGGTGCTGTTTCCCTGGCTGCAAAGTGGCGGTTATCAGGCCAACATCAGCCTGATGCTGGATACGCTCAGCCTGACATTCGGCGTGGTGATGGCGACCATTACGCTGGTGGTGACGCGCTTTTCGGTCAACTACCTGCACCGCGAGGCCGGTTTTCAGCGCTTTTTCATCGTCATATCGCTGTTTTCCTGCGCGATGCTGCTGATCGTGCTGTCAGGTAGCGCCCTGCTGGGCTTTATCGGCTGGGAAATGGCAGGGATCAGCTCCTACATGCTGATAGCCTATTCCTGGCAGCGTGAAACGGCAGTGGAAGGGGCAACCCGCGCCTTCGTCACCAACCGCTTCGGCGACACTGGCTACCTGTTCGGCATGTTCATCGGCTTCGTCTGGCTGGGCAGTGTGGAATGGAATGTGCTGTTCGGCGACAAACCCGACATGTCCGGCATGGTGGTTGGGATCATGACCATGGGTTTCATGCTGGCAGCACTGGTGAAATCGGCGCAGTTCCCGTTCTGCGCCTGGATCACCCGCGCGCTGGAAGGGCCGACCCCATCCAGCGCGGTGTTCTACGGTTCCGTCATGGTGCATGCAGGCATTTACCTGTTGCTGCGCATCCAGCCCTTGCTGGAACAGGTTCCGCTGCTGGGCAACGGGCTGGTGCTGATTGGCGTGCTGACCACCCTGTACGGCTGGCTGGGTGTACAGGTGCAAACCGACATCAAGAGTTCGCTGATCTTTTCCACCCAGCAGCAAACCGGGCTGATGCTGGTGGAAATCGGGCTAGGCTTTTACACTTTCGCTGCCGTCCACATGGGGCTGCATGCCATCTGGCGGGCCTACCAGTTCCTGCATTCACCCTCATTCCTGCAACAGACCGGTTGGGAGCCAGCCAAACCGGTTCCGGAGTGGCTACGCAAGCGGCGCTGGTTGTATACTGCCGCGCTCCAGCGCTTCTGGCTGGTACCGCTGGAGAACTGGCTGCTGGTACGCCCGACCCAGGCGCTGGCACATGAAGCGCAAACCTTCGACACCTACGTGATTGACCGTCTGACCGGCACGCCCTCGCACAGCAACATGCTGTCCACACTGGCGGAAATGCAGGCATTCCAGCAAGGCAAGTTGCGGCTGGAAAGCGGCGTCGGCACTGGCTCCGGGCTGCTCGGCAAGCTCACCCAATGGGCAGCGGAACAATTGCAGGCTCTGGAAGACCGTCTACTGCTACAGAAAGACGAAGGCAAAATGATGGGCTACCTGCGCCGCATAGGCGTCTATCTTGATCTGGCGGAAGAACTGCTCACGCAGCCCCGCTATCTGGTGTTGCTGATTGCGGCAACACTGGCTGTTATCTTGTAGGAACACACAACAACATGAGTGACCACAGTCAGGCAGAAAACGAACAACGGGCGCTATTGCGTGATGTCATTGCGGGGCTGGATAAAGTCCTGCCGATCCAGGCACCCTTGCAGGATTTTGTGCATTTCAACCCGCTGGAACGTTACGAACACCTGCCATTTGCTGAAGCCCTGCGGCTGGCGCATACCCACAGCGGTTCGCTGGGCTATTTGCCCGCCAGTGAATACCGCCGGTTTTTCCGTGCAGGACGCATCAGCCAGCACGATATTTTCAGCGTACTGGCAAGCGAGCCGGACAAATACGCCGACCGTGACATTTACCTGACAGCGTTGGCTAATGACATCAAGGGCATCAGTTTCCAGCAGATGCGCTGGCAGGTGGAAGAAAACCACGCACTGGAACGCTTCCAGTCTGATGTAGCCTACGAACAGCGTGAAAAGCTGCTGGCGGCTGCCGCCCAGGATGAGGAAACTGCCATCCGCAGCCTGTGGGAAGCGTGCCTGAAAAAACTGGGGCTCAGTTACGACCTGCCGCACCCGGAAGCCTTGCTCAACCTGCGCCTGATTGATGTCAACGATATATGGGATCACATCCGCCAACAGGGACATGATGGAGAGGAACTGGCTGACGCGGAAAGCTTCATCCATGCAGAAAGCCGTTCACTGCTGCACAGTCTGCTGGATCAGGTTGGCATCAGCCTTACCCTGCGCGGCCTGTTACGCAAGCTGACCAGCCACGACGTGCTGGAGCAGATGTTGCCACTGCTGGAGCGCCATCTGGCCAGCTGGCTGGATCAGGGTATTGCTGCACTACGCCCGCAGGCCGGGAAAGACGAAGGTTTCTACCATTACTGGCGTGAAGCCATCCAGCATGACCCTACTCCCTGGCTGGAAGGTATGGAAGACTGGGGCGATTACCTCAGTTCCCTGCACACTGACCCGCTGGAAACCATCCATCAGGAACTGATGCGCATCGGCATCGACAAACAGCACTGGGGCGGCTACCTGCAAGCGCTGGCACTGGAACTGCCGGGCTGGTCAGGTATGTTCAACTGGCGCTCGCGCAACCCGCACTATGCCGGTTCGCCACGCATCGCCAGCATGGAAGATTACCTTGCCATCCGGCTGGTGCTGGAACATCTTTACTGCCGCCACATTAGCGGCAAGCTCTGGCAGATCAACGCCAGCACCAGCAACATCCGGGGTTATTTCCACCACAACCAGGACGAATTCTTCGTCCGCTACCATGTGTGGAACAGCGACCTGCCGGAATACCTGCAACAGCTTGCCCAGCAATTCCTCGATAGTCAGGAAGACATCCACCCTCAGGAATGGCATCAGCTCGCCCACCAGATCCTCACCTGGAACCTTGCTCCCGAAAGCGTCATTCCGGTAGGTTCCGACATTTACCGCAAGGCGTGGCGGCTGTTCCACCTTGCCCAGCACCTGGGGATGGACGCCAACACCATCACCACGCTGGAACGCACCCGCATCGACCGCCTGCTCGCCATCATGCAGGAACTCGACGACCCCAATACCAGCGGCTATTTGTGGCTGCGGGCGTATGAGCACCATTTCCAGGAAGAAATTTTCAGTGCCCTGCTGAACAAGTGCACGGAAGAAACCCCCACCGCCCTGTCAGCGCCCCCAGCAGCACAACTGATTTTCTGCATGGATGACCGCGAGGAAAGCATCCGCCGCCATCTGGAAGAACTGGCTCCCGACCTTGAAACCCTCGGCGCGGCGGGCGTATTCGGCCTGCCCAACAACTGGCGGGCGCTGGATGCCGACGGCCCGCTCAAGCTGGCGCAGCCAGTGGTCACAGCAGTACACGAATTCCGCGAGGTAGGGGCGAATAATGATGCGCCCCTACAACGGCATCAGAAACGGCAGCAGACCTTCCGCTGGCTGAAACGTCTGAAAAACCACAAGATGCGCCACAATGTCGCTGCCACTACACTGGGTTTGCCACTGCTGGCTCCATTCGTCCTGCTGGAAATGCTCGGGCGCGGGCTGTTACCGTCGGCTTACCAGCGGTTTATCGGCAAAACCCAACACAAACTCAGCGTGCCGCTCAAAACGCGGGTGAACTACACCGCCAGTGAGGTACTGGAATGTCCCAGCAAGGAACACAACCAGATCGGCCTGAGCCAGGATGAAAAAGTGGCAAAAGTGGCCGCCTTCCTCAAACTGACCGGCTTCACCAGCGGGTTCGCGCCACTGGTGGTGCTGATGGCGCACCGCTCCCGCCACCTCAACAACCCACACATCCTTGGCTATGGTTGCGGCGCATGCAGCGGACGTTTCGGCGGGCCAAATGCGCGCGCTTTCAGCAGCAGCGCCAACGAACCGGAAGTACGTGCGCGGCTGGCAGCCGAGCATGACATCCACATTCCCGACGGCTGCTGGCTGATGGCGGCAGAACACGACACTACCAGCGATGACATCGACTGGCTGGATACCGACCTGATTCCCGCCACCCATCAGGAACTGTTCCAGCGGGTGCGCAAGGTGACCGAACAGGCGGCGCGGCAATCCTCACACGAACGCTGCCGCAAGTTTGCTTCCGCCCCCCAGCGCCTGACACTCAAACAGGCCAAACGCCATGTGGAAGGCCGTGCTGCCTCCCCTGACCAGACCCGTGCGGAACTGGGACATCAGGGCTGTGCGGTCGCCTTCATCGGGCGGCGCAACCTGAGCAAGGGCATTTTCTGGGATCGGCGTTCCTTCCTGATTTCCTACGACCCGCACAACGACCCCGGCGGCAGGCTGCTGGAAGCGCAGTTACAGGGCAACGGCGTAGTCGGGGTTGGCATCCAGATGGACTACTACTTTTCGCGGATGCAAAACGGCTATTTTGGCTCCGGCAGCAAGACCACCCACAATCTCACCGGCCTGTTCGGGGTGATGGAAGGCGGCTCCAGCGACCTGCGTACCGGCCTTGCCCAACAGATGGTGGAACTGCACGAACCCATGCGCCTGCTGGCAATAGCAGAAGCTGAAATTGAAACCCTGGTAGCGATTTACCAGCGGCACACTTACCTGCGGCAATTGCTCGACAACGGTTGGGTGCTGCTGGCGGCGAAACCGCCTGAGCGCAACGAAATCCACCTGTTTGAACCCGGCAAAGGTTTCGTGCAGTGGAATGGCTCCGTGCATCCGCTACCGCAGGCAGGGCATTCGCTGGACTGGTACAGCGGGCAGCAGGGCTATTTGTCGCCCGCGCGGATTGTGGGGGAGACAGCGGAGGTGCAACATGCCTGATCTTTTCTTACTCCTCATTCCCGGCCTGCCGCTGCTGGCTGCCGCCATCATCGCCCTGCTGACCCTATTCGGCTGGAACCGTGGCGACAACGGCGAACGTTTCACCGCACGGCTGGCGCAAGCGGCTGGTTTCCTCAGCCTGTTGCTGGTGCTGGCGGGTGCTGCTGGCTGGTGGCTGGCGGGTGCTGCTGAGCGGCATGTGGTGCTGTTCCCGTGGTTGCACAGTGGCGGCTATAACGCCAGCGTGAGTTTCACCCTCGATACCCTGAGTCTGGGAATGGCGACGCTGGTGGCACTGATTACCTTGCTGGTGACGCGCTTTTCGGTCAGTTATCTGCATCGGGAACCGGGGTTTCAGCGCTTTTTCATGGTGCTGGCAATCTTTACGGCGGCGATGCAACTGATTGCACTGGCGGGTAGCGCGATGTTGGCGTTCATTGGCTGGGAGCTGGCGGGGGCGAGTTCCTACCTGCTGATCGGTTACAACTGGCAAAGCCGGGTGGCGACCGCCAATGCAACCCGTGCGTTCGTTACCAACCGGATCGGCGATGCCGGGTTCCTGCTGGCCATGTTCATGGCTTTCACCCTGTTTCGCAGCACCGAATGGGATGTGATGCTGGTTCCGCAGCCGCTGGATTCCAGCTTGCTGGTCGGGGTGATGGCGATGGGGTTCATGGCTGCGGCGCTGGTGAAATCGGCGCAGTTCCCGTTTTCGGCGTGGATTACCCGCGCGCTGGAAGGGCCGACGCCATCCAGTACGGTGTTTTACGGTTCGATCATGGTGCACGCGGGCATTTACCTGTTGTTGCGCATCCATCCCCTGCTGGAACAGGCCCCGGCCTTGCAATACCTGCTGCTGCTGGTGGGCGTGCTGACTATCCTGTACGGCTGGCTGGGTGGTTTGGCGCAAACCGACATCAAGACTTCGCTGATGTTTTCCACCCTGGCGCAAACCGGGCTGATGCTGCTGGAAATTGCGCTGGGCTGGTATTCACTGGCGCTGGCACACCTGTTGTTGCATGCGCTGTGGCGGGCGTACCAGTTCCTGCATTCGCCTTCCTTTGCGCTGCATACCGGCTGGCAGGCAGCACCTGCCGTACCGGCGTGGCTGAGCAGGCGGCGCTGGCTACATAATGCCGCGCTGCAACGTTTCTGGCTGGACCCGATTGCTGACTGGTTGTTGGTGAAACCGACCATGGCGTTGTCGCAGGAAGCGCATGTGTTTGACGGGCAGATTCTGGACAAGTTGAGTGGCACGCCTGCCCATCACACAGGAATTGCCACGCTGGCGGAGATGCAGGCCATGCAACAGGGCAAATTACGGCTGGAAAGCAGCATCGGGCGTGGTTCCGGCCTGCTGGGCAAACTCATGCAGTGGGCCGCAGAGCAACTGGAGTGGTTTGAAAACCGTTTGCTGCTGCAACAGGGCGGCGGCAACGCCAAACGGACGCTGGATACGCTGGGGCGTTATCTGGACAGGATCGACCGCTTGCTGACCCAGCCGCGCTATCTGGTATTGCTGGTGGTAGTAACCCTGGTGGTGATTTTTTAGGAGCCATACATGACATTTCACGAAATTCAGGCCGATTCGCCATTGCTGGGGGTGTTGCAAATCCTGCCCCTGCTGACCGGACTGGTGTTGATCCGGGTGCGGGGGGAGGCGGCGGTAGCGCTTGCCACAATTACATCCCTCGCGCAGCTCTTTCTGGCGATCAACCTGTATGTGCAGTTTGATCTTCACCAGACTGCCGGGGTGATGCAGTTTGCGACAGACATCCCCATTCTGGGTGCGTTTCATTACCACGTTGGGGTGGATGGCATCAGCGTCATGTTTGTGTTGCTGGCGGCGGTGGTCAACCTGCTGAGCGTGGCTTTCATTCTGGTGCGGCGTTTGCATGAAACCTCGGTTCTGGCAGTCATGATGGCGCTCCAGTCGGTTGTCATCAGCCTGTTGGTAACCGTAGACCTGTTATGGTTCGACATCATGTTGCTGTTGCAAACCTTGCTGGTCGGTTACCTGATCAAGCGCTGGCCCACTTTCCACGACATTCAGTCAACGCTGGCGCGTTACCTGCAATTCATGGCGGTGGGACTGCTGTTGACGCTGTTCGGGACGTTGCTGCTGGGCTGGAATTTTGCCGATGCACATGGCGGACGCTGGAGTTTCAGCCTGTATGAACTGGCAGACATGGGGTTTGAGAAAGGCAGCATGGTAGGCACATTGGTGTTTTTCTCGCTGTTCTATGGGCTGGGCGTGAGGACGCCGATGTTTCCGCTGCACGGCTGGTTACCCAGTTTCATGTTGCACGGCAATCTGGCGGTGGCACCGATTTATTTGCTGGGCGTGAAAGTGGGTATTTATGGCCTGCTGCGGTTCGTGTTCCCGATCGTGCCACATGCGGTGTGGGAATGGCACACGATTGCGACCATTTTCGCCGCTACCGGGGTATTTTACGCGGCGTTCCTGGCCATGCGGCAGCAGACCTTGCGGGAGTTGCTGGCGTTTGCGGTGATCAGCCATACCGGCATCCTCACCATTGGGTTGTTCAGCCTGCACCATATGGCGTTTCAGGGGGCATTGCTGCTGGCGTTCAACTTTGGCCTGGCGATTAGCGGCCTGGTGCTGATGACCGGCATGGTGTGGCAGCGTACCCGTACCACGCGCATGAGCAAGCTGGGCGGGTTGCTGGATTACATTCCGATTGTGGGGCTGGCGTTTCTGGTGGCCGGTCTGGCAATCGTGGGAATGCCGGGAACGCCTGGGTTTGATGCGGTACATTTCGTGCTGGAAGGTTCCATCAAGCGTTTTGGCGCACTGGTGACGGTGGCGGCGGCGCTGGGCAACCTGGTCGCGGCGGGTTTCCTGCTGCGCGCGTTTCAGCGGGCGTTCCTGGCCGAGCCGGGTATGGACACCAGCCGCTGGGACAAGCGCCCGGCCTATATGGCGGAACAGCTAATGGCGGGTACCGTGATTGTGGTTACGCTGGTGACCGGTTTCTATTCCGCACCGTGGATCGAGTTGCTTAGTGAACCGGTCAATGGTTTGAGCGGGCTGTTTGCAGAATACACAGGTGAAGTGCAAGGGGGAGGTCACTGATGCTCAGTATGACGGGTATGGATTTTCCCTGGTTGAGTCTGTTGTTGCTGATGCTGCCGATGGGCGCTTTGCTGACAGGTTTCATGCCAGGCAAGGAAGCTCGCTGGGCGGCGCTGACCATGGCCACCCTGACGCTGCTGGTGTCACTGGTGATTGTGGCGGGTTTCGACCCGAAACAGACCGGTTTCCAGTTTGTGGAAACGACGCCGTGGATGCCTGATCTGGGCATTGCCTACCGCTTGGGGGTGGATGGCCTGTCGGTGCTGTTCCTGCCGTTTACCGCGTTGTTGTTCATCGGGGTGATACTGGCGTCGTGGAATGCAATCCGCACCCTGACGCGGCTGTATTTTGCGCTGTTGCTGGTGCTGGAATTCACCATCATGGGCATTTTCACCTCGCTGGATACCATCCTGTTCTTCCTGTTCTGGGAGATGACCTTGCTGCCGCTGTTTTTCCTCATCAGCCTGTGGGGTAGCGGTGCAAACCGGCGTTATGCAGGGGTGAAATACAGCCTGTTCATGCTGGCGGGTGGTCTGCCACTGCTGGTCGGGTTTGTATTCATGGCGATCAATAATCCGGGCGGGATGAGTTTTGCCTACGTCGATTTGTTGCAGGGAAGCCGGGATTACGGGGTGCAGGTGACGGTGTTCTTCCTGTTGCTGGTAGGTTTCGGGGTGAAGATTCCGCTGTTCCCGCTGCATACCTGGTTGCCGGTGGTGGCGCAGGAAGGCCCGCCTGCCACGGTCGCATTGTTGACCGGCTTGAAGGTAGGGGCTTACGGCCTGTTGCGGTTCGCCCTGCCGCTGGCACCGCAGGCAGCGCATGATTTCCAGTGGGTGCTGGTAGGGCTGGGCATGATCGGGGTATTGTACGGCGCGGTAGCTGCCTTGAGCCAGACCAGTTTGCGGCGGATGCTGGCGTTTTCTTCCCTCAGTCATGTGGGGTTGGTGGTGCTGGGGATTGCTGCCTTCAGCCCGCAGGGGATTCAGGGTGCGGTATTCCAGTTGCTGAATTTCACCCTGGTGGCGGGCGGCTTGTTCCTGATTACCGGTTTCCTGCATCAGCGTACTGGCTCGACCGAGATCCTCAGTCTGGGCGGGGTGGCGAAATCCATGCCGTTGCTGGCGGCGCTATTCTTTTTCCTCGGGCTGGCGGGGATCGGGATGCCTGCCACCAGTGGTTTTCCGGCAGAATTCCTGATGATTGTGAGCGTGCTGGAAACGCATACCGGCGCGGGGCTGGTGGTGCTGTTCGTGGTGATCCTGGGGGCTGCGTATTTCCTCAGCTTCTACCGCAAGGCGTTTCTGGGTGAGGCGCGGCATGACATCATCCGCGATGCGCCTGACCTCAAACGGCGGGAACTGGCGGTGCTGCTGGTGATGGCGTTGCTGGTACTGGCCTTCGGTTTCTACCCGCAGGCGATACTGGATGTGACGGAAACCAGCAGCCAGTATTGGGTGAGTTTGATGTTGCCGGTGGAAGTTTCACCGTAATCAGGAGAGGGTTGAAATAGGTTTACCAGCTACCGGATTCAGTTTACCCACAGGGGAAGCGGGGTAAACCTTCAGCGGTAGCCGGTAAGACGTAAACCTGACGCAAACTGCGGAGTTTTACCGCAGATCCCGCACCAGACGAACGTATTTGCCCCCCAGCTGGAGGCTGCGAAGCGGTTGTCCCCGACTGAAGTCCACGCTCCATGCGTTGGCACCAGACTGGCTGGATGACCAGAAGCTATGGGCGGGTGTGCCGGGGAAAATGCGTAAATTGATGGCCGGGTTCTGGCATGAGCGTTCCACGATACCGGACAATTCCTTGACGCTGGGAAGACGCCAGCCATCCCGACCCGCAAAACGGTTGTTACTGGCCAGTTGTTCTGCCGATTGCCACGTCATTTGGGCAGGAGAGCCGTAACAAAAAATGCCTTGCTGCCCTTCCAGGCATTTTTTCCACATCAGGCCGGTTTGCGCATCAGTGACAGTGCCGTCACCATGATCGACAAACCGCTGATCAGGCGTTGTGAATGGTTGATTGATCTGGCAGTCCTGCGCAGATGCGAATGTAGCCCCGAAAAAGAATCCCCCACTCATGGCCAGCATGAGCGCTGTTCTCGTCATTTTCATCGTTATTGTTACCCTGGCAAGTCTTGAATTATGTTGTTTTACTGGCCGTATCCCCTTGGCTTGTTAATATAGTCGCAGCCCGCAGCCAAGAGGTTCACTTCATAAATCAAATCTATCATTAATTTTTTTTGGCAGTAAGTAACAAGGAGTGAGTAATTTTTAATTTTTAGAGTTGTTACACTAGGGATTACCCGATATTTTTACGAGGCTTACATGACACTTAGCAAGCAGGAGCGTTGGTCAATTGCGGTTGGTATGTTGGGTCTGATCGCGACATTCGGTATCGCCCGTTTCATTTACACGCCATTATTGCCCCTGATGCAGGCTTCGCTGGGCTTTGGTGAGGATTGGGCAGGGCTGCTGGCCTCCGCAAACTATGTCGGATATTTGTGCGGCGCACTGGGTGCCAGCTTCATCCACTCCATTGCCACCAAGCGTTTTTTGTTCCGCCTGGCCATCGTCGTGGCCGCGCTGACCAACATCGGTATGGGTATCATTCAGGATGATACGCTGTGGCTATTGTTTCGCTTTTTAAGCGGGCTGGCGAGTGCGGGGGGCATGGTCATCGGTTCCGGCCTGATGATGCTGGCGGTGAATCCGCGTCACAGCACGACAGCGTTGGGCATCCATTTTTCCGGAGTGGGAATCGGTATTGCGCTGGGGGCATTGTGGGTGCTGCTCCTGAAGGACGGGCTGACATGGCAGGGCTTGTGGATCAGCACTGGCATCCTGTTGCTGGTATTGGGCTTGCCGGGGCTGCTGTTCAATCAGTGGAGCCTGAACCCGCACAAGAAGGTGGCGATAGACTCGGCGGTTCCACACAGGGCTTTCAAGCTGTTGATTACGCTGATTGCGCTGATTGCGCTGGCGTATTTTTGCGAGGGAGTTGGTTATGTCATCAGCGCAACCTTTCTGGTGTCGATTCTACAAAAGGCTTCGCTGGTTCCGCATCTGGGAGACTATGCCTGGGTGGTGGTGGGTCTGGCGGCTGCGCCGTCCTGCTGGTTGTGGTCGCAACTGGCACGCAGGATTGGTGATTTTCCTGCCCTGATTGCGGCTTATCTGGTGCAGGCAGTGGGTATTGTTTTGCCGGTGATCAGTACTTCGCAAGTTGCATCCATCCTGGGAGCCTTGCTGTTTGGCGGGACTTTCATGGGAATTGTGTCGATGGTGCTGATGTACGGTGGACGCTTGGGCGGTTCGCGCCCTACCCGCTTGATGGGCCTGCTGACAGCCTGTTTCGGGGTAGCCCAGATTGTGGGGCCTGCGGCGGCGGGCTGGATGGCGGAACAGCAAGGTAATTTCAACCTGCCGTTGATGATCGCCGCTGGCGTCACCGTAGTGGGGGCTGCACTGATGTGGCTGGCGCAACGGGTATCTACACAGCACGGGGAAAATAAAAAATGATTACATGGAAATTATTATTTTAAATTTTAAAATGAATTATAGATGAGTTGTGTTGTTTTTGATTTTATACAGTGTTTTGCCTAAGACTTTAGGTCAAGGTGATTATCATGAATATTAAAAACAGGGTCTTTATTTAAGGCCGTTCAGCCGGTTTGCTGACCAATAAAAGCGCAGAAAGTGCAGCTGAAGCAGACAAGGTCATCGCAACCGGCAGCTCCGTGCAGGCGGTGCGTGATACAGTGGAAAACTACATCGCCAGTATTTTGCTGAACGTGCGCAATCCCTTCGAGGTTAACGATCTGATCCGGATCGACAATTTCGAGGGCAATGTCGCCAGCCTCAATTCGCGCGCCACCATCCTGATTTCGCCAGACGGGAATCACATCCGCATCCCCAACGCGACGGTGTTCAAGGCCATCATCACCAATTTCACCCGCAACCCGGAACGACGTTTCCAGTTCGATGTGGGAATGGATACGGCACAGGATCTGCTGGCCGCCCAGACACTGGCGCTGGAAACCCTGCAAGCCATGCCGGGCGTGCTGGCCGAGCCCAGGCCGCTGGCGCTGATTGAGGCACTGGGGGATTCCAACGTATTGTTGCGGGTATTCGCGTGGGTGGATCAACGGAGCCACAATTTCGGGAAGGTTCGCAGTGAAGCCATACGTAAAGTTACGAAAAGCGCAACGACAAATGGGTCAAGCGCAAGTAATACGAGGAGATCAACCATGACCACTATCAAACCACGGGTGCTGATACTGGGCGGCAACTTTGCCGGTCTCGGATGTGCCCAGGAAATCCGCAAATACGCGAAGGACACGGTCGACATTACCGTGATTGACCAGAAAAACTACCTGCTATTCATTCCCAACATCCCTACCGAAATATTCGAAGACCACGACCCCGAGCAATCCCTGAAAATGGACTTGCCGGGCACCTTGGCCAAGGACAATGTTGCTTTCATCCAGGGTAAGGTCATTAGCCTTAACCCGGATACCAAACAGGTCAGCTTCGTTCCCAGCGAACGCCCTGGTTCCGCCCTGCAACAGATTACCTACGATTATCTGGTAGTAGCGCTGGGGTGCAGGCTGGCCTATGACTGCATCGAGGGTTTTGACGAATACGGCGATACCGTATCCGACTTTTACCATGCCAACAAATTGCACAAAAAGCTGCGCGACAGCTACCAGGGTGGGCCGATCGTGGTAGGTTCGGCGCGTTTCCATCAGGGCAACGGCGCGGAAGGGCTGGAGCCTTACCCCGGCGGCAAGATTCCGTATGCCGAAGCCGCTTGTGAAGGCCCGCCGGTAGAGGTTTCCCTGTCACTGGCCAACTGGCTGGAAAAGCATGACAAGGGTGGCCCGCAAAACATCACCATCACCACGCCTGCTGAAATGATCGCCGAAGATGCGGGTGAGGAAATCGTCAAGCAACTGCTGGAAATCGCTTCCGGCATGGGTTTCAACTACGTCAACAAAACGGGGGACGTTACGCGCCTGACCGCCACTGGTATCGAGTTCGAGAACGGCCAGGTGCTGGATGCTGAGATCAAGATCCTGTTCCCGGACTGGCGCGCGCACGATTTCCTGCGCGATCTGCCTATTACGGATAATGAAGGGTTTGTCGTCACCGATTTGTACATGCGCAACCCCAAATATCCCCAGGTGTTCGCGGCTGGTGACTGCGCTGCCGCAACTGTTCCCAAGCTGGGCTCCATCGGCCATCAGCAGTGCGAAATTGTTGGACGCCAGATTGCCCGCGACATGGGTCTGCTAGCTGCGCATGACGCCGACAAACTGTTGCAACCGGTGGTACTGTGCATAGGTGACATGGGTTCCAGCAAGGCTTTCTACATCCGCTCCAACTCGTGGTATGGCGGTGATACACAAATCCTGGAAATGGGCCGCGTACCGCACATGTTGAAAATGCAATACAAGCAACTGTTCTTCGCCACTGGCGGCAAGGTACCGAACTGGGGGGTAAACGCCGCTGAGTTTTTTGCCGAGAAAGTTGCCGTTTGAGGAGCTTCGTTGCGGGTTTTGCTGGCATGGCGGAGTCTACACCAGCGCGCTGATTCAATTACGCAAAACAGCGAAATTTAAGGCTGGCAGCAGTTATGTGGGATTATGACCATTCAGCCGCTGAACAGGATGTTGCCGGACATGAGCAAATCGACACGCACCGAAACGGATAGCCTGGGGAAAGTCCAGATTCCGCTGGACGCCTTGTACGGCCCCCAGACCAAACGCGCTATTGATAATTTCCCGATCAGCGGCCTGACCATGCCGCGCAGCTTCATTCGTGCACTGGGTCTGCTCAAATACGCCTGTGCTTGCGCCAACCAGAACCTGGGGCTGCTGGATGATGAGCGTGCCCACACAATCCAGTTGGCAGCGCTGCAAATGGCGGAAGGAATTCATGATGGTGAATTCCCGGTTGATGTATTCCAGACCGGTTCCGGCACCAGCACCAACATGAATGCGAATGAGGTCATCGCCCGCCTTGCCCAGTTGCAATGCGGCCTGCCGGTGCACCCGAATGATCATGTCAACAAGGGGCAGAGTTCCAACGATGTGATTCCCTCCTGCATCCATGTCGCGGCCTTGCTGGATATTCATGAACAACTGCTGCCCGCGCTGCAACACCTTTCCACCACCATTGAAGACAAGGCGCGTGAAAGCGGGCATCTGCTCAAGACGGGCCGCACCCACCTGATGGATGCCATGCCGCTGACAGTCGGGCAGGAACTGGGCGGCTGGGCAGCACAGATACACCATGCCAGCGGGCGGATTGCCTTTGCCGCCAGGGTACTGTGCGAGCTGGCGATTGGCGGTACCGCTGTCGGTACCGGGGTCAACGCCCATCCCGAATTTGCCCGGCATATTCCTGCCTATCTGAACAATCAGACCGGCCTCAATTTTCATCTGGCTGCCAACCTTTTCGAGGCGCTCAGTTCGCAGGACGCCGCAGTGGCGGTCAGCGGGCAGTTGCGTACCCTGGCGGTGAGCCTGATGAAAATCAGCAATGACCTGCGCTGGATGAACAGTGGCCCGCTGGCAGGGCTGGGGGAAATCCAGCTACCGGCCTTGCAGCCCGGCAGCAGTATCATGCCGGGCAAGGTCAACCCGGTGATGCCGGAAGCCGTCGTGATGGTCTGCGCGCAAGTGATTGGCAATGACGCCACCATTGCAATAGCGGGTCAATCAGGCAATTTCCAGTTGAACGTGATGCTGCCGGTGATTGCCTACAACCTATTGCAAAGCATCAACCTGCTGGCCAACGCCACCCGTCTGCTGGCGGACAAGGCGATTGCTGGCATGCATTTCAACCAGACCCGGCTGGAAGAAATCCTGAGCCGTAACCCGATGCTGGTGACAGCCCTGAACAACCTGATCGGCTATGAAAAAGGCGCTGAAATCGCCAAGGCGGCCTATCAGCAACAACGCCCCATTCTGGACGTGGCTGCCGAAATGACCAGCATGGATAGAAGTGAACTGGAAAACTTGCTGGACCCCCGCCATCTGACCAGCAATGCTTTTTTACAAAAGGGCTGATTCAAGTTTTATCTGGTATTTAACCCTGAAGGGAGAGCCGCATCATGATGACCGAACCCATTTATAGCCTTTCCACCCTGTTTGCACAGCTCGGCATGTCAGGCGAGCATGAAGACATCGATGTGTTTATCGAACAACATCAGCTCGGCAAGCATGAGTCATTGGCTGAAGCCCGTTTCTGGACGCCCTCGCAAGCCGGTTTCCTGCGTGAAGGTTTACTACAGGACGCCAACTGGGCGGAAGTGATTGATGACCTGAATGCCCGGCTACACGGATAAGGCGCTGATGGCAGAAGGAGTGGGTTACCCCTGGGTGGAATAATGCAGCATTATCGGTTTTCGTTGATTTTTGTCGATTTAATGCCAGCGGGAGAAGCATAAAATCAACAGTAACAAATAAGTAGCACAAAGGTAACAAAGCTGTATGGGTATGATCACTCCTGAAGTAGCGCGCTGGCTAGAGCGTGCAGCGTTTGACCGCGCAGGCGGTATTTTCATGACCGGCACGGATACAGGTGTAGGAAAGACCTGGATTGGTGCGCACTTGCTCAAACTGTTGAAAATCATCGGGCGGGATGTTGCTCCGCGCAAACCCGTTGAAGCTGGCTGGAATGCCGATGTCAGTGAAACGGATGCGTGGAAGCTGGCGCAGGCTGGCGGTGTTGATATGGATATTGTATGCCGCTACCGTTTGCAGGCACCGCTTTCCCCACCGCGTGCCGCCTGGCTGGAAGGCAAAACCCTGAGCATGGTTGATCTGGTGGCGGCTTGCAGCCATGGTTTTCGCAATGGCCAGTTTCTGTATGTGGAAGGTGCTGGCGGCTTCTATTCCCCGATTGCCGAAGATGGCCTGAATGCCGATCTGGCGGAACTGCTGGGCTTGCCACTGGTGATCGTGACGGAAGACCGGGTGGGTTGCATCAACCATGTCATGTTGACGGTCGAAGCGGCGGAAAGACGTGGCCTTAAGGTTGCGGGCATCGTCCTGAACCGGCGGGCGTCTGCTCCTGACGGCATGGATAACCTTGCCGATTTACGCGAGCAGCGCGATATACCCATCCTGCATTCAAACGAGTTGGGATAGCCGCTTCAGGCGCTTTCAGTTGCGGCTGCATCATGCTCCCTGCCCTTGAGGGGAGGCATTTCCTGTGCCGTTTGCTGGGCCTCACCTGCGCCGAAGTTGATTTGCCATTCCAGATCGTTGCGCGAACCGGCGTATTCCAGCGCCGTTGTGCGGCTGATCCTGCCTTCGCAGTAGAGATGGTAAAGCGCCTGGTCGAAGGTTTGCATCCCGTCGCTGACGCCTTTGGCGATGACATCCTTGAGTTCGCTGAAATTCCCCTTGCGCACCAGTTCGGCCACATAGGGCGTGTTGATCAGCACTTCCGCCGCCAGATGCAGGCCATCCTGTTCGTCGGGTATCAGCCGTTGCGCCACGATACCGCGCAGGTTGAGGGAAAGGTCCATCAGGATGCGGTTTTTATCCTCGCTCGGAAACAGGTAGAGGATGCGTTCCAGCGCCTGGATGACGTTGGTGGCGTGCAGGGTAGACAACACCAGATGGCCGGTGTCGGCGAAGCCCAGCGCTGCATCCATGGTTTCGGTATCACGGATTTCCCCAACCATGATCATGTCGGGTGCTTCGCGCATGGCCTCACGCATGGCGTTGGCGTAACTCAGGGTATCGAAACCGATTTCACGCTGGCCGATGATCGATTGCCCGTGGCGGAAAGTGTATTCGATCGGGTCTTCGATGGTCAGGATATGCCCGCAATGCCGTTCGTTGCGGTACTGGATCAGGGATGCCATGGAAGTGGACTTGCCCGAGCCGGTAGAACCGACGAATAGCAGCAAACCCTCCTTGCGCATCACCAGCTCCTTGAGGATTTCCGGCAGTTCCAGCTCCTCCGGCTTGCGGATGTCGGAACGGATGTGACGGATAACCATGGAAACTTCCCCGCGCTGGAAGTAGAAGTTCATGCGGAAACGCCCGATCCCCTTGAGGGAAAAGCCCTTGTTCAGTTCACGGTCGTTGGAAAAGCTTTCGATCTCGGTGCGGGTAAGGATTTCTTCCGCCAGTTGGCGGATGTTACCCGGTTTCATCGGCTCACGGCTGATGCGGCGCAATTGCCCGCGTACCTTGATGGAAGCGTGCGCGCCGGTCGTCAGGTAGAGGTCGGATGCACCCTGTTTCACCATCATGTGCAACAATGGAGTAATACGCAGGTCGGCTTCGGCCATTGTGCTCATTTACCATTCTCCAGTGGTTCGATCGCCATATTGTCCAGACCCTTGAAAAAGTCGTTGTCCTTGGCGAAGCGGCTTTGCAGTTTAAGTTTGAGGCGTAGGTCGTTTTGTGAGTCGGCGTGGCGCATGCCTTCATACACCGTGATCTGGCGGGCTTCGATCAGGTCGAACAGCGCCTGGTCGAAAGTGCGCATACCGTGCTCGCGTGACTTGGAGGTAAGGTCTTTCATGCCCGGCACATCGCCCTTGAGGATAAGGTCAGCCATCAGTGGCGTGTTGATCATGACTTCCACCGCAGGCAGACGCCCGTCAGCTTTCGCCTTGCGCACCAGCCGCTGGGAAACCACCGACTTGAGGTTGAGCGAAAGATCCATCAACAACTGGTGACGGCGTTCTTCCGGGAAAAAGTTGATGATGCGGTCGATCGCCTGGTTGGTGCTGTTGGCATGCAGGGTGGAAAGGCACAAGTGCCCGGTTTCGGCATAGGCAATGGCGTAGTCCATGGTGGCGCGGTCGCGGATTTCCCCCAGCAGGATCACATCAGGTGCCTGCCGCAAGGTGTTTTTCATCGCGATTTCGTAACTGGCGGTATCCACTCCAATTTCACGCTGGGTAATCAGACAGCCCTTGTGCTGGTGGACAAATTCGATCGGGTCTTCGATGGTGACGATATGGCCTTTGGAATTCTGGTTGCGGTAATCAACCATGGAAGCCAGCGTGGTGGATTTACCGGAGCCGGTGGCACCGACGATGATCACCAGCCCGCGCTTGGTCATGGCGATGTCGCGCAGTATCGGCGGCAATGACAGGCTCTTGAAATCGGGAATGCTGGTCGGAATATGCCGCAACACCATGCCGGAACAGCCACGCTGGGTGAAGGCGTTCACCCGGAAACGCGCCTTGCCCGGCAGGCTGATGGAAAAGTTGCATTCCATGTCTTCCTCAAACTGCTTGAGCTGGCGGTCGTTCATGATGGAACGCACCAGCAGGCGTGCGTTGATTTCGTTCAACGGCTGGGTAGTCAGGGCAACGACTTCACTGTCAACCTTGGCGGAAGGCGCTGCATCCGCCGTGATGTACAGGTCGGAAGCGCCTTTTTCCAACATGGTGTTGAGCAATTTGTGGACGTAACTGACGGCAGAATCGCGATCCATGGTTATCTCCTTGTTTACCCCTCACCCCAACCCCTCTCCCTCAAGGGGAGAGGGGCTAAGAGGCCAGTTTTCTTATTCCCCCTCTCCCCTTGAGGGAGAGGGGGCTAGGGGGTGAGGGGTTCTTTGTTAAATACTGTCCGGATTGTCGGCTTTGCGGCGGGCGTCGTTGCGGTCGACCAGCCCTTTCATCACCAGCGCTTTCAGGGACTGGTCGATGGTTTGCATCCCGTCTGTTTGCCCGGTTTGCATGACGGAACGCATCTGCGCAATCTTGTTTTCACGGATCAGGTTGCGCACAGCACGGGTACCAATCAGGATTTCGTGCGCGGCTACCCGCCCACCACCCTTTTTCTTCAGCAGGGTCTGGGAAATGACCGCTTGCAGCGATTCGGACAGCATCGCCCGTACCATTTCCTTTTCCGCCGCCGGGAATACGTCGACGATACGGTCGATGGTCTTGGGGGCGGAAGTGGTGTGCAGGGTGCCGAACACCAGATGGCCGGTTTCAGCAGCGGTCAGGGCCAGACGGATGGTTTCCAGGTCACGCATTTCGCCGACCAGAATAGTATCCGGGTCTTCACGCAGCGCAGAACGCAAGGCATTTTCAAACCCGCGTGTATCGCGGTGGACTTCACGCTGGTTGACCAGGCTTTTCTTGCTTTCGTGGACGAATTCAATCGGGTCTTCAATAGTGAGGATATGGCCGTAATCGGTGTCGTTTTTATAGTCGACCATCGCCGCCAGTGTGGTGGATTTGCCGGAGCCGGTTGGCCCTGTGACCAACACCAGACCGCGCGGATTTTCTGCAATTTTGCGGAAAATGCCGGGCGCATTCAGTTGATCCAGCGTCAGCACCTTGCTGGGGATGGTACGGAATACTGCGCCCGCGCCCCGGTTCTGGTTGAATGCATTCACACGGAAGCGCGCCACGCCGGGGATTTCAAACGAAAAGTCACATTCCCAGCGATCCTCATAGGTTTTGCGCTGGTGGTCATTCATGATGTCGTAAACCAGTGCGTGCACCTGTTTGTGCTCAAGTACCGGCAGGTTGATTTTGCGCATCTCGCCATCCACCCGGATCATGGGCGGCATTCCACCGGAGAGGTGCAGGTCGGAGGCGTTGTTTTTCACGCCAAAAGCGAGCAGTTGGGTGATATCCATTTTTGTTGTTAGCTTTGTTCAGGGGTTATAATTTTCTGTCTTAGCGGAAAACTACCACAAACCATGACTATACGTGACAATCTCCAGACAATCGGCGAACGCATACGCGCCGCAGAACAAGGTTTCAAGCGGGTAACAGGCAGCGTGCAACTGCTGGCTGTGAGCAAGAAACATCCTGCTGAAGCCATCCGCGCAGCGCTGGCCGCCGGGCAAACCCGGTTTGGTGAAAGCTACGCACAGGAAATGGTGGAAAAAGCCGCTGAACTGGCTGGTTCCGGCATCGAATGGCATTTCATCGGCCCAATTCAGTCCAACAAAACCCACCTGATTGCCTCAACCGCCCGTTGGGTGCATTCCGTCGACCGGCTAAAGATCGCCCAGCGCTTGAGTGAGCAGAAACCTGCGGATGCGCCCGACATCAACATCTGTTTGCAGGTGAATATCAGTGGTGAAGCCAGCAAATCTGGCGTACAACCAGCGGCACTGGCTGAACTGGCTGCGCAGGTAGTAAAACTACCCGGCTTGCAGCTACGCGGATTGATGGCGATTCCTGCTCCCGAGGATGACTTCGCGCGTCAACGGGCCGTGTTTGCGCAGGTGCGCGACTTGCAGGAAAACCTGATTGCACAAGGGTTCGCGCTGGACACACTGTCGATGGGGATGACCGATGACATGGAAGCAGCAATTGCGGAAGGGGCGACGATGGTGCGGATAGGTACGGCGATTTTCGGAGCAAGGCTGTGAAACACAGCATGCTCATGATTATCAGCAAGAGGGTAAATTCTTGTCACCAAACAAGTCAGCCAGCAATTTTGCCAGATACTCGCTACGATTAACGCCAGCCTTCTGCGCCTCACGCAGTAACCTCTCATAGACGTCTACGGGCAGACGGAACTGTGCCATATAATTGGATGATGGTTTCATGATTATTCCCCCTTAATCAGTTTCTACCAAATTAGACACAAATAATCTGCAAACGTTTACTCAATACACCAACTCCGCCCAACGCCCTTCCGCCTGCAACCTGCCTCTCAACGCCTGCCAGTTGGCCGCCGAACCCGCCTGCTCGCCCATCACTTTGTCCAGCACTGCCAGCTGCTTTTTCAGCCCGGCGAGATAGATGTAAGTGTTCGGCATCTGCATCAGCACCCAGGTTTTCGCGCCATTTTGCGTCAGGCTCTTGCCCAGTGTTTCGCCCACGTCAGCAAACGGGTACGGGTTGATCGCCTGATACGCCTCAAAGGTGGCTTCGTCGTAGTAGTTGGCCAGATCGTTGTTCTGGTCATTCTGGTACAGGTTATCCAGCCCGCTTTTCGCCCCGTAGAACAGCCGTACCTTGCCCTGCCAGCCACCATGTTCGGCGTAGACAGTTTTGATCAGGGTGCGGAACGGCGCAATTCCCGTACCGGTACCGATCATCAGCAGGTTGCTGCCCTTGTCGGCAGGTACCTTGAACGGAGCTTTGTACGGCCCGGTCAGGGTAATCTGCTGGCCAGGCGCAGCATTGCACAGGAAATGCGAGGCAGTGCCAGGGTATTCCTCGCCCGACACTTCGTCGATGTAGGAACAGCGCCGCACCAGAATCTCGATGTCGGTGCCTTCGCCACTCGGCTGTGCCGCCACCACGCTGTAATAGCGGTGATGATACGGATTGCCGAACGGATGTGGCCCCGGAATCAGCACACCGATATTCTGCCCCGCCATCGCACGGAACGCAGGTTCATCCACGCTCAGCACCAGCTCACGTACTTCGTCCGCGTTGGCGGCAGTAATGCGGGTGCTGGCCTTGAGGGTTGCCTGGCAGGTAGCGCCAAAAGTTTCTTCAGTCATAAAATCCTCTCCTAAAATTTCCAATAAGAAACCCCTCCCAGCCTCCCCTTGTCAGGGGAGGAGCCGGATACAACTCCGAACCTCTTACTCCCTCCCCTGATAAGGGGAGGGCCGGGGTGGGGTTTCTTCTAATGTTCGCGGTTCTTGCACGC
The DNA here is from genome assembly GCA_018822845.1 of Gammaproteobacteria bacterium. Classification (GTDB taxonomy): domain Bacteria; phylum Pseudomonadota; class Gammaproteobacteria; order Thiotrichales; family Thiotrichaceae; genus Thiothrix. Next base: position 28,498 of record JAHJJD010000044.1, on the reverse strand, counting down.
CTTCTTGCCCTTGCATCCGCACGAAGAACCACAACCGCCGCCTTCTTCCCGTGGCGGGCCAAACTCGGGGTGGCGCAAGGCAAACTCGCGCACGATCCGCTGCACCAGCAGCCACGCCAGCAACAACACCGGCATTGCCAGCATCGCAATCAGATAATCCCGCATCATTCCGCTCCCAATCCTGCAAAGCCCATGAATGCCAGCGATAGTAAGCCGCCGAGGATCAGGCTCAGCGCTGCCCCCTGCGTCACGCTCGGCAGTTTCGCCAGATCCAGCCGTTCGCGCAGCCCCGCCATCAGCAACAGCGCCAGGATGAAACCCGCGCCCGCGCCCAGCGCATACGCCAGCGACTGCATGAAGTTGTATTCCTTGAAAGTCTGGAACAGCGCCAGCCCCAGAATTGCACAGTTGGTGGTAATCAGCGGCAGGAAAATCCCCAGCGCGCGGAACAGCGTCGGGCTGAGTTTCTTCAGCGTCATTTCCACCAGTTGCACGGCGGAAGCAATCACCACGATGTAGCTGATCAATCGCAGGTATTCGATGTTGAACATCACCAGCAATTCATTGAGGAAATACGCACACACCGAACTGACCAGCATGACGAAGCTGGTCGCCAGCCCCATCGGCACCGCAGTATTCAGCTTGCCGGAAACCCCAAGGAATGGGCACAGACCCAGAAACATCGCCAGCACGAAGTTATTCGCCAGAAAAGCGTTGAAAAAGATAAAGGTAATGCTTTCGGTACTACCCATGGGTGACACCCTCCGCCGCCAAGGATTGTTGTTTACGGGTTTTCAGCCATTCAAAGAACAGCAGCCAGCCGCCCAGCACCAGGAATCCGCCCGGTGGCAACACCATCACCACCCACGGCTGGAACTGTTCGCCGAACAGCGGCAGCCCGAACAGTGAACCACTGCCCAGGATTTCGCGCACCACGCCCAGGCACAGCAGCGCCAGCGTGAAACCCAGCCCCATGCCCGCCGCATTCACCATCGACTTGACGGGTTTGTTGCGCGAGGCGCAGGCTTCCGCCCGCCCAAGGATGATGCAGTTCACCACGATCAACTGGATGAAAGCGCCCAGTGCGTTGTACACGTCCTGACTCAGCGCCTGGATGATGTAGTCAACGATGGTCACAAAAGTGGCAATGATCACGATGTAAGTCGCAATCCGCACTTCCGACGGGATCAGGTTACGGAACAGCGACACCAGCAGGCTGGAGGTAATCAGCACGAAGGTGGTCGCCAGCCCCATCGCCAGCGCGTTGATGGCAGAGTTAGTGACAGCCAGCACCGGGCACATCCCCAGCATCATCACGAATACCGGGTTTTCGCGCCAGATGCCTTCAAGGAAGGTATCGACCGTAATGCGGTCATCCTGTTTGATCAGGCTCATGGCTTGGCTCCTTCACTCGTGAATTTGCTTTCAATTGTCGGTAACAGCGGCACGACCTTGGGTAGCACTTGCTGCGCACTGCCATTCAGGCCCTTGGCGATGGCTTTGGAAGAAATGGTCGCCCCGCTGATCGCGTCGATTTCCCATGGGTTGTGCTTTGCGCCGTGCTTGACCGCGACGATGGCGTTTGCCAGCGCATCGCCAGCCGCATTGACCTTGGCTTCCAGCTTGTCGAAGTTGGCGACGAAATTCTTGTCGGTAATCACCTTGTCGCCCAGCCCCGGCGTCTCGGTCTGCTTGATGACCTTGATGCCAGTGATGCATTCGCATGCTGGCGTGTAAGCGTAAATGGTGTCGACCGAACCGGAATAGCCCTGCGCACTGCCTTCCACAGCCACGCCCATCAATTTGCCCCGCGCGTCGTAACCGGCGTAGATATTGATGCCCTTCATGCCGGGAACTGCTTCCAGCAACTCACCCTTGTCGTTGATGATGAAATGCTTGTCGGCGGTCGCGCCCTTGATCACCTCCAGCACGGTTTTCTGGATGCTGAGGCGCTTGTTTTCCTCAATCGCCGGTTTGGTGGCCTGATACACCGTCACGATCAGGAAACCGGACAGCGCGGTCACAAACCCCAGCGTGGCGATCATCGCCGTACTCGTTTTGCTGCTCATGCGGATTTCCCCTTCGGTTTGGCCCCAAACAGCCGTGGTTGCGTCCACGCATCAATCAGCGGGGTGGCGGCATTGCCCAGCAGGATGGCGTACATGATGCCCTCCGACAGGCTGCCGTACACGCGGATGATGACGGTCAGGGAACCGATCAGCAGCCCGTAAACCATTACCCCGCGCGGCGTCAATGGCGAACCCACCATGTCGGAGGCCATGAACATCGCCCCCAGCATCAACCCGCCGGAAAACAGCATGAACAGCGGATCAGGGTTCTTGTCCGGATTGATCAGGTACAACACCCCGGAAGTCACGATCACCCCCACGAACAGCCAGGCCGGAATCTGCCAGTTCATCATCTTGCGCACCACCAGATACATGCCGCACACCAGGATCAGCAGCGCGGAGGTTTCCCCCGCCGAACCTGCTACCGTGCCGGTATACAGTGCAAACGGGTCGGTGGTGATGTGCTGGAATTTCTGCAAGGCCAGCGGGGTAGCGCCGGTAAAACCATCCACCGCCACCTGCTCCACCCACTCTGCCGTTTCCGGCGGCATCATGAATGGCAGGGTCAGGCTGGAAGGCACAAACTCGCTGAAACGCCCGGTAAAAAACGCAGGTGTCCAGGTAGTAATGGCGACCGGAAATGCGGCCTGCACGAACGCCCGCCCGACCAGCGCCGGGTTGAACACGTTGTAACCGATTCCGCCAAACACCGCCTTGCCAATGGCAATCCCGGCGATACCGGCGACTGCCGCCATCCACAGCGGGAAACCGGGTGGCAGGGTCAGCGCCAGCAGAATGCCGGTAATGGTGGACGACCAGTCACTCAAGGAACTGGGTTTGTTGCCCATCCAGTTGAAAAAGCGTTCAGTACCGAGACACGCCAGCGTGGTGACGATGACCAGCGCCAGCACGCTGATGCCGAACTGGTACACCGCAAACGCCACAATCGGCAGCAGTGCGTACACCACATTGCGCATGATGAGCGGCACATCCTGCGGCTTTTTCACATGCGGGGCAGTGCGCAGGATGATATGTTTCTGGCTCATGCTTTCCCCTTCTGTTCACGGTTGACGGCTTTGGCAATGCGGAAGTATTGCACCAGCGGGATGTTGGACGGGCAGACGAAACTGCAACAGCCGCATTCAAAGCAACTGTTGAGGTGGAAACCGCTTTCCATTTCGGCGTAGTGGCGTTTGCCCGCCAGCCACGCCATCTGCGCCGGGTTGAGGTGCATCGGGCAGGCATCCACGCAGCGCCCGCATTTGATGCAGGGGAACACCGCCTCCTGGTTTTCCCCCTCCATGAACTCGCGCCCCTGGAATACCAGTACCCCGGACGTGCCCTTGGTGATTGGCACATCCAGCGAGGCCAGCGACATGCCCATCATCGGCCCACCGAGGATGACTTTCTCGTGGTCGGCTTCCACCCCCATCTGTTCGAGGATGAAACGTACCGGTGTACCAATCGGCACCAGGTAGTTGCCAGCCTTGGGCATGTTGACGTTGTAACCGGTAATGGTGACGACGCGCTCGATCAGCCCTTCGCCTTTCGGCAGCAGTTTGCCCAGTTGCGCCAGTGTGCCGACATTGTTGACCACGATGCCAATGTCGATGGGCAAGCCGCCAGCGGGCACTTCCACCCCCAGCAGCGATTTCAGCAGCATCTTTTCCGCGCCCTGCGGGTACTTGGTTTCCACCAGTTGCACCGTGATCGGGTCGTTGGGTTTGAGCGCTGCTTTCACTGCGGCGGCAGCGTCAGCCTTGTTGTCCTCAATGCCGACAATGGCTTTTTCCGCACCCGTGATTTGCAGGGCGTAGCGGATGCCTTGCAGCAGCTCGTGCGGCTGTTCCAGCATCACCCGATGGTCGCAGGTGAGGTAGGGTTCGCATTCGCAGCCATTCACCACCAGCGTGTGCGCGGTCTTGCCGGTGGGGATTTGCAGTTTTACGTGGGAAGGGAACGCAGCCCCACCCAAGCCTGCCATGCCGGTAGCTTGTACCCGGCGGATCAGTTCCTTGCGATCCAGCGTTTCCGGTTCGGTCGGCTCACCGTACAGCACCTGCTGGGCAGACGCCTGATATACGTCGATCACGATCGACAGCATGCGCGGGCCTGCCGCACTCGGCATCAGGTTGATGTCCTTGACGATGCCGGTGGCGGGCGCGTGTACCGGTACGGACATGAAACCATCCGCCTCGGCAATTACCTGCCCACGGAACACTTCCTCACCCACGTTGACGATGGGTTTGGCAGGCGCGCCGATGTGCTGCGCCACTGGCACGATCAGGCGCGGCGGGAAAGCCAGCCGCTTGATGGCTTTTCCCTGGGTCGCTTCCTTGTGGTATTGCGGATGGATACCGTGTGAGAAGCGGCCTTTGCGGAATTTTTCAAACAGAGCAAGCATGGTGTTTACCTGTTACGTTACAGTTGGCTGCGCCAAATACCCCTCACCCCAACCCCTCTCCCTCAAGGGGAGAGGGGCTAAAGATGGGAGTCCTCTTGTTCCCCCTCGCCCCTTGAGGGAGAGGGGGCTAGGGGGTGAGGGGTTCTTCACTGATACTTCGCAGCCCGCGCCACCAGCTTGTCGAGGCCAGCTTCGTTCGGGTTGTGCGGAGTGCCAGGGTGCAGACAGCCTGCCGTGCATTTTTCCGCTGCCTTTACGATGTCCTTGAAGGGGCCACCCTGCGGGTTGATGACAATGGCCTTCTTCTGGTCGTTGTAGGCAAAGATGCCGGGGTTGATGTTGATGCACTCGTCACAGGCAGTGCATTCCGGCGTTTCCACCCACACCGGCTCGTAGTCGGCAGCGTTAGCGGCAGCACCGGAAGCAGATGCCAATGCGCCATTGCCACCGCTGGCCAGCAGACCGGCAGGCACGCTGCCCGCTGCCATGCCCATCAGGGTGGCGGTGAGCTGTTGCGCCACTTCGGCCTTGGCTTGCAGCTTGATGGCATCCACATCAACGACCTGATCGACGCCGACCAGCGACTTGAGCTGATGCCAGAAACCACGCCGTTCTTCAGTAGAGGTCACGATTTCCTGCGCCACCAGCACCCGCATCAGGCGGTTCTTGCCATCGACTGCCCAGATGTACGGGAACTTGCCGTCACGCTCGTCTTCATCCAGCTCGATGAACTCGTGCAACTGCACCATGTTGTCGTTCCAGGTTTCCGGCGGAGCCTTGCGGAAGCTCTTGCGGAAACGGCCTTCGGTGAGGGCGAAATCGGCAAAGGTCATCGGCACTTTCATGCTGGCGGTCTTGCCTTTTTCGTCGGTGTATTCCAGCGTGTAGGTCGGCCAGTCGGTGTCGATGGACGGGTTGCCTTCGATGCTGGAACAATCCTTCAGGGTTTCACCTGCATCCGGGTCGAAGCGGAACAGTGGGTAAGCACGGGATTCGACCGCCAGTTTGCTTTGCTGTTCGGCAGCATCATCCGGCACGCCATGTTCCGGCTGGCACACGGCGTAGAGGTTGAACAGTGCCGGACGGCGGCTGTTCAAACCGTCGATGAAGCCTTCGATCATGTGGGTCATATTGGAAATGGAGCTTTGCAGCACGAACGAGGTGCGGTGCGCCATCCCGATCAGGCTCATCTCCTTGCGGATTTCGGTCTTGCCTTTCCACGCCTTGCCGTAAGGAGCCATGTCGGACACCTGCCCGATAAAGCCGGAGGTACATGCCTGACCGCCCGTGTTGGAATACACCTGCGTATCCAGCACCAGCACCTTGATCGGCATTCCTGACATCAGCGCACGCGACAGGTTCTGGAAGCCGATATCATACATCGCACCGTCACCACCGACCGCTACGACTGGCGGGCATAAACGCCATTCTTCATCACTGAAGCCTTTCCAGTTGAAGTAGGTGAGGAATGAATCGTGCTCCGCCGGGTCGTACTTGTCAGCGATGATCAGCTCGGCTTTACGGATGGCCTTGAAACCGTCCGCCATTTTCGCCATGTGGCCTTCAAAGATACCCATCGCCATGGACGGCGCGTCCTGGAACAAATGGTTTGCCCACGGGAACGGGTAGGGGTTGAACGGGAAGGTGGAGGCCCACACCGAGGTACAGCCCGTGGCATTGATAATGCCCATTTCGGCACGGCCTTGCTTGGTCTGGCCTTCGGTGTATTTCCATTTCAGGTTGCGCAACGCATCCAGCAGCTTGGTAATGTCTTTCAGCCATTGCTGGTTGAGTGGCTGGGTCGGGCCGTCGGCTTCCAGTGAATGCGAGAGGATGCCCAGTGTCAGGTCATGTTCCTTGTTGCCGTCGATGGCAGCACGGAAGGCAGCGGTGTCGCCGAGGTTGATATTGTTCGCCAGGGTCATGCGCACCTTGGTTTCGAGCTGGTTGATCAGCGTGTCGATCTTTTCCAGATGCGCTTTGACACGCGGTTGCAGCAGCGCAGTCACGGTGGCAGTGAACAGGTGGATGCTGGTCTTTTCACCGCAACCCAGACACGCGCCGTCACCGGACATCATGGAATGGTAGTTGTGCTTGTCGAGCAGCAGGGTTTCGAGTGCGCCAACCTTTTCGTCCAGATCGTCGATGCGGCTGAAATCCGGGCTGGTGGTGGGCAGGTCGAGCCAGAATTTCCATTCCTTGCGCATCCGCTCCACGCTTGCGGTGGTTTGCGGTTCGGCCACCAGTGCACCATCGTCACAGACCTTGATACATTCCATACAGCCTTTGCAGGTGTAAGGGTTGAGGGTGATGGCGAACAGCCCACCGCTGCCTTTCTGCTTTTTCTCGCGGTTGGTGTAGTACGGCTTGGTGATGGCGAAACGGAAATCACCAATGACTTCCAGCAGGCGCGCGAATTCGCGTTCCAGGCTTTCCTTTTCCTTGCCTTCCAGTTCGGATTCGGCCAGCGTTTCCAGTACGGCGTGGTCGATGAGCTGGTTGACGTTGGCTTCTTCACCCTTCTCGTCGATCAGGCCACGCAGTTTTTTCTCAACGGTGCGGACTTCACGGCGCAGGAAACGGGTCGGGTTACCGCCACGTTCGATGCGCATGATGGCGGAATTGAATACGTCACCGATGGCGTTGACCAGCCCCGGAATCGCGCTGTCCGGGCACACGCTGTAGCAGTTGCCGCAGGCGGTGCAGTTTTCCGGCTTGAATTCGGGGTACTCGAAACGGATCTGGGTCATGTCGCGGTAGAAACCGGTCGCAACCGGCATCAGGCCAGTGGCCATGTATGGGTCAGCGAGGTTGCCGCTGCCCTTGCCCGCAAGGTAGAAGCTGCCGGTCTGTTCCCAGAAACGGTGGATGTCGGACAGGCGTCCGTCGCCTTCCGGCAATTGCTTGAGCATGATCGGCAGGCTGCTGGCCTGCTTGCGCACGGCATCCGGGGTGAGACCGACGGTCTTTTCGGTGATCTCGATGATTTCATCGAAACCACGGCGCACGACGCGCAGGTTGTCTTCCACCACGCGCGCACCTTTCTTGCCGAACTTGTCCTGCAACTGGCGTTCAATCGCAGCGAACAGGGTTTCGCGGGTCATGTTGTTACGCGCCATCAGCGGGGAAGCAGCGAAGAACGATCCCTGGAAGGCATTACCCTGCATCCGGAATTGCAGTTCGGCGTCGGAAGCTTCCTCACGCGCAATCTTGAAGCCGTCGACGTAGAACACGCGGATGCCGTGGTCGACGATGTATTTCTGCGCCTGACGCGGGATTTGCGCCCACACTTCGGCGGGTGAACCGAGGCTGCTCTGGATGATGAACACGCCATCCTTGTCCAGACCGTGCAGCGGGTTGGAATGCAGGAACACATTCGGGTCAGGGGAAAGCACCACGTCAACGTAATGGTATTCGCAGTTCAGGCGGATCGGTTCCGGTGCTGCCGACAGGTAGTACGTGGTCGGCTGGCCTTTCTTCTCGGAACCGTATTTCGGGTTGGCACGGATGTCGAAACCGAGCAGGTCATACAGCGTCATCGCCAGGTTTTTGCCGGTAGTGATCGCGCCCCAGCCACCGACCGAGTGCATCCGCACGGTGATGGAACCTTTCGGCATCAGGTTGGGGTTTTCGCTGCCGTACACAGACAAATCCTTGATTTGTGGGTAACGGCTCAGCAGGTCGTTGAAATAGATTTCCTGACGCGGGGTAGTGGCGTCACGGAAGAAGTCGATGCCGAGGTAGAAAAAGCGCTTGTTTTTGCCTTCCGGCAGCATGTTTTCGATGGCACCGATGATGCCTTCCGGTTGCATGTCACGGCTACCCAGGCCGTAGCAGCCGGAATACAGCGCAGGTGCTTCACCCGGCTTGTAGCTGGCGTACAGCGGATAGGGCAGTTCGCCACGGCTGACAGTGCCGTTTTCGATGCTTTTGGTGAGGGAAGCGCGGATTTCACGCATCACCGGCAGGTCTTCGGCCAGCGGCTGGTCGGTACGTTCCAGCACCACGCAGCCTTTCTTGCCTTTCAGTGCCTTGCTGACCAGATCGCCGGGAAATGGGCGGTACATGGTCAGGTTGATTACGCCGACTTTCAGCTTGCGGGTGTCGCGCAGGTAATCGGCGACGGCTTCCGCCTGTACGATCATGCTGCCCTGGCCGAGGATCACGTATTCGGCGTCATCGCAGCGGTATTCGGCAATACGCCCGTAGTAGCGGCCAGTCAGACCGGCGTATTCCGCCATTACCTTTTCGGACAGGTCGCGGATGTGGTCGAAGAAGTAGGGGCGCTGTGCGGCGGTTGCCTGCATGTAGGCATCCTGGTTTTGCACCGTACCAGCCACCATCGGGTTGTCGACGCTCCATACTTCAGGTACGCGGCGGCGTTTGGGGCCGTAAATCATTTCCTGCGCCGGGGTCGGGCAGTCTATCATGTCGGCAGGGCTGCCGAGGAATTCGTTGATCAGCGCCCGTTCCGGCACTTGCAGCGGTTCGATCAAATGGGTGGTGAGGAAGCCATCCTGCGCCACGGCGGCAGGCGTCAGTGACAGTTCGGCAATCTTGCGCCCGATCAGGTTGAGGTCAGCCGCTTCCTGCGCATTCTTGGCGAAAATCTGGAAGAAACCGGTGTCGTCGATGCAGTGGTAGTCATCGTGGGCGCAGTGCACGTTGAGGCTGGCCTTGGTAATTGCACGGCAGCCAATGTTCAGTACGTAAGGCAGCCGCTTGCCCACCGCTGCGTACAGCGATTCGTGCATGAACGCCACGCCCTGTGCGGAGGAAAAGTTGGTGGCGCGCAAGCCCGTCATCGACATACCGGCAGTCACGGCAGCCGCCGCGTGTTCGGATTCCGGCTCGACGAAAATCAGCGGCTGGCCGGAAGTGTTGACGTGACCTTTGGCCACCTCTTCCGCCCAGTATTCGCCCATCTGCGTGGACGGAGTAATGGGGTATGCGCCCGCCGCGTCGGATGCCTCGCGTTCACACATGATGACGGCAGCGTTGCCATCCATCGCCATGCGTGTACCGGGGTACTTTACGACAGGTTTTTCTGGTTTCTTGATTCCGAACATTTTGACTGCCTCTACGGGTGAGAATTTCTGAAAGGGTTAAGTGCGTTAAGCACGGCTGACCGGCAATGCCTGTTTTCTGATGACAGGTTTTGCCTTCTGGCCTTTTTCGGTCTCCCCTTTACGGTTCAGCCACACGATTGCCCCGGTCGGACAACGCTGGATACTGACGCGGGAGGCCAGGGAATTCTTGCTGTAATCAATGATTGCCAGGTTGTCCCTGATCGTTATTAGTCCTTCCGGGGAATCGTTTGCGCAGCGCTCGCAGGCGGTGCAGGCAACTTCGCATTCGGCTTCCGCTTCATCACCGTGGTGCAGGTTTTTACATGCCACCCATAGCTGGTGGCTTATTGGATGTAGTTCAAACAGTTTTTTCGGGCAGACATCGACGCAATCGCCACAGGCGGTGCATTTGTCTGCCTCGACGACCGGCAGGCCGTTTTTATCCATGGAAATTGCGCCGAATTCGCAGACATCCTTGCAATCGCCCATGCCCAGACAGCCCCACGCGCAGCCCTTGCCACCGCCGCCAACCATCGCCGCACCCCGGCAGGAATGCAGCCCGCTGTAAATGGCGCGGTTATAGGAAACGTGGTTGCCACCGGCGCAGGCCAGACGTGCCACGCGCTTTTCCTGATTGCCCAGATCGACGCCGAGGAAGTTGGCAATGGCGACGTTGTTTTCAGCCGCATTAACCGTGCATTGGCCGGGGCTGACTACACCAGCCACCAGCTTTTCCGCAAACACACGGCAGCCTGGTTCGCCACAGGCACCGCAGTTGGCGTGCGGCAGGGCGGAATCCACTTCGTCAATACGTGGGTCTTCGTAAACGAACAGGAAACGATTAGCGATAGCCAGTAATATGGCTAGGGTTACCCCTAAAACGAGCATATAGCCCAGCGCCACGGCCATATCGGCTGTGAAAATACTGTTTATCACGGTGAAAGTCCTGCGATCCTGAATATGACACTCAAGTTACTAAGGTTTGTGCGGCGCAATAATGACTTTTGTCAAATTTTTATGTTGCGATGCACATCAAAAAGAGATATGGGGGATAGCCGAAAGGGGATAGGAGGGGATATTTCATGCACAAGATACGTGCATATAACTTTCTTTTTAATCATCGTGTTGGATGTGTCAAATGGATTGGGTGGGGAATTTCCCGAAAACGGGGCATCAGATTTCACTCACTGGCTTCGACTCCGCTTCGACTCCGCTCAGCGCAAGCGCTCAGCCTACGAACAGTGGCACGACCCGTTGCCTGAGCGGAGTCGAAGGCAACATGGGGCAGGCACGGCCTCACATTAAAGCCGCCGCGACGCAGAACTCGCAAATCTAAAGATCAAATTTCCTACCTGACAAACGCTAGCATATACGCTAGCATATACGCTAGCATGAAAGTATTGTAACCATAGCGAGTCACCCGCTTGAAAGTTGTCGTTGATACTAATGTCATGGTCGCTGCCCTCTTGGGAAAAGAAGCCGCTACTGCCAGACAGGTGATAGAACTTGGCTTGCAGGACAAGATTACCCCCTTGATGGCAGATGCCCTTTTCAACGAATATCTGGACGTTATCAGCCGCGACGATGTAATGCAGAAATGCCCTTTCGATGACGATGAACGCATGGAGTTTCTGTCAGCTTTTCTTGCTTGCTGCCAATGGTGCAAGATTTATTTCGGTTGGCGACCCAACCTGCAAGATGAGGGCGACAACCACCTGATTGAACTGGCTGTCGCAGGTGGAGCCAAATACATCATCACCACGAATGTACGTGATTTCAAAAACGGGGAGTTGCTTTTCGATGGGCTTAACATCGTCACTCCCCAACAATTTATCCAGGAGGCGTTATGGGCGTAATCACCGTCAGATTGCCAGAAGACACCCACCAACGGGTCAAAACGCTGGCGTCATCCCGCAATATCAGCATCAACAAGCTGTACGAAGAATTCACCATCATGGCACTCACCCAGTTTGATGCGGAAAATCGCTTCAAGGCACTCGCCAGCCGGGGTAACAAACAGCGCGGACTGGAACTGCTAAAAAAACTGCAAAACCATTACGGGGATGCTGGCTGAGTTTGCTTGCGTATTGCTGGAGAGTACTCCCCTTTGCAAAAGGAGAGATAGAGGGGATTTTCTTCGATTAGTCAGACAAAATCACCGATAAACGGTATGATTCATGGCGTAAATCCTTATTGTCACAAGGTTGTCCATGAGCACCAAACGCTTCCAAGTTGCCCTGTCATTTCCCGGTGAATACCGTGATTATGTGTTGCGAGTGGCGGAGCATTTGGCTGAAACGTTGGGGCGTGATGCCATTCTTTATGATGCATGGTACAAGGCCGAGTTTACCCGTCCCAATCTTGATACTTACCTGCAAAACCTTTACCACAAGGAATCAGCATTACTGGTTCCATTTCTATGTACGGACTACGCAAGCAAAGACTGGTGTCAACTGGAGTGGCGGGTTATCCGTGAGCTGATGAAACAGCGGCGGGATGACGACATCATGCCGATGCGGTTTGACAAGACGCATATCTCCGGTTTGTTCGATATTGATGGCTATCTGAACTTGAATGACCACAAGGCGGAGGAGGTCGCTGACTTGATTTTGCAGCGGCTGAAGTTGAATGATGTTTTCTCTGCGAAGGCTTCAGATTCCAGCAAATCAGAAAAAAGTATCCACTCCGACCGCCTCCCCACCGTCAAAGGCGGCTTCTTCGGACGCACCGCCGAACTGCAACTCCTCAACAACGCCTGGGCAAACACCACCACCCGCATCGTCCAATTCATCGCCCCCGGTGGTACAGGCAAGACCAAACTGCTGCGCCACTGGCTTGACCACACTGCCGACATTCCGGTGCTGATCGCGTGGTCGTTCTATTCGCAAGGGGCGAGCGAAGACAAGCAGACTTCCGCCACGCCGTTTTTCAGCCATGCGTTTGAAAAACTTGGCTCTACTCGCGAGCGGTTTGCGTCGGAGGAGGACAAGGGCGACCACCTCGCTGAGTTGCTGCACGGCAAACGCTACGTGCTGGTGCTGGATGGTCTGGAGCCGCTGCAACACGGCGGCGCGGCAATGCGCGGCGAACTCAAGGACAAAGCCATCCGCCAGTTGCTGCGCCAGCTTGCCCGCCATCCGAGCGGCTTGTGCATTATCACCACGCGGATTGCGCTGCATGAACTCAGTGACCGGGACGCGCCCACCGTCATCCGTCACGATTTGCAAAATCTGACAACGGCGGATGGCATCCAGTTGCTGCAATCGTTGGGGGTGAAGGGCAGTGCGGCGGAACTGGGCAAGGCGGTGGGTGAATACGGCGGTCATGCGCTGGCCTTGAGTTTGCTGGGGAATGTGTTGCGGCTGCGGCATCAGGGCGATGTACGCAAGCGCGACACGCTCAAGGCATTGGTGAAAGCAAAGGGCAATCAAGACAGCCGCCACGCCTTCAAGGTGATGCAGGCTTACGCGGAATGGTTTGCGGGCGAACCGGAACTGGCGTTGCTGCACTTGTTGGGGCTGTTCGACCACCCCATCGGGCAAGACGTGCTGCAAATGCTGTGGGATGCGCAGATTCCGTACCTGACCGCAGGCATTGATGAAGACGAATGGCTGGAAGCCATCGCCAGTTTGCGCGAAGAACACCACCTGTTGTCGCAGCATGACAGCGGCGGCGACCTCGACTGCCACCCGCTGATCCGCGAATACTTCGGCGGGCAACTGCAAACCCAGCAGCCGCAAGCGTGGCAGCAGGCGCATGAACGGCTGTACGAATACTACAAAGCCCTGCCCAAGAACCCATTGCCCGATACGCTGGAAGAAATGCAGCCGCTGTTCAGTGCGGTGGCGCATGGGTGTGCGGCGGGGTTGCATCAGCAGGCGTTGGATGAGGTTTATTGGCCTCGTATCAAACGTGGAAAAGAGAATTATACAACTGCAAAACTCGGTGCTTTCAGCGATGACCTCGCCACCGTAGCGCATTTCTTCACGACCCCGTGGCACACCCCCGCAGCGGGTTTGCAGGAAATCTGGCAAGCCGGAGTGCTGAACTGGGCAGGTTTCTGCTTACGCGCATTGGGGAGGCTGCGTGAGGCATTGGAGCGGATGCAGGTAGATATTGCAATGGCGGAAAAACAAGAAGACTGGAAAGGTGCAGCACAAGCAGCCAACAACCTCAGCGAACTGCAACTCACCCTCGGCGATGTGGCTCAAGCGGTGGAGAGCGGCGCACGCAGCAGCCGCTACGCCGACCAGTCCGGGGATATGTTTCTGCGCATGGGATTCCGCACCACCCACGCCGATGCCCTGCATCAGGCAGGGGACACCGCCGCCGCCCTTGCCCTGTTCCGGGACGCGGAGCAACTCCAGCAGGAACGCCAGCCTGCGTACCCGCGCCTGTATGGAGTTACAGGTTTCCGCTACTGCGACCTGCTGCTGGCGCAGGGCAGCACGGCGGAGGTGCTGGAGCGGGCGGAACAGACGCTGGAATGGGCGATGCGAAACAGAGCAAGTTTACTTGATGTATGCCTACAACAACTCACCCTCGGACGTGCCCATCTGCAACAACTCTTACGCCCCTCTACCTCCGGGAGAGGGGCTGGGGGTGAGGGTCTTCACTGGCTAGATCAGGCTGTCGCTGGTTTACGTGCAGCAAGAACATTGCATTATTTGCCACGCGGTCTGCTAACCCGCGCTGCGCTGCACCGCCACACCCGCGACTTCGCCCGCGCCCGGCAGGACTTGCAGGAAGTGTTCGACATCGCCGACGGCAGCGGGATGCGGCTGCATTTGACGGATTATCATTTGGAGATGGCGCGGTTGTTGGTGGCGGAGGAGAAAGAGGGCGTATGCAATACGCCCCTACAGGGAACGGCAGACGTAGGGGCGTATTGCATACGCCCTCTTCAATACCACATCGCCGAAGCCGAACGCTTGATTGAAGAAACCGGCTACCACCGCCGCGACCAAGAGCTACTAGACTTGCAGCAAGCCCTCGCCAAGGAAAGCTGCCCATGAACACCCCGCCAATCACCCAAATCATCCGCCGCACCGACCAAGGCGCAACCCGCCCCTTCGTTTGCCGTGCCGCTGACGGCTACGTGTATTACGTCAAAGGCCATTCCGCCTCCACGGGCGAACGCATCCGCGAATGGATGGGGACACACCTCGCCCAAGCCTTCGGCCTTCCAGTTCCACCGATGCGTTTGCTGGAAGTTCCCGCCCCCTTACTCAAATCCCTCGATAGTGCCACCGCCCGCGACTTGGGCAAAGGCTACGCCGTCGGCTCACGTCAGGTACAAGCCGTCAGCGAATTGCGCCACGACGAAATCCCCCTGATCCCAACCGCCACCCAACAAGCCATCCTGCTATTCGACTACTGGGTACAAAATGAAGACCGCACGCTGTCCGACTTGGGCGGCAACCCCAATCTGTTGCTGAACAAAGCCACATCGGAACTCTACGCAATTGACTACAATCTGATATTACCAACAGCCTTCGATGCAGCGTTATTCTGGCAAACCCATGTATTCCGCCATGCGTTTCCGCAACCCATCGGGCAATTGCAGCAGCAAGCGTTTGAACAAAACATGCAACACGCTTTGTCGCAATGGTCGCAGGCATGGCAACAACTACCAGACGACTGGCTGGATGAAAACCAGTCCACAGGCGCGTTTGATGATGCCGCCACATTGCAACGCCTGGAACACGACCAGCAAGGTGCTATCTGGAGAGATTTTCACCCATGAAACAAGCCTTCCGCTACAACCTGATTCGTTTCCAGCCCGACGTGGAAACTGGCGAATTCGCCAATATCGGCGTGGTCGTGTACGCCCCAGAAACTCGCGCACTCGCCTTCCGCTTGCTTGCGCCCTGGCAACACCAACGCATCACCAGCTTTTTCAGCCCGCTGGATACAAACGTCTTTCAAGGCGCATTGAGCGTGGCACAAACTGAATTGCAGCGTGTGCAAAAGCTGTTACCCAGTGTGGCAAACCCCGCCGCTTTGCATGAAGAACTCATCCGCCCTCGCGAAGACATTATCCGCTATGCCCAAACGGGAATAATTTTGGGTGATGACCCGCAAGCCAGCGCAGACGAGTTATTCAGCCGCTATGTGCAACGTGAGCAAGCATTGGCAGCGTAATTTGTGGGACAAAATCGCCGATAAACGGTATTATCAAGCCCATTGTAAAGTGAACAGGGCTTGCTCACATCATGGATCAGCCATTCGATATTTCTTCGACTCCACTGCGACTCCGCTCAGCGCAAGCGCTCAGCCTACGAACAATGGCACGCCCCGTTGCCTGAGCGGAGTCGAAGGCAACATGCAGCAGGCACGGATTCACATCGCAGAAGCCGAACACCTGATCAACGAAACCGGCTACCACCGCCGCGACCCCGAACTCGCCGAACTCCAGGCTCGTCTCTGCTAACCCGACAAACCCCATTCCCCACGCCCCAAAACGGGGCATATAATGGCCGGGAAACCCGCAACGCGAGAACAACAATGTCAGCCGAAGCCATCCTCTCCGCCAGCCCCTACCTCCAGCGCCAGCTCGAACGCCACCCCAACTGGCAAGCCCTGTGCGAAACCAGCCAGCCCTACAGCGACGGTGAACTCTTCCAGAAAATAGCCGACGAAATCCGCGCCATCCCCGACCACAACAGCCTGCTGCGCGTGGTGCGCCAAATCCGCCACCGCGAAACCGTGCGTATCGCCTGGCGTGACCTGTCCGGCATGGCAGAAACGGCGGAAACCATCCGCACCACTTCCGACCTCGCCGACGCGCTCACCGACGCCGCGCTCAACTGGTGTTACGCCGAACTCACCGCCAAACACGGCACACCCCGCTGCCGCGACGGCGAAGCGCAACAACTGGTGATCCTCGGCATGGGCAAGCTGGGTGGGAGCGAACTGAACTTTTCCTCCGACATCGACCTGATTTTCGCCTTCCCGGAAAAGGGTGACACCGACGGCAGACGCCCGCTCGACAACCAGAGCTTTTTCGTGCGCCTCGGCCAGCGCCTGATCGCCACGCTGGGGCAAACCACCGCTGATGGTTTCGGCTACCGCGTCGACATGCGCCTGCGCCCGTTCGGTGAGGTCGGTGCACTGGCGCTCTCGTTCGACGCGATGGAACACTACTACGAAACCCACGGGCGCGAATGGGAACGCTATGCCCTGATCAAGGCACGGGTGATAGCAGGCGACCAGCAACGCGGCGCGCAACTGATGGAACGCCTGCGCCCCTTCGTCTACCGCCGCTACCTCGACTACGGCGCGGTCGAACAACTGCGCGACATGAAGGCCATGATCAACCGCGAAGCCGAACGCCGGGGCAAGTATCAGGACGTAAAACTCGGCACTGGCGGCATCCGCGAAATCGAATTTACCGCGCAAATGTTCCAGCTGATGCGTGGCGGACGCATCCCCGAACTGCGCCAACGCAACCTGCTGCGAACCCTCGACGCCCTGCTGGCGCAACAACTGCTGAGCGCAGAAGAATACGGCGCATTGCGCCCTGCCTATTTGTTCCTGCGCCGTACTGAAAACCGCCTGCAAATGTGGAACGACGAGCAGACCCATTCCCTGCCCGACAAACCCGGCCAGCAAGCCAGCCTCGCTGTCAGTATGGGCTTTGCCGACTGGGACAGTTTCCACGCCGAACTCAACCGCCACCAGCGCGCCGTGTCAGGCATTTTCCAGCGCATTTTCGCTGTGGAAAACAACAATAATCACCAGCCGATGCCGGAACACCCCGCCATTCATGCCTTGCTGGAAAGCCGTCTCTACAACACCCTGACCGACACCGGGCGCAGCCGCCTCAACCGTTTGCTGCCCGCGCTGCTGGATGCCTGCAATGCGGTCGCCAACCCGCAACAGGCGCTGGAACGCAGCTTGCGCGTGGTGCAAAAGGTTGCGCCACGTTCCGGCTACATCGCCATGCTGGCCGACAACCCCGGCGCACTCGACCAGTTCGTGCGGCTGGTCAGCGACAGCCTGTGGATTACTGGTCAGTTGACCCAGCACCCCATCCTGCTTGATCAGCTACTGGATTCGCGCCAGCTTTACACCCCGCTCAACCGCGAACAACTCGGCGCGGCATTGCGTCAGGAGCTGGAACGGATTGACGAAGGCGACACCGAACAGGTGATGGAACGCCTGCGCCAGTTCAAGCAGGCGCAGGTGCTACGGGTTGCGGCGGCGGACATCACCGGTGTGCTGCCGCTGATGAAGGTTTCCGACCAGCTCACCTGGATTGCCGAAGCGGTGCTGGAAGAAAGCCAGCGGCATGTGTGGAAAACCATGACTGCGTTGACCGGTGTGCCGACTTATATCGCGGCTGCGCCGCTTACCCCCCATCCTAACCTTCCCCCGCAAGGGGGGAAGGAACAAGAGGGCACTTCGAACGATAGCTCTTCGCTCCCTTCCCCCCTTGCGGGGGAAGGGCTGGGGATGGGGGGGATTAACGGCGAAGCCGTTACCCACGAAGCCGGTTTTGCCATCATCGCCTACGGCAAGCTGGGTGGCCTGGAGCTGGGTTACGGTTCCGACCTCGACATCATTTTCCTGCACGACAGCCACGGGCAAGCGCAACAAACCAATGGCAAAAAGGTGCTGGAGAATGCGGTTTTCTACGCCCGTTTCGCCCAGAAAGTTATCCACACCTTATCCACTTTCACCCCGGCGGGCAGGCTTTACGAAACCGACACGCGGTTGCGCCCCAGCGGTGCTTCCGGCTTGCTGGTCAGCAGTCTGGAAGCCTTCCGCACCTATCAGCAGGAAAAAGCCTGGGTGTGGGAACATCAGGCACTGCTGCGCGCCCGCGCCATTACCGGTTCCGCCAGCCTGCGGGCGCAATTCGACCAAATCCGCCATGACATCCTTTGCCAGCCACGCGACCAGGCCAAACTGCGCAAGGAAGTGATCAGCATGCGCCAGAAAATGTGGGAGAGCCTCGGCAGCAAGGACGCCACTATTTTCAACCTGAAAAAAGACCTCGGCGGTATTACCGATATTGAATTCATCGTGCAATTCCTGATCATCGCCCATGCACACGACTCCCCTGATCTGGTGCGCTGGAGTGACAATATCCGCCAACTGGAATCCTTGCAGCAGGCGGGCATCCTCGGCGCAGAACAGGCGGAAACGCTGGCCGATATTTACCGTACCCTGCGTGACCGCATCCATGAGCTTTCCTTGCAGGAGGAGGATGCCAAAGTACCGGCGGAACAGTTTGCGCGTGAACGCGAGTACGTGCGGCAGGCATGGGTGGAGCTGGTGGAAAGCGGCGAATAATGGCCGTTCATCAACCAACTGGCTGACTCGCAAGCCATTTTCAGTAGAATGGTAACTGTACTGACTTAACGGGAAAGCGGCGAAATTTATGCGTATTGGTTTGCTATTCCTTCTACTGGCGTTCAGCCTTTCGACCTTCTCCGCCCATGCGGAAATCTACCGCTGGGTAGATGCTGAAGGGCGCGTGATGTATGGCGATGACCCGCCGAATAAAAGTGCCGCGAAACCGGTCAACCTGCCGATGCTGACCGTGGCTGACGGTTTCGTTCCGCAAAAAACGCAGCAGGCTGAGCCGGTCAAGGAAGAGGACGAAGCCTACAGCGATTTCAGGATCACTTCCCCGACTGCCGATGAGCCTGTACGTGCCAACGATGGCAACCTGACTGTCAGCATCGGGCTGAAGCCGAAACTGAAGGCTGGTGATGGCATTACCCTGTATCTGGATTCCAGACAGGTGGCATCAGGTTCCGAACTGTCATTCCCCCTGACGGAACTTGAGCGGGGCGAACATACCGTTTTCGCCGTGCTGAACGATGCATCCGGCAACATCATCCAGAATACCGAAAGCGTGAAGTTCAGCGTCCTGCAAAATTCCGCCCTGCAAAAAAGTGGTGGTGACAGCAGCAATGAGGATGCGCAAGAATCACTGCAAAGCGATATGTTCGGCAGCCAGCCGCAAGCGCCTTCATCACCCGAATTCAGCTTCCCGACCTTGCCCGGTCAGTAATACCGGCTTAATATTCAAACTTCGCCGGTGTAGCTCAGTTGGTAGAGCACGTCATTCGTAATGATGGGGTCGGGGGTTCGATTCCTCTCACCGGCATATAAACATATACCCTTTTTGTAGAGGTATGACCGTTCGATTTTTGAGAGACACGAAAAAGCCGGGCAACACGTCCCGGCTTTGCACCATCAACAATAATAGAGAGTCCCTGCTATTATGCCTATTCATTGCTCCGTGTCACTTATTTTAGATGGACGGTAATTGACCATCAGCTATCCAGCCAGTAATTTCTCCCAGCATCAATCAGCAGTAAACGTTCCTGCGTGACTTCCACCCGTCATGAACAAAGGCGGAACTGCCGTCGGGCGTCCCCCATTGACCACGGAGCAGACCTATTGGCGTCAACCTGGTAAACAAGGTATAAGTGGTATTCCTTCTACGACCTTTTGGCCACTGCATGCTAAAACCGCTATCAGTCTGTTTTCTGTCTGTATTTTTGTCCGCTTGTCAGGCAATTCCGGGCAGCTATGACGCATTATTGAACCCACGCGCGTCAGGCAAGGCATTTGCAGCAGTCACCCGCCAGGTTTCACCTTCGGTCGTGTCGGTACAGATGGAATATCCGCTGGATCCGGCCTCCATGGAACTCTCGCCTGCTGATGAGGCGTTGCTCAAGCGCTTTTTTGGTGACTTGCCGCAACCCACACCTCCCACCAAAACGCCACTGGAGGAACAGGTCGTAACAACCCAGGGGTCGGGCTTTGTGTTCCGTACAGAAAATGGCCGCACGTATATCCTGACCACCTTCCATCTGGTTGACAATGCCCGTACCGTGCAGGTGATGCTGCTGAATGGCCAGCAGGTCGAGGCCACCATCAAGGGGGTCGACCCGCATTCCGACATCGCCGTACTGGAAATCCCCGCTACCAATACGCCAGCCCTGCCACTGGGGAATTCAGCAAAACTGGAAGTCGGCGAATGGGTACTCGCCATCGGCAATCCTTTCGGCCTGCAACATACCCTGACAGTAGGCGTAGTCAGCGCCAAAGGCCGCACCGAACTGGGCATCAATGATTATGAGGATTTCATCCAGACCGATGCAGCCATCAACCCCGGCAATTCCGGCGGGCCGCTGGTCAATCTTGACGGGCAGGTGATTGGCATGAATACCGCCATTTTCAGCAGCAGCGGCGGCTATATGGGCATCGGTTTTGCCATTCCCATCAACTTTGTCAAAACGGTTGCCGATCAGCTTATCCAGCAAGGAAGCGTGGTGCGCGGTCAGCTCGGGGTTCTGCTCAAGCCGCTGACGCAGGATCTTGCCCGCAAACTCAAGTTGAACACCGGACAAGGCGTCGTGGTGACCGATATAGACCCAGGCTCGCCCGCCGACAAGGCCGGTTTCAGGAGGGATGATGTCATTACCAGCTATGCGGGCAGGCCAGTGACCGATGTCGGCGACTTCCGCAACCGGGTGGCCTCAACCAGCCCCGGCAAGCGGGTGGAAATCAACATTGTGCGTAACGGCCAACGCCAGACGCTGAATGTGGAGATCGCGCAGCTGCCATTCTAGCAGCAACCTTGCGCGCCTGCCCTTGCCGGTAGGCCATGCCATTACAAGGGTTTTGGCGGTATCTGCTACGCTATGGCATGGTGCTTTTGAGCGCACACCGCCAAAGGAAGGAGATAAACCATGACCAGCAATAAAACCTCCGTTGTCCTGCGTAATGTAGAAAAAATTGTCCGGCATCAGGAAAGCCGCATCTGCGACAATCTCGCCTGGCTGCAAACCGCCATGCACCCGTTCTTTTTCAGTTTCAACGAGGATGAAACCGAGGCACTGGCGGTGCTGGTCAGCGCCCTCAACCGCATACACCGGCTCTCCTACCTGCGCCTGACTGACCAGCCAGACCGCTTTCTGGTCGCGCAACGCGCTGGCCCCGGCTCCCTTTACAACACCCTGATCGCCATCAAGAACCGGGGCAATCTTTCCTATGCGGAGGTCAATACCTCTCTGGCTCCACTGCCCGATGACGACGGGTATCTGGAAGTGCTGCGTTTCGATTACACGCAAAAACCGGATGCGGAGATTGCCAGGCTGATCAAGGCGCACCTCAACGATGACCTGCCGCAAGGCATCGAACAGGAAGTCGGGGCGGAGTTTGCCGGGCAACTCGCGGATTTCGACCATAGCGAACTGCACAAGCTGCTAAAAATGCTGTGGATCAACAACCGGCATTACGTCAGTGTTTCCCACCCGGAACGCCTCGCCCGCGTCATGTACCTGTACCAGAAAACCCTGCACCACGGCGGCATCCATCTCGACATCCAGCCGATCGAAAGTGCCGGTAACGGTGAAACGGCGCGGATCATGTTCGGCGTCAGCAACCCGCCGCAACGCGATTTCCTGTTGCAGGTGCTGGAAGTGTTCAAACGGCTGGGGATTGCGGTCAGGCGTTCCTACATCGTCACCATCAGCAATGGTGTGTTCCCCAATTTCCTCGCTACCTTCTATGTGCATCCGCTTCAGCAGCAGGCGCTGGAACGGGGTTCAGCACTGTTCGCCCAGTTGCAGCACGAGTTGTACAACACGCAGATCCTTTCCTCATCTTCCAGCAGTTTCGCCAATCTGGTGGTCGCCGGGGTAATGAACGGGCCGGATGCGAGTCTGGTGAAAGCCTTCATCACCTTCGCCCACACCAATCTGGCGCACAGTAATCCGGAACGCTTCGAGCCGACCGGCATCCAGCGCGCTTTCCACAACAATCCCGATGTCAGCATCCGGCTGGTACAACTGTTTTACGCCCGCTTCCAGCCCGGTATGGCAGACCGCGAGCAGACCTATAACCACCTGCTGGCGGAAGCGCGGGAAATGGTGGCAAACTTCAACACGGGCCGCCGCTTGCTGGATGAAACCCGGCGCATCATTTTCGGCTGCACCATCAGTTTCATTAGCCACTGCCTGAAAACCAATTTCTTCGTCAACGAAAAGCACGCGCTGGCGTTCCGCCTCGACCCGGCCTATCTGGATGAGCTGGCGGCGGAATTCACCAGTGACCTGTCCACTGAGCGCCCGTTCCGTATCACCTTTTTCGCCGGGCGCAGCGGTTCCGGCTACCACATCGGTTTTTCCGATATTGCCCGTGGCGGTTGGCGCACCCTGATGACCCAGGGGCATGACGATTACATCAACACCGCCAATACCCTGTTTCGCGAAAACTACGTGCTGGCGCATACCCAGCACCTCAAGAACAAGGATATTTACGAGGGTGGCTCGAAACTGGTCGCGATCCTCAGCACCCGCCCGGACACGCCGCCACCGACCGTATTGCAGTACCTGTACAAGCTGCAATACGGTTTCATCCACGCCTTTCTGGATTTGTTCGTCACCGCCGCCGATGGAAAAGCCAAAGACCCGAACGTGGTTGATTATTACGGCGAGGAAGAACCGATCGAACTGGGGCCGGATGAAAACATGCACGACGTGATGATCGAGCTGATTGCGCAGCAGGCGGTGCAACGCGGCTACGTGCTGGGCGCGGGCGTCATGTCCAGCAAGAAGGTTGGCATCAACCACAAGGAATACGGCGTCACATCGATTGGCGTGATCCGCTTCGCCGAAGTCACCCTCAAGGAAACGCTGGGCATCGACATGCATAAGGATGCGTTCAGCGTGAAACTCACTGGCGGCCCCAATGGCGATGTGGCGGGCAACAGTATGCGCTTGTTGCTGGCACGCTGCCCGCAGGTGCAGATCAAGCTGATCATTGACGGCTCGGGAGCCATTTTCGACCCGCTGGGGCTGGATCATCAGGCACTGTCAGCCATTGTGCTGCAAAACGATGTGGATGCATTTGACCCGCAAGCGCTGCACCCTGGCGGCTACCTGCTGTACCGCAACCAGCAGCGCACCGACGGCATCCGCAAACTGCACAAACAACTGATCCAGACCAAGGACGGGCTGGAAGAACGCTGGATTTCCAAGGACGAGTTCCACCACACCTACAACCGGTTGCTGTTCACGGTGGATGCGGACTTGTTCATCCCGGCGGGCGGGCGACCGGAAACCATCGGCGCGCACAATGCCGGGCAGTTCTTCGATAGCGCGGGCGAACCCACGGCACGGGTGATTGTGGAAGGGGCTAACTCCTTCATTACCCCGGAAGCACGCACTTACCTGCAAAACCACGGCGTGGTGATCATGCGCGACGCTTCGGCCAACAAGTGCGGGGTGATTTCCTCATCCTACGAAATCATCGCCAACCTGATGCTCAGCGAGGCAGAATTCCTCTCCCACAAGCAGCGTTATGTCAGCGATGTGATCAGCATCCTCAATCGCATGGCGGAACAGGAAGCCAACCTGATCATCCGCCGCCACCGCGCGGCGCAAGGCAGCCTGACCTATACCGAGATTTCCAACCAGTTGAGCCGCGAAATCAACAGCCACTACGCCAAGATGTTCGCCTACTTCCAGTCCAGCCAGGCATCGACGCAGAATGGGCGTTATGAGAAAGCTATCCTCAGCCACATGCCTGCCCTGCTGGGTGAAAAGGCCGAGTTCCGCGCACGGGTCGCGCATCTGCCAGCCAAGATCAAATCCGCGCTACTGGCCAGCAAGCTGGCGTCCGGGCTGGTTTATTTCAGCGACGACAACAGCGTGTACCGCGACATCATTGAGGCGCAACTGGCACGGGTGGTTTGAGATACCCCCCATCCCCGCCCCTTCCCCCGCAAGGGGTGAAGGGAGTAAAGATCACGCTTTCAAATGCTTGTTGAAAAACTCCACCGTGCGTGACCACGCCAGTTCCGCCGCGCCCTTGTCGTAGCGTGCTGTCGAATCATTATGGAAGCCGTGATTCACCCCCGGATACACAAACGCCTGATAATCCACCTTGTTGGCCTTCAACGTCGCTTCGTAATCCGGCCAGCTAGCGTTGACCCGTTCATCCAGTTCCGCAAACTGCAACAGCAATGGGGCCTTGATGTTTTCGATGCCCGTTTTGGCGGGTGTCCCGTAAAACGGCACGGCGGCATTCACCGCATCCGGCAGTGTCGCCGCCAGCATATTGCTGATGTAACCACCGTAACAGAACCCCACCACGCCCAGCTTGCCACTACTCAGTTGATGCGTTTTGAGGAATTGTGCGGCAGCAATGAAATCCTGCTCAATCTTGGCCGGATCAAGTGATTTCTGCATGTCACGCCCGTCGTCATCATTGCCGGGGTAACCACCCAGCGAATGCAGCGCATCCGGTGCAAATGCAACGTAACCCAGCTTGGCCAGCCGCCGCGCCACGTCTTCGATGTAGGGGTTGAGGCCACGGTTTTCATGTACCACCAGCACCACCGGGGCTTTGCCTTGCAACTCACGCGGCACCACCAGATAGCCCCGCCCCTTGCCATGGCCTTTGGGGGAATCGAATTCCACATAGCTGGCCTTGATCGTGTCATCGTTGAAGGAAACCTGTTCCGCCAGCGCATAATTCGGCAGTAATGCGTCGGTAATCATGCCAACCGTCAAGCCCGCAACCGCCAGCGAACCCAGCCGTGCCAGAAAAGTGCGCCGGTCAATGCCGCCATGGGCGTATTCGTCATACCAGTCGAAAGCTTCCTGAGGAATAGCTGGCTGTTCTGTCCGGGTGTACTTGTCCATGCTTGTTCTCCTGTTGGTGTTGTGTGATTGATAGTCCAGCCAACGGGAAACAGGCTAATACCCCTGACTATTTCAGTGTTTTACATACACCCGCCATGGCTGCTTGACGCCAACCGCTGGTGCTGCCATGTTGGCATTTCCAGCCCGGCAGGAGGAGCAACCATGCAGGAAATACTCAGGCGACAGTTTTACCTGTACGCAGGATGGCTGAGTTTTATGCTCGGCACGGTCGGCATGTTTATTCCCCTGCTACCTACCACCGTTTTCTGGATTCTCGCCGTGTGGTGCTGGGCGCGCAGTTGCCCGGTGCTGATGGAACGGGTCTATGCCCACCCGCGCTTCGGCAAGGGAGTGCGTGATTTTCTGGAACATGGCGTCATCAATCGCCGGGGCAAACAGTTTGCCGTGACTGGCATGAGCGTCAGCTACCTGATCTTTTTGTTTGCCGTACAACCTTCCTTGCTGCTGGCCTGCCTGGTCGGCGGAACGCTCGCCACTGTCGCCATATGGCTGGTAACCCGCCCCGAAACGCCGGGGAACCGGCCTGCATCACCCGGCGCATGACGTATCTTGGGAGAATAATCGGGGTACGTCCCCGATTGATCACACTAACGCTTTTGTCAGTTGCGTTTTGGAGACTGTAAACTGAACTGTGTAACTGCTATATAACTGCGGAACCCCCGCAAAGGAGCAGTCACATGGAACCCCTTGATCCCATCTTGATGGATGAGCTTTTAACCGATTGCAAAACGCCCGCTGATGTAAAGAACCTCTACAGCCAGCTCCTGCAACGGATGATCAACCGCAGCCTGGAGGCTGAGCTGGATGCACACCTGAAATACGACAAGGGTGAGCGTAGCGATGCAGGGCAACGGCGCAGCAATACCCGCAACGGCAAAGGCAGCAAGACCATCAAAGGCGAATTTGGCGAGTTGCGGGTGGAAACACCGCGTGACCGTGACGGCAGCTTTGAGCCAAAACTGGTACAAAAACGCCAAATACGGCTGGCAGGGATGGAAGAACACATCCTGACCCTGTACGCCAAAGGCATGACCACCCGTGACATCGAGGACACGATCAAACGTCTTTACGGGGTCGACATCTCGCACACGCTGATTAGCGAGGTGACAGAAGCTGTCCAAAGCGAAGCCAAAGCCTGGCAGTCCAGGGCATTAGAGAACATCTACCCGATTGTCTGGCTTGACGGGATTATCGTTAAAGTCCAACAAGATAAGCAGGTCATCAATAAAGCCGCGCATGTGGTGTTGGCGGTCAACCTACGCGGTGAAAAGGACGTGCTGGGCATCTGGTTGGCAGAAAATGAAGGTGCAAAGTTCTGGCTGTCAGTGCTGACTGAACTGCGCAACCGAGGCGTACAGGACATCTACGTGGCTTGCATGGATGGGTTAAACGGTTTGCCAGAAGCGGTTAATGCCGTCTTCCCCAAAACATTGACCCAGTTGTGCATGGTACACATGGTTCGCGCCAGCTTGCGCTACGTCACCGCCAAAGATACCAAAGGTGTGGTCGCAGCCCTCAAACGCATTTACCAGTCCAGCACCGCTGAAGAAGCGGAACGTGAACTGGAAGCCCTGGACACCGAATGGGGCAGCAAATACAAAGCGGTAGTGCGCCTATGGCGCGGCAACTGGGCGAATGTCATCCCCTTCTTCCAGTTCCAGCCCGAAATCCGCAAGGTAATTTACACTACGAATGCCATTGAGTCCCTGAACATGAGTTTGCGCAAGTTCACCCGCAACCGGCGCATTTTCCCTAGTGACAGTTCAGCCCTCAAAAGCCTGTATTTGGCGGTGCGCGAAGCCTCACAAAAGTGGTCGGTTATCCACCACTGGAAACCTGCTTTGCAGACCTTTTTACTCATGTTCGGCGAAGAGCGTGTACCGCTCTCAGCCCTATGAAAATTTGTTACACAGTTTGTTTGACAGACTCGCGTTTTGGTTGTAGTAGATTTTTGTGCAAAGATGCCCGGAGGGCATGCACAAAAAGGAACGTAAACCAAAACGTCAACTGGACAAATTTGTTAGGCATCTAAGTTTACCGCTCTAAGTGCATCTGCTATATCTCTTCTGCTCAGAAATGAAAATGAATTATTAGCATGGGTAATCTCAAAGTTCATAGCTCCACAAAATCCATCGATTCTTGCATAACCCGGCATATGCGGAACTTTGTTATTTTTACCCGGCAATTCATGCTTGGCTAATGTAATTCTGATGGTTCCAGCCAGCCTAAATACGCCGTCCATTTTCTCTTTATGAGCTATCAAAAGCTTTTCGAAGTTTTCATCTTCCTTCATTTTTTTTGCATGATCAGCCCTAATCATTGCGGCAAGATTCATTTCTTCTCGAGAATGATTTTCAATATAATAATTAAGACCGCCATTCTTTTTTGCTTCTATGAGCTTTCTTATCCTTTCTCGCCACGTCCTGAGTAGCTCATAAAGACTAAATATCCACATTTGGGATATTGCTGAGACAAACATCGCGGACTGTGTGGGGGTTTTCTCAATTTCGTTATATTCGGCTAATAGTGCATATTCTTGGTCAGTGGCGAAGCGATCAATCATTGCAATATTCATAGCTTGCATGTTTAGAAACACATCATCAAACAGAGCGAGACTTCTCAGAAGTGTATGAATTCTTGAGAAGTCGATTTCGTTATGTAGCTGGTAGCCCATATCATCATGGGAATCCTCATATTCATAGTCTTCTGACTCGTCCACAGAAAAGTACTCCTTGTACCTTTTACGGTTTTGAATGTTTGCCAGTTTTTTCTTTAGCCGTCGTCTTAGTCTTGTTTCATAAAGTTGCTTCCTTCGCATAGAGATTCCGTGTGCCTAACGAGGGTGTAGAAAAACCCGAATCTGATCATCCCATCCAGATCGGGCAGTCATTTTTTTGAACACCCCAACCGGCTGACAGGTTTTTTCACCGTTGCCAACTTCTGGTTTCCCCGTAACGCCCTGAATACCGTCTGATACGCTCAATACGATGTGTTTTTTCGTGTTTGGCAGCATCATTTCCCCCTTCATGCGGCATACCCGTAATGTGCCAGCTTTTCGAGGTTGTGCATCAGGCAAAACAGTTTCCACTGCGCATCCACTTTGTCCTTGCCGCGCAAGGTGAAGCGGTGCAGGCGTTTGTTGCCGCGCAAGTTCCCAAACACGGGTTCGACGGTGGCGAAACGCTGGGCCATCATGCGTTTACCCAGCTCAGAGTCAGTTTTAGGCTTCATCTGGTCGGTGTAGCTGGGGGTGTCATC
>JAHJJD010000043.1 GCA_018822845.1 Gammaproteobacteria bacterium | reverse complement strand
AGGTTTCCTCACCATCAACGGCACCCAGACCCAATCCGGCAAGGTGCATTCGCTGGCGCACCGGCTGGGGGAGTTGGCGGGAACGCCGGTGACGGCGCTGCGCCTGTCGCCACAAGCGCAAGGCATGGCGGAAGTGGTGGCGGTTTTCCGGGAAGCGCTGGATGGTGGCTTGCCTGCCACGCAAGCAGCGGCGCGGCTGCAAGCGCATTTGCCTGCTCCGGCCTGTGACGGTTACTGGCTGGGTACGGCTGGCCTGGACTATTCCTCTACCGTTTAACCTAATGGAAACGATAATGATGACTGCATTCCCATCTTCATTGGCAAAACTGCTTGCCCGCCTGCCTGCTTACCCGGCATCCCTGACGTTTGCCAAGGGGTTCAACCTGACGGTATGGAAAAGCCTGCAAGACCTCGACTGGGAGGCGTTACAAGGCCGCCGTTTTTGCGTGCATGTACGTGATGTTGGCGTCAGGCTGTGGTTCTCGGTGGCGGGTAATGGCCTGAAAGTGGAAACGGCAGGACAGGCAGATGTCACCTTTACCGCGACGCTGGCGGATTTCGTCCGGCTGGCGCTACGGCTGGAAGACCCGGATACGCTGTTTTTCAACCGCCGCCTGCTGATTGAAGGCGATACCGACCTTGGCCTGCGCACCAAAAACATGCTGGACGGAGTGGAGTTTGAAACCCTGCTGGCCAGCTTCCCCGGTGTGCTGGGGAAAGCCATCAACCATCTGCGCGAACGGGCGCTGCAAGGGACGCCCGCCCTGTAAGGGCTTAACCGTACTGCCCGTCAACCCGTGGCCTGAGCAGCATCGGCGCGTATTTCCACAGAAACAGGGCAAACGCATTGATCCACAGCAGTTGCGCGGTCAGTATCCATATGGCATGGAATTGCGGCAGCAACCATACAGCCAGCACCCGCACAGCCGCCCCCAGCAACAGCAACTGGAAAATGATGGAAACCACCATCGGCGGCTCAAACACGTTACGCCCGGTATGCCCCAGTGTGACCCGCGCCATCATGCCGACCGTAATGACGGCAATGCCGCCGTAGGCAAAGGCATGTACCCCCAGCATCGGTGATACGCCCGCCGCTACCGCCAGGAACTTCAACAGGAACCCGGCTACCAGCCAGATATAGGCCAGGTACAGCACCCACAATAGTGGTTTTTTCCAGATATGCGGATGATGCCAGCCCCACAGGCGCAGGCCGTGGATCCCCGCTTGCAACAGGGCAAGGCCAGCACTGGCATAAGCAGCAGCAGGCAGGGCTGTCACCATGAATACCAGGTCAGCCACGGCAAACAGCAGGAACAGCAGCAACACGGAACGGTCTATCCATGCCCGGTTTTGCGCCGTAAATGGGCAACCCAGCCCTCGCTCGATAAAGAACGGGATGACCCGCCGCCCAACGACCATCACCAACACCAAAACGAGGTAAAATGCGGCATAAAGGCCAGTTTGAATCCCCGTAGGCCAAACCCCGAGCAGGCCCAGGTAAAAAATACCATCGGCCAGCAGCAGCAGGGCGACACTGCCGACAATGCCCGCCTGCTGCCATTGTTTCGCCCGGATAATCGGGTAAGCCACTGCCGCCAGCAGGCTCACCAGGAACAACATATCCACCACCGCCACTGCCGCCAGAGGCAGGCCGCTGAATGGCAGGGCACGCGCCAATACCCACACCCCGGCCAATGCCAGCAACGGCCTGCCGTGCAGGGTTTGCACTCCCGTCCAGTTCCTGATGGCGGTCAACAGGAAACCGGCGGCAATTGCCACTGCATAGCCAAACACCATCTCATGGGCGTGCCAAGTGATGCTGGGGTAACCGGGATGCAAACCACCCCAACTGAAACCATAAATGCCCGCCCACAGGATCATGCCGATCATGGCGAACAGGCTACCACCAAGAAAAAAGGGGCGGAAACCGAGGTGTGCAAGGGCATATTTGCCGGTGACAGGTGAATGCATATCAAGCTTGATCATGAGGGTTCCATTTGGCAAAAAGCTGCGTATCCAGTGTTTGGGAAACTAGGGAAAAGGCTGGTCATGCACATTGACCAAAGTCAAGCCGGGCTGTTACCGGACTGTCAGCTTTTGTCCCGCCCAAGCCCTCACCAGCGCCCAGACGGCCGCAAGAATGAAGAGCGAATGCACCATGGTAAAATAGGTGATGACGTAGACCCAAGTCCAGGCCGAACCAAGCCCTCCGGCAAGGATCATCAGGCCAGTGACCACCAACAGCGCTACAGCAGCTATCAGGTTAAGTTTCAGCCCCAACACCGTATGGTAACGGTCGATGCCGTCCTGGCTGCACTTTTTCAGGTTCAACAGCAGCCAGATGAAAGCGAAACCGGGCAGCAGGGTAAGGTTCAACAGGGAGGCCAGCGCGGCGTGGGAGGCGCGCTGTTGCTGTTCCCCGGCAGAGTGATGGAGCTGCGTCATGTTTTCCTTGGTTGTGGCGAAGTCGCCAATTGCGGCCGGTTACATCAAAAGTTGCCATCAGGTAACAGGTATTTGAGCGTTGCCCTCCTGGTTCTCTCCATCTGTTGTAATCTGGTCTTTTCCGTGGCCTCCAGTTTGTCCAGCGGCTGGAGTTGTCCAAAATGCACGGCAAGCTGCTTGGCGGTGAAAGCGCGCACCGGGGTTTCCGGGAAATTGGACAGGCTGACCTGATCCAGTGCGTGGCTGTTGACCGCATTAGCCAGCGCACTGCGCAGCAGGGGCAGGATATGCGTCCGCCGCTCGTCGCCGGGGGGAATGGCTGGCAAGGCGTCCGGCATCATGCGCTTGCCACTGCCGTATTCAGCCACCCGGTCTTCCAGCCACGCCTTAAGCCGGGCGAAATCCCTGCCGCCGTTTTGCCGCCGGTATTCCCCGAACGTCAAGTTGCTGAACCTGTCCATGAAGGCATAATACCTGAAACGTTTCAGCCCGAAGCTGATCAGACGGTGGGTATCGGGGACGCTGGAGCGGTTGTCAATGATCTCCGCCGCCTGCTTGCCGGGCATGTCTGACAGACGGTTGTTACCGGTGATGATTTGGCCGTATTGTAGTTTTACCCCCCTGTTTCCCTCGTCGGCAAAGTCCAGGATATAGGCCATGCCTTCTTCCGCCAGGTTGCCGCCGATGCGGGCGGGGTAAAGGCGGATGAGGGGTGTTTTACCGTTGACCGCCTGCAAGATGTTACCGCTGATTTCCCCGTCCAGCAGGCCGTTGAGGGTAATGGAATGGTCTCCGGCTGTCTGGATCAGGTTGCCGCGCAGGCGGAGGTTGGCAAACAGGCCGTCGCCCCCGAATATCCCCTGCAACGGGCTGTGGCGGGAACGGATGACGCAATCTTCCACCGTCACGTTTTCCAGAATTGTCCCGGTCATCTGGTCGCCTGTCACCCAGTCCTGCTCCTGCTGGCCGACTTGTGAACGGCGGCTCTTGTCAATGGTTCTGGGCGGAATCAACTGAATGGCGTCGCGATGGGCTGCTTTGTAGAACCGCCGGTCCCGGATGGCAAGGTTGCAGATGCTGGCACCATCCCGGCAAACACGGACAGCATCGGTCTGGTTTCCCATCAGCTCAATGGCAGCGCCCGCATTGCACTCAGCCGATGCAAGGGCAGCCACCAGCAGCAGGCAAACCGTAAGGAGGTAGATGCTGAAGGTTTCGGCAGCATAAGGGCTATTTTCGTCAAGGGTAAATATCGGCAAGAGTCAAGCTCCCAGTTGTTCGGCAATCCTGTTCAGCACCAGCCATTTTTTGCTGCACCAGTCTGGTGCCAGCAGTATTTCCGGCGCAGCAGTGGCGCTCACACGGTGGAATGTTACCTCAGGCGGGGTGTGGTGGATCAGGTCTACCACTAGTTCCACATATTCGTCAAGGGTCAGGGGCTGATATTCACCCCGCCGCCATTCATTAGCCAGTTGCGTGCCGCGCACGACATGCAGCGGATGCAGCTTCAGTCCTTCCACGCCCAGTTCCAGCACCCGTGCCAGCGTGATGCGGCTATGGGAGGTGCGCTCGCCCGGCAAACCGGCAATCAGGTGGGTGCACACCGGCAACTGGCGGGCATGGGCGCGGCGCACCGTATCAGCGTATTCAGCAAACCCATGCCCCCGGTTGACCCGTCGCAGGGTGTAGTCAAAGCTGGATTGCAGCCCCAGTTCCAACCATACCTCATGTCCCTGGTCGCGGTAGCTGGCGAGCAAGTCCAGCACCGCATCGGGGACACAATCCGGGCGCGTGCCGACGCTCAGGCCGATCACATCCGGTTCGGCCAGCGCCTGCCCGTACAGCGGCTTCAGTACCTCCAGCGCGGCGTAGGTGTTGGTGTAAGCCTGGAAATAGGCAAGGAATTTTTTCGCCCCGGTGCGTTTGGCCAGTACTGCCCGCCCGGCGGCAATCTGTTGCGCCACACTGGGCGGCTGCCTGCCTTGCGGGTTGAAGGAAGCGTTGTTGCAAAAGGTGCAGCCACCACGCCCGATACTACCGTCACGGTTGGGACAGGTGAAACTGGCGTTGAGGGCAAGCTTGTGCACCCGTTCGCCGTGGCGGCGCAGCAGGTATTGGCCGAAGGTATTGAGGTGTTTGGCAAGATTCATGCGGCAATTGGACAGGAAAGAGCAGACACTCACATTGATCTGGATCAAGGTTGCAGAACAACAATACTACATATAGTGCAAAAATCTTAATCAAACAACCATATATTGTACAGACAAGGTGGTATCACCAATGATGCAGATAGACGTTGCCGTTACTGCCATAACCCTCACCTGTTGCCCACTGACGTACCCGGCAAGTTTTACCAACACAAAAAAAGACCGGCAGGGGAGCCTGCCGGTATGTCACTAAAGTAGGAGAAGTCAAGATTAGTGATTGAAAAGTATCACGCCGGTTGCGCCTGCATATTTTTTTCTTCCTGAGGCAGGAAGAAGCTGAGAATGAACAGCACCACACCGACCAGGAACACCAGCCCGGCAGCTTCACGCATCCAGTAGAACAGGCTGATTTTTTCCTGCACTACCATGAACGCCTGTGGCGCATCGGAGTAGCGTTGCAGATAGACTTGCAGGATACCCGCGCCAGTCAGGAACAGGGTGATGAATACCATGGAAACTGTCATCAGCCAGAAAGACCACATTTCCATCACCTGCATCCGGTTGGACTTGGCCTGCTGGCCACGCATCAGCGGAATCGCATAGGACATGATGGTCAATACTACCATCACATAAGCACCGTAGAAGGCCATGTGACCGTGCGCAGCAGTAATCTGTGAGCCGTGGGTGTAGTAGTTGACCGGAGACAGGGTATGCAGGAAACCCCACACGCCAGCGCCAAGAAACGCCATCACCGCAGTACCCATCGCCCACAGGACTGCCGCCTTGTTGGGGTGTTCACGCTTGCGCTTGTTGATGGTGTTGAAGGCAAACAGGGTCAGCATGAAGAACGGGATAGGTTCAAGTGCGGAGAAAATTGAACCCCACCATTGCCAGTAACTGGGCGTGCCAATCCAGTAATAGTGGTGACCCGTGCCGATAATGCCGGTGATCAGGGTCATGGCGATGATGATGTACAACCACTTTTCGATCACTTCACGGTCAACCCCGGTGGTTTTGATCAGCACAAACGCCAGGATGGAAGCCAGGATCAGTTCCCATACACCTTCTACCCACAGATGCACGACCCACCACCAGAAGTATTTATCCTTGACCAGATTGTCCGGGTTATAGAACGAGAACAGGAAGAATACCGCCAGCCCAACCAGGCCAGTCATCAGTACGATGGTGACCACGGTCTTGCGCCCGGTCAATACTGTCATGCCGACGTTGTAGAGGAACGCCAGCGCTACCACTACGATGCCCAGCTTGGTGATGGTCGGCTGTTCCAGGAACTCGCGTCCCATGGTCGGCAAGATGCCGTTGCCGGTCATTTGCGCCAACCCGGAATAGGGCACGAACAAATAGCCGAGGATGGTCAGCGCACCCGCCACCAGAAACACCCAGAACATCAGCACCGCCAGCTTGGGCGAATACAGTTCCCGCCCCGACTCTTCCGGCACCAGATAGTAGGACGCGCCCATGAAACCGAACAGCAGCCACACGATCAGCAGGTTGGTATGCACCATCCGCGCCACGTTGAAGGGAATTTCAGGGAACAGGAAGTCCCCCATTACATATTGCAGGCCAAGGATGATGCCGAACAGGATTTGTCCTGCGAACAGCCCCATCGCCGCCAGAAAATACAGTTTTGCAACTGATTGGGATTGGTATTGCATGTGGTTTCCTCCTTAACCCTGAATGTTTGGCGGCCAGTTGTTGGTATTGATTTCACTGCTGTATTTCAGGAACTCCACGATGTTGTCGAGCTGTTCCTCAGTGAAATTGAACTGCGGCATACTACGGCGGCCTGGGATGCCTTCTACCGGGCGGCTGCGGATAAATGCCTTGATGGCATCCTTGTTTTCACCAAAGCGCTTGTAGACGTTGCCGAGTTCCGGCGCGAAATACGCCCCTTCGCCCAGCAGCGTGTGGCAGCCGATGCAGTTGTTCTCCTCCCACAGGCGCTTGCCTGCGGCGACTTGCTCAGTGAGGTTCTGGCTGTTGTCCAGCTTGGGCAACGCGCCTTGGGTGTCGAAAGTCAGGGCAAGGAACAGCAGGACGAAAAACATCGACCCACCGTAGTAGATGTTCCTCGCCATGCTCTTGGTGAAAACTTCTTGCATGATGTGAGTCCCTCCGTACTTGTAAAGAAAGTTTAAGTTGGTACATCAGAGACTAGGGGAGATGGCAAGCCGCCAGCCTTGACTCAGGTCAAGCTGTTTCTGGCATGGAACACCAGGGGAAACCCAGCTATTTGTTTCTCTCCATGATGTTGATGGTTTCCTTGGTCACATCAAAAAACAGAACATATGGGTCAAATATTGATCAGAATAACAAATAAGCATAGCATTATCCCGCATTCAGGCTACATTCAGCTTGCAGTGACGAAATAATTAAAACAAGGCCAACCAACCAGACCCCATCTGTACAGTTGACCGAGTGATCTGCGAGGGAAAATGGCGGGGATTGCCCCCCTGTAACCCATAACCCCGCCAATGGGAACGCCGGGGATTTGCCCGTCCCCGGCTGCTTCTCAGTAAAACCGAAAGACGGGAGCCATCCATCGTAAAGTATGATGCGGAAACAAAAGTTGTGATAGCGTGATGATGGTTTTCGTTATGTACAAATGTAGGATGCAAGTTGCCCCAGGGACGGGGCTTTTTTTTTTCGCAGCATTGATTGTTCAGCTTCCTGCAAGTTGTTATGACTGATAATTAGTCAACTATGTAACGATTTGTAACGGAAGTTCTATCATGCGATTTCAGGCTCAGAATACACGCAGCATTTATCCACTCACCCAAAGGGTAGGCTTGGTAGACAGCTCCCGCCAGTTACTGTTCCACTTGCTGCAAAACGAATACCGGCGCGGGAATAGTGCTGATCAGGATGCTGCTGCCATTGAGCTGGAACGCCGTTACCTGCGTGAACGTCTGGCGCGAAAACCCGGCACCGCCATCTTTCTGGAACGTATCCTGAGCGACCTGTATGAAGATGCCCGCGAGCAGTTACAGCAGGCGGCCCTCAAGGGTGAAACCCTGCCACCACCAGGTTGCCCATATACATTAGCCAGTTTGCTGGAAATCCCCGTCGAAAACATGGCTGCCTGAATCTGCCTGTTATCCCCAATCAGCGGGCATAAGCCTGTGGGTAACATGGGGAAAATGGGTTCTATGCCTTATGTAACAATCCATTAATCAAATTGATTAATAATTAATCAATACTCTTATTGGCCTAGCTCCCCCCTTCCCTTGCCCTCTCCAGCATCTTGAGCAGCCAGTGCTCCTGCTTTTGCATGAACTCCAGCAGCGTCATTTCACCACTGGCGACAGCTTCCAGCGCCTGTTCCCAGGCTGCGGTCAGCGCCGGGTTCTTGACCGCTCCGGGCAGCATTCCTATCAGGGCAATGCCTTTGGGGGTGGCACGCAGGTATTTGCGCTTGCCTTCGCGCTCCAGCAACTGGCGTTGTAGCAGGGTTTCGATAATGGCGGCGCGGGTGGCTTCGGTGCCGATTCCGGCATTTTCCTTGAGGATGGCCTTGAGCTTGGGGTTTGCCACCAGTTTGGCGATGCCCTTCATGGCCTGGATCAGGGTGCCCTCAGTGTAGGGTGGTGGCGGTTTGGTCTGGCGTTGGATACTCAGCAAATCCTGCATCAGCACCTGATCACCCTTGTTCAGGGATGGCAATGCCTGCGCCTCGGCGTCGCTTGCACCTGCTTTGCCATCCTGCGGATCGGCTTCCGGTTCCTGATAGGCGACTTTCCAGCCCTGTACCCGGTTGACCCGTCCAGTAGCGCGGAAACGGTAGCCCCGGCAGTTCAGCTCGATGGTGGTCTGGTCGTACTCATGGGCGGGGAAAAACTGCGCCAGATAACGGCGGCGGATCAGGTCGTAAATGGAGCGCTCGTGTTCAGAGAGCTGTTCCAGCCTGCCCGTGGCAGCCGTGGGAATGATGCCGTGGTGGGCGGTGATTTTGCTGTCATCCCACGCCTTGCTTTTGAGACTGGTATCGGCTTGCGCAACCAGTTCCGCCAGACTTTGGTCAGTATGCACCAGCGCCTTGAACACACCCTTTGCGTCACCGTGCTGGGAAAGTGGCAGGTAGCCACAATCGGTACGCGGGTAAGTGGTGAGTTTGTGCTTTTCGTACAGGGCCTGGGCGATGTCCAGCACTTGCTGCGCACTCAAACGCCAGCGGCGGGAAGCCTCCACTTGCAAGCCGGAAAGGTCGTAAGGAAGTGGCGCAGCCTGGCGTTTGCGTTCGGTATCACAGCGTAGCACGTCGGCCTGTTGCCCCTTGCAGCTTGCCACCACTTGTTCCGCCAGTGAGGGGTCGGTACAGCGCCCCTCCTCATCCACGCCCGGTTTGCCCTTGGCGGGAATCCAGTTGGCCTTGAAGGTTTGGGTATCCCCCGCTGGCAGGCAATGAGCTGCCACGTCCCAATAGTCGAGCGGGATGAAGTTGTGGATTTGTTCATCCCGATCCACCACCAGACGCAGGGTCGGGGTTTGTACCCGCCCGACGCTTAGTGCACCGGCATTGGCCTGCAACTGGCCGTTACGCTGAGCCGTCAGGGTGTAGGCGCGGCTGAGGTTCATCCCTACCAGCCAGTCGGCGCGGCTGCGTGCCAGACCAGCCTGATACAGCTTTTCGGTGGCCGAACCCGGCTTTAGCTGCCCCAGAGCCTTGCGGATGCTGGCATCGTCCAGCGCCGATAACCACAGGCGCGACACCTCCCCCCGGTAACGGCACAGTTCCATCACTTCGCGGGCGATCATTTCGCCTTCACGGTCAGCATCCGTAGCAATCACCACATGCTGGACTTTCGCCAGCAGTGCTTTGACCACCTTGAACTGTTTGGCCCCGGATTTTTTAACTTCCAGCTTCCACTGCTGTGGCAGGATAGGCAGGGAAGCAAGGTTCCAGCGTTTGTACTGCTCACCGTAGGCTGCCGGTTCAGCCTGTTCCAGCAGATGGCCGAAACACCAGGTCACCTGCACACCATTACCGTGCAGGAAACCGTCACCACGGCCATTGGCTCCCAGGACACGGGCGATGTCACGCGCCTGGCTGGGCTTTTCGCACAGGTACAACATCAACTGCCCTGCTGCCTGGCTGGAATTGGAATCGGCACTTTCACTCACCTCGATTTTCGACAACGCACTGATTCTACCCTGATCGGTCGCGGTCTACACTGTCAGTGTCCAGCATCAGCATCCGGCCCGGATTGACGGTGGCCTAACTCCAGCGCCCGATAAACAGTTTCCCGCCCGCTTTCTGTTCCATCAGGGTAGTTTTCGCGCTGTAACGGGTTTTGACCATGTAATCCGGCTCGGATGACCAGCTCACCACCGAGTTGGTGATACGCCCGTTGGCATCCAGTTCCACCGTGACTTCTTCGGCGTAGTTGTTGATCTGGGAAAGCAGATTGGGTTCGGTGGTGGACGAAGTATCCCGCACGTCGTCAAACGAGCCGACCACCATCACCAGCTTGCGGGCGCGGTTGGCACTATCACGTTCCACCTTGATGACGTTGACGGTGTGGTCAAACGTGCCATTGCCGGTGTGGTCGATGAAAATCAGGTTGCCAGGCTGCAACTGGTTGACCGGCAGTTCCGGCTTGCTGGTATCGCCACCGTTATGGAAGGACGCTTGCCAGTCCCACAGGCGGGTACAGGCACGCGCCACCTGATGGGCGCTGATTTCGGGGTAATGCACCGCCACGCCGTACAGCATGGAGTGTTGCGGATCGAGCTTTTCCACATTCAACACAGCTTCGTAACCGGCGCGATTGACGCGGGCGCTGTTATCCGACCGGCTGAAAAAGCCGCGCGTCTTGTCACGGGTCGCCACAATCCAGCTTTTTTCCGCTGCACCGCGTAACACAGGATGTGGCAGCATGACGAAACGGTCTTGCTTGATCTGCTTGCGGAACTGATCCATCAGGAACAGCGCCATGCCCTTGCAATCGGCTTCCACCCGGTTCCGCTTCAACACTTCCCAGTACTGCCCCACCCAGATACCGTAGGCCGACTGAACCGCAGGGCTGGCCCAGGAAAAAATTTCATTGGTGCTGTTGAGGCGAATTTCAGGTATCTGCAAACCCCGGAAGTTCGACAGGTACGCCAGCGGGTCAGCCGCTTGCATGGCAGGGGCGCGCAAATCCAGCCGGGCAACCGCAATATCCAGCAAGGGCAGCAGGATGGATGTAAGCTTGCCCGTAGCCGGAACAGCGACCGATGTCTGAAAGGCTTTAACTGCATTTTCGGTATTGCCACCAAACTTGCCATCGCACAGATCATGCAGATAGCCAAGCCGCCCCAGCGCATACTGCACTGCCACCACTGTTGTACCACTTGCGCCGCGCGCCATCTCACCCTGAAGGCCATTGGGAAATGCCTTGCGTATTGCCGGATCCTGAAATGCCATACCCTTGTTTCCTGCTTGATTTTGATACCAGCAGTGTATAAACAATCCAGGTGGTTTGCCGGGAATTTAGCGCGATATTCCCTCACCTTCCGCAACAATGCGGCTCCCAGCCCCTTACTTGAAGCTGGACAACTTTTTCAGGTCAATCGCGGAAGCGTAGGCGATTACATCAGCCTCCATCCCCTTGTCGGCGTTGATCTGCACCATGAAGGTGTTTTCTACCACCATCATCAGGCCGTCGTCTTTGAGAATGGCTTGCTGGCCATTGACCATTTGCACCTTGCCGCCTTGGGATGCAGCACCAAACATCGGGTTGCTGAAGATGGCCATCATGCTTTGTATCATCGGGGAATCCGCCACGATCTCGATACTCAGGTTTTTGTCATCCTTGCTGTAGGTACGCTTGATGGTGGAACCGCCGCCCAACATGGCAGCACCCGCACTGGTGGAGGTGGCGGCTTCGGCTGTCCAGCCATCCAGTGGTTCTGGCAAAACCTGCTGCATGGCTTCGGCACGCTGCTGGCGGATAAGCTGGGTTGCCAATTCCAGTTGGGTGATGGCTTGCTGGGTTTGGCCTTCCTTGTACAGTGCCGCTGCCTTTTCAATGGCATCACTGGCGTCATCTGCCCACACACCGCTGGACAATGCCAGGCACAGAACCGTCAACCATGTTGTTTTTTTGATGTATTTCATAGGGTTCTCCTGTGTTTATGCTTACAATACCTTCGCCAAACCGGTGGTAAATTCATAGGTTAAAAAGCGAGCAGTCATTGTTACCATGGGCAATCACAACAAAGTCCAAAGAATAACAACAACTGCTCATGAACGAACTTACCATGCTTCTTGGCTGTCTGTCTT
>JAHJJD010000042.1 GCA_018822845.1 Gammaproteobacteria bacterium | reverse complement strand
TCAGGCTTCCTTCAGGGAAACCGAATGTTGCTTAAACCAACCGGACAGCTCATGTTCCTCCACCTCTCCGGCAGCTAATACCTGAAATATTCGGGTAGCCTCGCTTTCATCCACTTGCAGGCGATAGCCGTTCAGTTCAAGGAACAACACACCAACTACAAAAGCAGTACGTTTATTGCCATCGGCAAATGGATGATTGCGGGCAAGGCCGTAACTGTAAGCAGCAGCCAGATCGAACAAGGAAGCGGATTTGTTCATGTAGTTCCATCATGATGCTCCTGATTTAACATCATTCTAGCTGTATTTCGCAAAATTATACAACTTTTGGAATGTATTTTGATTGCGAATACTCGACTGGATACATGGGGTTTCTCTTCAGACTCAGGCTTCCTTCAGGGAAACCGAATGTTGCTTAAACCAACCGGACAGCTCATGTTCCTCCACCTCTCCGGCAGCTATTGGTTCATGAATCATTTGGCTAATTCTTTCAGGGTGTTGTCATAACGAGCCATGATGTTCTCAGCAATGTTTAATTGCTGCGCTGGTGTTTGTGGGTCATTGGGCAAAGTCACACTAAAAGGTAAACCTCTATGTTTAACTACCATGTTGGTAAAAATATTGACTGCTTCAGAAAAGTTCATGCCCAGACTCGCCAGAATTTCCTTGGCTTCGTTGAGTGATTCTTCCTCAATTCGCAGGCTGGTTTGTACTTTGGCCATGGCAGTGCTCCGTTGATTTGCATATCACGATTGTACACCGTATGACATACATTTCCATGTTGTTTGCTCGATTACAGGATGATCCAGTGGCATGGAGAGTTCATCCTGATACCGGACCAGCGTAATGTGAAAGCCGTCGGATTCTTCGGGATCTTCAGCAGGGGGTATCACGCGCAATACAAATAAAAAGGGAGCGCTTCCGCGCTCCCTAACTCCATTAAAATCTTGATTATGTGGAGAATATTTTATTGGAGGAATGTTATTTCAGATCGTCAGCAGCAACCGGCTTCAGTTCAGCAGCGCCAGCAGCTACGGTCTTGCGCAGATCGGCAGGCATCGGGATTAGACCCTTGTCAGCCAGATAGCCGTCGTCGCCCCAGGCTTCTTCGCTGGTGAATTCAGCAACGAATTCCTTGATGCCTTTAACCTGGTCAGCGTGCGCGTTTTTCACGTACATGAACAGTGGGCGGGAAACAGGGTAGCTGCCGTCAGCGATGGTTTCAAAGGTAGGAGCAACGCCGCCAACCTTGGAGCCTTTCACTTTGTCGCTGTTCTGTTCCAGGAAGCTGAAACCGAAGATGCCCAGTGCAGCCGCGTTTGCTTCCAGCTTTTGCACGATCAGGTTGTCGTTTTCGCCAGCTTCGATGTAAACGCCGTCTTCACGCATGGTGGTACAAGCGGCTTTGTGGTCTTTTTCCTTGGCTTTGGCTTCGTCAGCTTTGCCTTCTTCTTTCAGCTTTTTGTATTCAGCGTGGATTTTGTCCAGTGCTTCAACGCCTTTACAGCCGCCTTCCATGACCATTTCAGAGAAAGCGTCACGGGTGCCGGAGGTAGGTGGTGGGCCGAGAACTTCGATTTTTGCATCCGGCAGGGCAGGGTTTACTTCTTTCCAGCTCTTGTAAGGGTTGGCAACCAGCTCGCCCTTATCGTTTGGAACCTGCTTGGCCAGAGCCAGGAACAGGTCTTTCATGCTCAGGTCATAGTCAGCAGCAGATTTGGCGTTGGCGATAGCGATGCCGTCGAAACCAACCTGTACTTCAGTTACCTTGTCTACGCCGTTTTTCGCGCAGTCTTCCATTTCGCTTTTCTTCATGCGGCGGGAAGCGTTGGTGACATCAGGTGTATCGATGCCAGCGCCAGAGCAGAACAGCTTGAAGCCGCCACCAGTACCGGTAGATTCAACTTTAGGGGCGGGGTTGCCGCTTTTCTTGCTGAACTGCTCGGCAACAGTCGTAGAGAATGGGTAAACGGTGGAAGAACCAACGATCTCGATGTTGTCGCGTGCTTGTGCAACAGTAGCAGTCAGTACCAGACCAGCGGCAACCGCCAGAGCAATCTTTTTCATTTGAAAATCTCCAAAGTTTCGAATCGAAATTTTAGTCAATCGTGTCAGGGTTGAACTGTTGCGTACTGTAATGGCTCAATATGACAGCTTTGTGACAACCGTAAAATTTTTGGGTTAGGGGCTTTTACTTGTCAGCATAAGTTCATACTCTCGCCCAATTACCCAGTTGGAGAACCGAATGAAGTCATTGCGCCGGATCCTGCGCCTTTCACGTTTGGCCGTGCATGTTGTTAACGGCATTTTTCTGACCTTGCTGCTGGCAGGGTTGCTGCGTATGTCATTGAATGAACCCTTTTACCAGCGGGTGGTTGCCTGGTGGTTGCGCAAGGTTCCGCAAATCATTGGCGTAAAGCTGACCGTGATCGGGGAGCCGGTCAATCAGGCGGCGCTGATGGTGGCCAACCATATTTCCTGGCTGGACATTCCCTTGCTGGGCGGGGCTGCCAACCCCCGTTTCCTGTCCAAGCAGGAGGTGCGGCACTGGCCGGTGATCGGCTGGCTGGCGGACAAATCCGGCACATTGTTTATTACGCGCGGGAAAGCAGGTGCGGCGGCGCAGGCTTCCACCACCATCCTGCAAGCCATGCAGGGCGGGCGGGCAGTGTTGCTGTTCCCGGAAGGGACTACCACCACGGGTAATGATGTGCGTACTTTCCATGCGCGCCTGTTTGCCCCCGCGTTTGATGCCAATGTGCCGGTGCAGCCGGTGGCAATACGCTACCCACAGGCAGATGGCCAGACCAACCCGTTGGTTCCTTATGTCGATCAGCAGTCCCTGGGGGAGAACCTGAAAGCCATTCTGGGGGAAAAGGAGTTGCATGCCGAAATCCATTTCCTGCCGCTGGTGTATCCGGTGGGAATGGATCGCAAGACGCTGGCGGCGCAGTGTGAGCAACAGGTACGTGGCGTGGTGCTCAACTCGTGACTATTGTGTGAGTTATTGGCAAAATGCTGAAAGCCTGCGCTGGCATAAAACGCGCTTAACAATCCTGTGCAAGAATTAACGGAAACCAGAGTCAGGAGTATAAGAATGAGTCTCAAGAAGCAATACTTGAAAACCCGCCCCACATGTAAAGTAACCTTTCGTATTAGCAAGGAAGCTGCCCAGTCCGCCCAGCAAGTGTTTCTGGTGGGCGACTTCAACGGATGGAATGAACAGGCAACCCCGATGACCCCCCTCAAAAGCGGTGAATTCAGCACGGTTCTGGAGTTGGACACCGATACGCAGGAATACCATTTCCGCTACCTGTACGACGGCAGCCGCTGGGAAAACGACTGGGAAGCAGATGGTTATGCGACCAACGGCGTGGACGGGGAGAATTCCATCGTTCGCGTATAGGGCGAAATAGGGTATAAACAGGGGTTCCCATTGTTGTATGAGGAACCCTATGCCTGCCAGTTTTACCCACTCGTTTAACTTTGACCCCGCTTACGGCTATTCGCTGGATGAGTTGCTGGCGATTACGCCCCCCATGCCGCCAGCGGATTTCGCCGCCTTTTGGCAGGAGCGCTATGCCCGCACCATGCAGATGCATCCACGCCCACGCATCAAACATACGGGGGAGGAAGTGGATGGGTTTGAGGTGTATGACCTGCGCTACTTTTCGACCGGCAATTCCGTTATCCGTGGCTGGCTGCT
Source organism: Gammaproteobacteria bacterium (assembly GCA_018822845.1). Classification (GTDB taxonomy): domain Bacteria; phylum Pseudomonadota; class Gammaproteobacteria; order Thiotrichales; family Thiotrichaceae; genus Thiothrix. The sequence goes on along the minus strand of JAHJJD010000042.1, from coordinate 19,773 downwards.
GGTTCCGCAGGATCAGCCGGTCACGCGCGGGCTGGTGTTCGGGCATGGCTATGGCGGTTGCAGCGGGCCGGATTTCAGGCTGAAACCAGCAGGGGCGGCTTTGCTGTTCCCCTGTTTCCGGGGGTTGTCGCGCAGTCAGCATCCACCGGTTTCCACTGACCCTGCCTATCATGTGCTGCATGACATCGACAAACCGGAACAGTACATCATCGGTGGCTGTGTGGAAGATATTTGGCTGGCGGTATCGGCCCTGTTGAAACTGTTTCCTGCCGTGCGCGGGCATGTGGGTTATTCCGGCATCAGTTTTGGCGGTGGCATCGGTGCATTGGCACTACCGTGGGATGAGCGTATCCAGCGGGCGCACCTGAATGTGCCGACGTTCGGCAATCATCCGTTGCGCCTGCAATTACCCACGATCGGTAGTGGCGCGGCGGTGCAACGCTATCAACAGCAGCATGGCAACGTCATGCAAACCTTGCAGTATTATGATGCCGCCAGCGCTGCCGGTTTCATCCGCCAGCCCATGCATATTGCTGCTGCATTATTCGACCCGGCAGTTGCGCCACCGGGGCAGTTCGCTATCTACAATGCGCTGCCAGAGCCGAAGTCGCTGTTTGTGCAGGAAGCCGGGCATTTCAACTACCCGCAGCAGGCGATTCAGGAACAGGCGTTACTCGCAGAGCTTGAAAGTTTCTTTGCCCGGTTATGAGCGGGGTGCAAGTCCCCGGTTAGAGTCTTCCTCCTCTTTTTTTCATGCACTGCTTGAAACAATTCTGTCATACAGAAACGTTACTATCCGGCCTTGAGCAAGGATAGTTTTAATTCCCATGCCAGAGAATGAGAGGAATCTTAATGAATTACCAAGATAACCCCGATCAGGACACTAGCCTTGACTGGCTGCAAGCAGAACTGGACGAAACCCTGGATGACCTGTTTGAGATGGAATTCAATGAACCCATGCTCAGCCAGGAAATCCGCAAAATCTATAAGCGCCAGCACCCCGACATGCTGGATAACCGCGTCTACTACAGCAACCTGCTGCGTCTCCAGTCTGAGCTGATCAAGCTGCAATACTGGGTGGAGCAGACCAATGCCAAGGTGCTGATCATCTGTGAAGGGCGCGACGCCGCAGGCAAGGGCGGTGTCATCAAGCGCATTACCCAGCGCCTGAATCCGCGTGTTGCCCGCGTGGTAGCGTTGCAAAAGCCGAGTGACCGCGAACTGACCCAATGGTATTTTCAGCGTTATGTGCCACACTTGCCTTCTGGTGGTGAGATCGTGCTGTTTGACCGTTCCTGGTACAACCGCGCCGGGGTCGAACGGGTGATGGGATTTGCCAGCGAAGATCAGGTCGAACAGTTCCTCCAGGATGTGCCGGAATTCGAGCGGATGTTGGTGCGTTCCGGCATTATTGTGCTGAAATACTGGTTTTCGATTACGGATGAGGAACAGCAGTTGCGCTTCCTGACCCGCATTCATGACCCGATGAAGCAGTGGAAACTCAGCCCGATGGACTTGCAGTCCCGCGTTCGCTGGGAAGATTACACCAAGGCGAAGGAAGCGATGTTTGAGCGCACCAATATCCCTGAAGCGCCGTGGTACATCGTCGAAGGTAACGACAAGAAGCGCGAACGCCTCAATTGCATTGAGCATATTTTGTCGAAAATTCCGTATGAGGATATTGCTACTGAGAAAATCGCGCTGCCTGAGCGGGTGTTCAACCCTGATTATGAGCGCCGCACTTTGCCGGATGAGCTTTATGTGCCGAAAATCTATTGAGCAACAGAAAACTCCCTAAATCCACCCTTTTCAACGTTCCCTGTCAGTGTGTCATTCAGGTGTAACAATATAAAAATACTATGCCTGCTTATAATTTAATACGCAGGAGAACGGCATGGGTAATTACCTGCTCATCGGTTTGGGTGGCACGGGCGGCAAAGTCCTGAAGGCTTTCCGTAAAACGCTCTACGAAGAATTCCGTTGCGCCAATCCATCCGACGATTCAGGCGTGCGTATCAGTAGCCTGTACGTGGATTCCAGCCGCGTTGATCTGGCGGGCAGCGAATCCTGGCGCACCCAGGGCGATATTGGTGCGGACATCAGTCTGGATGAGGAAAGCCGCTTTTCCATCACCACCAATAATCTGGCACAACGCCTGAACGACCCGGAACACAACCCGATTACCCACCGTTACATTGGCAACCCTGCGTACTGGGGCGACATTTTCAGCTCCATGAACATCAGTGAAACAGCCGGTGGGCAAATGCGCCGCCTGGGTGTGGCGCTGTTTGAGCCGCGTGCCACCAGTTTTGTGGAACATGTCACCCGCATGAGCAAGGCGCTGGAAGAAAAAAGCAATCAGGCGCAGGTCAGTTTCCATGTGTTTGCCGGGTTGGCGGGTGGTACCGGCAGCGGCTCTTTCCTGCACGTCATTGCGCAACTGCGGGCTTTGTACCGGGAGCCGCAACAATACCCGATTTATCTGTACCTGCTGCTGCCGGAACCCAACTCGCCGTGGGCGCGCAATGGTGCTGCCACCAACTATTACGCCAACGGTTATGCCGCGCTGGAAGAGCTGAACGCCTATCTGGTGTCCGACAGCAAGGAAGGCCCCAACAAGGGCGGGCCGCTGTTTGCCCCCATCGACCTGACCGGCAAGACCCAGCGTTTCGAGAACCGGGCGCGTGGCGGCGAAACCCTGCTGAAAGACCGCCTGCAAGGCTGCTTTCTGGTATCCACCATCAATGAGCAGAACCGCGCCTTGCCGGTGCAGGAAATTCCCGAGCTGATCGCCCAACTGGTATACCAGCGCATTTTCCTCATCGACCGCGCCATGCCGGACAAGCATCGGGCCTTGCGTGACGCCATTTCGCTGGAAAACCTGTCGACCCCGGATGAGGCAAAAAAGAGCAACCCCAATGTCAAGCTGCGCAGCGTGCGTTTCCAGAGCTTTGGCATGAAGCGGGTGGTGATCCCTGAAGAAGAAATCCGTGAGCACTTTTCCGCGCAGTTTGCCCGTCAGGCTGCCTTGCAGATGCGTTATAACCACTGGCCTGAAATCGGCACAGAATATCTGGCGGAACGCCGCAAAGTGTCTTTCAAGGAGTTCGTGCAGAAAGAAGACAACCGCCAGTTATGGAAAATCAGCACGGCGCAGCTCAAGCTGGAAGCCGGGGTGCTGGATGATGAGATCAAGGCCAAACGCCCGTGGAAATCGGTGCAACAGGACTGGGAGGATGTGGTTGTCCACCTCAAGCAGGCGGCATGGGAATACCCGCACGAGAGCAAGAAAGATGTGCGCCTGGATATTTTGCAGGATGAGTTCCAGCGCCGTTACGCCGAAACCTTCCGCAGTTTGGGCGTAGAAAATTTTTACAACACCAAACTGGAAGATCTGGGCAAGCCGGAACGGCATATCGCCGAAGTGCGCGACACGCTGGAACGCTGGATGTTGCAGGAATGGGAGGAAGGGCGCTTGTCCGCCACCGATCTGGAAACCTTCCTGGATGACCTGCTGGAAGACATGGAAAGCCGTCTTGGCAGGATTCCCGTCACCCGTGAAAAACTGGCGGAAGGGGAAGCCATTACCAACGAAAAGATTGCTGCCAACCGTGATTTGTGGGGGCAAACCGGCTTTTTCGGGCGCACTTTCATGAGCAAGCGGGAAAACCTGTTCGAGGCGCAATCCGAACTGTTGCGGGAACTGTATGAGCGCCGCAGCTTGCAGGCGGCATGGCGTTTTGCTGAAACCTTCCTCGCCCGCCTGCTTGCCGAGTTGCGTGACAAGCTCAAACCGGACTTGATCGAGTTCCGCAATGGTCTGGACGAGGCCATCCGCTTCTTCGAGCACCGCATTGCCCAGACGGTGCAGGTGGATGATCCGCAGAATGACATGCAGGAAAACGTGATCAAGTTTTACGAGCCGGTCAAGGTGCGCAAGTTTGTCCGTACCCTGCTGGAGCAGGAAAAAGACCAGAAAACCTGGGCGGGCGATGTCCGGCGGCGTTTCCTTCAGGTCGTCACCGACAGCCAGCGCCAGAGCAAGGGGCGGGAACGGCATTTTTCCGCACTGGTGGCGCACGGTATCCGCAACGGTGAATTCAAGCGGGTGCTGGAAGATGTCAGCCGCCATAATTCGGAAGTGGCCCACACCAACCATACCGGTGAGCAAGGCCGGTTGATCGGGGTCAACATCGTCGAAAAAATGGCGGAACAGTTTTCCGACGACAAACGCTTGCAGCAATACGTGCTGGATCTGGTGCGCAGTGCCCAGACCTTCATGAAATATGATGCCAACGAATTTGGCGGTGGGCGCGGGGCGGAAGCGGTCATGGCGGTGCTGCTGCCACAGTGTGCCGACAAGGCGGAGTTCCGCAAGCGCCTGGCTGACCTGTTGGTACGCTCGCAAGGGGATGGGGTCGTGCCGCATGTGATCGACACCAATCTCAGAAGTAATGAAATCACCCTGATTACCTTCAAATACGCTTTCCCGTTGCGTTTCCTGCAACCGGTGCATGAGCTGAAGGAAAAATACGATGACCGGCTGGCGCAGGGTTCCCCTGAACGCACCTTGCTGGAAGTGCAGATCGAAGACCACAAACCGGCGCTGCCTTCCCTGTTGCGCCCGCCACCGGGGCAGCCCGGCAAGCAAATCCTGCCGCTGCTGCAACTGGCGCAGGCACTGGGTTTGTTCAGCCGTGGCCAGAACCACCACAGCGGCCAGTGGGAACGCATTCTGGAAGTCATGGATGAATATGGCATTCCGCAAGCACATGTTTACCGTGATGAAGTCGTGGCCTTGCTGGAAAACCCCGGCCCGGCAGTGTTGCTGGAGGCTGGCAAAATCCAGGAGATGCTGCGCCTCACCACCGAAGCCGAACTGGAAATCTTGCAGGATGCGGTGGAAACCGCCTTGAATCAGGAACGTTACCGGCTGGCAACAAACCGGCAAAACCTGGTGCAGGCGCTCCAGCAGCAGATTCTGGCGGTGCGGGATAACCGTGACGGCAATATTCACGACCCGGTTTACCATGAGTTCAAGGATGCTACGCGGGTAGCCATTGAACGGGTCAATTCCATTTTCTAAACAATGAGGAATCCGGCATGGCACGGAAATACGGACGTTGCGCCAATTACGCTGAATGTACGCTGGCAGACAGCCACAAGGTGATTGATTCAAGCGAAGATAACTTTGTTTGCCCGGAATGTGGCAAACCCCTGCGGGTAGCTGCCCAAGCGGTTACTGAGGCAGGCAAGAAACCGGTCACGATGCTCAAATGGTTCCTGCCATTATTGTTGCTCCTGTTGATAGGTGGCGGATTGGCAGCATGGCAAGTGGGTGCTTTTTCTGCCGGTAGTGGTAACGGGCAAGCACAAACGGCGAGCACGGCTACCGTTACTACACCACCACCTGCCCCTGCGCCAGTCAGTGTCACCCCGCCACCGGTCGCGCAGCCCACGGAAGAATCCAGCCCAAACATCGTGTTGCGCCTGCACGGTTCCAACACCATTGGGGCAAAACTGGCTCCCGCGCTGGTCGAGGCATTCATGCAGGACAAGGGCTATACGGAGATTGAAAAGCTTCCAGTCGCTGATCTGGAAGTCCTGGTAAAGGGCAAAAAGCCTGGTGCCACGGAAACCGACGCGATCGAAATCAAGGCGCATGGTTCTTCCACAGCCTTTGATGAAACCGACAAAAATGCTCATGTTGGTTTGCTGGGCGGGTATGCCGATGTGGGCATGTCGTCCAGCCCGGTCAAGACAGCGGCCATCAACAAATTCCAGGCGAAGAATCTGGGTGACCCTTCATCCAGGGCGCAGGAACATGTGATTGCACTCGATGGTTTGGCGGTGATCGTTAACCCGGCCAACAGTGTAGACAAGCTGACGGTGGACAATATCAGGAAGGTTTTCCTTGGCGAAATTACCGACTGGTCGGCCTTGGGCGGTCAGGCCGGGCCAATCAAGCTGTATTCACGGGATCACCAGTCCGGCACTTACGACACCTTCAAGCATCTGGTGTTGTCCGGAAAAAAACTGGAATGTGAAACGCAGGCTAACCTGACATGTTTTGAGGACAGCAAGGAACTGTCTTCGCATGTGGCCAGTGACCCTAATGGCATCGGTTTCATCGGGCTGAATTACATTGGCACGGCCAAAGCCCTGAAAGTCAGCATGGCGGAGAAGGTCAATGCGCTGGCTCCGACCCGCTTCTCGGTCAAGACCGAAGACTACCCGCTCAGCCGCCGTTTGTTCCTGTACCAGACCAACCAGCCGACGCCGCTGGCTGCCGGGTTTATCCAGTTTGCCCTGAGTGATGCCGGGCAAAAGGTCGTGAGTGATGCCGGTCTGGTTGGCGTAGGGATTGATGACGCAGATTCCGGCCAATCCGTCTCTGAGGTGGATGCAGACAAGCAGCGCTTGCTGGATGACCCTGCCATTCCTGCCGCGTACCGGGATTTGATCCGTGACGCTGACCGCAAGGATACACAGTTGAACTTCCGTTTCCAGTCAGGCTCACCTGACCTCGACAACCGTGCTTACCGTGATATTGGGCGTTTGGCCGAGAAACTGGGCAAGCCGGAATTTGACGGGGCGCAACTGGTTCTGGTCGGTTTTGCAGACCCGCAAGGTGATCCCGCGAAAAATCTGGCTTTATCAAAACAACGCGCCATGCAGGTCAAGGATCAGTTGGAGTCGGAAGGTCTCAAGGTGAAAACTGCGACCGGTTTTGGTGAGGAGCTGTCATTGCTGCTTGACCCGCGTGAAGAAGAGCCGGAAAGTCTGGCGAAAAACCGGCGGGTTGAGGTGTGGTTGCAGCGATAATTTTCGCCTGGGAATATGTGCTTGTTGCAGGGCTTTAACGCCCCTGCAACACAAACCCGGTAAAGTGCGCCCTGTTCCCCAACCGGAGTTGCATCATGCAAACCTTTGGCTACAAGATTGTCGAAAAAAGCCGTGAAGAAATCGAGCCGGTGGTCAACGCCGCCATCGCCCAACAACGCCCGCTGGAAGTTGGCCTGTATTTCGGTAACCGGGCAGCGTGGGAGTTTATCCGCTCCAGCTTGCAAGAGGCTTCCTGGCGAATTCCGGTCAACACCCATCTTGACCACCAGCGCCTGAGCCTGTTCAGTATCGCAGGGCTGGAAGAGCAGCTTCACCAGCAACTCATCCAGGCGCAGGAAATCGGCTCCAGCTATTCCATTACCCACATCCACAACCTGCCCACCAGCCAGTGGCCTGCCCACCGCAAGGCTTTGGTTGAACACCTGACCCGCCAGTTGCAGGTGCTGGATGGCGTTTGCGCCGAATACCAGCATCCTGTCTACATCGAAAATACCTACCACAATCTGGAGTTCTACCGCTGGTTCTTCGAGCTGGTGGAGCGGCTGGAGTTGCGTTACATCCACCACTGTTTCGACATCGGCCATGCCAAAATCTGGTCGCAGGAAAAGCTGCCGCAGTGGTTCCTGTGGTTACGCGAACTGGCTGAGCGGGGTTTCAGCATCCACTTCCACCTGCACGCCAATAACGGTCTGGCGGATCAGCACCTGTCCTTTACGGAAACCGAGGTTTCGGGTATGAACAGCACCGACAGTTACACCCTGAAGTGGGATTATTTCGAGGCAATGGCGGAGTTACGCGACCACTTTCCGGACAGCCGCAAGGTATTTGAAGTCAAACCGTGGTATGCGCTGGACAATATGGCGCTGGTCATGCAGCGGCTAGGCCAGTAACAGGAGCGGGGGCAGGGCGGAACGATGCGACGGGAATATCATCGCTGGTACAGTTCACGGGTGGGGCGCATGATGGAACTGCTGGTGTTCGGTCACGCAGGTGCAAAAGTGCTGGTCTTCCCCACTCGTGACGGGCGTTTTTACGAATATGAAAAACTGCGTATCGTGCAGCAGCTTGCGCACAAGATCACGGCAGGGCAGTTGCAACTGTTCTGCGTGGACAGCGTTGACCATGATTCGCTGTACTGTTTCTGGAAACATCCTGCCGAGCGTATCCACCACCACATCCGTTTCGAGGAATACATCCTGTATGAAGTGATGCCGTTCATGCAGCACAAGAACCCGCATCCCTGCACCATTGCCCATGGATGCAGCCTGGGGGCGTTCCATGCAGCCAATATTGCTTTCCGTCATCCGCACCTGTTCCAGAAACTGAGCGCATTCTCGGGGCGTTATGACTTGACCATGCAGGCAGAAAGTTTCAGTGACCTGTTCAACGGCTATTACGACGAAAACATCTACTTCCACACGCCGACGCATTTCCTGCCCAACCTGCACTGCGACTGGCGTCTGCATCACTTGCGGCAGATGGACATCGTGCTGGTGATCGGCAAGGAAGACCCGTTTCTGGGCAATAACCACCACCTGAGCCATATCCTGCACAGCAAGGGTATCCGCCACCAGTTGCACGAATGGGATGAGCGGGCGCACCGGGGTTATTATTGGCGGCGGATGGCTCCACTTTATTTATAAATTTGCTGGAAACACCATGACCAATTGTTACCGACGCCTTCAGGTTGACCGCATCAAGGAAACCAACCAGCGCTTGTGCACCCGTATTCAGGAACGTTTTCCAGACGCCAATCTGGTGCTGGTCTGTCAGGAATTGTGTGGGCTGGTCGATACCCTGAAAGCCAAAGCCTGCTGGATTGCCCGCCCCAACTGGGGCTTGCGTGTCACCATGCTGGCCTCGGCAGCCCTGGTGCTGGGCATCGCGCTGGCGTTCACCTTCCAGCCACTGACCGGACTCTTGTCCAACCGGATCGAGCAACCGGGTGATTTTCTGCAAGCGGTGGAAGCCGTCTTGAGCGGGGCATTCCTGCTGGGTTTGTGGCTGCTGTTCCTGGTTACGTTTGAACAGCGTTTCAAGCGCAGCCGGGCGCTGGCGGCGATCCACGAACTGCGCGCGATGGCGCATGTGGTGGACATGCACCAGTTGACCAAAGACCCCAGTTACGTCCTTAACCGGGCAGAACGCACGGCTTCTTCCCCGGAACGTAACTTCGATGCGTTTGAACTGGTGCGCTATCTGGATTATTGCAGTGAAATGTTGTCGATTATCGGCAAACTGGCGGCCTATTACGCACAGAACTTCAATGACCCGGTGTTGTACGATGCGGTCAATGATGTGGAATCCCTCACCAATGATCTGGCGCGCAAAATCTGGCAGAAGATCGCGGTGTTGCATGAATACCAGCAGGAATGTGAAGTGGTGCTGGAGTCAATGGCTGACAAAGAAAGGCAAGCTGTCTAAATACAAAGAAACAGGTAGCGGGTATCGGCAAAAACCATTCAAACGGCAGTTTGTCATGTAAATGTCATATTTGTTGGGCTAGTATGTGACCAATAAAAACAAATGCCGCCGGAGTTTTACATGCAAAAGTTGAAGTGGATCGTTTTCCTGGCCATTGCCTTTCTGCTGGTCAAAGGCTTTTTCCTGGATGGCAAAGATGCACAGCAGGCCAGTATTGACCCCGCCACAGCCGATCTGGTCATTGTTTCCGGTTCGGAAAACAAGGAGTTGCAACCCATCATCGATGCCTGGGCGGATGACGAAGGCAAAAGTATCTCGGTGGTTTACAAGGGCAGCGTGGATATTTACCGTTTGCTGCAACAAGGTGCTTCCATGCCCTACGATGCGGTCTGGCCTGCCAACCATTTGTGGGTCGAACTGGGCGACACGCAGAAAGTGGTCAAGCACGAACAATCCATCATGCGTTCCCCGGTCGTTTTCGGCCTGAAAAAATCCATCGCGCAGCAACTGGGTTGGGACAAGCGTGAAGTACGCATCCAGGATATTCTGGACGCAGCGGAGCAGAAGCGCTTTCGTCTCGCCATGACTTCTGCTACCCAGTCGAATTCGGGTGCGAGCGCCTATCTCGGCTTCCTGTATGCAATGGCGGGTTACCCCGACACCTTGGGCATGCAGCACCTGCAAGACCCTGCCGTGCGTGAAAAAGTCCAGCGGCTGCTTTCCACCACCAACCGTTCCTCTGGCAGCTCCGGCTGGCTGAAGGAAGCATTTGTGGAACACCCCGACCGTTTCGACGCCATGTTCAACTACGAGGCACTGGTCATCGAGGCCAACCGGGCATTGACGCAACAGGGGCAGGAACCGCTCTACGCCATCTACCCGCAGGACGGTCTGTCAGTGGCAGACAGCCCACTCGGTTTCATCGACAAGGGCGACCAGGCGAAGGAAGACCTGTTCCTCAAACTGCAAAAGCACCTGCTTTCCGCTGAAGTACAAAAGCAGATCGAAGGCATGGGTCGCCGCACCGGGCTGCTCGGCATGACGGTCGCCAACCCAGACCAGGCCATCTGGAATCCTGCGTGGGGAATCAACACTGACAAGACTATTGCTTCCATCCCGACCCCGCAACAGGCGGTAATTCAGGAGGCGCTCAACATGTACCAGACCGAGCTGCGCAAGCCCAGCCTGACCGTGTGGGTGCTGGACGTTTCCGGCAGCATGGCAGGGGATGGCATCCGCGACCTCAAGCAGGCGATGACCACCTTGCTCGACCCGGTGCAGGCCAGCGAACACCTGCTCCAGCAGGGGGCGAAAGACGTGACCCTGATCATTCCATTCAACAGCACGGTACAGGCGGTGTGGAAAGTGGAAGGCAACAACCCGGAGCAACTCGCCGCAGCCCTTGGCAACGTACAGTCACTGGAAGCATCCGGCGGAACGGACTTGTACGAAGGTCTGGTCACAGCCCTGCAACAGTTGCGTTACTATCAGGCCGACGGCACGCTGTGGAACTATTTGCCCGCCATTGTTGCCATGACTGACGGGCGTTCCGACGACGCCAACCTGTTCGCTTTCCAGGAAGCCCTGCGCACCCTGCCGTTTGCGGGCGACGTGCCGATCCATGCGATTGCCTTTGGCGATGCTGACGAACAGCAGATGGAAGCACTGACTGCGCAATCCGTCGGGCGTTTTTTCAAGGCCAGGGGTGATTTGCCGGGCATGTTGCGTGACGCCAAAGGTTATAACTGATGTTGAAACTGAAGGAAATCTGGCGGCAAATCGTGGCGGGCATGCTCGCTGCGCTGGCGTTTACGGCTGTCTATCTTGGCCTGAGCCTGGTCTGGTGGGCGGCGTTGCTGATTGGTTTGGCCATCTATGCCGCTAGCCTGCTGCTGATCGAACGCGCACCGGAAGACCATGAAGTCTACGTCTATGCCAACCTGACGCAGCAAGACATCAACGCCGCAGTGCGTTACTGCATGCAGGCCGCCAGGGATCTGCGCGCTGCCAGCAAGGCCAACCGCATCGATGCCAATACCGCGATAGCGCTGGAACGCATGGCGCAACTGGTGGAAGAAATCGGGCGCAACTACCAGCAGGACGCCCGCGACCTCAAACACAGCCGCAATTTCACCAACCACTACCTGCCGAAGATCCTCGAACTGGTGAAGGATTATACCGCCCTCAGCGACCGCACCATTACCGAGTCCTCACAGGAACGCCTCAAGCAGGTCGGCGGCGTGATCCGTGGTTATTTGCCGAATGTGCAAACCATCCATGACGCCTGTCTGGAAAACGATTTTGAAAAACTGGAGCTGGAAACCTCCGTACTCGGCGATGTGATGAAACTCGCCATCCCTGCCGCCAAGGAAACAAGCCGATGAGAAAAATACTGGGAATCCTGATACTACTTGCCGTTGCTGCCGGTGTTGTCATTGCCACCCAGGTGGATTGGGGCAGCCTGCAACGTGCCGCGCCGGTCAAGCAGGACTGGGTGGATGTAAGCATTTTCTACGGCGGTGAAAAATCCCGTTTCCTCGCCAACCCGCAAACACAGAAAACGCTGGAAAAATACAAGGTACGCCTCATCGCCGCCAAGGCGGGCAGTATCGAGCAGGTTAACCAGTTACCCGCTGATGGCAAGGACTGCCTGTGGCCTTCCAACCAGATTGCGGTAGAACTGGCGCGGCAGGCAGGCCGTCCCGTACAGTCCGACACCAACATTTTCAACTCGGCGATAGTGTTCTACGCATGGCGTCCAGTGTCCGAGGCTTTCATCAAGGCAGGTATTGCCACCCGCAACAACGGTGTGCTGACAGTCGACACCCTCAAGCTGGTGGATATGGTCAAGCAGCAAAAACGCTGGAAAGAGGATATGGGACTCGATGTGTATGGCGCGGTGAAAATTTTCACCACCGATCCGCGCCGTTCCAATTCCGGCAACATGTGGGCAGGTTTGCTGGCGAATACGTTGAATGGCGGCAATGTGGCCTCGGCGGCGGATTTGCCGACGGTGCTACCAGCCGTGCAGGCGTATTTCCGCGTCATGGGTTATATGGAACACAGTTCCGGCGACATTTTCGAGAATTTCCTCAAGCAGGGCATGGGCGCGCGCCCGATTATCGTTGGCTACGAAAACCAGTTGGTGGAATTCGTGATTGAGCATCAGGAATACCGTGATGTGATCCGCGACAAGATCGACATCCTTTATCCGACCCCAACGGTGTTCGCCAGCCATCCGCTGATTTCCCTGACCGGCAATTGCAAGCGGCTGGAAACGGCCTTGCAGGATCAGGAGTTGCAGGCACTGGCATGGAAGGAACATGGTTTCCGCAGCGGCCTGCTGGGCGTGAGCAATAGCCCCGATGTATTGAATGTGGGCGGCATTCCCGAAACAGTCAATCAGGTCATGCCGTTGCCGGATGCGGTCGTCATGAAACAGATCATTGATTCACTGGAATGAGTTAATAAATAATCAATGTAATCTGTAATGGCAATAATATAGCTTTTTTTTAATTATTCCTGCATGAGCCGTTAATCTTTTTGCCACATAAGCTTCACAGGCTTGAAAAGTGCTTTCCTTATAGTGCGTGAATCCATTCCCATAAACGGAGATTCCGCGATGAAGTACCTGAAAGCCTCTCTGCTGGCGCTTGCAGTAGCGTCTGCCCTGGCTGGTTGTAATGACGACGATACTACTCCTGTCAAGTCTGTTGAATTCAGCAACATGCCTGCACCGACTACAGCGTCTGACATGGCGAAAACCCATTCATCTTCTGTCGCTAAAGTTACTTATGAAGATGGTTCCAGCAAAGAATATCCGCTGAGCTACAACAAGCTGTTTGGCGTCAAGGACAAGGTTGGCGGCAACGCCAATGCTGCCGGTCAGTTGTATGACCACAAAATGGCTCCGATCATGGATCCGCTGGGTCAGCCGGTCATCGCTGAAACCCCTGACGCCAACAGTCTGCTGAAAATCGGCAGCAACCTGTTCATGGTTTCCCACCTCGAATACGACTGGCTGTTGTCTGATGGTTCTGAAGCTTACAAGGCGGCTGGCTGGTATACCCGTATGCCGATGTCCATGCTGTTGACCGGTATCACCCAGGCTACTGACGGCAAACTGTCCGTCAAATCCCAGAAGCCACTGGATTTTTCTGGGGTTGATGGTATCTGGATTCCTTGCTTTGGCTCACAAACCCCCTGGAATACTCATCTGGGTTCTGAAGAAGATTATGACCTTCAGTACAACCCGCTGACCAGTGGTTATGCCACCACCACGGCTGGTGTGAAGGCACTGACAGAAAAGTATTTCAACAACGAAAAGACTGCCAACCCATACCACTATGGTTTCATTCCTGAAGTCACTGTGAAAGAAGATGGCACTACCAGCATCGTCAAGCATTACGCCATGGGCCGTGCTACCTGGGAACAGGCCAAGGTCATGCCGGACGGCAAAACCGTCTATTTCGGTGATGATGGCACAAATGTGTTCATGAACATGTTCATTGCTGACAAGGCTGGCGATCTGTCTGCCGGTACGCTGTACGCCGCCAAGTGGACACAGACATCAGCCGATGCGGGCGGTGCAGCCAACCTGACCTGGGTCAAACTGGGCAGCGCCAAGAGTGCTGACATCAAGGCACTGGCGGATACCGCCACCTTTGACAGCATTTTTGATGCGGTTGCGCCAACCAGTGGTGCTTGCCCGACCGGTTATACCCGTGTGCGTGCTGGTTCGACTGCTGATGAATGTCTGGCTCTCAAGACAGGTCAGGAAAAGGCAGCCGCTTTCCTCGAAACCCGCCGTTATGCTGCCTTGCTGGGCGCGACCACCGAGTTCAACAAGATGGAAGGCATTGCCGTCAACGCCAAGGACAAAAAGCTGTACATGGCAATGTCCTATATCGACAAGGGCATGTTGGATGACGCCAACGAACCGGTGAATGACATCAAGCTGAAAAAGCTGAATGCCGGTGCAACTTACACCATGGATATGAAATCTGCGCAGAAGGATACTACCGATACTGCCATCAACTCCGACTATGTTGCCACCAACATATACGTCGAAACCGCCTTGCTGGGTGAAGACATCCCTACGGACGCCCTCAGCAATACCGCCAACCCGGACAAGGTTGCCAATACCGATAATGTGTTCTTCTCCGAAAAGATGCGCACCCTGTTCATTGGTGAAGACTCCGGTACGCATGTCAACAACTTCGTCTGGGCTTACAACGTCGATACCAAGAAGCTGAGCCGCATCCTGAGCGCCCCGACAGGTGCTGAAAACACTGGCCTGCAAGTGCTGGACGACCTGAATGGTCATGCTTACATCATGAGCAACAGCCAGCACCACGGCGACTGGGCAACCGGCAAGAACGCAGAGGTCGACAAGGCTATTGCAGCCATTGACAAGTTCGACGCCAACGTCGGCTACATCGGCGGTCTGCCTGCCATCAAGTAAACCTTGCGCAACGTAGGGTTCCTGTGTGAAGGCCGGTAGGCTCCCGCTTACCGGCCTCTTTGTCTGTGAGGTGAAGCGTGATGAACAATATCTGGTTAATCCCGTTGGTTTTCCTGTTAAGTGCTTGTGGCAGTGACGATGCGCTGGAAAATACTGCTGTGGATACCGGCGTAGCGGTGACGGCTGCTCCCGGTACTGGTTTGCAGGGTAGTCGCGCCGTGCCGGTAGTGTCATTCAGCAACCCTTATCCGCAGATTCCTGCCCAGTGTTACATCGAAACCTCACGCGGTACGCAGAATGCCTGCCAATATTGCCACACCAATGCCGCTTATCAGGAGGGTTTGGGTAACAACAACCCGCAAGCCGGTCTGGAAGCCCGCATTGGTAATTTGCAACTCGAATACGCTTTTGCCGCCTATGACACCGTTGCGCCCTTGGCAGTGGTCAACCGCTGGGAAAATACCCTGAAACCGGAAACCCTGCGTGCTGTGGTCAGTGGGATGGGTATTGATACCACCACATGGGACATGCGTGCCTACCTGCGTAGCGACAACTGGAAACAAGCCTACGCCAAGCGCCCCGGCGACCCAAAACAGTGGGATGCAGGCGTGCAGTCGCCGTTCCGCCTGTTCCCCGGTCTTGATCCGGCGGATTTGCCTGCCGGGAGCGATGGTTTTGTGCGCAGCCAGCAAACCAAAAACGGCTTTTTCAGTGACACGCAAGGCTGGGTCACTGGTTGGCGTTCAATCAATTTCATGCCGTATGGCATTTTTACCCCCATGACCGGATCGGTATCCGGCATCTACATCCGCCTGCCGGAAAAATTCATGCAGCGTGAGGATGGCAGTTTTGACCTTGCCACTTACGCGCAAAACCTGGATTTGCTGGAACGTGCCATCCAGGGGCGGCTATTGCCCGAAGACGGCAAAACCTATCTGGGGAAGGCCAAAGAAGTGCTGGTGGAACGCGGCCTGTATCCGCTGGGAACGGAATTCGCCCACCCGTTGCACTACGTCGATGTGCGGGCGGATGGTACAGACACCAGCATCAGCCCGTTCCCCGGAACCCGCAGCCGTCGGGTCAAGGAAGTGCGCTATATGTACAAAGCGCGGGATTGGCAGCCCAGCCAGTTCCGCCCCGCTGAAAAAGCCGAAGGCGGAGGCATTTACGGCAATGACGAACAGGGCTGGGTGGACAACGGCGCAGGCTGGCTGCTGGCGGGTTACATCGAAGACAAGGAAGGCACATTACGCCCGCAAACCCGCGAAGAAATGACCCAGTGCATCGGCTGCCACAGCGGCATTACCCGCACCGAATTCCCTACCTTCACCTCGGGTACGGGCAACACCATCGACAGCACCTGGGCCATGCCACGCAAGTTTGCTGGCGAACCGGGCTGGCAGGAAATGAATTACCTGCTCTACACGGCTGAGCCTGATGCCACCGAAACCACCACGCCGGGCAAGGCGCGGCAGGGCGACCCGCTCAACCGTGATCTGGGCAAAGGCGAATTGCGTTACTTCCTCGAAACCGTGGTGGGTGCCAGCCTCTACGGCGATATACCGGGTGCAGTTGAAAACGTATTGGCAACCCATATCCGCTCCGCCAATGGCTACAGCGCTGACTGGCCAGAACTTGACACTCTGAGCGCCGACAGTTTCCAGCAAGCACAAGCCTTGCGGCAAAAACTGATGCGTGAATTCACTGCCAAAGGGGGCCATCTGGAGACCGATGGCAGCATCAAGGGTGGCTTGCTGTATCCGCCGGAACGTGATGCGCTGGCGGCGGCGGCACGTTACCGACAGGTAGTGGTCAGCCAGCGTTACACCAAGGGCAAGGATGTGTTCCCGGAAACACCGGTTACGTTCCGCCATTTCCGCGACCCGGCGGAGCCGCTGACCCGCGTGGATGGCACGCCCTACCAAACTGGTGAAATCATCACCGAGCGCCCGATCGAGCAGGATAACCCCGCCAGTTTGACTTACCGGGCAGGCAACAGCACTACCCAGATTGATGATGCCCACCCCTACCCGGATGGCAATTACAACCCGGATTACCTGCCGCTGCTGCAATTCCCGCTACAGTTCGAGCCAGCACCAGCAGGGTCGGCGCAGCGCCGCCCTGACTGGAATGATATTCCGCTATCCCGCCTGCCGTTATCGTTGAAAGGGGTGCTGGGTTTGCCAAACGGGGAGGGTTTCGCGGTCATGGAGTATCAAGGGGAACAGTTTCTGGTGCAAAGCAACGAGGAGTTGGTGCATCACAAGGGAGTCAGGCTGCTGGAAGTCGGTGAGCGTTACGCCCTGTTGCAAAACGGCAAGTCACTGGAAAAACTGGCGCTGGGCATGGCCACAGCGGCTAGCGGTCAGGCGGTCGCTACGGTGGTGGCACCTGAAGAACTGGAGCGGATCAACCTGAAAGAGTTCCGTGACAATGCCGCGCTTGACCCATACCGTCTGTTTGATGCCGTGCAGCCGGAAGCCGTAGTCGCCAATGGCAGGCTGTCAGGCTACCGGCTGGCTCCTGGCGCTGACCCGGCCCTGTTTGTCAAGGCAGGTTTGAAAGCGGGGGATATATTGCTGGCGGTCAATGGCGTGCGGCTGGAGAGTGAAGGGCAGGCCATCCAGCTACTGAAACAATACGAAGGGGCGATCCAGTTAAGCCTTACCTTGAAGCGTGGTAAAAGTGAAATCAACCTGCCAGTGAGTTTTCAGGATATTGCCCAAACGGATAGCTAACACCATCGTCTGGTTTCCTGTCATCATTTTGTCAAGTAGTCGGCGTAAAGTCTTGCCCGATAAAATCAATACGAGGTTCCCCATGAGATTGCCGACCCTGCTTTCTTCCTTGCTGATCCTGCTGGCGTCTCCTGTTTTCGCCGCTGCACAAACGACCATCGAATTCAAACCGCTGGATTTGCCCGCCAGCGATGCCGACAAAAAGATCATTCGCACGACCGGCGAAATCAGCGTGAATGGTGAAAAGCAGCCGTTGGCTTTCACCGAACTGTTTCGTACTGGCACACAGGATAACGATGAAATCTTCGGCCTGATGAAGGATGTGCAGGGCAAGCCCATCAGCATCGACGGTACGCCTTTTGTCTGCAACGGCACTAACGGCACGCCGGGTAGCGGCCTGGATTTCAGCGCGATCCTGAAGGAAAAGGACAAGCTTTATCTGGTTTCCCAGTTCGAGTGCAATGTCGGCGGCATGTACATGGCGGAATTGCAGCAGGACGCAGGCGGCAAGCTCAGTCCGGTGAAAGACACCCTGCAATTCGTCGACCAGTCGGGCGATTTCGGTGGTTTCGTTCATTGCGCTGGTTCGGTGACGCCGTGGAACAGCCATCTGGGCAGTGAGGAATACGAGCCGGACGCCGCCAATGTGGAAGAACAGACCGGTAACCCGGATGGCATTACTGACAGGAAATACGTGGCTTATCCCAAATACTACTGGAATGATGACCTCAAGAATCCGACCAAATCCAGCCCCTACATGGTCGGCTGGACGACCGAAACCCGCATCACGGATGGCAAACCGCACTATGGCAAGCACTACGCCATGGGGCGCTTTTCACACGAGCTGGCCTACGTGCTGCCTGACCAGAAAACCGTTTACCTGACAGATGATGGCGATAACGGCACGCTGTTCATGTTCATCGCCGACACTGCGGGCGACCTTTCCGCCGGTACGCTCTACGCTGCCAAATGGAACCAGACCGATGGCAAAAACGGCGGTTCCGCCACGCTGGAGTGGATCAACCTCGGCCACGCCAAAGACGCCGACATCAAGGCCGAAATCGGCAAGCTGCCCAAATTCAGCGAGCTGTTTGAAACAGGCGACGCCGACAAGTGCGATACGCAAAACGGTTTCGCGCTGGTTTCCCCGGCAAGCTTCAAAAAGCAGTGCCTGAAAGTGAAAGAAGGCAAGGAAATGCTGGTTTCCCGCCTGGAAGCACGCCGCTACGCCGCCATCAAGGGTGCTACCCACGAATTCCGCAAGATGGAAGGCTTTAGCTTCGATGCACAGCGTAACACTGGCTACCTGGCCATCAGCGAAGCAGGGCGGGG
The DNA here is from genome assembly GCA_018822845.1 of Gammaproteobacteria bacterium. Lineage (GTDB taxonomy): Bacteria > Pseudomonadota > Gammaproteobacteria > Thiotrichales > Thiotrichaceae > Thiothrix. The sequence goes on along the minus strand of JAHJJD010000042.1, from coordinate 969 downwards.
TATGCTGGACAATGTGGATGATCCAGCGGAAAAGACCAATTACGATGCAGCAACCGGCAATCACATCCGCCTGCAACAGGCCAATTACTGTGGGGGCGTCTACTCACTCAACATGCAGGATGGCATCAAGGATAGCGCAGGCAACGCCATTGCCAGCAGCCACGTTGCAACCGCGATGAAAGCGGTAGTTATGGGTGGTTCCGCTACCGATGCCGGGTTGAATGATGACAGCCCGGAAACCTGCGCCACCAATACGCCAGACCGTTTCGCCCAGCCGGACAATCTCTCTTTCCTGCCGGGTTCCGATACCCTGCTGGTGGGTGAAGACGGTGAGCACGAAAACAACATGCTGTGGTCATACGATGTCGGCAAGCAAAGCCTGACCCGCATCGCGACCGTGCCGACCGGTGCGGAAACCACCTCGCCTTACTGGCATCTGGATGTGAACGGTTACGGTTATATCGGTCTGGTAGCGCAACACGCCAAGAGTATGGCTGATCCGCAGTCCGCGTTTGGCGTGATGGGGCCGATCAAGGGCTTGTCAGGGAAATAATTTCCTGGTTTAGCGATGCCGGATGTATGTTCACCATATTATTAATGAATGGTTAACAAGCCTGTCATTCTTTGAAAACATTGATTGCCCAGCATAAGGGGGATTTTTTCCTGATACCTTATGCTGGAGTGATCTTGTGATGAAGTTGAGACTTTCTATTGTCGTGTCGACTATCCTTGGCATGACTGCCTTGCAGGCTGTTGGTTTGGCGCAAGCCGGTTTGGCTGACCTGACCCCAATTGGCCGCTACGCCCATGGTGCAGAGGTCGTATATGACCATCTCCTTATACACAACTCACCCCATCCCCAGCTCACCAGCCATCTGAATCCCAAGAATACAATCCTGTACCCGCATAAAACCAATCCAGATGCTTTTAGCTCCCGGTTCACCGTCTCCTTTTCTGCCCAGAAAGCCT
>JAHJJD010000041.1 GCA_018822845.1 Gammaproteobacteria bacterium | reverse complement strand
TCGGTGTAATGCTCTACCGATTCACGCAGTTTGGCTGCATGGCGGGAGCCGCCGACACGGTTGAAAATGATTCCGGCAATGTTTACCTCACGATCAAATGACTGGTACCCCAGCAGTAAAGGGGCAATGCCACGTGTCATGCCGCGCGTATCGACAACCAGAATAACGGGCGAACGGGTCAGTTTGGCAACCGCTGCATTGCTGTCACAACCATCCAGCGCCATGCCGTCATACAGCCCCTTGTTGGCCTCGATCACGGCAATGTCAGCGGTGGCGGAATAATGCTGCACGGTCTGGATGATTTCATCTGCCGTCATGGTGTTGAAATCGAGGTTATGGCAAGCACGCCCGCTGGCTGCACCCAACCACAACGGGTCGATATAATCCGGACCTTTTTTGAAAGGCTGTACGCGCAGGCCGCGTGCATGCAAAGCGGCACACAGACCAATCGACAGCGTGGTCTTGCCGGAGGATTTGTGGGTTGCGGATATGAAAACTCTTGCCATATCCGCATTCTAGCGCAGTCGAAGTATATTATTAAATATTAATATTGAATTTCTGCACGTCAGGCTTCCATAACGGCATATTTCTTTATCAAGCGGTAAACATTACGTTCACTGATACCTAATGCTCTCGCCACCTTGCCCCGATGCCCGCTGAATTTGTCCAGCAACCGGTCCAGGTAGTGCTTTTCCAGATCATCCAGCGTTGGCATCTGCTCAAAGTTCAGGTTGATGCCTTTGCGCGTTGGGATTGATGGAATACCAGCCATTACGCCATCGCTCAGCGTAATGTGTTCCGGCAAAATCTGTTCAGCATCGCCTGACAGGATAATGGCGCGTTCCACCATGTTTTTCAGTTCGCGGATATTGCCCGGCCAGGGGTAGGCCAGCAATTTGTCCAGCGCGCGCTCAGTCAGGCGCTTGTTGACGCGGCGGGAAAAGTCGTGGTTACTGATGAAATGTCCCACCAGTGCTGGAATGTCATCCTTGCGCTCGCGCAGTGGTGGTACGTAAATGGTAAAGGCATTGAGGCGGTAATACAGGTCGGTACGGAATTCGCCCGCCTGCGACATTGCCAGCAGATCGCGGTTGGTGGCAGCGACGATGCGCACGTTGGCGGTCATATCCCGCGTGCCACCCAGCCGCCGGAACTTGCCGGTTTCCAGCACCCGCAGCAGCTTGGCCTGAATGGGCGGGCCAATCTCACCGATTTCATCCAGAAACAGGGTGCCACCTTCGGCATTTTCGATCAGACCTTTTTTCTGCCGGTCAGCACCAGTGAAAGAGCCTTTTTCGTGGCCAAACAGTTCCGACTCGAACAGGCTTTCCTGCATGGTGCAGCAATCCAGCGCGACGAAACTGTGGCTGGCGACCTGGCTACGTTCGTGGACTTCCCGTGCCACCAGTTCCTTGCCGACGCCACTCCCCCCCTGAATCAGCACGGTCATCATGCTGGGGGCTACGGCGTCAATCATGTTTTCGACTTCTTTCAGCGCCTGGCTTTGCCCCACCATGAAGGATTTGCGCTTGCTGACCTGCTTTTTGAGGTAAATCAGTTCCTTTTTCATGCTGTGGGCGTCCAGCGTGCGGCGGATCACCAGTTCCAGTTCGTCCATGTTGATTGGTTTGAGAAGGTATTCGGCAGCACCTGAGCGCATTGCGCCAACCGCCTCTTTCACACTCCCGTAGGCCGTGATGATGACAACAGGGTAATCCGGCGCGAGTTTCGGCAGAACCTGGCTTCCCCGCGCGTCTGGCAACTGGCAGTCGAGCAATACCAGATGAGGGTCATTCTGTTGCAGGTAGACTTCCGCCTCCGCCCAGGAATACACGCCAGTAGCTGCGTACCCCATCTTGTTCAGTTGCCCCACCATCAAACGGTTCAGGGTCACATCATCATCAATCACCAATATCAACGGAATCATGCCATATCCTCTGTTCTTGCATCAGCATCCGGGAAATGCAGAATGAAAGCCGTTTTACCGGGTGCAGACTCTGCAACCTGTATGGTTCCACCGTGTTGCTTAACCAGTGAACGGGTAATGGTCAAACCCAGCCCCGAGCCACGCTGGTCATACCTTCGACTGAAAAATGGATCAAAAATGTATGGCCGTATTTCAGCAGCAATGCCAATGCCGGTATCCTCCACCCGGATATCCACCCCGCCTGCCTGCTGGCGGGTCACCACTTTCAGCTCACCACCGTTGGGCATGGCATGGAATGCATTCTGCACCAGATTCAGGATGATCATGCGCAGGTCATTATCGGCAGCCAGGATACGCGGGTTGGTCGGGGACAGTTCCAGACATTCACTGATCGCCTGCTGTTCCCGCTCGAAACGCAGCAGGGAAAGGGTTTCCCAGATTACCGCATTTACCTCCACCAGTTCGGGGTGACTGCTGGCGAGGGCACCCAGTTTCATTAGGCGGCGGGTGACATCCAGGCATTGCTCCACCCGCTCGTCGACCAGATGCAGGTAAGTTTTCAGCTCATCCACATCCTGATGGCTGGCATCAAGAATCCGGTCGCTGGCTTCCAGCGCAATTCGCACCGATGCCAGTGGGTTGTGGATTTCATGCGCAACCCCGGCTGCCAGCTCCCCCAGCGAGGCCAGTTTCTGCTCGTGGGAATACTGGATGGCTTTTTCCAGATCACGCACGGATTCCACTACCAGTGACTCTGGCTCTCCGTCCGCACTCGCTGCCACGGGCAACAGGGCTGCGTAGACTTCAGTGGCCAAATGGGTTCCATCCTGGCGTTGCAGGTCTTCCATAAACTTCAGGGTTGGCTGCTGGGCATTCAGCACATGCAACGGGCAGGTGCGCAGGGATGGCGGACAGGGAGTATCCCGCTGGAAGGTCACCTTGTAGCAGTATTGCTGACGCAATTCTTCCGGGGAAGCCGTGCCACTTTGTTCCGCATAAGCGCGATTGGCAACCACGATCTGGTAGTAGCGGTCGATTACCCGCACGCCATCCGGCACCGCATCTATCAAGCCTTGCAGAAACTGTTCCCGGCTTTTCAGGACATTGTGGCCATGTTGCAGGCGTTCCGCCATGTGGTTGAAAGCTGCCGCCAAATTGGTCATTTCATCATGCCCACTGACCGGAACGCGCACATTCAGGTCACCTACCGACAACCTGCGGCTGGCAGCATCCAGACGCTCAACCGGTTGCAGGACATAGCGCTGCATGAACCACCATGCCGCCGAAGCACTAAACAGCACGGCAATGGAACCCGCCCCCACCAGCATCAGGATGTTCATCAAGCCCTTTTTCCTGATTGGCCCGGCTTCATAATCCACCACCAGAATACCGTTAACCGGATTGGAGACAGCGCTCCCATGGCACTCCATGCACTCCGCCTTGTTACGTACAGGGTGGAAGGTGCGTAACAACTCGCTGCCATTTTCCGGCTGGATGAAGCGGGTCACAGGCTCCACCGGCAAATTGGCCGGTTTGCAGCCCGGACAGAACTGCTCGACAACGGATTGCGCACTACTCCCCAGGTGTTCCTGACGGGAAGCAAAGCGCACCTCCCCCTCAGAATTAAGAATCATGACTTCCTGCACACCCTCCTGTGCCCCCAGATCGCTGATGATTTCGCGCAAGCCGGGCAAATCACGGCGCAACATGGCACGCTCCAGCGATGATTTCAGTAACAGACTGACACCCTGGGACGCATGCACACGTTCATCTGCAAGCTGTGCACTGTAGAAAGAGTAAAACATCAGCAGAAAGCAAACTGACACGATCCCCAGTACACCGAAAAGGAACAGGATGAAACGGCGACTCAGCTGCTGTTTGTAAATTTTTCTTATCGATTCAGCAAACACAAACATTACCTACGTTGGTTTTGATCCTGTGAGTGTAATCCAGATCATGACAAAATGTCTCCATTTTCCACTCACCTGACAGGCTGTCATCTGGATACATGCCATTATGTCATGATCAATCCGTATTACATATCCCGAAAATTTGCAGAAAATTTCTTAAAAATTAAATTATATCAATGGCTTGGTAAACAAAAAAAGAGCTTGGCACGGAACATGCTTTTAAGTACAGCGAGCGAAGACCAAATGAGAGGAGGCAACACAACATGCGAATGCGTCATTACAGTCACCACCTGATACTTGCAACCCTGTTAATGTCAGCTACGAGCACTGTTCAGGCAGAAGACCCGGTCTACATCGCAGGCACGGTTCCATCTGAGCGCCCCGCAACGGCTCCCGTCATCACTGAAGTCCACAAGGATGGCGCATGGTATGCACAATCACTCACAGGAGTCGAACAACCCTATCCCTCCTCGCTGCGCTTCCTGGAAAATCAGGGCACCTGGTTTTCCCCCTTCGTTCACGCAGGTATGCCGCCACCCTACGATGTTCGTGGCTGGCATACCGACAAGTAACTTCTCAAGCAATACATAGTTAACCCTTGAATGGAGGCTTTACATGAAACATTTTGTCAAAAAAACCCTGGCTGTACTGATGGGCGCAATGCTGCTTTCACCCACCGTATTTGCTGATCAGCAAGGCATGAGCGGCATGTCAGGCATGCAGGGCATGGGCGGTATGTCCGGGATGCAAGGCATGGATGGCATGTCAGGGATGGGCGGCATGAACGGCATGTCTGGTATGTCAGGGATGCAAGGCATGGGTGGCATGAGCGGGATGCAAGGCATGGATGGCATGTCCGGAATGGGCGGTATGAACGGTATGTCTGGTATGTCCGGAATGCAAGGCATGGGTGGCATGAGCGGGATGCAAGGCATGAGCGGGATGCAAGGCATGGGCGGTATGAACGGCATGCAAGGCATGGGTGGTATGAACGGGATGCAAGGCATGGGCGGTATGTCTGGCATGCAGGGCATGGATGGCATGTCAGGGATGGGCGGCATGAACGGTATGTCTGGTATGTCCGGGATGCAAGGCATGGGCGGTATGTCAGGCATGTCTGGTCAACGGCAAGGCTATTGGCAATGGGTTCCAAACCAAACCGGCATGGGCGGTATGTCAGGGATGCAAGGCATGTCTGGAATGGGCGGCATGTCCGGCATGCAAGGCATGGATGGTATGAGCGGCATGTCAGGCATGCAGGGCATGGGCGGTATGAACGGCATGTCCGGCATGGGTGGCATGTCCGGCATGCAAGGTATGGGCGGTATGTCTGGAATGGCTGGTCAACAGCAAGGCCGCTGGGTATGGGTACCCCAGACCGGCATGAGCGGCATGTCTGGGATGGGCGGCATGAGCGGCATGCAAGGAATGGGCGGTATGTCTGGCATGCAAGGCATGGATGGCATGTCCGGAATGGGCGGCATGAGCGGTATGCAAGGAATGGGCGGCATGTCTGGCATGCAAGGCATGTCTGGAATGGGTGGCATGTCCGGCATGCAAGCCCAAAACTGGACGCCTCCAACCAACTAACCAGCGCATGAGGCATTTCCCTTTACTCCCCCACTTGGGAGTAAAGGGATTTTCGACAGGGAGAAATGAGCAGGAGTCACATACATGAATACAAGCACGGACAAATGGTGGATTGGAGTTCTGGCCATTGTAGTGGCTGTGATTGGCGGATTGGGCATACATTTCATGTCCAATCCGGGTGGAACAGCCACTCCCCCCCAGGAAAAAGCAGCCGCAAGCACCACAGAAATGCAGGCACAAACTCCAGCGCCATCTGCACCCACGACCAGCGCAACTGACACACCAGCACCCCAACAACAAACCAGCATTTCCCCCGAGCAAGCCCCGGAAACACAGCCAGTAGCAGCCACCCTTTCAGCCGCTACCAGCGACTATGGGCAAGCGCGTCGGGATCCCATCCATTTCAAACCTGCGATTGACCAAGCCACGGATGCCGACTGCCTGAAATGCCATCAGGAAGTATTGGATACCAACACCCGTGACACTTCGCCCGCAGGCTTGAAAAAGGTCAACACCCTTGCGTGGTATCAAACCCTTGATACCTATGAAGGCGAACAAATGACCTTCCACCAGCGTCACCTGACTGCGCCTTTCATCAAGAAAGTCGCCAATATGAGCTGTACCACCTGCCATCAGGGCAATGACCCGCGCGATGAAGTTTCCGGTACAGCAGTAGATACGCAAACCGATTTAACCATGCGCAAAATGGTTGACCCGAATACCTGCCTGATGTGCCACGGGCAATTCCCCTACCAGAACATGGGCTTACCGGGGCCTTGGCATGAAAGCGGTGCAGCGTTCCAAAACAACTGTTTACTGTGCCATGCCGCCATCCGCACCACCCGCCACAAGGTCAATTTCCTCAATGCCGCAGGAATTGAACAGGAAGGTGTTGCCAACAGCGATTCTTGCTACGGCTGCCACGGCGGACGCGCATGGTATCGCACCAGTTTCCCCTACCCCCGGCATCCATGGGCGGGCAGCGGCGGCACCGTACCTGAGTGGGCAAAGAATCGCCCCACCGAATCCGACCTGCGTTTCTTGATTGAAGGGAGCAAACCATGAACGGACAAGACTGGAAAGACAAGCTGAAAGCCTCCCTGAAAATGGATCGCCGCAGCTTTCTCAAGACCACGGCGCTGGGTTCGGCAGCCATTGCAGCAGGCGGCCTGACAGTAAAACCCAAGGAAGCGAAAGCGTTTGCCTATGAACCTTACCCGCGTGACGATGAGCTGACCACTGTCGTTACCAGTTGCGCCCACAACTGCGGTTCCCGCCATATGCTGGTGGCGCACAAGAAAGGCGACGTGATCGTGCGCCTGTCCACCGATGACGGGCGCTACCAGCAAGGCGGCGCATTCGGCAAGGATACGTTCGAGGAACCACAAGTGCGCGCCTGCCTGCGGGGGCGTTCCTACCGTTCCCGCCTGTATTCACAGGAACGCCTGCTGTACCCGATGGTACGCACGGGTGCACGCGGCGAAGGCAAGTTCAAGCGTGCGTCCTGGGATGCGGCACTGGATCATGTAGCCGGAAAGATGGAGGAGCTGAAAAGCAAATACGGCCCGACTGCCCTGCTCGACCAGAGTTACGCGGGCGCATCCTACGGTGTATTGCACAAATCCGACCAGATCGAGGGTTTGCTGGGGCGTTTCCTCGGCATGTACGGTTGCCGCACCAGTTCGTGGTCGGTGCCTTCGTATGAGGGGACGAAATTCAGCTCGCGCATCACTTTCGGCACCATTCAGGATGGCAATGAGGACGATGCTTTCGCCCATTCCAAATTGATCATCATGTGGGGCTGGAACCCGGCCTATACGTTCCACGGCGGCAACACCTTCTACTACATGCGGCTAGCCAAACAGCAGGGCTGCAAGTTCGTGCTGGTTGACCCGCAATACACCGATTCCGCCTCGGCCTATGATGCCTGGTGGATTCCTATCCGCCCCAATACCGACGCAGCAATGATGGCGGGCATGGCACATCACATCTTCGCCAACAACTGGCACGATCAGAATTTCATCAACAAATTCGTGCAGGGCATGGATGCAGGCACGATGCCAGACTGGGCGAAGGACAAGGAAAACTTCAAGGATTACATCCTCGGTAAATACGACAACACACCCAAAAGCCCGGAATGGGCGGCGGAAATCTGCGGCGTATCAGCCGATGACATCAAGAAACTGGCACAGATGTACGCCACCACCAAACCCGCCGCACTCAAAGCTTCCTGGGCACCGGGGCGCAACGCTTACGGCGAGCAGTACAACCGCATGGCCGCAGCACTTCAGGCCATGACCGGCAATATCGGCGTGCTGGGTGGGTGCGCGGAAGGCATCGGCAAGGCATGGCACGCGGAAGGCGTGGCCTACCCTTACGACGAATTCGCCAATGTGTTCTACGCCTCCATCAAGTCCGACCGCTGGGCACATACCGTGCTCAATTACCCGAACGTAAAGCGTGAGGAAATCGGCCTGTGGCCAGGTGGCAGGGCTGGTGATGGCGTCATTCCCAACATTCGCGGCATTTTCTGGCAGGGTTCTGACTGGTTCAACCAGCTCACCAATATCAACAAGGAAATCCAGGCTATCAACAAGCTGGATCTGGTGGTGTGCAACGATTCCACCATTACGCCTTCCGGCCTGTTTGCCGATGTACTGTTGCCGGTAGCCACCCATTTCGAGCGCCATGACGTAGCTTTGCCCTGGTACAAGGGGCATTACTACATCCACCGCCCCAAAGTGATTGAACCGCTGGGAGAAAGTAAAACCGACCTGCAAATCTACACCGAACTGGCCTACCGGCTGGGCGGTGCAGATTTTGGCAGGCGATATAACCCCAAAGCCAATCGTGACTATTTCATGTACAACGATGCCGTGGATGAAGCCTTCCTGCGCGAATGGTGGGAAAACAAGGTCATGCATCACCAGCACGTCACCATGCCGTGGGAGGAATTCAAGAAATACGGCATTTACAAGTTCAAGCTGGATCGCCCGCATGTTGCCTTCCAGGACAACGTGGAAAAAGGCGTACCGTGGGAAACGCCTTCCGGCAAGATCGAAATTTTCTCCGGGCAATTGGCCCAGTACGACGACTGGACCAAGACCGCCTACGGCCATGAAATCCCCGCCATCCCCAAATGGATCGTGCCGTTTGAATACCTGGGTGACAAGGAAAAAACCGCCAAACACCCGTTCCACCTGATTTCACCACACCCGCGTCACCGCACCCACTCGATTTTCAACAATATCGGCTGGCTGCGTGAAACCTATGAACAGGAAGTCACCATTAACGCTTCCGACGCCAAAAAGCTCGGCATCAAGACCGGCGATACCGTGGAGGTGTTCAATGATCGTGGACGGGTAGTGGTTCCCGCTTATGTTACAGAGCGTTGTATGCCAGGGGTGCTGGTGTTGTACGAAGGGGCGTGGATTGATCTGGATGAAAACGGCATAGACCGTGCAGGCAATCCCGACATGCTGACGCTGGACGAACCCAGCCCGGCAGGCTCCTTCGCTTACAACACCGTACTCTGCGGCATCCAGAAAACCGACCTTGCGCACAAACCCGGCTGGGATCGGTTGGCGACCGCCCGCAGCCATGTGTTCCGGCGTGACCTGTAATATTCCGAGGAGAATTCCCCATGGCAAACGAAGCAGTACCCAATAACCCCATATTACAGGACAAGGCCACTATCAAGGAGGCTATCAAGCGCCACAAGAAAGAAGTCTATACCCCGGTAGTACCCGAACAACAGTTCGGTTTCATCCACAACAACGTTGATTGCATCGGCTGCCGCGCCTGTGAAATCGCCTGCAAGGACAAAAACGGCCTGCCCCCTGGCCCGCGTTTCCGCCGCGTCATGTACGTGGAGGGCGGAACCTATCCAGCGGTTTACGCTTACAAGGTCAACATGTCCTGCAACCATTGTGCAGAACCGGCCTGTTTACCGACCTGTCCGACCGGTGCTATCTACAAGCGCAAGCAGGATGGCATCGTCGACATTGATTCCAGCCTGTGCATTGGCTGTCGCCGTTGTGAGGCCGCCTGCCCGTTTGGCGCGCCGCAATTCATCCCGGAACAGAATATCGTTTCCAAGTGCAATATGTGTGTGGATGAAATTGATGCCGGGCGCAAACCGTACTGCGTGATGGCCTGCATGATGCGGGTACTGGACATCGGCCCGATCGACAAGCTGCGTGAGGGTAATTATGCAACCAAGGCAATGGCTCCACACGAAAAGGACAAACTCGTAAGACAAGTCAAGAGCATGGCAGACCCGGAACTGACCAACCCTTCCATCGTCTTCGTGGCACACAGCCAGGGGCATGTGGATAAACCCAAGGAACCGCAATGATGCTTGAAATCGTAGCAGACCTACGCCTGCTGGCCGACCTGCACGCCACTGAACTGACACAGGAACGTGTAGAGACACTGGGCAAGGGTCTTTTCCCGACAATTTCCGATACCCTGCTGGACGATCTGGCCTGTGATTTTGCCGACATTTACCTCAATGGCAAATTTCACAGCTCACCACAAGAATCGGTATGGCTGGATGACGATGAACTGGTTTGCCAGCGGCCAATGTTTGAAGTGCGAGCATGGTATGCGCGCCACGGCTTGGCGGTTCCCAACTGGCGGTGTATGGCAGACGACCATCTGGTCAACCAGTTATTGTTTATTGCCCATCTGCTGGACAAGGCCGCAGAAAATGCGGAACCGCTAACCTTGCTGGCGGAAACCTCCCGTTTCATGGATGAGCATCTACTACGCTGGTTACTACCCTTTGCCCAACGGGTTTCCCAGCGCTGCGCCACCCCCTTTTATGCTGGATTGGCGTTGGAAACTGCCCGCTATTGCGAACACCTCCGCGATTTGCTGGCTGAAATTCTGGAAATCCCGCGCGTAAGCCATGAGGAAATCGAGGCGCGCCTGAATGCACTACAAGTTGCGGCTGCCCGCCCTCAAACCATGCAGTATTACCCCGGCATTGCGCCAAGCTGGTAAGCCATGGCGCTGAAAAAGGGTTGGTTCAAGGAGTTGAAACAGGCATTGATGATTCCCGAAATCATCGCTGAACGCTGCGTCCACAGTCATTGTGAAGTAGCCGCTTGCGTCAACTGCGTGGAAGCCTGTCCGCAGGATGCATGGCTGCTGGATGATGACAGCCTGCAAATCAATACTGAACGTTGTGATGGCTGCGGCTTGTGTGTCGCCGCCTGTACCGAGTCTGCGCTAGGTCAAACGCTGCTTCCAGCGCTAAAGGCACTGGATGGAAAGGGAACATTGCTGATTGCCTGTGAAAAGGTCTGGGAAGAAGATACCGGTGAAGGAGTGGTTCCCTGCCTCCATGCAGTGTCATCCCGTTTATTGCTGGAATACTACCTCAACGGGTACCAACAGATTTTGTCCTGCCGTGGCCACTGTGAAACCTGCCCCCGTCATGGGGGCGGGGATCCTTTCCGCGAGCAACTGGCTCGGCTGAACGCCCTGCTGTTCAATCGTGGCGTCGCCACCATCCGGCATGCACAACTTGCGAGGGCGGCCTGGCAAGAAAAAAGGAAACGCCTCCCCGCATTCACCCCACACAAGGGTCGGGAAACGACCACGGCCTCCCGACGACGCTTTTTCCAGCAAGCCATAACGTTTGCTGTGGAAAAAGGAATGGAGCAAACCGGCGTAATCCCCCCCGAAAATGACGCCCCCTTGCCCTGGCCAGCAACGCTGCCCGCAGTAAGCCACCAAACCGACAAGGTGTTATACCCCTTCGTGCCGGAAATGGATCCCAGTCGTTGCAATGGCTGCGACGCCTGCGTACAGCTTTGCCCGCATCAGGCGTTGCAACTGGACAAGGAAAAAACGGGAGAAGTGCTGGCCTATCACATCCTGGCCAGCCACTGTACCGGCTGCAACATCTGTAGCGATGCCTGTGACCAGCAGGCCATCCACATCCACCACATGAGCCACCAGATACAAGCAGTTGTTCCGCTGGCAGAAGCTGCCTGCAAGGCTTGTGGCAGTCACTTCCATTACCCTGCCAGCCACAGCCACCAGCCCTACTGCCGTATCTGCGCCCATACCAACCACCATCGCAAGCTGTTTCAGGTTCATTGATTGATTATTGCGTTAGTAGCATCGTTTTCAGGCAACGCCCCGACTATAATGCGCGGCTGGGGCATATGCCTGAAACCGGGTAAAACATAACGTAATGGCGACAAAAACTTCATCAAGACCCACCACGCGACAGGGGCAAATCGAACGTATCCTCACACAGCTTTCGCATAACCAGTTACGCACTTTTGTGTTGGAAAAAGCCTTGCAGGATGCAGACTTTCGCGACACCTTGCTGATCTGCTTTTCCGACCTGCTGGTTGACAATGAACCAGCCGAACCCAAATACCGGCAAATGCTAGCGGATATGAGCAAACGCTACGCCAATGCGGAAGGCTTCATCCACGCCCTGAACGCAAATCGCCTGACTGAAACGATCCGCAAAATGCTGGAATCGGCGCGCAAGGCCACCACGCCCATGCGCGAGACCACCGATTTCTGCCTTGCCCTGATTGACTCACTGCCCGCCATCGCCGACAAAATTGAAGACCCGGAAAACAACCTCTACAGCCTGATGCGCACTGCCTGCACTACCCTGTGGGAATGCTACAGCGTGTCACCGGCAGAACGTCAGCAGGAACTGTTTGAACGCATCCTGCAAATCTATGGCAACCCGACTTATGTTGATCTTGACCTCGACAGTTCGCTGCTGTCACTGCTCAAGGACTGGGCACGGAATAATAAACAACGCCAGACAGCCTGCCTGCACCAGCTTGAGCAATTGCTGAAAACGCCCGAGAAAGACCGGTGGCGCAAGAATTACCTGCTGGATCAGACCAATGATTTGATCGGGTTCTGGCGACATTAGATACCTGTTTACGGGTGCCGAGCTGCATTGCAACTGCTCCATAAACAAGATAACATGCTCAATCAGATTGACAAATAGCCAGCAAAGTAGTCAGGGAGGGACAAACGGCAGCAATGGAAGCTGGCTTGTTGATGATTCTGCGAGGGGGGGGTAACATGCAAACGTCTAAAGTACGGGGGGCACGTCTGTTTAACCACAGTCACTTCCTGATTGTTGTTGGCTGGCTAATCGTTTTGTCCGTTGCCGTCATCATGGGACTAGGGTTATACGCCTTTATCAGTTTTTCCTCTCCGCAGTACCCCGACATCAGCGACAATCTGAACGAAAATGGCTTTAAGCTCTACGAAGCGTACATCGAGCAAGTCAACCAGACCTTCCGTTTCATGAGTAGCGCGATGGGCATTCTGATGGCAACACTGATTTTTGTCCTGATGCTACTGGCTTTACAGATGTATGCCTGGCATACCGACCGCAAACGGCTGTTGAGCTGGCGTGAAAACGGTTTTTTGTGCGAGCGTCTGGAATTTCTGCCCGGCAACCGCCTGCGTCTGAACAATATCGAAATCCAGCTAAACCGAACCCAGCACCAAAACTTCTGCCAACTGGTTCGCAAGCGGCTGGACAACATGCCATTGCATGCATTGGATATTGGTGAACATGGTGTACAGTCCATTAAGCGGCTGAGGGAAGAGCTGGGTAGCAAATTCATTGAACAGGCTTTTATAAAGGTCAAGAAAGGCGAAGGATACTGGCTGGAAGTCGAACCTGCGAGTATCCGTGGCCTCACTCCCGATGAAGAGTAGCGAAGCCACCGACGCCCTATCCCATCTGCCTTATTTCAACTTGTAGGATGTCACCTTCCATCCATCACGCTGCACACTGGCTACGGCATTTTTTTCACAAGCTTTCAAATCAGACCCGCTACCTGTTGCTGTGCCGGTTTTGAATTCCGGCCTTTCAACTGAACCATACCAGCGCCGATCCTGATTGACTCGCTTAGCTTTGTATTCCACCTCACAACCCAGCGCCATAGCCTGATTTGCCACCCCCAGCAAAACTGCCGCACAGACATAATAATAAAACGTTTTCATGCCTCAACCCCTTGTTTGATTTAAAAATTTTATTTTAAACATTTGCATCTTAATTTTACCTGACAAGGAAAGGATTATTTGCTGACAAGCGTTTGTTATTTGATTACATGAATACCAACTTAACAACATATTGAAAGATATTGAGTTCTCATAAGTTGTCATCCGATCACAAGAACACTTCAGTGTGTAGCGGTTGTTTTTTATCCAATAACACTGGCAAAAATTAAGCGGGCTATGGCTAAATTAAAACCATGTTCACGGCGATTAATTAAGCACATTGCGCAACTATTCATCGGAACAGCCTTTCATCTAACGCAGCAATCAACAAAGGGGCATACATCATGTTTAGCGAAATCAAAAAATATTCTCAAAACACCAAGGCAACCACCCAGGCACAGGTGCTGCTGATGGCCGCAGGCTACACCGTCACTATTGACGGTAATTTCGGTGATAAGACCGAAGCCGCAGTAAAACAATTCCAACTGGACAACAAACTGGTTGCAGATGGCATCGTTGGTGAAAAAACCTGGCAGGTACTGCTCCTGAAATCCAATACCTACCTACCAGATACCACCAGCCGTTTCCTGTGCGAACAGGATTTGATCCGGGCTGCGGACAAGCTGGGAATCGAAGTTGCAGCCATTAAGGCTGTCAATAAAGTCGAATCACGTGGCAGTGGTTTCCTTCGCGAATTCCCTGTCATCCTGTTTGAGCGCCACATCTTCTGGAAACGTCTGCAAGCCTACAATGTAGATCCTGTGCCATTGGCCGCAGGCAATGAAGACATCCTTGGTTCCAAGTGGGACAGCCAATACTACCAGGGTGGCATCAAGGAAATTGGCCGTCTGGAACGTGCAAAAGCCATCCACCCTCAAGCTGCCATGGAATCGGCATCCTGGGGCGCATTCCAGATCATGGGCTATCACTGGAAAAAGCTTGCTTACACCAGCATTGAGGAGTTCGTTGAAAGGATGATGCGCAACGAAGCAGAGCATCTGGAAGCCTTCTGCCGCTACATTACGCTATTCAAATGTGTTGACTCATTGCGTTTGTCCAAAGGGCATACAGAATTGACCCTGGACAACTTCCGTATCTTTGCCAACGCCTTCAACGGGCCAGGCTACGAGAAGAACGCTTACCACATCAAAATGCACAAGGCTTACCTCAAATTCCGCAATGAAGCGCCGCAGGCCTTGGCAGAACAGGAACCTATCGCGGCATAAAAGGAAGGGGACAAACCATGAGACGCAACACATCATTTACGGACACAGGCTTACCCCTGTTCCGTATTTACTGGCAGGACGGGCGCTACTCCGGTACTGCCATCGTCTCCGCCGACACTGCCGAGGATGCACGGCAACTGGTGCAAGCCCAAAAGCCACGCGCCAGTATCCACTACCCGGAAGTCTGCCAGCAGACCCGTGGCATCCTGACATTGGGTTGATATTTTTTGAACAAACGCGAGGGCTATAATAATGGAAGAGATCATTGGCATGATGGTCGCACTTAGTATTGCGGCAGAACGTATGGTGGAAATCACCAAGGGCGTTGTTCCTTTCCTGAACACAGCGAGGGAGAACCCGCAACAGGAAAAACTACGCAAGGCATCACTCCAGCTACTGGCAGTTGGCAGCGGTATAGCGGTTACCTTTCTGGCTACACCCATGCTGGCGGGCAGCCTGCCTGAACACTGGAACAACACGACCGGCATGATTGTCATCGGTTTGCTGGCCAGTGGTGGCTCCGGTTTCTGGAACGCGATCTTGTCCTACCTGTTACAGCTAAAGGACATCAGAAGCCAGACCATGCAACAACTAACCCATCTGAACCCTGGCATTACCGTGCCATTAGCTGCCACACCAACCGCAGCAGAACCAACGTTGCTGCGTACTGTCAAACCTGTGAAGGATATTGCAGCGTGATACCTGCCTGACCGCCCTCCTTGTCAGTAAGGAGGGCGTATTTCCAGACTTACCAGCTCATCTGCCGGAACCTGAACCAGCACAGGATTCGCAGACGGTTTCAGCCAGCTTAGTACTTCCAGTAGGTTTTCTTTGTCCATGGCGGTGCAGCCGGATGTGGCGGTTGCGGGGTCAAGCCAGACGTGCAGGAAAATGGCGCTGCCCCTGCCTGGCTCGGTTCCAGCCATGTTATGGCCAACGATCATGCCGTATTCGTATTGGTGGTCATCGCGGCGCATCCGCTCAAAGGATTTCCAGTGCTGCTTGGGTTCGTTAGGCTCGGTGAGTGGAATGCTGCGCCAGTGGTTGTAGTCGGGGGAATCGCTTGCATCCACGAAATAATCACGTTCGCCAGCTTGCCGGTACAGCATTTGCACACCTGCTGGGGCTTGTTCCGCGTAGCCGAAAGCTGTTCCCAGCGGGAAAATGCCTGCGGGAGCTTTGCCATCGCCTTCCTGCTTTTGTACGCCTGCGCCATCTTGATGTAAACCGAGTCCCCAGCCGAGGCCGTTGCGCCCTACCCTGACCGGAATGCTGTCACCAACGGGTTGCCAGTGGTTGGCGGATTTTTCCATGCGTTGCAGGGTGGCTGCGGAGGTGTTCCAGTCGGCGGTTGTTACCAGCAGGAGTTGGCTCGTAGCAGCGGGGAGGTTGAGCGTATCCAGCGCCTGTTCGGGCTTAGGGGAACAGGCGGTCAGGAGCAAGGTTAGCAGGATCAGTAGTCGTCGGGTTGGTTTGTGCATGTTGGGTGCTCTGTTAAATCCCCCCTGCCCCCCTTTTGCAAAGGGGGGTGGAGAGTCACTCTGATTTATGTTCGGCGTTGACTGTTTGGAGTCTCGCTATTGTTTGGGATGTGATCTGGATAATAACAGATTCGATGTCCTGGTAAATTTGCTGGTTAGTGAAGCGGATAACTTGTAATCCAAGCGCTTCGAGGCGCTGGGTACGTTCTTGGTCATGGGCTGGGCGATTGGTTTCGGCATGGTGCTTGCCATCCAGTTCGATGATCAGTTTGGCAGCAGCGCAGTAGAAATCAGCGATGAAATTACCGATAGGTTTCTGGCGGTAAAACGGGACTCCGGCAATTTGCTTGCGGCGCAGTTTTGTCCATAGCAGTTGCTCGGCTGGTATCTGGTTGGTACGTAGATCACGAGCGGGGGCGCGGAGATTGGGGTTATAGGGGCGCATAATCCTCGGGAGTTAAATCCCCCTCAATCCCCCTTTTGCAAAGGGGGAAGCTGGACATCACTTCGAGCCGCAGGACGTAGCACATCTTGTTCCCCCCTTTGCAAAAGGGGGGCTAGGGGGGATTTCTCGGCAGCCAAATTCATCCCTGCATTTGGGCAGTAGAACATCCCCGAATTCCTCTGGAAAAATCATATTCTTGCTTCATGTTCCGCGCGACGCCGCAAGCGGCGTTTTCGTTGTCGTTAACCCAACCACCCTAGCACTTCGGCAACACCGTGCCAATGGAAAGGCTGTGAGAATTCAGAAGGTCAGCAATCAGAAATCAGTCACCAGCACCCAGCAGCTCAGAACAGCCAGGGAGAACTCATAAACTCAACACCACGCGAAACCCCAGATCGTTGAGCCGGAGGTCGGGAAGATTCCTGCCACGGATAGCGCACCGAACGAAGTCGGAGGTAATGAACCAGGAGCCGCCGCGAATGACGCGAAATTCAACAGGTTCCAACAGATTACGTTCAGCATCTTGCTGCTGCCATTGGCTGTATTTGAAATCAGGGCTATTCACATCCTGTCCCCAACGACTACTTGTCCATTCCCAAACATTCCCGCTCATATCGTGCAGACCAAACGCCTTCCCCGCCGAAAACATCCCTACCGCAGAGGTTTGGCCTATTTTTGTATCGTCATAATTGTCCATGCTGGCATCTGCCTCCTCCCCCCACGCATAACGCAAGCCCTGTTTGCCACGGGCAGCAAACTCCCATTCCGCCTCGGTTGGCAAACGAATTTGCAGCTTGTCATCTGCCCCATCAGGTTTGACATCAGCCAGCACATCATTCAACCAAACACTGTACGCCAATGCCTCAAACCAAGACACACCAACCACAGGATGATTATCCAGCCCCCATTTCCTGTCCTTCCAGTAATAAGGCTGGAAACGCCTTTTATCATTTTTCAACCACCGTCTATAAGCATCACGGCTTTTCTCAGGGATGGTTTCTATCAGCTTCTCGCCGACCATTTCCCCACCAAGCCACAAACTGGCAGCTTCCGGCAGTTTTTCATGCCAAAAGGCTTTGTCCTCATACATTCCCGCCTCGATAAAACAACGATATTGGGCGTTTGTCACCGGGTAACGGCTGATAAAGAATTCAGACAAAACCACATCATGGGCTGGCTTTTCATCATCATAACCCTCGTCACCCGCTGTCCCCATGCGGAATGTGCCTGCCGGGATTTCCTGCCAGTCAATATCAGGAATAGTATGCTTCCGCTCACCCCATTGACGCATAACAGGCAAACCGTTGGCCTTTTTTACCGTCACACCGGGGCGTGGGTCACCTATGTCACCCAGTGTGCGCCCTGCTTCGGCACGTTCCTGCATGTCGGATTCACCATGGCGCATCAGGTCTATCAAACCTTGCTGGACTTTGCGGGTCATGCGATTACCAAGCACCGATACGCCGACATCATTCAATGCTTCACCAGCAAACAGGATATGCGCCGGTTCGCCGATGGACATCAGTTCTTCCAGAATACCGTTGGCTTTTTCGGGGTCAGTGTTCACTACCGACATGACGCCCAGCGATAACAGCAGGGTTTCTTTCCAGTGTTCCGGCTGTTGCAACAGTTCGGGGATTTTTGCACACAAGACTTTTTCCCGCTCCAACGCAAGACCAAAGCCCGCCAGATATTCCTCAAAGGTCAGGTGGATGAAGCCATATTGCTGGTGACCTTTCTCAATCAGCAGGTTGGAATATTTGTGGACGGAATCGAGGAAGCCTTTGGTTTGTTCATCCGCCTCCTTGCGGGTGTAGCCATCCTCCTGATAGTAAGCCAGCAGGTAATCACGCATGGCTTCTTCACGGATCAGGCCGCCTTGCGGGTTGGTCTGGCGCAAATGCAAGGCCAGTTTTGCCAGCAAACGCTGAGTGGGGGAAAAGTCTATTTCGGGGCCAATGGGCTGTTTGTCCAGACTGCGGCTGCGGTTCCAGCTACGTAGCAAGGTTCCCATGTAGAGGTTATAAAGCTCGACCCGGCGATGCGGCAGGGTTACGCCTTGCCGCTTGATCAAGGCTAGCAATGATGCCAGCAAAGGATTGCCGGACAAGCGCCGGATACCCTGATTATTGCCGATCACCTGCAATAGTGATTGCAACTCGGTTTCGGCAAGTCGTTGGGCATTCTCATGATTTTCCCCTCCTACCCACGCCTGCTCTGCTGCCAGCGTGAACGCCTTGAAGAAACGCCCGATTTCTTCTTCATTCCAGTCGTTCAACGCCACCGTCTGCCAGCGCGGGTCAGTCAGTGGATAATCACGGTAGCCAACAAAGCGGCTGGTTACAACCATACGATTGCCGCTTTTCTCACAACTTTGGGGGTCAGGAATCCATGCCCGCACGAAGTTTTCAACCTGCGCAACCACTTCACCCCGGTTATTGCCGACTTCATCCAACCCATCCATGAGGATCATCGCCTTTTGCTGCTGGAGAGCTTCAGTAAACAGGCGTTGCAGCTTATCTTTTTCCAGCTGGGTGCGTTTGGCTTGAAAATATTCAGGCAGAAAGTCTTCAAAACTAATGCGGTCGCGTTCCAGTTCCTTGCTGTACGCATTCAATGGCAACAGGATGGGCAACGGTGCGTTGTCACGCTGTGCCAATCCCAAAGCCAACCGTTTCATGCTGGTGGATTTGCCGCTGCCTGGGTCGCCGAGAATGACCAAAGCCTGCTGGCCGTTAATCCATTGTTCTACGGGCAAGGCAGAGGTTTCCGCCCGCAGGATTTCCTGCTCCATCTTGTCAGGGTCATTGCCTGCTACAGCCTTAGCGCCACAATAATAACGGCCTCCCAAACGATGCCATGATTCACCGTCAGGGGTATCCAGACGAGCGCGGAGTGGCACATAGACTGCTTCAAGCGTCACTCCGCTGGAACCCTTGACTGCTTCGGCAATGCCATCAATACCCTTGAAATCCAGATACTTGTAGGTTTCGATGATATAGCGGCGATATTCGGCAAGCTGTTGCTGCAATTCCTCATCGGTATAGGTCGGGCTGGCCTGATTTCCGTAGATGTTGATAATCAGCTTTTCGATGGTGTGCTTATCACCCTGCACAAAGTCTTGGTCAACTTCGACTTTACCTTTGAAAACAGTGCCTTTGTTATCCAGCATCCTTGCCACCATTCACCGACTTGTTACCCATGACGAAATCACCCTTTGTCTCAACATGGTGAAAAGTGTTGGTCGCATTGCCAGCTATCGCTTTTTCCGCCTTCTTGCTTTGCATGAATGTCCAGATTGCCGCTACAAATCCAAGCAGAGTCCCAACAACGCCCAAACCTTTGGCAAGCATTTCTTCAAGCTGGATAATCCTCTCCCTGCCATCCTTATCAAGCGTCAGCACATGCTGCGTAATGGCAAAGATTTCATCCGAGAAATAAAATGCCAACCCAATCAATAAGGCCAAGCTCCAAACCACCAATACTAACCGCCACAGCATCACAACACTCCTTTCTTCACCTCCCCCTTTGCAAAAGGGGGAACGAGGGGGATTTTCTTCAAAAAACCCCGCACCGCGCCACCCAAGGCAGGATGCGGGGTTGCTTCGCTATTCGACCGGAGGGCAAACCGTCGCGATCCGGGCCGGAGCAAGCTGGCTGTTGGCCTTGCACCACCGTCGGCTATCCGTGGATACGCCGCTCTGCCGGGTGCAAGCCGTTGACTATGGAGAACTCATAAACTCAACACCACGCGAAACCCCAGATTGTTGTTTCGGTTGTTGGGATGATTCCTGTTACGGATAGCGCACCGAACGTTGTCGGAGGTATTGTTCCAGGAGCCGCCGCGAGTTGCCCCGACCCTGTATTAATCTGGCTGATAAGCGGTAATTTTGCAAACAATAATTCACGAAGAAGGCACTCCAAACTGGAGGGTTTCCCCCTTTGAAAAAGGGGGAACAAGGGGGATTTTCTTCCACCCACAAAAAAACCGGCACAAGGCCGGTTTTTCTGGATTCAGGCGAATCTGCCCATCACTTGCTATGCGGATCAGCTACTGCATCCGACAGTGATTCAGGCAGGAAGCGCAGCACTTTAACCCCGATAGTCACCATAACCAACGCGAGCGCCACACCACCAACACCCAGCATGATTTCCCACACGCTTGGAGTGTATCCGTTAATTGCACCATCAAAGTAGTCGCTGGATACTTCCGCCCCTGGGAACAGGGTCAGAGGATACGCCTGACCACCAATCAGGATGACGTAAAGCTGGGCAAAACCACCCAGGATGGCGAAACCAGCCGCCAGCAGCAGAGCCAGACGGTTGTCTTTCAGCTTGCGGCAGAAAATCAGCGACAATGGCAGGATACTGCCCAGCAGGATTTGTACGACCCAGAACAACTGGGTGTAGATACCGCCGTCACGCAGGATGAAAGTTTCCACGCCGATACGCTGTGAGATGTACAGGCCAGTCAGGTGACGCGCCAGTTCCATCAGCAGTACGCCCGCAATGAACACGGCCAGCAGGTAACGCAAACGGTTCATCACCTTGTCGCCCAGCTCACGGCCAGTCCATTTGTAGGTGAAATGCAGCACCAGAATGAATACCGCCAGACCAAATACAAACGACATCACAATGAACAACGGTGCCATAACAGCAGAGTTGTAGAAATCACGGGAAACCAGGAAACCAAAGATTGAGCCAGTACCAGTGGTCAGGATCAGACGCCATGTGAACGCCGCAACCCCCGCCGGTTTGTAGAAACCCTTGGCCTTGCGATCCATCATCGTCCAGATATAAATTGCCGACAGCACCAGGAAACCGTTATACAGGATGATGTTCCAGGCAAAGATGGACTTGAAGTTGTAATGCGTCATCGCAATGATCAAGCGATCAGCATGACCCAAGTCCAACACCAGCACGATCAGACCGCCAACCAGCAGGGAAATCGCCAGCAGTGCCGACAACCTGCCCATTGGCTGATAGATTTTCTTGCCAAAGACCGTGCCAATAGAACCAACGTTGAGCGCGCCGGAAGCAGCAACGATCAGGAAAATCGCGAATACATGCGGCAACCCCCAGACAATCTGGTTATTCATGCCAGTAACATGGTGACCATGGTGTTCCGCATGGAAAAACGACAGTGCGCCCAATGCAAGGAATGCACCCAAAACAGCCAGCAGGATGTAAAAACCCTTGCCCTGTTTTGTTTCGCGGAAAATGATTGATTGACTAGCCATTGCTGTTTCAGTCCTTCCTTTAGATGCCGTGGTAACGCACGCCGGTGTTCAGGTTCAGGTCGGCGCGAATCTGTTTGCCACCCATTGCTTTCAACGCCTGGCTAACCGCGCTGTTTGGATCATTCAGGTCGCCGAAAATCACTGCATCTGGCGCGGCTTCCACGCACGCAGGCAGACGGCCTTCATCGATGCGGTGAATGCACATGTTGCAGGATTCGACCGTACCCATGCCACGTGGCGAGTAAGAGCGCTGGTCAGTCAGTGGTTCATGCACAAAGCTACGCGCCTTGTACGGGCAAGCCATCATGCAGTAACGGCAACCGATACAGATATGTTTGTTGACCTGTACTATGCCGTCCGCACGCTTCATGGATGCACCTGTCGGGCATACATCAACACAAGGTGGATTTTCGCAATGTTGGCACATGACCGGCAGGCTGAAGCTGTGGCCCGTGAGCTTGTCCTTGACGTTTACCACACGCGCCCAGTGCGCTTTCTGGTCATCGCGGGACAGCGGATTGTTGTCCCAGCCGTGCTCTTTCTTGCACGCTTCGACCATACCTGCGCCGCCATCCGTCAACTTGGTAATGTCGATCAGCATTCCCCAGCGCTTTTCACTGGTAACAGCCTGATCAAGCGAGCGGGTTGGCACTTCACCGGCAGCCTGAGCTTCACGCAGGAAGAAACCCGGTGCTACCGTTGCCGCAGCTGCAACACCACCCAATGCCGTCACAAACTTGCGGCGGTATTCATCAACACGGTTCTGGCTCATTGTGCAGCTCCTTGTTGTGGTTGTGTCACCATCTGGACTTCAGCAGTTGTAGGAGCAGCCGCTTCAGTGACGCCCTGAGTAAAATGATGGCCTTCAGTACTACCAACGGCATGCTGGTAATTCTGGTTTTGCGCAACATCAGGACGGTCAGCATGACACTGGAAGCAGTCAATTTTCTGCCCCACCGCCGCATGGCAGGTAGTACAGAAATGCTCCTTGTCACCGTAGTGCAAAGGCGAACCATCCTGCTTGGTAGCTGAAACGTGGCAGTTAATGCACTCTTTCAGACTATGCTGCTTGGTACGGATACCTTCGATCATGGTTGCGTCACGCTGATGCATGAGCATGTCCATGTGCTTGGTACGGATAACGTTTTCCGGTTCAACGCATTCCTCGGCCTTTTGCTTTGCCGTGGCCAGGTTCAGGTCAGCCTCAGTTGGGGCTTTGCTGCAACCTGCCAGCAGCGCAGCCAAAGCCAGCACTGATGCCAGAAATACCTGTGAAAACTTGCTAGTCATGCTGATTCCTGTCGAGCCTGCACTCATGGAATGGGTGATTACTCACCCAGACCCATTTCGATGTAGCCGGTTGGGCAAACGTCTGCACAGATATGACAACCGATACAGCGGCTGTAATCAGTAGCAACGTAACGACCCATGGTAGCCTGCTTCTTCGGGACGCGGTGAACTGCATCCTGAGGGCAGTAGATAACGCAGTTGTCGCACTCGAAACACATACCGCAGCTCATGCAGCGCTTGGCTTCTTTCACAACGTCAGCTTCTGCCAGCGGGTTCATACGCTCAGCAAAATGACCCAGCACTTCTTCCGCAGTCGGGACATCTTCAGTACGCAGATTGCGCTCGACTGTTGCGAAATGCCCCAGGAACAAATCCCTGGATCGCACGATGACGTTCTTGGAACGGTCATCATAGTTGTGTACCGCATAACCCGCATCAGAAGTACCACGCATGTCATCCGCACGGGTGGTTTCGTAATCCGCCGGATTCAGACCTGCTTCGCGTAATTTTTGCATCAGGTCAAAGTGGTGTTTATCCACTTTCGGGCGCTTTTTCAGCTCTTCAGCACGCAGGTACTGGTTGATGGTTTCAGATGCGATAGACGCTTGACCAATGGCTGTCGTCAGCAAGTGTGGACGCACCGCATCACCAGCGGCGAAGTGGCCTTTCTTGCCCGGCACCTGATAAAGCGCATCGGCATTGATCTGGTTGCGGCCATTGTTCATGGCTTCAATACCATCCAGTTTACCGAACTGGCCGATAGCAGAAACAATGAGGTCAGCTTCGATGATGGTTTCTTTGCCGCCCTCTTTGGCTTGCGGCATGTTGCCTTTCATCACGCACTCGACCACTTTCAGGCCAATCGCACGACCATCAGCACCGAAAACGATTTCAGTTGGCATAACTTCAGTCAGGATGGTTACACCTTCTTTCAGCGCATCCTGAACTTCGTGTTCTGCTGCTGTCATTTGATCCAGCGGGAACAAGGTAGTCAGGGTAACGGCAGGTGCGGCTTTCTCACCTACATCACCGTGAACCAGCTTACCTGTTGCAGAATCTTCAGCATTTTCAGCGTAGTTAGCCAATGTACCGATACGGCGGGACACGGAAACCACGTCGATGGAAGTATCACCACCACCTACGCACACGACGCGCGGGGCTGTGTATTTCATCGTGCCTTTGTTGAAAGCTTCGAGGAAATCAACCGCAGATACACAGTTTGGTGTTTCAGCGAACTTGTCGACGAACAGGCCACGACCGTTCCAGCAGCCAACTGTCCACAGGATTGCGTCGAAATCGCTTTCCAGCTGTTCAATCGTGACATCCTTGCCAACATTGGTGTTGCACTTGATAGTGATGTCACCCATGTCGATGATGCGTTGCATTTCAGCCGCCAGCTTGTCACGTGGTACGCGATAGCCGGGGATGCCGTAACGCATCATGCCACCCAGTTCAGGGTGTTGTTCAAATACAGTAGACGCATGACCCATGCGACGCAGCTGGTAAGCAGC
>JAHJJD010000040.1 GCA_018822845.1 Gammaproteobacteria bacterium | reverse complement strand
GCGATCAACAATAGCCATCGCCCTGGGCAGCCTGCTTGTACTGCCGGGGCTAGCCAACAGCGATGACAAGCGTTCCCTGAGCGCCAGCGAAGGGAACCCGCAGCAGCACGAAGACTTCGCCGTCGGTGGCGCTTTCTTCCAGCAGCCGTGGGTGATTGCGCCTGCTTCGACCACTGCCCGCGACGGGCTGGGGCCGTTGTTCAAGGCCAATAGCTGCCTTGCCTGCCATATCGGGCATGGGCGTGGCCACCCGCCCTTCACACCTGAAGAACCGTTCCTGTCAACGCTGGTGAAATTGTCTGTACCCGCTATCACGCCAGAGCAGCAGGCCGCAGCGGCTAGACTCGGCGTTGCCCCCGAACCCACCTACGGCGACCATCTGCAACCCCTCGGTATCAAGGGCTTACCCGGTGAAGGCACGCCGCGTTTTACCTACAGTGAAATCAAGGGGCAGCTTAAGGATGGCGAAGCCTATACCTTGCAGAAGCCCACCCTGACGGTTGAAAACCCGCATTACGGCGCATTCGCCCCCAGTGTACAGTTTTCCGCGCGCGTTGCTCCGCCCCTGCCTGGCATGGGCTTGCTGGAAAGCATCCCGGAAGCCGAAATACTCGCCAATGCCGATCCGGATGATAAAAACACTGACGGCATTTCCGGCAAAGCCAATTACGTTTGGGACATTGCCCGGCAGAAAACCGTGCTGGGGCGTTTTAGCTGGAAAGCCAACCAGCCCAGTATCCTCCAGCAAAGCTCTGATGCTTTCCGCAATGACATTGGCATCACCTCTGAGTTGTTCCCTGAGCAGCCGTGCACTGCTACGCAAACTGACTGCTTATCCCTTCCCCAAGGCGGCAAACCGGAAATTCCGGCGGATTTGCTGGAAAAAGTAGTGTTCCATGTCGCCAACCAGCCGGTTCCAGCGCGCCGCAATGCCAACGACCCACAAGTGATGCAAGGCCAGAAACTGTTCAATCAGACGGGCTGTGCTGCCTGCCACGTTCCCGGCTTTCCTGCGCTGGCAAATCAGCCGCACCAGCCTTACACCGATTTTTTACTGCATGACATGGGCGAGGGGCTGGCTGATAACCGCCCGGAATTCATGGCATCCGGCAGCGAATGGCGTACCCCGCCGCTGTGGGGCATCGGCCTGACTGAAAAAATCAACGGCCATACCCGTTTTCTGCATGACGGGCGCGCGCGCAACCTGCTGGAAGCGATCCTGTGGCACGGTGGCGAAGCCGAACCAGCCAGACAAAATGTCGTGTCCATGAACAAATCCGAACGGGAAGCGCTGCTGCGTTTCCTGAATTCACTTTGACGAGAAGATCCATGTTTAAAACACTTTTCTTCTGCCTGCTCCTTCTGCCATTCAGCGTACTGGCTGAAACAGCCCCTGCACCCAACCCGGCAGTGCCACTGACCGATGCCGAACAGTTGCTGGGCAAACTGGTGGATGACGGCATCCGCCCGCTGTACCGCGAACTTGATGTCACTGGCAACACGCTGGCTCAGCGCAGCAAGACCTTTTGCGCAGAACCAACGGCGGAACATTTCAAGGTATTACGCGAAGGCTGGGGCGAAACCCTGTTGGCCTGGCAGCGCACCGACGCCCTGTTGTTCGGCCCGGCAGTCGAGGAACAGATTGATTTCCGCATTAATTTCAACCCGCCGAAAAAGTCCGTCATCAACGGTTTGCTGAATGGCACTGAAGCACTGACAGCGGCAAGCGTCGACAAAGCCGGGGTTGCCGCGATGGGCTTGGGCACGCTGGAATTCCTGCTGTTCGAGCATGAAAAAAGCGAGGCTGACATGCTGGCACTGTTTCAGGGGGATGCAGGCAAACGCCGCTGTGCTTACGTGGAAGCTGCCAGTGAACTGCTGAAAACCAACCTGCACACCATCGCTGATGGCTGGTTGCAGGAAGGTGAAAACAGTTATGCCAGCGCCTTCAAAACCGCCCACAAAGGCAATAGCACCTTTGCCAGTACCCAACAGGCAATCGACCTGCTGGTCGGCAAGCTGTACCAGTCCGTTGAAAAAACCGCAAAAAAGCGCATCGGCAATGCCTTGGGCAAAGGCGTTCAACTCAGTGGTGAAGGCGACCAGAAAATGCTGAACCAGTCCAACGCCTACCAACTGGAATCATGGCGCAGCGGTTATTCCATCAAGCTCATCCGCGCCAATGTGGAGGGCATGCAACGCATCCTGCGCGACGGTGGCCTGCTGCAATGGTTGCGCGACCACAACCGTGCAGGCGCGGAAAAGTTTGTCGCCGATGCGATGGAACAACGCCTGGACAACTATCTCAAGCTACCGCTACCCGCAGCAGACCCATTCACCCTGGTCAGCAATGGTCAGGGCAAGGAACTGGATGGCTACTTTTTTCTGGGCAACGACATACTCAACGGGGTCAAGCTGCAACTGGCGAAAATCCTGGGTGTAAACCTTGGCTTCAATGACAACGATGGAGATTAAGCGATGAACCGCCGTCAGTTTCTGTTACTCGCCACCGCCGGAGCGATTGGCTCCGCCCTCGGCGTCAGTACCTTGATGAAACGTGCTGTCGCCGCTACGCCGCAACACCTGTTTTCTGCGACGGACAATCCTGCGGGCGGACATTTCCTTACCCGGCTGGACATCAGCAACGGGCAGATGCAATCGGTTGCCGTGCCAATGCGCGGTCATGCAGTGTTGCCGCTGGCAGATGGCAAAGTGCTGATGTTCGGGCGACGACCAGCGTTTGAGTCGGTTGCGGTGGAATTTGGCGAAGGGAGCACGACGCCGATCAAGGCTGAGGCGGGACGGCACTTCGATGGCCACGGCTGCCTGTCTGCCAATGGCGACGTACTGTTCACCAGCGAAAACGCCTACGACGCAAAGCGCGGCGTACTCGGCATCCGCGACAGCAAAACTTTCCAGCATCTGGGCGAATATGACACCCACGGCCTCGACCCGCACGACATACACCTGATGCCGGACGGCAAGACACTGGTGGTCGCCAACGGCGGCATTGAGCAACACCCCGATTTCGGGCGGCGCAAGCTCAACCTTGACACCATGCAGCCATCACTGGTGTATCTGGATGCGGCCACGGGTCAGAAAATCGACGAATACCGTTTGCCCGACCATCACCTCAGCATCCGCCACCTGCTGGTCACGCCCACTGGTGATGTCGGTGTTGCCCTGCAATACGAAGGCGATTTGTACCGCACCCAGCCAGCTTCACTGGTGGCCTGGCAAGCTAGCGGTAGCGACCTGAAACTGCTCGACATCAGCCGGGAAGCCATTGCCCCGTTCAACGGCTACATGGCCGATCTGGCATACGATGCAGCGCAGGACATCCTCGCCGTCACTTCGCCGCGTGGCCACCATGTCACTTTCTGGAGCGTGCGCGAACAGCGTTTCCTGCACGCCACCCCATTGCCGGAACCCAGCGGCATTGCCTTCCAGCCGGAACAGGGCGCATTCCTGGTATCCGACGCGAGCGGCAACCTCAATACCCTTTCTACCAATCAACAACAGGCATCAGCCAGTCTGCTGC
Source organism: Gammaproteobacteria bacterium (assembly GCA_018822845.1). Classification (GTDB taxonomy): domain Bacteria; phylum Pseudomonadota; class Gammaproteobacteria; order Thiotrichales; family Thiotrichaceae; genus Thiothrix. Next base: position 37,784 of record JAHJJD010000040.1, on the reverse strand, counting down.
ACCAGTTTCCCGACAGACTGTGGGACAACCATCTGGTGATTTCATGAGCAGCCAGCCAATGCAGTTAACTAGCAAACTTTTTACGGAGATCAACTGATGAAAAAACAATTACTGGCTGGCCTGATTGCAACAACCCTTTCCAGCCCGTTGCTGGCAGTCGAAGTCAGCGACCAACTGGAAGTATTCGGCACGCTCGAACTGGAATATGGTGCCAGCCGTGGCGATTCCGGCAATGATTACGGCACGGCACTGGCAACCGGTGCACTCGGCGCAACCATCAAACCCAATGACAAGTTCGATATCACCACCTCCTGGCTGTATGAAGAAGGCTTGCACGAAGTCGAAACCCCGCTGGAAATCGACGAAGCCATGGTGACATGGCACGCCATGCCAGACGAAAAACTCGACATCACCGCCGGTAAAAAGTACCTGCCCTTCGGCAAGTTTGAAAGCGCCATGGTTTCCGACCCACTCACGCTGGAATTGGGCGAAACCCGCATGGATAAAGTACTGGAAGCTTCCGGCACTAACGGCAACATCGATGCTGGCGTCTATGCATTTGAAGGCGAAGCAGAAGATGGCTACGGCGCACGGGTTGGCTACAGCACAGAAACAGCCCGTGTCGGTGTTGACTACCTGTCCAGCCTGCTGGATTCCGAGGTGCCCGCCATCGGTGTCAACGGCTCTGTCAACCTCGGGCGCGTAACCCTGCTGGGCGAACATGTCACTGCCAGCAAATCATTCAAGGCGGGCGATCTGGATGGCGCAATCACCACTGACGCCAAACCTTCCGCCACCCATCTGGAAGCCGACATAGACCTGAACAACGACCGCACGGTTGCTGTCGCCTGGAACAAGACCAAAAACGCCGAAGAGATTGGCCTCGCCAGGGAATATTACGGTGCCGCCTATCGCCAGCCAATTTACAAGGACATTTCCGGCGCAATTGAACTGGTTCAAAGTAAACAGTACACCGGTGAAAAGGACAAAACCTTTACCGCACAACTGTCCTACGAATTTTAAGGTATGAACAAGGAGCAAACATCATGAAAAAACTGTTATTGGGGCTGGTCATCGCCAGCCTGACGGCTCCGGTACTGGCGGAGGGCGAAGTCAACGTCTATTCCGCCCGCAAGGAGCAACTGATCAAGCCGCTGTTCGACAAATTCACCGAACAGACTGGCATTGCTGTCAACCTCGTCACTGGCAAGGATGACGCCCTGCTGGAACGCCTCAAGCTGGAAGGTGAAAACACCCCCGCCGACCTGCTGATGACCGCCGACGCAGGCCGTCTGTACCGCGCTGTGGAAATGGAGCTGACCCAGCCGGTGACATCCGCAATACTGCAAAAGGACATCCCGGAAAACCTGCGCTCCCCCGACAACCAGTGGTTCGGCCTCACCTCCCGCGCCCGCCCGATTTTCTACGTGAAAGACAAGGTGAAGCCGGAAGAGCTTTCCACCTACGAAGATCTGGCCGACCCCAAATGGAAAGGCCGCATCTGCATCCGCTCTTCCGACAACATTTACAACCAGTCGATGCTGGGTTCGATGATTGCGCTCAATGGCGTGGAAAAGGCGCAGGCGTGGGCAGATGGTTTCGTCAAGAACTTTGCCCGTCCACCAGAAGGCGGCGACCGTGACCAGATCAAGGCAGCGGCTGCCGGGCAGTGTGACATTGCCATTTCCAACACCTACTACTACGGCCAAATGCTGGCGGGCGAAGATGCCGAAGACAAGGCAGCCGCCGAGAAAGTCGCCATTTTCTGGCCGAATCAGGCTGATCGTGGTACCCACATCAATATCAGCGGCGCGGCTGTCACCAGGACAGCCAACAACAAGGACAACGCTGTCAAACTGATGGAATTCCTGGTCAGCGACGAATCACAGGAGTGGTATGCCGAAGCCAATCAGGAATACCCGGTCAAAGCAGGCGTTGCCCCCAGCGATCTGCTGAAAGGCTGGGGTGAATTCAAGGCCGACAGCCTGAACCTGTCCGAACTCGGCAAGCACAACGCCGCAGCGGTCAGGATCATGGATAAAGCCGGTTGGAAATAAAGCCACTATTATGGCGTGCCATGCTGTTAGCCATGGCACTGCTTACCGCCTTGCCGATCCTCGCGGTGTTTGGCTATGTGTTCGTGCCTGCACCCGAAGTCTGGCAACACTTGCGTGATACGGTACTCACCGATTACCTGCTGAATACGCTATGGCTGGTATTGGGGGTGGGGTTTGGCGTATTGCTGCTGGGGCTTCCGGCAGCGTGGCTGAACAGCATGTGCCGCTTTCCGGGGCAACGCCTGTTTGAGTGGGCATTGCTGCTGCCATTGGCGATGCCTGCCTACATCATTGCCTACACCTATACCGGAATGCTGGATTTTTCCGGGCCGGTACAAAGCCTGTTACGCGATATGACGGGTTGGGGGTATGGCGACTATTACTTCCCGAATGTGCGTTCGCTGGGTGGGGCGATCCTGATGCTGTCGCTGGTGCTGTTTCCGTATGTGTACCTGCTGGCGCGGGCGGCATTTCTGGAGCAATCAATCTGTGTACTGGAAGTAAGCCGTACCCTCGGCTCCAACCAGTGGCAGAGCTTTTTCCGGGTGGCGTTGCCGTTGGCGCGGCCTGCCATCATTACCGGGCTGTCGCTGGCGCTGATGGAAACGCTGGCGGATTTCGGCACGGTACAGTATTTCGGCGTAACGACTTTCACCACCGGCATTTTCCGCACCTGGTTCGGGCTGGGGGATCATGCGGCGGCTTCGCAACTGGCGGCGCTGCTGATGGGCTTTGTGTTCGTGCTGATCCTGCTGGAACGCTGGTCGCGGCACAAGGCGCGTTACCACCATACTTCCAGCAAGTATTCGCGCTTGCCGCGCTATCAGTTGCGCGGTGGGATGGCGCTGGCAGCGGTGCTGGTGTGCGCCCTGCCCCTGCTGCTGGGGTTTGTGGTTCCGGTCGGGCAACTGTTGTACTGGAGCATAACCACGGCAGCCAACGGGCTGGATAGCGATTTCATCAAACTGGTATGGCACAGCCTGATGCTGGCGGGGCTGGCGGCGCTGTTTGCGCTGTTGTTGGCGCTGATCCTCGGCTATGGCAAACGCCTGAGCAATGACCCGCTGGTGAATCTGGCTTCACGCATTGCGGCGATGGGCTACGCGATTCCCGGCACGGTGATCGCGATTGGCGTGCTAATCCCGTTTGCCTGGGTGGATACACAGCTCAACAACCTCAGCAAGCAATGGTTTGGAAGCAATGTCGGCCTGCTGCTGAGCGGCACACTGTTTACCTTGCTGTTTGCCTACAACGTGCGCTTCCTGTCGGTGTCCTTGCAAACGGTGGAAGCGGGGCTGGGCAAGATCAAGCCGACCATCGACAATGCCGGGCGTTCGCTGGGTTTGAGTCCCTTCGGTGTGTTGCACAAACTGCATTTGCCACTGATGAAAGGCACCTTGCTGACTGCTATCCTGCTGGTATTCGTCGATGTGCTGAAGGAATTGCCCGCCACCCTGATTTTGCGCCCGTTCAATTTCAACACGCTGGCAGTACGGGCATATGAACTGGCCTCGGACGAACGGCTTGCCGATGCTGGCCTGCCATCGCTGATGATCGTGGCAGCGGGGATTATCCCGGTAATTTTACTAAGCCGCTCGATTGGCAAATCGCGGGCGGGAGAGCATTGAAGAAACCCCTCACCCCCCAACCCCCTCTCCCTCAAGGGGCGAGGGGGAGCAAGAAAAATTCCTCTCTTAGCCCCTCTCCCCTTGAGGGAGAGGGGTTGGGGTGAGGGGTAAAATAGGACGCAATATGAGCAAATTAACCCTGCAAAACATCCATATCCGCTACGGTGACAACGCGGTGGTACATGACGTCAGCCTGACGGTGGAAGACGGGCAAATCGGCTGCCTGCTGGGGCCGAGCGGCTGCGGCAAGACCACCCTGCTACGTGCCATTGCCGGTTTCGAGCCAGTGACGCAGGGTGCAATTATCCTGAATGAGCAGGTGATCAGCGCACCTGACGTACACACTCCGCCAGAAAAGCGCACCATCGGCATGGTGTTCCAGGATTACGCCCTGTTCCCGCACCTGAGCATTGCCGACAACATCACTTTCGGCATCCGCAAGCAGTCCAGCAAGGACAAGGCGCGGCGGGTAGCGGAATTGCTGGAACTGGTCAACCTGCCCGGCCATCAGCAACGTTACCCGCACGAGCTTTCCGGCGGCCAGCAACAGCGGATTGCGCTGGCACGCGCGCTGGCTCCACGCCCGCGCCTGCTGCTGCTGGACGAACCGTTCGGCAGTCAGGATGTGGAATTGCGCGAAATGCTGGCCCGCGAAGTACGCGACATCCTCAGGCGCGAAGGCATGACCGCAGTGCTGGTGACGCACGACCAGCACGAAGCCTTTGCAATGGCGGATGAAATCGGCGTGTTGCAGGGCGGGCGTTTGCAGCAATGGGATACGGGTTACAACCTGTACCATAAACCCGCGAACCGGTTCGTGGCGGGCTTTATCGGGCAAGGCGCATTGATTCCCGGCACGGTCATCAGTCACAACACGGTCATGACCCTGATCGGCGCGGTACAAGGCGAAGTGCCTGCCGGTTGCCTGCCGGAATGTCCAGTGGATGTGCTGATCCGCCCCGATGACCTGAAGCTGGTGGAGGATGCGCCGCGCAAAGCGACGGTGGCGGCTCAGGTGTTCCGGGGTGCGGAATACCTTTACACCCTGGCGCTGGCGGATGGCAGCCAGATTCTGGCACTGGCTCCCAGCCATCAGGCATATGCGGTGGGTGAAACGGTCTGTTTCGAACTGGACATGCAGCACCGGGTAATTCTGAAGTGTGCAGGAGCAGGGTGAATATCCTTCCAGCCTGCGTCAACTCGCTGCGCTCAGACAAAACTCCGGCTTACAGGATATTCACCCTGCTCCTGCACACCACCCAAACCACCCATTTGCGGAATGCGGCTAGACATCCGCTATACTTGGTAGTCTAATTCCTGCATTGCAATAAAGTGACAAGAACTACCCAATATGAGCGAAAACAACAGACCCCTGAACTTTATCGAACGCATCATCGAAGACGATCTGGCAACCGGTAAATACACCAGCATCCACACCCGCTTCCCGCCGGAACCGAATGGCTACCTGCACATCGGCCATGCCAAGTCTATCTGGCTGAATTTCGGGCTGGCGCAGAAATACGGCGGCAAGTGCAACCTGCGCTTCGATGATACCAACCCTGTCAAGGAAGACGAGGAATACGTCGAATCCATCCAGAAAGACGTGCAATGGCTGGGTTATCAATGGGATGGTGAAATCCATTACGCTTCCGACTATTTCGACCAGCTCTACGACTGGGCTATCTACCTGATCAAGCAAGGCAAGGCGTTCGTGTGCGACCTGAATGCTGAGCAAATGCGCGAATACCGGGGAACCCTGACCGAACCCGGCAAGGAAAGCCCCTTCCGCACCCGTTCCGTGGAAGAAAACATGGAACTGTTCGAAAAAATGCGCGCTGGCGAATTCCCGGACGGCACCCGCACGCTACGTGCCAAAATCGACATGGCATCTTCCAACATCAATATGCGCGACCCGGTGCTGTACCGCATCAAGCACGCCAACCATCACCAGACCGGCGACAAGTGGTGTATTTACCCGTCATATGACTACACCCACGGGCAAAGCGACGCCATCGAATACATCACCCATTCCATCTGCACGCTGGAATTCGAGGCGCACCGCCCGCTGTACGACTGGTGCATCCAGAACCTGCCGGTACCTGCCGAACCGCACCAGTACGAATTTTCGCGCCTCAACGTCAACTACACCATCACCAGCAAGCGCAAGCTCAAGCAACTGGTGGATGAAAACCACGTCGACGGCTGGAACGACCCGCGCATGCCAACCATTTCCGGGATGCGCCGCCGTGGTTACACACCGAAAGCCATCCGCGATTTCTGCGAAATGGCAGGCGTCACCAAGGTTGAAGGCGTAGTCGACGTCAGCATGCTGGAATACGCCATCCGCGAAGACCTGAACGCGATTTCACCGCGCGCCATGTGCGTATTGCACCCGCTCAAGGTCACGCTGACCAATTACCCGGAAGACAGGACTGAAATCATGACCGCGCCGGTACACCCGCAGGATGAAGCGATGGGAACGCGCGAAATGCCGTTCTGCCGCGAGATCCTGATCGATCAGGACGACTTCCGCGAAGAAGCCAACAAGCAGTACAAACGGCTGGTACTGGGCAAGCGGGTACGCCTGCGCAACAGCTATGTGATCGAAGCCGAGGAAGCCATCAAGGACGCTGACGGCAATATCATCGAAGTGCGCGCCCGTGTACTGGAAGAGACCCTGGGCAACAACCCGGCAGATGGCGTAAAACCCAAAGGTGTCATCCACTGGGTATCAGCGCGTGACAACGTGGATTGCGAGGTGCGCCTGTACGACCGCCTGTTCAACGACCCGGCACCGGATGCAGGTGGCAAGAACTTCCTCGATTCCCTCAACCCCGGCAGTCTGGAAATCCTCTCCGGCTGCAAGGGCGAAATCGGGCTGGCGCAAGCCACCCTGGATGACCGTTACCAGTTCGAGCGCGAAGGCTATTTCGTGCTGGATTCCAGATATTCCACGCCTGAAAAACCGGTGTTCAACCGGGTGATCGGGTTGAAGGATACCTGGGAGAAAGCGGCTTCGTAGGCTGAAGAAAATCCTCCCCCCGCCCCCTCCTTTTTCAAAGGAGGGGAGTTAACGTCATTTGCTCCCCCATCCTGTTTCGCTTCCATGATCTTTGCACAATTTGGGCATATTTCGTGCTTGATTGGCGCGTAATCTCACCCATGTCAAGAGACATAAAGATTCAAACATTACTTGGGATTGAAAAGGAGTTAAACCATGAAGAAAGTAGCAATCATCACTGGGGTCTTGATGGCAGCCGTATTTGCATCTTCCGTAGCAATGGCAGACGGACTGCGCCGCCCTGCACCACCAGCACCTGGCCACCACATGACTGCGCCCCAACCAATGTTTGTTGGTGTAAACACCAATATGCTGGACAAGCGCATTGATGCTGGCGTGAAAAACGGCAAGCTGACCAAATCTGAAGAACGCCAACTGCGCGCCCAACTGAAAGGTCTGGAAGCCAGCATCAAGGCAGCCAAAAAAGACCGCCGCATCACTGCCTGGGAACGCACAAGCCTGAAGAACAAGGAAACCCGCTTGAACAAAAACATTATCAAACTGGTAAACAACCGTGATGTGGTACGCCGGAATGATAACCGCCATGACAACAATCGTCATGACAACAACCGTCGCTAATAAAAATGTAGTGTGGCTGAAGGGGGCTAGCAGCCAGTCCGCATAAAGCGGCTGGCTGTTTTTATTTGCGCAGCGTACTTACTGGCACTGCAAATGCGCGGTCTGCGGTGCTTCACCATGCGCATAATCCGGGTACGCCTCCAGCGTGATCTGGCAGTTTGCCCTGGTTGGCCCGGTCGAAACATCATTTGCCGATCTATACAGTAAAACACCCGTGCCTGCGGGGTCTATCAGTTCAATATCCAGTTGCTTGCCCGCCAGTGTCAGCGGCTTTGCCAATGGCAGCAAAAAATCCAGTTTCAGACGCTTATCCGGCGTCAAATCCAGCCGGTAATCGGTGACAGTGACAAACTGCGATTCCTGCCCCCCCATTTTCAAATGCGTGTAATAACGGTAATCGTAAAGATCCGTGATTATCCGCTCTGCGACCAGTTTCAGGGTAGCGGCACGTTGCCCGGCACTGAGGTCTTCACCATCCAGTAAAACCTCGGAAACCGCTTGGTCATACAACCAACCCAACCGCAAGCCAGTCAGATTTCCGGCGGAATCTTCCACCAACTGGCTGGTGACATCAATTTCATAGTGGAAGCCACCTGCTGACACCGGGCTTGCCAACCCTGCCCACAGCGCGGCGATAAAAACAGGAAAACTCCATTTACGCATGACAACTCTCATTACTGCTTACATGAATTGAAAAAAACTAGCGGGGCGCAAACATCAACGCCAACACCATCAGGGCACTGGCTACCACCCAGGAACCCAGCACCCGCAGGATGATTCCGTCCAGCAGCTTGCGCAGCGGCAAGGCTGGCAAAGCCAGCAGCAACACGGCAAGGCTGGCGCTGAGCGCCGAACCCGCCAGCGCGGCGTAGGTTTTCATGGACTTCATGCCCGGAATCAGGCTCGGAGCGGAATCAATGCCGATGAGGATGCCCGCCACAGCAGCCAACAGACCCACAACCCATAGCGGAAGTTCAAGCCGCACGGCCAGCAATCCACCCATGCTGACAGCCAGTATCAGCAGCACGATGTCATGTTTCCAGCCCGGTGTGAAAACCTGCGTCAGTAGCAAACCGGCCAGCAAGGCCAGCACAAAAACTGCCAAACCGCTACGTAATGCGCGCCCGGCCTGCTGCCCAAGCAGCAAGCCCAGCCCGAGCAGCACAATGATATGGGCAGGCGCTTGCAGGAAGTGCCAGAAGCCCTGTTGGAAAAAAATACTCATGACTGGCTGTTTACATCATCCCGGTCAGAAAACCTACCCCGACCAGCGCAATGACTGCGCCACCTGCACGCACTGCCATGGCTCCCCATGACCAGCGGGAAAGCTCACCAAGCAGGATGCCACCCAGATGCAGCAAACCGGTAGCAATCACGAAACCGGCACTGTAAGCCAGCGGGCTTGCGGCTTCCGGCAATTCCGTACCGTGCGCATGGCCGTGGAATATGGCAAACGCCCCCACCAGCACGGCAGCAACCCACAGTGGCGGGCGCACTGCCAGCAGCACCATCAAGCCCAGCACCAGACCGGAAAGCGCAATACCGGTTTCCACTTGCGGCACCGGAATACCCGCCACACCCAGCACACCACCCAGGGTCATGACCAGCGGAAACACGATCGGCAGTAACCAGATGGCAGGCCGCCCCAGGAATGCCCCCCACAAACCAACCGCCACCATTGCCACGATATGATCCAGCCCACCAAGCGGATGGGAGAAACCACTGATGAAACCACCCGCCATCCCGGCTGCATCGCTATGCGCAAACGCAACCGAAGTAGCACCAAAAAACAGCAACAGCATGGCAATTGAACGCTTCTGTAGTGACAGCATGTCCATTAACTCCTTACGAATGAGGTTAGCCAGCAAATTGTAGCCTATCTTCATGTAAGGTTTACCTTAACATAAAGCCATTTGGCTATAATCTTGAACGATCGATAGGGAACAGGCAGCCACCTGCTACTAGCAACAATGACCAACAAACACACCGCCCCACCAACGTGGCACACACTGGATGCGCAAGCCACTCTGCAACAGCTCGCCTCAACGCCAAACGGGCTGGACAGCGCCGCAGCTGAGTACCGCCTGCAACAGTACGGCGCAAACCGCATCCAGATGGCCAAACCGCGTTCCGCCCTGCAACGCTTCCTCAGCCAGTTCCACAACATTCTGATCTACATCCTGCTCGCCGCCGCCGTCAGCACCGCCTTGCTGGAACACTGGATCGATACCGGCGTCATCCTCGGCGTAGTGCTGATCAACGCGCTGATCGGTTTCATTCAGGAAGGCAAGGCAGAATCAGCCATCAACGCCATTCGCCAGTTGCTTTCCCCGCAAGCCAGCGTGCGGCGCGATGGCAGGCTGATACAGATGGATGCCGCATTGCTGGTTCCCGGCGATATTGTCAGCCTGCAATCCGGCGACAAGGTTCCGGCAGATTTGCGCCTGCTGACGGTGAAAGACCTGCGGGTGGACGAATCCCTGCTGACTGGCGAATCCGTACCCGTCGACAAGCACAATCGCCCTGTGGCTACGGATACACCCATTGCGGAACGTTCCTGCATGGCCTGGTCAGGCACACTGGTAACCTACGGGCAGGCAAGCGGCGTGGTAACCGCTACTGGCCAGGCTACCGAAATCGGCCACATCAGCACCCTGCTTGGCAAAGTCGAAAAGCTGGAAACACCCCTGATGCGCCAGCTTGCCCGCTTCGGCCAGCAACTGACTATCGCCATCCTGTTGATTGCCATCGCCACTTTCCTGTTTGGCGTGCTGGTGCATGGTGATTCCCCTACCGACATGCTGCTGGCGGCGGTCGGGCTGGCTGTCGCCGCCATTCCGGAAGGCTTGCCCGCCATCATGACCATCGCCCTGGCGATTGGCGTACAGCGCATGGCCAAACGCAATGCCATCATCCGCCTGCTGCCAGCAGTCGAGACGCTCGGCTCCGTCACCGTCATCTGCACCGACAAGACCGGTACCCTGACCCGCAATGAAATGACCGTGCAAAACGTGGTTACAGCCAGCGCCACCATCAGTGTCAGCGGCGTCGGCTACGCCCCCCACGGTGAATTCCGCAATACTGGCCAGTCGATCCAGCCGGAAGATTGCCCGGTGTTGCTGGAAATCGCCCGCGCCGCCCTGCTGTGCAACGACGCCGAACTGCACCAAACTGACGGGCGCTGGCAGGTCAGCGGCGACCCGACCGAAGGCGCGCTCATCACCCTCGCCCTCAAGGCCGGGCTGGAAGCCAGACAGCAGCAACACCTGTTCCCACGCACCGATGTCATCCCGTTCGAATCGCAACACCAGTTGATGGCCAGCCTGCACCACGACCATGCCGGACACGCCTTCATTTACGTCAAGGGAGCGCCCGAACGCCTGTTGGGAATGTGCCAGCAGCAGCGCCAGCACGACCTCGACCTGCCCATTGCCAGCGACTTCTGGGAAACCCGCATCCACTGGCTGGCAGACCAGGGGCAACGGGTACTGGCGCTGGCAGCCAAACGGGTTCCACCCAGCAAGCGGGAACTGGATTTTACCGACCTGCAAGACGGCTTCACCCTGCTGGGGCTGGCTGGCATGATCGACCCACCGGGTGAAGCGGCTTTTGACGCAGTAGCGCAATGCCATGCTGCCGGTATCCGTGTACAAATGATTACCGGCGACCATGCAGTAACGGCGCAAGCCATTGCCCGCAGCCTCAACATCGCGGCAACCGAGGTATTCGCCCGCGCCACCCCGGAAGACAAGCTGTTACGGGTCGAAAGCCTGCAAGCCAGCGGCGAGGTCATCGCCATGACTGGCGACGGGGTAAATGACGCCCCCGCCCTGCGCCGTGCCGATGTCGGCATTGCCATGGGCAAGCGCGGCACCGAAGTCGCCAAGGAAGCCGCCGAAATCGTGCTGGCTGATGACGATTTCGCCTCCATCACCCACGCTGTCGAGGAAGGCCGCACCGTCCACGACAACCTGAAAAAGGCCATCCTGTTCATCCTGCCCACCAGTTTTGGCGAAGCGCTGATCGTGATTGCCGCCGTGCTGGCAGGCTACATGCTGCCCATCACCCCGGTGCAAATCCTCTGGATCAATATGGTCACCACCGTTACCCTGGCCCTGACACTGGCGGTGGAACCTGCCGAAACCAGGGTCATGCAACGCCCGCCGCGCGACCCGCAGGAACCATTGCTCTCGCGGATGCTGATGTGGCGCATCCTGTTCGTTTCCCTGATCATGCTGGCGGGAACCTTCAGCCTGTTTGTGCTGGCGCTGCAATCCGGCGCGTCGCTCGAAACCGCACGCACACTGGCAGTGAATACCGTGGTGCTGTTCCAGATTTTCTACCTGCTGACAGCCCGCTACCTGACGGCTTCAGTGCTGAACTGGCAGGGCCTGACCGGTAACCCGATGATCTGGTGGGCGTCTGCCCTGCTGTTACTGCTGCAAATGGCCTTCACTTACCTGCCGCCGATGCAGGCGTTATTCCACACAGCAGCGCTGGCTACCAACCACTGGTTATGGATCATCGCGGTTGCCAGCAGCGTGTTTTTACTGATCGAACTGGAAAAATGGCTGGTACGCCTTTATGCTGCAAACAAATAAGCTATCAAATGGATGTTATGCGGGGTTTTCTGCTTCATTTCCGGCGCATTTTTTTGCTGCTATCACTGGCACTGCCACTGCACGCTGCGGAGGAAGATTTTTCCACCGAAGTGCTGGATGCGCTCAACAAACAGCTCGATAGTGCCGAAACCAGCCTGCAACAGGCTGGCGAATCATTCATCCGGCTGGATGAGCTGACCGCCACTGCCTCCGCGCTGGAACAGCGGGCGCAAGCCTGTATCACCCAGTTTGAGCAAAAGCAGGCCCAGACCAAACAGGCTATTGATAGCCTTGGCGAAGCTCGTCCAGACGAAGATGCCGAAGTCAAAAGCAAACGCAAGGAACTGGAAACCCACCAACAACAAGCCGAAAAAGCCCTGTCACAATGCCGCCTGATCAGCCTGCGCGCCATTACCGTGCTGGATGACGCCCGTCAGGCTCGCCAGTCCATCCTCAAACAGCAGTTATTCGCTTCCGGCAACACCCTTGTGGACAACCTGTACGGTGTGCTGCTGGAACCGGGGCGCTGGAAAAGCGAAACCACTGCCCTGATCAACACCTTGACAACACCACTGGTTGACTGGCGACGCTTGCTGATGGCACTGGCTTACGCAATCGCAGGTCTGGTGGCGGGGCTATTCTGGAGCGTCCGCAAGCGGCGGCAGTACCGCCAGCAGGCTCCTCCCATCCACGCAACCAGCCCGACACTGGCGGCAGTCTGGCGCAGCCTGTTGCGGGTCATGCCTTATGTGCTGTTTGCCGGATTGGCGGCGTTGTCGTTACATTTTTCCCCGGCGGGCGCACCTGCCATCAAGCAGTTCATGCTGACCCTGTTATTGTTCAGCCTCAGCTACGGCATCCTGCATTCGCTGCTGCGCACGACCAGCAAAGTAGAGGGCATCATTCCGGTAGTTGACCAGAAAACCGTCGGCAAGCTGCATTTCTGGACGCGGATTCTGCTGTTTACCACCATGCTGGGCGTGATGCTGCACTCTCCGCTGCTGGATTCTGTCAACCCCGCGACCAGCGGCCCCAGTAGTGTGGCAGGGCTGTTGCGCATGATCTGCGGCAGCCTGATCGGTTTTGCCCTGGCCCGCCTGATCTGGCTGATGTCAGACCATTTCCTGTTCATCCAGCGCTTGCGCCTGCATCTGGTGGTGGCCCTGACCCTGCTGACAGCCGTCGCCAGCTTGTGGCTGGGCTACCGCAATTTCGCCACATTCCTGTTTGCTGGCGTATTTGGCACCTTGTTCCTGCTGTTGGGCGCATGGTTGCTGCTGCGGATTCCGGCAGAAATTTTCGACGGGCTGGATGAGGGCCGCGCCGCCTGGCAACAACGCCTGCGTGCACAACTGGGCCTGAAACAGGCGCAATTCGTTCCCGGCCTGATCTGGTTGCGCTTGGCCAATACCCTGGTTGTGGGTGGCGGGCTGCTGATTCTGTTGCTACGGCTGTGGGGAATGCCGGAACAGAATTTCACCCTGATGCTGAACAAACTGGCCAACGGCATCGAAATTGCCGGTTTCACCCTGGAGCCGCTGCGCATTATCAGCGGCCTGCTGGTCATCGCCCTGCTGGTGAGCCTCACCCATGTTTTCAAGAAACATTTCTCGGAAAGCTGGCTGCGCCGCACCAGCCTTAGCCGGGGCGCACGCGAGGCCAGCACCACCATTGCCGGTTATCTCGGCATTCTGCTGGCAATCCTGCTGGGGCTGTCGGTGGCAGGCATCCACTTCGAGAATATGGCCATCATCGCCGGGGCACTGTCAGTCGGGATCGGTTTCGGCTTGCAGAACATCGTCAACAACTTTGTTTCCGGCCTGATTTTGCTGTTTGAACGCCCGATCCGCCGGGGTGACTGGATCAAGGTTGGCAATGCGGAAGGCTATGTACGCGAGATCAGCATCCGTTCCACCACCATCCAGACCTTTGACCGTTCCGACATCATTGTGCCGAACTCGGAAATCATTTCCGGGCAACTGACCAACATGATGCTGAACGACAATTTCGGCAGGATCATCATCCCGATCGGCGTCGCTTACGGGTCGGATACAGAACGGGTAATGTCGATCCTGCGCGAAGTTGCCAACAACCATCCGGCAGTGCTGAAAGAGCGCAGTGACATGAAGATAAACGTGTTCTTCCGGGGGTTTGGCGACAATGCGCTGAATTTCGAGTTACGCTGCTTCATCCGCGATGTGGAATCAAAACTGGGTGTCACCAGTGACCTCAATCTGGCCATCGACAAGGCTTTCCGCCAACAGGGTATTGAGGTGCCATTCCCGCAGCGTACCGTGCATTTGGTCAAGGAAGATCCCGTTCATCCTGTAAAACCTGCACAGACACCTGTCAAACCGGATGAATTAGGCTAGAATACGCACTCGCACTTCAGTGGCCCCATAGTTTAATGGATAAAACGGCCCCCTCCTAAGGGGCAGCTACAGGTTCGATTCCTGTTGGGGCTGAATCTTCTGGTCATCACCCAAGCTGTTTTGCCCATGCCTATAGAGCCTGCACCAGGCAATTCCACCAACAATGTCCGTTACGACCTGCTGGATGCGCTGCGCGGGTTGGCAGTGGTCATGATGATGGCATTCCATTTCAGTTTCGACCTGAACCTGTTTGGATATGTCTTCCTTGATTTTCAACACGACCCGTTTTTATTGAACTGGCGGGTGCTGATTGTCAGCCTGTTTGTGGGTGTTGCTGGTGCGAGTCTGGCGCTGGCCTGTAGCAACGGCATTCGCTGGCGGTCTTTCCTGCGCCGCGAAGGCATCCTGCTGGCCTGCGCACTACTGATTAGCGCCGCCAGCTACGCCATTTTCCCGCAAAACTGGATTTTCTTCGGCATCCTGCATCTCATTCTGGTAGCAAGCCTGCTGGCCTTGCCATTTGTGCGGGCGGGCGTTCCTGCCTTGCTGACCAGCATTGCTGCCTTTGCCTTGTGGGCGCTGTTTTCACACCCCTTGTTTGACCACCCCTGGCTGCAATGGGTCGGCCTCATGACCCACTCGCCGACTACCGAAGATTATGCTCCCCTGCTGCCGTGGTTTGGGGTTATGCTAATCGGCGTTTTTATCGGGCAGCACATCAGGCGGATACCTGTTTTCCGCTACCCCCTGCAACAACAGCTATGGGCAAAACCGCTGTTGTGGCTAGGGCGGCACAGCCTGCTGGTTTACATGCTGCATCAACCGCTGTTTTTCACCTTGTTCTGGATGCTGACACTGTGACTAAAACACCTATCCTCACCCTTTCCGGCATTACCAAACGCTTTGATGCGCAGGAAGTACTCACAGGCTTTGACCTGACCATCCTTGATGGCGAGTTCTTTACCCTGCTGGGGCCATCCGGCTGCGGCAAAACCACTGTCCTGCGCCTGATTGCCGGTTTCGAGCAGCCGGATGAGGGGAAAATCCTGCTCAACGAGCGGGACATCAGCCAGATTCCGGCGGAAAAGCGCCCGGTGAACACCGTTTTCCAGAGTTATGCACTGTTTCCGCACATGAGCGTATTCGACAACGTGGCGTTCGGGCTGAAAATGGCGGGTGTAAGCAAGCAGGAACAGGCCGAACGGGTGGCGGAAGCGCTGGCTACCGTACAACTTACCGATTTCGCCAGCCGCAAGCCGCACCAGCTTTCCGGTGGGCAGAAACAGCGGGTCGCGATTGCGCGCGCCATGGTCAACCGCCCCAGGGTGTTGCTGCTGGACGAATCCCTCAGTGCGCTGGATTACAAGCTGCGCCAGCAAATGCAGATCGAACTCAAGCAGTTGCAGCGCAAACTGGGCATCACCTTCATTTACGTCACCCACGATCAGGAAGAAGCACTTTCCATGTCCGACCGCGTGCTGGTCATGCATAACGGACAGGCTCAGCAGGTCGGCACGCCGCGTGAAATTTACGAATCCCCTTGCAATATGTTTGTTGCCCGTTTCATCGGTGAAAGCAATGTGTTTGCTGCCGAAATTCTGCGGGAAACCAGCGAATATCACTATATGGCGCAGATTCTGGGCATTGAAAAGGAAATCCGCACTGACCAGCGTTTCGAACCGGGTGAACGGGTCAACGTCATCCTGCGCCCGGAAGACCTGCGCATCGACTGCCGCGCTGACAACCGTGAACGGCAAGGTTTCCCCGGCAAGGTGCTGGAACGCAACTATACCGGCCAGACGCTTAATTCCCATATCCAGCTCGAAAACGGCCAAACCGTTACGGCGCATGAATTCTTTGACGAAGATGACCCCGATTTCGACTACAGCATTGACCAGCAGGTTGGCGTGGACTGGGTTGCGGGGTGGGAACACGTTATCCGGGCGGAATCCGGCTAATGGCCACCTGCGCTGCCTCCCGCGCCTCAACTTCATAGGGATTATCCCAATACATGTGTTTGCCCTGCTGCCTGACCCACAAACCGGCCAGCAGATAAACCAGCGGAAAGAAAAATCCCCAACGCTCAAACTGCGCAACATGGGTACGTTCATGCACCCGGCTGCTGTCCAGATGTTCAGGTGAAACGCCCACCACCACATGCCCCATGGCGAAAGCATTAACAGCACCGAGAAACGGCAAACCGTTATCCAGCCATGCGCCCACCCTTCCCCCCCATATTTCCAGCACGCCGGAATGGACGCAGTAGCCACCGCCCGTCCATTTGGCCAGCAACGCCAGTGGCAGGCACAGGAGTGATACCGGCCCGACCCACAGGTACAAAACAACGCTTAACCAGACAGAACGTTTCTTCATGAGCAAAATACAAACAATTGGGGCACATTACCGCAAATTTCCAGCATAATAGCTGTGTTAACGATAGTAAAAAAACCTCTGCTTGTGCAAAGGGGCTCATGTGGAACATACCATTGAAATATTACACGGCATCCTGCTGCTGCTGGTGCTGTCGGTTGGGGCTGTTGCTGCTTTCCGGAAATTCAATCTGCCACCCATTCTCGGCTATCTGCTGGTGGGCGCACTGACCGGCCCATACGCACTTGAATGGGTAAAGGAAAATGAAGACTTCGCCTTCATGGGCGAGGTGGGTGTCGTATTCCTGCTGTTTGCGATTGGCCTGGAATTTTCTGTCCAGCAATTCATGGCGATGCGCCGCACCATCCTCGGCCTGGGGGGGATGCAGGTTATCCTCTCAACCCTGGGCGGGCTGGGCGTGTTGGTTTTCTTCGGCATGGCGTGGAAAGGGGCGCTGATCGCTGCCGGAGCAATGGCCATGTCGTCAACCGCCATCGTGGTCAAACAACTGACCGACCAGGCGGAAATGCGCGCCCGCCACGGGCAACTGGCGCTGGGCATCCTGCTGTTTCAGGACATTGCGGTAGTACCATTCCTGGTGATGATTCCAGTCCTGTCCGGCGAAAATGCCGCAAGCAAAACCGTCCTGGAAATCCTGCTGAATGTCGGGGCTGCCGGGGCGCTGTTTGTCCTCATGCTGGTAATCGGGCATTACACCTTGCGCCCGTTGTTCCACTACATTTCCCGCGCGCAATCAACCGAACTGTTCAATATCACCATATTGCTGGTGGCTCTGACCGCTGCGTGGGTAACGGCTTCCCTCGGCCTGTCGCTGGCGCTGGGCGCATTCCTGGCTGGCATGTTGCTGAGCGAAACCGAATACAAGCACCAGATCGAAACTGAAATCCGCCCGTTCCGTGACATCCTGATGGGTATTTTCTTCATCACGGTGGGAGCCAAACTCAATGTAGCGGTGCTGCCGGAATTGTGGCAACCGATCCTGCTGCTGGTGCTGGGCTTGACGGTCGGCAAGACCCTGCTGGTGGCAATACTGGCGCGCGCCTGTTCCGCCGATAACGGCACTGCCCTGCGTACCGGCATGGTACTGGCGCAAGGCGGCGAATTCGGCTTTGCCCTGCTGGCACTGGCCTTGAGCAATGGCATGCTGACTGCCAATGAATCGCAGACCGTACTGGCAGCCATCATCATCAGCATGGCACTTTCCCCGGTCATCATCCGCCACAATGACACCCTGACGCGGAAACTGCTGGCTGACAGCTACCTGCGCCAACGCTACAAGGATGCCCACGACTTCAGCCTGGAAGTCAGGGATGTGGAAAATCACGTCATCATTTGCGGCTACCGGCGCATGGGGCAAGGTCTGGCCCGGCTGCTGGATTCGCAGGGGATTCCGTTCATCGCGCTAGACCTCGACCCCCTGATCGTAAAGGAAACCAGTGACGCAGGCGACCCGGTATGGTTTGCCGATGCGACCCGCCCGGAAATCCTGATTGCTGCCGGTCTGTACCGCGCCCGCATGGTAATCATTACCGTCATTGACATTGAGGTCGCCAAACACATCACTGAAGCTGCCCGCAAGGAAAAAGCCGACATCCCGATCCTGGTGCGCACCCGCGATGACCGCCAGACCCCGGCACTGGAAGCCCTTTCCGCCACTGTTTTGCATGAACCGATGGAAGCCACCGTGATGGTCGCGGAACGCATGCTGCAACAGCTTGGTTCCAAGCCCGATGAGTTGCTGGAAATCACCGCCAGCATCCGGCAGGATAACTACCGGTTCCTGCGCAGTTACCACCATGGCGACAAGGCCAAAACGATTCAGGATCGCGGGGAAAGCTTCCTCCACACCCTCACCCTGCAAAGCGGTGATTATGCTTGCGACAAGGCGATTTCCGAACTGAACCTGCAACGCCTGGGCGTGAGCATCAAAACCCTGCGACGGGGTGATATTCGTGGTGACCAGCCGGATCCCGACATGCGTTTACAGGCAGGTGACACCCTGGTTCTGGAAGGTCAGGCCGATCATTTCCGCACTGCCGGAAACCTGTTGCGTAACGGCAGCAAGAGTGCCAAAAGCAAGCCCGAAGCTGTCCAGGAAAATGCTGCATGAGCGCAGCTTTTCTGCCGATCTGGCATATAATTAGCGCATGAAAAATAATCAAATGGAGAAATTGATCATGAACAAACGCCCGCACTACCTGTTTGTTTTCCTGTTTTGTCTGGCAATGCTGGGCATGGCCCTGTTTTTCCAGTTGGTGGTTGGGTTGGAACCCTGCCCGCTATGCATCTTCCAGCGCATTGCCATCATGTTTATCGGCCTGATTGGCCTGCTGGCCTTTCTGCATAACCCGCAAGGCATTATCGACAGGATTTACGGCCTGTTGCTGGTGCTGGGTGCGGCAGGCAGCATCGGCGTTGCCGTGCGCCACGTATGGCTGCTGAGCCTGCCGAAAGATGAAGCTGCTTCCTGCGGCCCAGGGCTGGAAATCACGCTGGACCGTTTCATCGAGTTCCTGCCCCAGGGGCAATGGACCGAAACTTTATTCCGCAGTGGGGCCGAGTGTACCGAGGTTAGTTTTTCGCTATTTGGCCTGGGTCTTCCGCAACTGACTTTTCCCGTTATAATATTGTTTGGTCTTTATTTGATGTGGCTATTTTTCAAACAAAATAAACAAGGGAGTTATTGGTGAAAAACGTTTGCCTTATGGAAAATGACCGTTTGTCGGGTACTAATCACCCACTCGCGCATGTTTTTTGCTCCGCTTATCCAAAAATGATAGTTTTTCGTTCTCCTAATGGTACTCTTTTATCCAAGGTGTGCGTTTATGGATGTTAATAACAAACTCATGTTCAATGGCAAACATGGGCTGTTGGTAAAGCAAAAATCGCGGACGGGTTCCCTTGATGACTGGTTCTAGCCAAATGCTATTTCCAGCCGGGCAACGGGTTGCTGGTGCGGGTATTTTGCAGGCGTTCACCATTGAGTATACGCAAACCGATGGCCTGATGGCCGGGCGCGCACCCTGAAGTCAGTTGCAGATGTTCCGCATGCTTGGCAAGTTCCCGAAAACATCGGAACTTACAGGAAATGCAGGAGGTCTACATCTGACAGCAGGTTGCAATGGAGCACATCAGGGCTATTCATTATTTTTATGAAGCGGATATATAAATGTCTGAATGTTCCCGAAAATGGATATTCGGCATAAATATCCTGAATAATAGTTGGCTACCGTTCATCTTTTCTCAGGTATGATCGAGCTGACAAAATACACTAATAAAGGTTGCATAAACATGACGAACACATCTTCTCGTACAATTGGCCTGGATTCTTCACTGTCAGAAACCGTCAGCCGCACGTTGCAGGATTACCTGGATACCCTGGGTGATCACGACGCGACCAATATTTATCGTCTCGTGCTGGACGAAGTAGAGCGCCCCATGCTGGAAATCATGATGCGCTACACTCATGGTAACCAGTCCCGTGCTGCGCAATGTCTAGGCATTAACCGTGCCACCCTGCGCACCAAGCTGAAGCGCCATAACCTGCTCTGATAGAGAATCAGTCTGGTTTCCAGTATGTAATGTAAGTGCCCGCTAAAGCGGGCGCTTTTGCTTGGTTTATTGATTTCCGGACATCAGGCTTTCAGGGAAGCCTGCAAACGCTTCAAACCACCCCAGTCGCCTGTCTCTGCCAGCTTTGCCTGGGCAGCCCAGCTTTCCGCAACGGTCTTGCTATAACGGATGCCGCTGGTGGCCAGACGCTCACCCACTTCATCAGCACCCATGCTGGCAACCTGACCAAAACGATTAATGCCAGCCGCTTTCATGGCTTCCGCCAGTTTCGGCCCTATTCCACTCAGTTTGGTCAGATCATCTGCGCCATTTTCAACAGCTGCGGATGGGGTGGGTTCAACTGATTCAACTGTCGGCTCGGCTTGAATTTCAGGTTCTGCCGGAGCGGATTCAGCCACTTCAGCCACTTCAGCCACAGTTGCTACCACTGCTGGCACAGGCTCTACTGGTGCAGTTTCAGCGACTACTTCAGGCTTTACCGGTTTGGCTGCCACTGCCACCTGTGGGGCCGCAGTCGAAGCCTGCAATTCGCGAACCTGTTTTTGCAATACTTCATTTTCTTTGCGGGCAGTCTGTAGGGCTGCTTCAACTTTTTTCTTTGGATTGGGCACAAACAGTCGGACGAATATCCACTCAATTAACCAACCTGCCAACACCCCCAGGATGAAAATCCCTGCTATCTTAGACATTTTACTCTCCATTAAACTCTCAAAATGAGACAGTGACTTGTTTTTAATACATGACAGATTCTAAACCCATAGAACCTTTGACAGAATACACCAAATGGTAGGGTTAGCCAGACAAGCCCTATCACAGCTTGATCTACAGCAATGAGATAATGCTTATGTCATATAACAACCCCCAATATGATCATGCAGTATTATCTTACCATGCTGGTTTGCGTCCTGTTGCTGTTGACAGGTTGCGACAACAATTCATCCCCTCAGGTTGATGCCCACATCCCCACCAACAGCAGTGCTCCCGTGCTGAGATCTGGAATGGATGTCGCCCTCGGGCAGCTTATCCAAAGGCAGCAATTGACCGGCGACCCGCTTAAGGGCCGGGAATTGCCCGCTATCGGCGCACCGCTGGCACAACTGGGAATGCAACTGTTTTTCAGCAAGACCCTCTCCGGTAATCTGGATGTGGCCTGTGCCTCATGCCATCATCCGCTGCTGGGTGGTGGGGATAACCTCTCCCTCTCGATTGGTGTGGATGCAGAAGACCCTGACGTCCTCGGGCACAAGCGGCTATTGCAGGGCAACCGTTCGCCGGGAGTACCGCGCAATGCCCCCACCACTTTCAACATCGGTTTGTGGCAGCATTTCATGTTTCATGACGGGCGGGTGGAAAAAACCAGCAGCGGCATCCACACGCCGGATGTCGCCTACCCTGACACCGACCCGAACGCTGGCGGCAACCTGGTACAGGCACAGGCACGTTTCCCGGTAACCTCCAATCATGAAATGCGTGGTGAAAGCTTTGATGCTGGCGGCACGCCCCAGTCCTGCCGGGAGCCGCTGGCAGAACGCCTGGGCGGTTATGGCAAAACCGGCACGCCCCTTGAAGCACGGGAAAGCGCCCGCTGGCTGGCTGCATTCCGTGAGGCTTACGGCAAACCCGACGCAGCGGCGAGCGAGCTGATCACCGAGCAGAATATTTCCGCCGCACTAGCCGAATACGAACGCTCCCAGGTGTTCCTCAACAACCCCTGGAAAAGCTATGTAGAAGGCAAACTGGATGCCATCAGCAGCCAGGCCAAACAGGGCGCGCTACTGTTTTTCCGCAACCATGACGAAGGCGGCTTTGCCTGCGCATCCTGCCATAGTGGAGACTTTTTCACCGACGAACAGTTCCGCAACGTCCTGATGCCACCCATTGGCCCCGGTAATGGCAAACCGGACAAGGACGCGCAGCAGGATTACGGACGCTGGCAAGTGACGGGTAAGCCGGAAGACAAATTCCGCTTCCGCACCCCCACCCTGCTGAATGTGGAAGTGACCGGCCCATGGGGGCATAATGGCGCTTACACATCGCTTGGCAACATGGTGGAGCACATGCTCAACCCGTTCCAGTCTGCCTTGCACTACAACACCGCCCAGTTGAAACAGCCGAACATCCAGACCGGTCAATACCAACAGAACCTGCGCGAAATGCTGGGGGAAAACACCGACATCGCCGGGCATTCCTATAAACAGGAAGACGTGCAAAACCTGGTTGCGTTTCTGCAAACCCTGACCGACCCGTGTGTAACCAGCCAGATATGCATGAGCAAATGGATCCCGCCTGAAGATCACGGCAGGCAGGATTCACAAGGCTTGCAACTGAATGCGCGGTTTGCGCCCTGAATCAGATACCGTACTGGTTGCGGTAAGCCTGTATCCTGTCGAGCAAGACCGGATCGTTCAGGCTGCCGCCAACATAATTGATGACCTCCTTGAGGCCGACGATGCTGATGACGGAAATGCCGTAAAGCGCTTCCACCTCCTGCACCGCAGACTGTTCGCCCTTGCCGCGTTCCTGACGGTCGAGGGAAATGGCTACACCGGCCATTTGCGCCCCCTGCGCCGCCACGATGTCAGCGGATTCACGAATCGCCGTGCCAGCCGTCATCACATCATCCACCACCAGCACCCGGCCTTGCAGGGCTGCACCGACAATCGTGCCACCTTCACCGTGATCCTTGGCTTCCTTGCGGTTGAAGGCGTAAGGGTAATCCCTGCCGTGATGTTCATACAAAGCCATCGCGGTAGCGGCTGCCAGCGGGATGCCCTTGTAGGCAGGCCCGAACAGCATGTCGAACTCCAGCCCGGAATCCACAATGGCCTGCGCATAAAACTTGCCCAGTTGGGACAGGGCTGAACCGGTCTGGAACAGGCCCGCATTAAAGAAGTAAGGGCTGATGCGGCCTGATTTCAGGGTATATTCGCCAAACTTCAGGACGCCTTGCGCCATCGCGAACTCAAGAAATGCTTGCTGGTAGTTTTTCATCGGGTTGTCATACTTGCGTGATAAGAAGAAGAACGGATTATAAGGAATACAAAATCAGGGAACCAACCCATGAGTGAACATATTACCCTCGTGTTAGCCAGTATTATTGGTCTCGGCCTGCTGAGCCAGATTGTTTCGTGGTGGCTAAAACTGCCTGCCATCCTGTTCCTGCTATTGACCGGCATCATTCTGGGGCCTGCTGTAAGCGGCTGGCTGGAGCCGGATGCCCTGTTCGGGGATTTGCTGTTTCCACTGGCCTCCCTGTCGGTGGCCGTCATCCTGTTTGAAGGCAGCCTGACGCTCAATTTTCACCAGTTGCAGGGCATCCAGCGCGTCGTACTCAACATGCTATCGGTTGGAATGCTGTCGACCTGGATCACCGTTACCCTGCTGGCGCATTACCTGGTGGGTTTTCCGTGGCCGCTTTCCTGGCTGTTTGGTGCCATCATGGTAGTGACCGGGCCAACCGTTATTGTGCCGATGCTGCGCACCATCCGCCCCAACAACCGCATTTCGCAAATCCTGCGCTGGGAAGGCATCCTCATCGACCCGATTGGCGCATTGCTGGCGGTACTGGTATTTGAATACATCGTGGCCGTATCAGGCTCAAGCGGCGACCAGTTTACCCACGTCCTGATGACCTTTGGCCTGACCCTGCTGAGCGGTATTTCTGCCGGTATTGCCGGTGGCTGGGTACTGGGCAGCATCCTGCAAAAACATCTGGTACCAGAATACCTGCAAAACCTGGTAGCGCTGACCCTGGTCATCGGCGTGCATGTGCTGGCCAACACCTTGAGCGAAGAATCCGGCCTGCTGGCGGTCACCATCATGGGCATCTGGCTGGCCAATACCAAAGGGCTGGATATTGAGGAAATCCTCTCGTTCAAGGAAGACCTGACCATCCTGCTGGTCTCTGCACTGTTCATCATTCTGGCCGCACGCATCGATTTTGACCAGTTTGCGGAAATCGGCCTGGCCGGGGTTTTAGTCTTCCTTGGCGTACAGTTCATCGCCCGCCCGCTGAAAATTTTCATTTCCACCCAGGGTTCCTCGCTGAAATGGCAGGAAAAATTCCTGCTGGGCTGGATTGCCCCACGCGGCATCGTGGCCGCCGCCGTCAGCGCGATTTTCACCCTGAAACTGGAACAGCTCGGCACACTGGATGCACACCTGCTCGCGCCACTGACCTTCATGCTCATCATCGGCACAGTCATTTTCCAGAGTGCGACTGCCCGGCTGCTGGCCAATATGCTCAAGGTATCGGAACCGGAACCGCATGGTTTCCTGATCGTCGGGGCAAACCCGGTGGGTCGGGCGATTGGTGTTGCCTTGAAAGAGGAAGGTTTCCGCGTACTGGTTGCTGACACCAGTTGGGAAAAGGTTCGGGATGCACGCATGGCCGGGCTGGATACCTACTACGGCGACGTGACTTCGGAACATGCCGACCGCCATCTGGATCTGGTCGGTTTGGGGCGCTTGATTGCGATTTCCGCACGGGATGAAAACAACCAGCTGTCGGCGCTGCGTTTCCGGCGTGAATTCGGCAAGCAGAACGTGTTCAGCCTGTGCCCTTCCAAAGGCTTGCCGCGCAACGAAACCCTGCGCATCGCCAACTGCCTGTTCGGCAACCAGTACCACTACTCCTACCTGATGAAGTGGCTGGGCAAAGGAGCGGAAATCCGCAAAACCCGCCTGACAGAAAGCTTTGGCTACGCAGACTACCTGCAACAGCATGGGGACAGGGCCATCCCGCTGTTTGCAAAAAGCAGCAAGGGCAGGCTGTTCGTGATGATGGAAAAAAATACGGCGAAACCGGCAGCAGGCTGGGAAATCCTCGCCTTGGTCATGCCCGGCGAAAACAGTGGCCGAGGGACTGCAAACGCTTATTCCAGCAGCCCATCTTCAGCGTAAAACATCGGGCCGACACCGTTCTCGCGGAACCACTTGGTAATGATGACCTTTTTGCCCTCCTCCACTGGCATGCCGTGGTGCAGGGTATGACGGTTGGGCGTGCCATCCGGAAACAGGTTGTTCCAGACAACAGCCATGCCCTGTTTTGGGTAGAAGACGTGATCCAGAAACAGGAAATGCGTCCCACCACCTTTGGGCGTGTCATTGAGGTAGATCATGAATGTCCAGGTGCGTTGCCCGGCCTTGCCCGCAAACTCGGTATAAACATCGGTATTGGGGGTGAAATAATCGTGGTGTGGCTTGAACTCCTGCCCGACCTGATAGCTTTGCGCCTGAATCGGCTCCGAATATGGCAAGCGGACACCCAGGGTTTTGGCAATTTTCTCATCAATATAACGGATGAATGCATCGCCCGTATCATCCAGATGGCAAGTCTCGCTGGTGCGGAAAGCAGCGTCGCCATTGAAATGCGTAACGGTGGAAGGGCGCAGCTTTGCTTCCGCCAAGGCGATCACCCGCGCGCATTCCTCAGGTGTCAGGAAGTGCTCAATGGTATAGAGTTGGAGCAGGTTGGTATCGAAACGCTGCACGCCAGCCTGCTGCCCATGCACTTCCAGAGTCCCGGCCAGCGACAAATAGTCCACGCTGGATGTAGGCTCCAGCGACTCAATGCCGTCGGGATAAGCATCCCCCATCATTTGCCTGATCGTGCCAACAGCAAAACCGTTGTCACGCATCATCCTGTAAAGCTCACCGACATTGCAGCCGCGCATCAGGTTGTTATCCAGCCACGCCTGCCATTCCTGATTCAATAGCGACATTCCCACCTTACCCTGTAACCATATGTATTAACCGCGCGGAACATGTTCCCAGATCAGACACCCTTCCGGTTGTTTGTATGCTACCGGGTCAAAGCCTTCCACCATCAACTTTTCCTCTTCGGTGGCTTTGGGGATGCAGGCTTCCGCCAGTTGCGCGGGGGTCAGACCAACAGCATTTTCCAGTTCAGTGTATTCGATCAGGGCGAATTTCAGGTTGGCTCCAGTCAGGTCAGCGCCATTCAGTTTGGCGATGCTCAGATTGGCATAGGCCAGACTGGCATTGCGGAAACTCGCCCTCTCTGCTGTTGCGCCACTGAAATTGGCCAGCTCCAGATTTGCACTGTCAAAATTTTGCCCACTGACATCCTTGCCGACTGCCACATACGGTTGGGTAGGCGACAAACCCTGTTCGGGCGTGTCATTGGCAGCCAGCAGCACAGGCGTCAGCATCATGCTGGTTGTCATGGTAATGATTGAAATCAGATTTGGTAACATCCCGGTTCCCTCCAAGGCTCGCAATTCCCCAGAGTGTAGACCCGGCCAGCGGAAATTTCACAGGCTTGCCAAATGTTCGCCCAGCTTGAGGGGTTTATCTTCCGCCAGCCCCTTTTCCCACTGCATATCGGCATTTTCCAGCAACAGGATGACGGTGGAACCCATATTGAAACGGCCCATTTCCGCGCCTTTTTCCAGCACCACATCCGGGAATGTCTGGCGCTTGACGCCCCAGCCCTGCGGTGGCGTCACCAGCCCGTCCCACACGGTTTCGATGGCAGCAACATTGATTGCCCCGACCAGCACCATTGCCAGTTTGCCGAATTCAGTGTCGAACATGGCGACGACCCGCTCATTACGCGCAAACAAACGTGGAATGGTGCGCGCAGTATGCCCTGCCACGCTGAACAATCTTCCCGGCACATACACCTGCTCTGTCAAGCTGCCGGAAAGCGGCATGTGGATGCGGTGGTAATCGCGTGGCGACAGGTAAATGGTCATGAACTGGCCATTCATGAACGGCGCGGCACGCTTTTCATCCCCGCCCAGCAATTCCAGCGCTGAATAATAATGCCCCTTGGCCTGGAAAATCCGCCCTTCCTCAATCTTGCCCATCTGGCTGATACGCCCATCCACCGGGCTGGCCAGCACGTTTGCACCTTCCGCCAGCGGACGCAGTTCCGGCTTCAGCGGACGGGTAAAAAACTCGTTGAAAGTCTTGTAACTTTCCGGATCGGGGTTAACCGCCTCGGTCAGATTGACCTTGAAAATGTCGCTGAACAGGCGAATCGCGCCGGGCACAACGGTCGGGCACTGGATGCGGGTCAGACGGAAAACCAGCCGGGAAATGAAGTGGTGCGGCAGGATGTAGAGTGGCCAGGATTTCAGGATGTCGGTGATGTTCATTGGTGTTGGAGTATTGCGTGGAAATGCGGGATGATACGGCAATTTTACCGCAATGTGTCAATAACATGGACTTCGATCATTCTGAACTGCTAACCATCAAGGACTACATCCGCTGGGGTGCAAGCCGCTTCGCTGATGCCGAGCTGAGCTTCTCGCACGGCATGGCTTCCCCGTTTGACGAAGCCGCCTATCTGGTGCTGCACACCCTGCACCTGCCGGTGGATACGCCCGACCTGTATTTCGACAGCCGCCTGACCAGCAGTGAGCGTGAAGCAGTGGCCGGGATCATCCGCCAGCGGGTGGAAACCCGCCAGCCCGCCGCTTACATTACCAACGAAGGCTGGTTCCTCGGCCTGCCCTTTTACGTGGATGAGCGCGTACTGATCCCGCGTTCGCCGATTGCGGAATACATCGAAAAGCAGTTTGCGCCGTGGCTGGAGCCGCACGAAGTTCACAACATACTTGACCTTTGCACTGGAAGCGGCTGTATCGGCATTGCCTGCGCCTATGCTTTCCCCCATGCGCAAGTTGACTTGAGCGACATCTCGGCAGATGCGCTGGATGTTGCCCGCATCAATATCGAACGCCACAACCTTGTCGGGCAGGCAGAAGCAATACAATCCGACCTGTTCGACAGCCTGCAAGGGCGCAAGTACGACATCATTGTCAGCAACCCACCCTATGTGGATGATCGTGACATGGCCGCCCTCACTGCCGAATTCCTGCACGAACCAGCCAATCTGGCACTGGCTTCCGGGCATGACGGGCTGGATCATACCCGCCGCATCCTGCGTGATGCAGCGGATCATCTGAGCGAAAACGGGATTCTGGTGGTGGAAGTCGGCAACAGCCAGTATGCGCTACAGGAAGCCTACCCCGACGTACTGTTCCACTGGCTGGAATTCGAGCGCGGCGGCGAGGGCGTATTCCTCCTCACCGCCGATCAGGTGCGTGAACTGGCAGAGCATTAATACGAATAGTAGGAAGCGTCACCACTACTGCCGCTGTAGGGGTAAGTAGTGGATGGCGTAGCTGCATCGTAGTAGCTGCTGCTGGATGTGCCACCGCTAAAGCAACTGCTGCGCTGCGCCCCCGGCAAATTGCCCAGTGGCGCAAACCCCTGCCCCAGCGCGGCGTTGACGTTACTGGCCGGAATGGTAAAGATATTGATCCGCCCATCCGCGCCACCGCAGAACGCCGGGTACATGCGCCCATCCATCCCGCAGGAACTGCCTTTTATCTGTACGCCTGCCATCTGCAATTGCTGCTGCATGGAAGCCATCGGCACACCACCGCCCTCACACTGGCGGGAACCCTGATATTTGTAAACGTCCACATCCGGCTCCGCATAAACCGGCGGTTGTTGTGGCGGTGCCCACGGATTCACCCATGGCCCGCCTATCACCCCTCCGTTCACCATATCCGGCGGCATACAGGCGCTCAGCAACAGGCTGGACATCAGGACAATTCCTCCGACACGAATAAATGACATGAGCTGCTACTCCTTCTTGCATGGTTATCGATATGCAATTTGACTGGCAGTCAGGGGCATCAGTTCCTGCCCGTTGAATAAGACAATATCCAGCCGCGTTGCACAGCGCTGCTCAGCAAGCCGGGAAGCTGTTCCTGAAACCGCTCCGTCAGCACTGGCAAGGTATCGCCCTGTTGCACGGCAGTGAGGAAATTCCAGCCGGTTTCATTCAGTGCTGCCTGCTGCAATTTCCTGCCCAGCCGCCATACCAGCACATGGGCAGGCTGCTGAATATGGATGTCTTCCAGAGCCAGTTTCCCAGGAAAATCCTCCGGTTGGTGCGCCAGCCAGAGCTGATGGACAGCATAGGCAGAATGCACCAGTTGCGCCGAAACAGGCATTTGAAAACAGAGACTTGCCTGCTGCTCATCATCCAGCATCATGATTTGGGTGAAGTCGGATGCGGGCTGGTTGACGGCATTCCACGCCTGATGACGTGCCCATTCCAGTTGTGCCACATCAGCCAGCCAGGGCATGGATTGCATGGCTTGGTGCTGGCGCATGAAAGCGGCCAAACCACCCCCGTATTCCGCCAAAAACGGGCGGGTCGGCGGCGCATGATCCACGTATTCATCGGACAGGCGCGCGAAGAATTCTTCACCCACCAATTGCTGGCAAACTTCATACAGGGAGCCGAGGTATTGCAGCAAGACACCGTGCACGCTGTTGCGGTAAATGCCGACCCGTTGCGCCGCATCCAGCTCAGCATGATCGCACACCAGTTCGGCGGCGGGCGCGCGTTGCTCGCGGTCAAAAATGGCGGCGATGAAACGGCTTTGCAAATCAGGCAAGGACACGGGCTTGCACCTCGCTGGCTTTAGCGGCTTCCGCCAGCAGGGTTTCCAGTTGCGGCACGTTGTTGTCCCATTCGATCAGGGTGGGAACCGGGCCGATCCGGCGGATCGCTTGCGCATACAATTCCCACACCGGTTGCGTCACCGGGTAGCCGTGGGTGTCGAGCAAATGCGTCCCCCGGTCTTCATAACCGGCCAAATGGATTTCCTGCACCCGTTGCGGCGGGATTGCATCCAGGTAATCAATCGGGTCGAAATCGTGGTTGCAGGCGCTGACGTAGATATTGTTCACATCCAGCAACATGCCGCAGTCGGCCTCTTCCGCCACTGCGCAGAAAAATTCCCATTCCGGCATGACCGACTGCTTGTATTGCAGGTAGCTGGAAACGTTTTCGATCACCAACCCTCGCCCGAGCATATCCTGCGCCTGACGGATGCGGGCGGCAACGTGGCGGATGGTTTCCTCGGTGTAAGGCAGTGGAATCAGGTCGTGCGTAACCATGCCATGCACCGAAGTCCAGCACAGGTGATCAGACACCCAGGCAGGGTTCACCCGGTCTGCCAGTACCCTGACCCGCTGGAAATACTCAACATCAAGGGGATCGGTGGAACCCAGCGACATGCCGACACCGTGGAATGTGAGGGGATAATGCCGGGCAATTTCGAGCAGATAATCCTGCTGCACGCTACCGGGCAGCAGGTAATTATCGGTAAGGATTTCCAGCCACGGGATGTGGGGCTTTTCATCCACAATACGGTCGACATGCTGGAAACGCAGACCGACACCACACCCTGTTATCTGGCTGGTCATAATGATCAGTTCATTTTCATGTCTTCAGCATCGATGACAACGCCACCAGCAATTTTGTCACAAGTGCCTTTGGGCAGCTTGATCCATTCCTTGGGGTCGTTGTCAACCTTGGCCTGACCCGCGCATGCGTGGCCATTGGCACCGCAATCATTCATGCCAGCCTTGACGATGCCGCCGCACTTTTCCATTTCCGGCTTGTCGTCGGCAGCCGTCACGATACCGCTGGCCGCAGCCATACCCAATGCCATCAGGGTGGTAGCCATCAATTGTTTATTGCTTGTCATTACACTTACTCCATTATTGCCGTTGGTAAAAGGGTAACTTCCTGCTGTTTGTTACCTCAGGAAGTTCTCCATTTTACGCAAACTACCCCTATCTGGATGCAAGAGGAATGAAAAAAATGGACACGACTGCAAATATTCAGTCCTCCACAGCCTTGTATTGCGCCATCAGCTCCTGTTGGGTCTTGTCCGTGGTCGGCTCGTAATGGCTGAACTGGATAGCCCAGCTACCTTCGCCGCCGGTCAGTGAATTCAGGCGTGAGGCATAATCCTCCAGCTCTGCCAGCGGCACTTTGGCCTGAATGATCATGTTGCTGCCGCTTGCATCGGCTTGTGCATCATGAATCTGGGCACGACGGGTTGCCAGATCGCCGGAAATGTCACCCATCGCAGCGGCAGGAACCGTTACTTCCAGATCAACCACTGGCTCCAGGATAATCGGGCTGGCCTCGGCAACCGCTTGCATGAATGCCTTGCGCCCTGCCATCACGAAGGCAATTTCCTTGGAATCCACCGAATGCATCTTGCCGTCCAGCAGCGTTACCCGGATGTCCATCAGCGGGTGGCCACTGATAGCGCCAGAGGCCAGTACCTGACGCACACCCTTTTCCACCGCCGGAATCAATGAGCCGGAAATCGCCCCGCCCGTGACCCGGCTGACAAATTCAAAACCGGCACCCCGTTCCAGCGGCTCCACTTCAATCTGCACTTCGCCGAACTGCCCGGCCCCACCGGTCTGCTTTTTATGCCGATACTGCACCTGCACCGACTGGGTGATGGTTTCGCGGTAAGGAATCCGGGGCGGGGCGGCGTCCACTTCAAGGTGGAACTGCTTATCCATGCGTTCCAAAGCGATGCGCAGGTGCAAATCACCCAGCCCACGCAGCACGGTTTCATTGGCGACCGTATCGTATTCAATGCGCAAACAGGGGTCTTCCGCCACCAGCTTGTGCAACACATCCGACAGTTTCTGCTCATCGCCGCGCTTTTTGGCCCGTAAGGCAAAGCCAACCAGCGGCGTAGGCAGGCTCATGCGGGAAACCTCGATGCCGTCATCCTCATGCTGTTCATGCAAAATGGCGTCAGGCTCGATTTCGCTGATCTTGGCGACCGCACAAATATCGCCCGGCATAGCCTGCGTGACAGGAATCCGCTCCTTGCCTTGCAAGCGGTAAAGGTGGGCAATTTTCACCGACCTGCCTTCAGCACCAACCAGCACCTGGTTGCCCAGCTTCAGGCTGCCCTGATGCACGCGCAGCAAGGCCAGCTTGCCGACAAACGGGTCGAATTCGACATGGAACACATTCGCCAGCAAAGGCTTGTCGGGGTCGGGGGTAGCCCAGGTTTCCACGGTTTTCTCGCCCTTATGGCGGATAAAGGGATGTGGTGTGCTTTCCAGCGGATTGGGTGCGAGTTTGGCGATAATATCCAGCAACTCGGCAATGCCAGCACCCGTCTTGGCCGAGGTGAAACAGACCGGAATCAGGTGGTTTTCGCGTAAAGCCTGTTCAAAGGCTGCATGCAATTGCTCAGCAGGCACTGCGCCCTCTTCCAGATAATGCTCCATGGCGGCTTCGTTTGCTTCCACCACCTGCTCGATCAGGGAGGTGTGAGCCTCCTCTACCGAAGAAAAGTCGGCCTTGCCCGACTCGTGGTCATACACTTCCACCACGTTTGCCGCGTGGTTGACCGGCAGCTCCAGCGGCAGGCATTCGCGGCCAAACGCTTCGGTCAGTTCCTGAAGGCGCATTTCCAGCTTTTCAGGCACTGTGTCAATACGGTTGATGACCACCATGCAGGGTAAATGCTGATTCCCGACCCACTCCATGATTTTGCGGCTCATTGGCTCAATACCGGCCATGGCATTGATGACCACAACCACCGTATCGGCGGCTGACAGGGCTGCCATCACCTGCCCCTGAAAATCGGGGTACCCAGGCGTGTCGATCAGGTTGATGTGGCAACCGGCATGATGGGCGGTGGCAACGGAAACATGCAGGGAATGCTGGTATTCCTGTTCGAGCGGGTCAAAGTCAGTGACGGTATTGCCTTTGTCAATGTCGCCCTGTTGGGTGGTTTCGCCTGCCTGGAACAGCAAGGCTTCGATCAGGCTGGTTTTGCCGCAACCGGTATGCCCGGTGAAAACAATATTGCGGATGTCCTTGATGGTATGCACGTTGCCTCCTGTTGGATTAAGTTTTTATTAATTCTACTCCAGCAGGGATTGGCTTGCCTGACCTATGTCATATCAAAGAGTCCGAATAAAAGTGCGGCTTTGCGCCAACCATCACCCTTCGAACACCCCCTCACCCCAACCCCTCTCCCTCAAGGGGAGAGGGGCTAAGAGGGATTCTTTGTCTTGTTCCCCCTCGCCCCTTGAGGGAGAGGGGGCTAGGGGGTGAGGGGTTCTTTACACCATCGCCAGCATCAACCCATTCAGGCGGTGCACGAAGCCAGCCGGGTCTTCCAGTTGCCCGCCTTCGGCCAGGATGGCCTGATCCAGCAGCACGCTGGCCCATTCGGCGAACCGCTCGTCGTCGGTTTCGGCTTCCATGCGTTTGAGCAGCGGGTGGGTCGGGTTGATTTCCAGCGTCGGCTTGGTGCTTGGCATATCGTGACCGGCCTGCTTGAGCAGTTGCTGCATGTACAGCGCCATGTCGTGGTCGCCCAGCACGATACAGGAAGGTGAGTTGGTCAGGCGGTGGGAAACCTTCACGTCTGCCACCTTGTCTGCCAGCGCCGTCTTGATCTGCTCGACCATGTTTTTGGCTTCAGCTTCGACTTTTTCCTGTGCCTGCTTGTCTTCCTCGGTTTCGAGTTTGGACAGGTCGAGGTCGCCCTTGGCAACGGATTGCAGCGATTTGCCGTCGAACTCCATCAGGTGTTGCACCAGCCACTCGTCCACACGATCGGACAGCAGCAGCACTTCGATGCCTTTCTTGCGGAACACTTCCAGATGCGGGCTGTTTTTCGCCGCTGTGTGGGTGTCGGCAGTGATGTAGTAAAGCTTGTCCTGGCCTTCCTTCATGCGCGCGATGTAGTCAGTCAGCCCAACCTTCTGCTCAGCGTTGTCATCCAGCGTGGAAGCGAAACGCAACAGCTTGGCGATTTCCTCGCGGTTGCCGAAGTCTTCGCCGGGGCCTTCCTTCAGCACCTTGCCGAATTCTTTCCAGAATTGCTGGTACTTGTCCGGCTCGTTGGCAGCCATGTTTTCCAGCAGGCCGAGGATTTTCTTCACCGAACCGCTTTTCATGCTTTCGATGATCTTGTTGCCTTGCAGGATTTCACGCGACACGTTGAGTGGCAGGTCGGCGGAATCGAGCACGCCGCGCACGAACCGCAGGTAGCGTGGCAGTAGCTTGTTTTCCTTGTCTTCCATGATGAAAACGCGCTGCACGTACAGCTTCAGGCCGTGGTTGTGGTCGCGGTCAAACAGGTCGAACGGGGCTTTGGAAGGCAGGTACAGCAGCGAGGTGTACTCGTATTTGCCTTCGACGCGGTTGTGGCTCCACGCCAGCGCGTCTTCCCAGTCGTGGGAAACGTGCTTGTAGAACTCCTGGTATTCCTCATCCTTCACGTCGGCTTTGGAACGTGTCCACAGCGCGTTGGCCTTGTTGACGGTTTCCCACTCTTCGGTCTGCTTGCCCTCTTCCTGCTTGCGCATGTTGACCGGCAGCGGGATGTGGTCGGAATACTGGCGGATGATGTTGCGCAAACGCCAGCCGTCGGCCAGCAACTTTTCTTCTTCCTTCAGGTGCAGGACGATTTCGGTGCCGCGCGTGGCTTTTTCCACCTGCTCCAGCGAGTAGCCGGATTGCGCGTCGGATTCCCAGCGTACCCCTTCAGTCGCAGCAGTTCCGGCACGGCGGGTGGTCAGCGTTACCCGGTCGGCAACGATGAAGGATGAGTAGAAACCCACCCCAAACTGGCCGATCAGGTGCGAATCCTTCTGCTGGTCGCCGGTCAGTTTGCTGAGGAATTCCTTGGTGCCGGATTTGGCGATGGTGCCGATGTTGGCAACGACTTCATCGCGGCTCATGCCGACGCCGTTGTCGCGCACGGTGATCGTGCCTGCTGCGCTGTCGAATTCCACCTCAACGCGCAATTCGCCGTCGTTTTCGTACAGGCTGTCATTGCCGATGGCCTCGAAACGCAGCTTGTCGCAGGCGTCGGAACCGTTGGAAATCAGTTCGCGCAGGAAGATTTCCTTGTTGGAATACAGCGAGTGGATCATCAGGTGCAGAAGCTGGTTCACTTCTGTCTGGAATTGCATGTTTTCCTTGTTGGCAGAGTCAGTCATGGGTTGTTGGTCCTCACATCTTGTTCATTTGATGGGCGGAAGATGGGGAGTGGGGAGGAAATTTTCAAGTATCAGGCAGCCAATAATGATTCTGCGGGTATTCCCAGACCTTTATGTAGGCGCTTGATCATGTTCAGTGTAAGCGGACGCTTGCGGTTGAGGACTTCGTAGACACGGTTGGCCTGACCAATCATGGGCACCAAATCTTTCACCTCCAACCCCCGCTGCTCCATAACGAACTTGATCGCCTCTATAGGATCAGGAGCCTCCATTGAGTAGTGCCCACGCTCCCATGCTTCAACCAGTGTTGTCAGAACGTCCAATCTGTCGCCTTCGGGTGTACCAAACCCAGCATTCATCAGGGTGCTGATGATTCGCAGCGTTTCCTCATAATCCTGCTCGGTACGAATGGGTTTAATGTCCATGCTCTCGTTCCTCAAATGGTGTGTGCATCCACCCTGTCGTACTCGGCGTGCGTTCCGACAAAACGGATGTATGCGATGCGGTAGGGATAGTTGATCCAGACAATCAGGCGGTATTTATTGCCAGCTATGTTGAACACTACCCGCCCATCACGCAGTATGCTGGCGTTGCCAAAATCAGCTTTTACATCAGCGGGTTCAGCCCAGTCTGCCTTTAGCGTATGACGATACCACGCCAGTATCGGCTCCCTGGATTCAGCATACTTTGAGTCGCTCTCCCAAAACTGCTTCAGGGTGGATAATGCGATTATTCTCATGTTACAAACTCTAGTCCCAATTTGGGATTACTTCAAGGTGAAAATATTGATTACCAATGATTGCTTAAATATTACATATCCAGCGGACTGATAGTCATGTCATGTAAATTTTGTTGCATTTTTCCGGGCTGTTCAGGTTCTATAAATTTTCGTGATCAGCTACAATCGGGCGAGACTTCGACAGTTTGTCGGAATTTTCCTACACCCTGTCAGACTCTTGGTCGGTACAGATCAGGGCGGTAGCGTTGTTTTCAGATCATGTCGGCAGGGCTGCGCACACTGATACCGGGTGTATTGAGCACATGGGTATAAATCATCGTAGTAGACACATCGGAATGCCCCAGCAACTCCTGCACGGTGCGGATGTCGTAACCAGACTCCAGCAAATGGGTAGCAAACGAATGGCGAAACGTGTGGGTGGTAGCATGTTTGGTTATTCCCGCCTGCTTCACTGCCCGCTTGATTATTTTTTGTAGGCTGGTTTCATGCAGATGGTGGCGACGCACCACACCAGAACGCGGGTCAGCAGCGACACCACTGGACGGGAACACGTATTGCCAGCGCAATTCTTTAGCGGCATTCTGGTACTTGCGCCCCAATGCCTCGGGCAGATACACCTCGCCAAATCCGTTTTTTAAATCCAGTTGGTGTTGGCGCTCAACGAAAGCTATTTGTTGTTTGAGGGCATCCTTGAAACGCTCCGGCAGTGGCACAATCCGGTCTTTGAAGCCTTTGGCATTGCGGATCAGCAGTTGGTTGTAATCAAAATCCACATCCAGAATGCGTAATGTCACGCATTCCATCAAGCGCAGGCCGCCACCATACAGCAGACCTGCCATCAAATGATGTGTACCCGTCAGATGCTGGAAGATGCGCCGAACTTCATCGCGGGAGAGCACCACAGGCAATTTACGCGGGCGTTTTGAACCGATAAAGTCACCCAAATCATCCAGCGGTTTTTTCCACACTTGATTGAACAAAAACGCTAACGCATTCAATGCCTGTTTTTGGGTCGAAACCGACACATTGCGCTTGAGCACAAGGTATTCCAGGAATTGCTTGACCTCTTTACCTGTCAGGTCATGCACATCATTGGGTTTGTGAAAATAGAAAAAGCGGGCGATCCAGCCGCGATAGGTTTTTTCGGTGCGCATCGCATAATTTTTCAGGCGAACAGCTTTGACCACTTCGGCTAAAGCGGGCTGGTAGCGCTGATAAAGTTCATTGGAACACCGCTCTTCACCCTCAAGCATTTCCAGACCTTCGAGGGCATCGGTGTAATCACGGGCAACGGTGGCATGATCCGCTTCCAGCTTTTTCGCTGACGCTGACCAGTACTCCCAATCGAAGTCGTGCGCCCAGCCCTGCTTCAATGCCAGACAAAACAGAATCCGTATAGCATCGACAACTTGCCCAAACTGCCATGCTTTCAAGTTGATTTCACGCCCTACTTTGTTGAGATATTCCTCTACTTGTTGGGCGCTATGGGTACGAATATGCTGGTCTGGAAAGTAAGCAATATACTGCTTGGTACGCAGCACATACCACGTCACATACTTCTGACTAACACCCTGTTTAACAAGAAAAAGTGTGTAATTTTCCCAGAAATCACGGGAATAGCCTGTTGCTGGCTCTGCGGCGCTTGCTGTATGCTTCTTGCTCATTAACATTAACTGAATTTTGGGACACGACTCATGATAATCCCAGACTATACGGAAGACTTGGCGAACCAGATGGGCGGCGTGTGCACACCGATTGATCGGCGTCCGTCCATTCTGATATTCCTGAGCGCTGTCCAATAAACTGTTGAACTAAACCGCTGACGCGGTAGCTAACTGATTCCCAACGGCTTTCCGATGATGAGCCACACTTTAAGTGTCCGATAGAGGGACATTTAAAGGAGAACCCATCATGAAAGTCAGCCCGTTACGCCAGCGGATGC
>JAHJJD010000039.1 GCA_018822845.1 Gammaproteobacteria bacterium | reverse complement strand
TTACTCCGGCATCCAAAGATGGGGGAAAAGACATCTACGCGGCAAGAAAGGATCATCTTGGATCGTTTCTATATGTAGTGGAGTGCAAGAAGTATGCACCAGACAATCCAGTCGGAGTCGGATTGATACGCCAGCTAAACGGTGTGGTGCAGGCAGAGAGAGCGACCGCTGGAATTCTCGCAACCACTTCTTTCTTCACCAAAGGTGCTAAGGAATTTCAAGCTCGTCTATCGCATCAGATCGGCCTCAAAGACTACGTCGGAATTCAGGAATGGCTAGACACGATTTTCCGGCAATGACGCCCAACCCATCATTCCACCGGACCTGCGCGAAAAGCCGCGCAGGCCGGTGAATTCAGACGTTAAATTTCATGGGGTAGGCATTTGTATGTCAAATGAATTGAAAGGCCATATCGATGAACATATGCCACATATCGATGAAATGTTAGCGGAGCAGAATATTCCAATCCATAAGAGATTCTTTATCGCGGGAAAGTTGTTTGTTGAGACTGCTATTCAGAAATCCAGTTTTCAGTCTAACGATGAATTACTTAAGAGCGAGGTTTATCGCGAGTGTATTCTTCCTCTATTTAATGACTGGTACTTTGAAAAATATGGTGATCTTGCCAAAGGACTAGGGAGAGATGTGTATTCTGGGGTTGTTTTAGCTTACGGACAACCTGTGAAACTGAATATACCTGCCACTACAAATGAAGTCTTGGAAGAAGGGAAATTGGCGAAGATGACATTTCCTGATCATTTGCAAGAATCGGAAAATCTTGAAGATTTAATCGAGCCAAAATTTAAGCTTAGCAAGATGGAAGAAAGCTCAGTTTGTGAGCTTCGTTCTCAAATCGAACGGGTAGTTGCTCTAACTCGCTCAATCAATTTAGATTTGAACATGGCGAGCAATGTCAACCAACCAGCCTCGGATATGGCTCAGGGAATATGGAGCCACTTTGAAAAAGGCATTAGTGACATGCTGAGCTTAAAAAACGAGCGAGCCTCTATAGCGTGTTGGGAGTTCCATTTAGCGATAGAGAAATCAATTAAAGTATTGATCCATTCAAAATCTGGAAGCAGCAAGCATGGCCACAACCTTGAGGATCTAATCACGCATTTGAGTAAATTTGAGAGTGGTGTTGATTCATCTGGTTTGGCAGGTTTGCCTTCTGACAAAGAAGCTATAAAGCTAAGATATGCGGAAATAATAAAAACGCCTATCGATGCCTTCAAATATTATCTTGTAGCACTCGAATTTGTGGGTGATATTGTTTCCAGGTTAGAGCACAAGGTCGGCATAAAAAATGCCTCCTTTACTTTGAAAATGGCCCCATGGGCGAAATGAATTTAACAAAGCATTGCACCGGACACGCCGGTGAATGCTGCGTTAGGCTTTATTAACCACCATCTTTCTATATATCCATGAATACTTGCATGACAATCACTTGCAATACTTGTGAGGAAAATATTGACTGTAGAATTGGTTATTCTAATCGGCTTATCCAACCAATTCAATTTTCATGCTCTCATTGCCATTCCCCAATTGAGATTATACTAGATACATCTGAATCACCCAGATCTAAATTCAAATTCAATGGGTGCAAACCAGCACAACAACAACCTGATGCCCCATTTAATGGAGACAATCCATTTGTAGACTTGCATTTAGATTTTCCTGTTAAGTTCCATAAATATGTGATGGGTAACACTCCATGGCTTGCATCAATCGATCAATTAACAGTGGCTGCTGACGGAGATCGAGCTAAAGCCTTTGAGATGTACCAATTTCATACAGCTAGACTTAATGCTCTTAACCAGCTTTATTCTAAAGCAGACTCATTAAAGAGAATTATTAATCTTTATCATGGAAAAAACAAACAATTATTTCAAAAAAGAGCTGCTGAGTTTCTAGAAGAAGATGAGGAAAAATCATTATTACCTCAAGATCTAAATGCAACTCTTTACTTAGTTATAGCTAAAGCATTTTTTCCATTTCTTATATATGAACATGGAAAAGAAATTTCAGAAAAAATTCCAATGTTGTTATCAACATTCGATGAGACCGCTTTAGGTTCATTTATTCAAGAAATATCTAAGTCAGGATTTTTAGAGACTCTTCAAAAAGATTGTCTTAAACTATACCCACGAATATTTGATGCTGAGATACCATTACGACCAGCACTTTTTCTAGATTTCATAAAATCAGATGAGTCAGATGTCGTCGCTGGTCGTGTTTCCTCAAGCGATTTCTTTAGTTTCAAAGATTTATATAAAGACATATTAGAAGTTATAGGCAGACAAATCATAATAATTGCCGGAATTAACAATCTTTACCATAGAGGAGACTTCAATGCATTCAAAACAATTGATGGAGGCTCATTAAGTAGTTTACAAAAGTTATCCGAAAAAACTCTTTCTGATAAGCTCAAATATTTAGACGATTCTTATTACAACCTGTCTTCCAATATATTTAACTTTGGGTTACGCAATGCGATTGCTCATAATAATGTTCAATACAATGAATCCACACAAGTCATAACTTATTTTCCAAGTGGCGGACGGATTAATAAAAATGAGAGCAAAAATATTAGCTTTCTTGAATTCATGCGTCTACTACTAATTGCATTCCGGGAAATGCATAATTTACATCATATTGTAAAATCATTGTTTTATTATAAATTCATAATTCATGAGTCACGGCAAAAAGATAAAAGAGCCTAATCGGGTAACCGGAGGTTTTTAACCTCCAGTCCCCACACCACCCTGCGTGCGGCTCCGCACAGGGCGGTTCATCAGCCGTTGGGATAACGGCACTTGACCCATTGATCCTTGAGCGACACTAACCCTTGTTCCTTCAGCCAGCGATTCGACAGCCCCATTTGCATGGCCTTGGTCTTTGCCAGCCGGTAGTAGCCTTTGGAACTCAACCCGATGCTGATGGCCAACCGTTCCGGTACGCCCAGCTTGATCAGGTTGCGGATGCGGGTGCGCGGTTTCCGCCATTGCTTGAGGTAGCACATGCGGATTCTGCGCCGTATCCAGTAGTCCAGCCGTTCCACCGGGTCAAAGATGACCAGGGCAAAGTAGTTCATCCAGCCGGTGAGGTATTCCTTCAGCTTCCGGTAGCGGTATTCCCAACTGACGCCCCACGAGCGGTTGGTCAGTTGGCGGATACGGTGTTTGAAGGCTGCCAGACTGGCGGGACTCTAGATAAGGTGGAGTCCCCGGAACTGGTAGCAGAGGAAGCAGAGCTCGTTCATCGGCACAATTTACCCTTTCAATGCCCTTTCCGGGTAAGTCCATTCCCTTCCCCTTATTAACCCTTTTCAGCCCTTCTGCCCTTCTACCCTTTTTCCCCGGCTTTCTGCAAACGCCAAATCCGCTTGACCTGGCTGGTGCTGCACCCGGCCAGTTTTGCGGTGTTGGCGATACTGTTACCGCCCTTGCGCAGCGCAACAATACGGTCATGCAGGTTGGCATCAGCTTTCCGCCCCTGGTACTTCCCTGTCTGCCTGGCAAGCTCAATGCCTTGGCGCTGGCGTTCGCGGCGGGTTTCATAGTCATCATGCGCCATCTGGAGTGCCAGCCTCAGCAGCATGTCCTGGATGGACTCCAGAACAATCTTCGCCACGCCTGTCGATTCGGCGACCAATTCCGACAAATCCACCACACCTGGCACAGCAAGTTGTGCGCCCTTCTCGCGGATGGAAGCCACCAGCTTTTCGGCATCTTCCAGCGGCAGACGACTGATCCGGTCGATCTTCTCCGCCACCACAATCTCCCCAGGCTGCAAGTCGGCAATCATCCGCAACAGCTCTGGACGGTCAGCCCGAGCGCCTGAAGCTTTCTCCCGATAAATGCCCGCCACATAACAGCCACTCGCACGGGTGCTGTCGATGATGGCGACTTGCCGGGTCAAGTCCTGCTGTTCGGTGCTGACCCGCAGGTAGATACGTGCAATTTTCATACTTACTGGCTCATTAGGGTGGTCATCAATAACATGGTCAATTTAAGTCGAGTATTTGCTTATTGTCCATGCATCCTACACATGGTCTATTTGAGTGTACTCAATTTAACCCATCTTACTACAAAAGTATTGTAATGATTTAAACATTGTGGAACAGTTGCAGCCTAACATGACAGATGCCGTTACAACGGCATCACTGGCAGCAGCTTTAACTCTTTAGGCATAAGACCCGTGTGGCCGCCAAGGTGTTTCTCCAAGGGTTGCATGCCCTTTTTATTCGATAACAATGGCAGCACCATGAACATACAACCCAGTGCGGGCGGCAAACTTTCACTGGAAGCTCCCCAACAGGTGTGGCGAGGTTCCGGCAGGGATGATGTAGACAATGACGTGATGCAAAGTGCCCTGTTTGCTGGCCAGGAAATGATAGCCATCAGGGAAAGTGAAGCACCCAACGGTTTTGGCCTGCGTTTCCTGGGATTCAAGTCCAGCGGGTTCCGTGCAATGGACACAGCCAAACAGGCCGCCCCGGAATTTGCCAGGCGGGTACTGAACCGGATGGCTGACATGGTGTCATGAAAAAGATTGGCTATGCACGCGCCAGCCCTGCTGGTCAGGCACTGGAAATACAAATCAGCAAGCTGCGGCAGTATGGCTGTGATGAACTGTTTCAGGATGAGGTTGCCACTGCCCTGGGTTATGCGCGGCAAGGTGATGTGCTGGTTGTTACCCGGCTGGATCGTCTGGCTGACTCAATACGCGGGTTGTCCGCGACAGTCAAAATACTGCGGCAGAGAAACGTCGGGCTGCTCGTACTGGAACAAGGTCTGGACACAACCACTGCGGCAGGGGAAGCGCTGTATCAGGCGCTGGAAGCTGTGGCAGAATTTGAACGCAGCCTGACCAATGAACGCATCACCATAGGCATGGCCAAGGCCAAGGCAAAAGGCGTCGCCCTCGGCCCCAGGATGAAACTGACAGCGGCAGAGATTGAAGCACTGCGGCAGGAGTTCAATACACCTGGCGTCAACAAGACGGAACTGGCACAGAAATATGGCCTGAGCCGGGCCAGCCTGTACCGGCTGGCACAGGAAAAGGTGTATAAATAAATGGTGGTACAAACCGGAAACACAGGAGGCACTGACATGGGTGCTGTAGCTTACGATTCAGATTTTTACGGCTGGACACAAGAACAAGCTGATCTGTTGCAACAGCGGCAGTTTGACAAGGTGGATCTGCAACATCTGGTGGAGGAACTGCAAAGTATGGGTGCACGGGAACGTCGGGAACTGGTGAACAGGCTGTGTGTGCTGCTTATGCACCTGCTGAAATGGCAGTATGAACCAGAAAAACGCGGCAGGAGCTGGGTAAACAGCATCCGTGAACAGCGCCGCATGATCCCTAAGCATATCCGCGACAATCCCAGCCTGAAAGGCCAGTTTGCCGAGCTATGGGAAGAAGCCTATGAGGATGCCAGAAAAGAAGCCGCCGAAGAAACTTCCCTGCCCATCCAGACTTTTCCACCTGCCAGTCCCTGGACATACGATCAGGCCATCGACCCTGATTTCTGGCCTGAACCGGCAGAATGATAGTAAAGCGAGGAAATCAGGATGGATATAACAATACAAACCGTTGCGATGGTAATGGGGATAGTATTCTGGCTAGTAGTGTTTGCCTTGCTGTTCTCATGGCTGAATGCGAAGGTTAAGGCGTATTACAGTCCGAAGCCTTATTATCCTCGCCGTCCCAAAAGCCAGATAAGCAGCATCTGGGACGGGATGCGTGCCTCCCACCTTTGACGACTCGTCTTATCACATAGGGTTGGGATTGAGACTTGATTCTGACTGGATGCCTGA
Organism: Gammaproteobacteria bacterium; assembly: GCA_018822845.1. GTDB lineage: Bacteria > Pseudomonadota > Gammaproteobacteria > Thiotrichales > Thiotrichaceae > Thiothrix. Next base: position 4,714 of record JAHJJD010000039.1, on the reverse strand, counting down.
CGACAATCAATAAATCCCTACCCTTCCAGCTTCCGGAAAGTCTTGCTGATCTTCGCCACATAGGCTTGTGTTTCCCTGTAGGGTGGGATCCCACCGTGTTTGTCCACTGCCCCCGGCCCTGCATTGTACGCAGCCAGCGCCACGCTGAGGTCACCATCGTATTTGTCCATCTGCTGCTTCATGTAGGCAGCCCCCATCATGATGTTGTCACGCGGATCGTAGCGGTCGTAACCTGCCATTCCCTCTTGCCTGGCAACCTCTTCAGCAGTACCCGGCATCAATTGCATTAACCCCCCTGCCCCCTTTTCACTGGTTGCATTGGGGTCGCCACCGGACTCCTGTTTCATCATCGCCCGAATGATATTGGGGTTCAGGCCGTACCGTTCCGCCGCCTCACGGATAATGGGGTCGTACCGGGACACATCCCCCCCTACATGCGAAGCTGCCTGCCCTACATCACTCACTGGGCTTTTTTTTCCGCCTCGCCACCAAACAGGTCGTTATAGATGTTTTGGGTGGTTCCGGCAGGTGTGCCCAGCATGTCGCTGCCCGCCACCCGATTAAAGCCCGCCTGATAGTCGGTTCCCCAATCCTGTTCCCGGCCCGTCGCGGCACGCTCAACGGCTCCGGCCACCCCTCTTGAGGCCCCTGAAACGGTAGCAGCCATGTCAGTAACCCCCTTGCTGGCAAAGGCAAGTGCATCCCCTACTGGCTCCGGCAGCACTTCCAGCACGTTATCCGAAGTACGGTTCAGGGCTGTGTCAATCAGACTGCACTGAAGAGGGTGTACGCACGCACAGAAGAAAAGGTAGCCAAGACAATATCATCGAGTGGTCAGAGCGATTACAGGGGGCCTATGCCTCAGCTATTGCCTTGCATGAAAACTATAACATCACAATGCATGACCCCTATCTGCTATGTAAGCCAGATGGATCACAACTCGCCAAGAGTACCATCAACGCAGCATTTCAGGAACTAAAACGGAATATGGAGCAAGAAGGCTTGCAAAGCTCTTACTGGAGTTTACACATGATCAAAGCAAAAGGAGTAAGTGATGCTCAGGACAAGCGAATTGCCGGTCATGTTACTGAGGCCATGCGGCAGCGTTACGACCGGAAAGTGCCTGTTCGGAAACCCGCCAAATAGCATTCTTTTTCCTAAAGCAGCAAATCATTTTCCTAAAACAGGAGAACAGTCGATGACCAGCTATCAGCAAGTGATTGATTTAAATGGTGCCCGGAGCCGGGGTCGAACCGGCACGGTGTCGCCACCGAGGGATTTTAAGTTTTAGCCCATACCAAATCAGCACCTATATGATTTTTCAGCAAAATTCACTTTTCACCTGAATAATCATGCAGTTAAATTGATAGCTTTCGCTAACTTTTACCTACTGTTGTTGTCTTTCAATACCGCTGAATAACGCAAAGCGGTAGCACATTGGTAGCACAGGAGCAGATGATGAGCGAACGGAAAATCTTGTTTGGGCAGCGTTCAGTGACAGCCTTGCCCATCCCTAAAGATGGAAAACTGGTCACTTACTACGACACACAACTGACTGGTTTCTGTGTCCGGGTGTACCCCACTGGGAAAAAAGTCTTTTACATGTACCGCAAAGTGCATGGCCGCCCGGAACGAATCAAACTGGATGCATTTGGAACAATCACGGTTCAGCAAGCACGTGAGCTTGCCCAATCCGTGAATATATAGGTTGCACAGGGACTCAGCCCAACAGCGCTACGGCAAGAAGCGCGCAACGAGCTGACGTTTGGCGAAATGTTCGACATTTACATTGAACGTCATGCCAAGGTGCATAAGCGTACCTGGGCTGATGATGAACGACGCTTCAAATATCACATGACTTCTTTCAAACGTCGCTTACTGTCAGAAATTCACCGTAACGATATTATTACCTGGCACGCTAAGATTGGTAAAAGCCGTGGCATCTACGCAGCCAATCATGCGCTGGCCATCATGCGTGTGGTATACAACAAAGCGATTGAGTGGGATTTTTTTGAGGGGATCAACCCCTGCACCGGGGTAAAAAAATTTCGTGAAACCTCCCGTGACAGGTTCCTGCAACCAGACGAGATGCAAACCTTTTTCGATGCGCTTGAACAGTTGGCTGAACCTACTACGCGGGATTTTTTCCTGATGTGCCTTTTTACCGGCGCTCGGAAAAGCAATGTTCTAGCCATGCGCTGGGATGAAATCAACCTCAATCGCCGTGAATGGCGCATCCCCATGACGAAGAACGGTACGTCACAAGTATTGCCTTTGATTGACCCCGCCATCGCATTACTCAAGGAGCGCAGGACAAGCACAGCCAGCGACTGGGTATTCCCTTCCAAACTGAACAACACCGGTCATCTGGTAGAACCCAAAGGAAGTTGGGATAGCTTACGCAAAGCGACCGGCATGAAGGATCTGCGGATGCATGATCTACGCCGCAGCCTTGGAAGCTGGCAGGCTCGTACTGGCGCAAGTCTGGTTGTGATTGGCAAAACGCTGAATCACCAAAGCCCGCAAAGCACCCAGGTTTACGCACGTTTGGATAATGATCCGGTCAGGCAAGCAATGGAAACCGCAGTGTCAGCGATGAAAAAGGCAGCCCGCGCCGGGTAAGCATTACAAACAAGGTCGGACTTCCCTGCCCTACCTCGTAACTTCGGCACGAACAGGCGTTCGCAGGCTTACGGGAGTGAAAGACATCGTTAGAATGACGCTATACTACCCTATTCAATCATCCGACCCTGCCACTACCTCAGGGTTTGCCCCTTACCCTGATGGAGCTTTCTTTCGTGACAGAGACAACCGCATCCACCGCCCGTTCGTGGAGAGAATCGCTCCGTACTTTTTGGCACCCCAGCGTCATCACCATGCTATTTCTGGGGTTCTCCGCCGGGATTCCCCTGCTGTTGATTTTTTCATCGCTTTCGCTGTGGCTGGGGGAAGCTGGCGTTGAGCGCAAGGCTGTAACATTTTTCAGTTGGGCAGCGCTGGGGTACTCATTCAAGTTTGTCTGGGCACCGCTCATTGACAGACTGCCAGTGCCAGTTTTAACCCGGCTGCTGGGCAGGCGACGGGCATGGATGCTGGTTTCTCAGGCATTCATCATTCTGGGCATTGTCCTGATGGCAATGGTTGACCCAGCGGCTGGTGGAGGCAGCCTGACCTTCATGGCCTTGGCTGCGGTGTTGCTGGGATTTTCATCCGCCACCCAGGATATTGTGATTGACGCTTACCGGATTGAGGCGGCGGAAGTCCGCTTACAGGCGATGATGACTTCCGGCTATATCGCGGGCTATCGGGTCGGCATGGTAGTTGCGGGGGCTGGGGCACTGTTTTTGGCAGCAAGTTTTGGTTCCACCAAAGAAGCCTATGTTTACAATGCATGGCAATGGACGTATTTGCTCATGGCGGCAACCATATTGGTGGGTGTCGTCACGACACTGCTGATTGCGGAACCTGCTCCCCGGCAAGGCGGCGGTCATTCCAGCTCAGCAACTTACAGTGGTATGGATTATGCCCGTTTGGTGCTGGTTTTTGCGTGCGCGGCAGCAGGGTTTGTGGGTACATTTTTCTTCAGCAGCAATGCGTTTGGCTCCATGAACGAAGCACTGGGAGATAGCGTACTGGGCGCTTTTCTGCTGGAAACCGTGCATTTTGTGCTGGCTATTGGGGTGGCTGTTTTGCTTGGCTGGCAGTTGGTTAAGCTGGGGGCAGTCAACCAAGTCATGGCGCGGGAAACCTGGGTGGAGCCGGTGGCGGACTTTTTCCAGCGTTACGGTGGGCAAACGGCCTTGCTGTTACTGGCACTGATCGGCCTCTACCGGATTTCTGATGTAGTGCTGGGGGTGATTTCCAATGTGTTTTATCAGGACATGGGCTTTTCCAAGCCGGAAATTGCGACTGCTGTGAAAACCTTTGGGGTCATTGTTAGTATTGTGGGCAGTTTTTTGGGTGGTCTGCTGGCAACACAATTTAATGTGCTGCGAGTCCTGATGCTGGGGGCTGTTTTGTCGGCGGCGACCAACCTGTTATTCGTCTGGCTGGCTTATGTCGGGCATGACCTGACGGTGATGTACATCGCGGTGACGGCTGATAACCTGGCTGCGGGATTGGCGAGTGCGGCCTTTGTTGCGTTCATCTCCAGCCTGACCAGCATTTCGTTCACTGCCGTGCAATACGCCATTTTCAGCTCACTGATGACCCTGCTCCCAAAAGTGCTGGGTGGTTACTCCGGCACGATTGTAGACAGCATCGGCTACCCCGGCTTTTTCACTTTTACTGCACTGATTGGCCTGCCTGTGCTGTGGCTCGTATGGCTAACAAGCAGAAAACTAAAGACTGATTACTCACCATCAGCCATTTCCGGTTAAATATCCCCACCGGCAAACGTTTGGTATTCCCTACTAACATGCCGGGGGCATTGGCTTTTCGCCGCGATGCAAAACATCACGGGCAGGATGGCTGTCTGGTCAACTGCCGCTGCTGCTGGCGTTTGAGCTGAAGCCAAGCGGAACCCGATGTTGTTGTTCCGGTTACCCGGCGTGTTGTTGTTGCGGTTAGCAGAACGCACGTTCCTTGGCGTGTTGTTCCACGAGCCACCGCGCAACACGCGGTTGGCGCTTGACAGCCACCCTCCCCTTTACATAGCTGGTGGTGGGTACAAACGCAAGTTTTGCCTGCGCCATGCGTCGCTGTCAGCATGGAG
>JAHJJD010000038.1 GCA_018822845.1 Gammaproteobacteria bacterium | reverse complement strand
GCAGCGTTCCAGGACGCCACGGGCGAGGACAGGCAGTGGGGTACGTTCGGCAAAGCGTTCCAGCAACGGGGTAAGTTTCAGCATCGGATGTCATCAAGGTGAAAAAACCTATTGTCTGCTTTTTCACCTTGAAAGGCATACACGCTATGTCTATGCATGACCCAGCCCATCCAGGTGAAATCCTTGGGGAAGATATTCTCAAGGAGTTAAATGTAACCATCACCGCTGCTGCTGAAAAACTTGGTATTAGCCGGAAGACGCTCTCTTCTATCTTTAACGGTCATGCGCCAAATTACAGCAGAAACTGCCATCAAGTTGGAGAAACTATTTGGCAAGCCAAACGCGGAACATTGGAGCTGTATGCAAATGACGTATTATTTGTATCATGCTCGCCAAAAACCGCAATATCTTGTTATTAGATGTATTGTGTTTTTTTCATGTTTTCATGGGTCTTTATAAGGTCATCAACCATTGATGACTGTTTTAGATGTAATTTGTCATTTAGGTCAAGAGAAGATTTGTCCACAATTGATGTTGCATTTGTGAAAATGTCTAAATATTTATCATAGTCGAGTAAAGTGTTAATTAGTCTATCACAGTAGCTATCAATTTTTCTTTTGTCATCAAGCCTTGGGGGGGATGTTTCTTCTGCGATCATTCTAAATAACATCAATAAGTGAAATTTTATTTTTCTGTACTTGGTGTCAATTGCCCCGGAGCGAAATAAAGACTCTAATCTGTAGAACGCCAATCCTGATAAATAATATGGTGCATAACTATGATTATTATTGAATATCTCTGAGTCTTTTCGTTCGGTTTTTTTTGCAATGCTACCAAAGAAGCTAGAAACTAAGTGTGGGTTCTGATAAAAAATTGCAGAGAACGATTTTATTTGATTTGCGACTGTGATAACTCTGTTTTTTGTTACACTCTTGTCACGATTGTACTGTTTTGCTCTTCTTTCGTAGTATAATTTTCCATCACCTTCTGTGGATGAATAATAAAGCTCTAGATTCTTCTGAAACTCAGATAACACCGCGAGTTGTTCAGTTTTAATTGCAGTTTGGCTATTGGTGGCAAGTGTGATTTGGGATTTAACATCGTCATTCGCAGTGACAATTAATCTAAAGGGAATGTGTATGTTCTCAACATTTTCTATATCTTTGTTCTGATAGAGAACATTGCTGGTTTGGCAGCCATTAACAATTTGAAAGTCACTAATGATAAATTTGTTGGCTGATGTTTTGAGGGAGCCTGCTACTACAGTTACTCCATTGTTTAATACTACAAACTTATCTGGATTTTTTCCATGTAAGGTGCTGTCAATCTTTTTATTTACTGGATTGTCAATGCCTTGGAAATCTCTCACATTGTCATCAAAAATACTTCGTATATTACTATTTTCATCAACTAATATTTTCTTGAATTCTCGGAATGGTAAAATGCCATAATATGCTTCGTCTACACCAGTAGTTTCTGGAAGGGTAACTTTCTCAGAAAAGATAAATTCAGCTGTATTTGGATTCTTTGTTGTTCTATATAATTTGCTAAGATCGGATGCTCCAATAGGAAAAAAATCTATTTTTTCAAAGATATTAAGGATGGCTAGGTCTTTGATTGATGCTTTTATAACAGCCAAGTGGTTTTGGTCGTCAGACCATTGGCCGGTTGTTACATAATACATTCGACATAATGGGTTTCGGCGAAAGTGAATCGCTTGATCAAGAATGAAATTAGATATTTCCGCAAACCTTTGTATATCGGAATTTCTTACTAGTCCTGGAGACTCACTGAAAAAGTCTTTCACACCAAATAAGAAAGTTGAGATACCTTGGCTAGCAAATGAAGATGACGTTTTGGCTTGGATGAAGATATAAGTCACATCTAAGTAACCATTTTGGTCTATTAAATCTTGCACTTCCTCACTATCTTCAACCAAATAACCATTCACAAGAATTGCAATACCATCTATGCCGGTATCATTCCCACTCCCAATGGTCAGATCAGATGGATCAAACGTCCTATTGTATTCTTTGGAAAGGATGCAAAAATTAGCAAATAACTCAAAGTCATCAGATTGATTTTTACTTTCAATTTCTTGACCTTGCAAAAAGTCTGCAAGTAATTGTTTTGTAATCCGATCCATATAAATACCTTGGTATCTCTTATGATAGTTAACACACACTCTCCTTACGTAAGTGAAGCCTCAAGGAGGAGCTGGTAGTCAATGTGGAAATTTTATCACAGGCTGGCAAAAAGTGCTCACTTATGCCGTGCAAATTGACATTTCCACCCACATGACATCTCCATGAAACTTGCCCCCAACTTTTTGAATTTCGTGGCCATACCTGTTGGGGTGTAAAAGGGTATCTCTATTTTCTATAAAAATTCTCAATTAATCATTTAGTTAGTATCTGCACGGAATGATGGTTGATCAAAGTTATCATTATGTTTTTCAGTAAATGCCGCTGGATCGGGATTTTTTTCATGCGGTTCATTGGGCTTCAAAACCTAACAGGCAGCCCCAGAGCTGTTGACAACGGATTCTGTGCTCCTACCGCTGGCTATTTCTAGCTCTCATGGGGTCAGAAACTGCCAGCAGGAGCATCCTTCAGCAGCGCCGCAGCCCTGACTTCTCTGGTGCGCATGAGTCGCAAGTGGTTGGCAGTGAATCCTTCTCCATGAGCGGCCTCAGCAACGGTGAGCATTTCTACCGCTTGCAAAGTGCGGCTGATCAAAGCCGGAGCAATACGCTCACCGTCAAGGTGCAGCCTCACAGCTTGGGCAAGTCGTGGCTGTTCTTTACGGTCGGTGCATGGCTGGGCGAACGCAACCGCTCGCTGGATGATTTCATGCTGGCAGGTTTGCGCGGCTATTTCCCGATCGGATTCTATGTGGCGGCGCTGGTAGAGGTGGCCATTTCCCGATTCATTGGTTCCTGGCAGCATCGCATTCGTAGGCATCTATCAGGCCAAGCCGGGCTACGTGGTCGCCCGTGCGCACCGATGACACCAAGTGGTGACAGATTGAAACTGGCCGCAAATACCTGTCAGACGCGGCGATAGACGCCGCTGGTCTGCTGGGCGTACAAATCTTGCAGCATCATTTTGTCGTCACCAATGTGCCGCAACAGGCGGCGGCAAGGCGGAAGCGCTGGGGTGGGTTGTCTGAAGAGGGATTGTCTGAACCGGGATTTTTCGGATTAATAGGATTAACCCTGATTTTGAGGGTGCTCCGGCCAACAGGCACGGCCTGAATCATGGTTAATCATACAAATCAGCGTAATCCCGGTTCAGACACAGGAAACCAGCAAGTCCTCGATCTCATGCACCTCGGTACGGATGCGCCGCATCACCGGCAGCAGTTCCATAAATAGTGCAAACAGCTCCGGGTCAAGGTGTGACCCTGCCATGCTGCTCATCAGTTCCACCGCATCCTTTTCACACATGGCTTTTTTGTAGACGCGCTCATGCACTAGCGCGTCGTAAATATCAACAATGGTGGTGATGCGGGCAGTAATGGGGATTTCCTCGCCGCGTAATTCACGCGGATAGCCCGAGCCATCCCATTTTTCGTGGTGGTTCAGGGCAATCTCGGCAGCCATGTCGAGGACAGGTATGTTGGCATTTTGCAGCATTTTCGCGCCGATTTCGGTATGGCGTTTCATGATGGAAAACTCTGTTTCGGTCAGTTTGCCTTTCTTCAGCAGGATTCTGTCGGGAATGCCGATCTTGCCCAAGTCGTGCATGGGGGCGGCAATACGGATGTCGTCGATCCGCTGGGTTGGCCAGTTGAGCGCCTTGGCCATGGCAGCGGAATACAGGCCAATACGGCGGACATGGGCACCGGTTTCTTCGTCGCGGTAACTGGTGACGCTGACCAGGCGGATGGCGATTTCTTCTTCGCGCTGGCGGATTTTCAGGGTGCGGCTCTGGATTTCATGTTCGAGCTTTTCCTGTGTCAGCAAACCATCACGTACTTGTTGCAGGCGGCTGACTTCCTGCCGGTATTTTTCCCCCAGATGTTGCAGTAACAGTACGGGCTGGTCATTGACCCACAGGGCGCTGGCTTCGAGGGCGAGTTCGTGGCCCACTTCGTTGATTTCCACCCAGGGGCCGGAGGTGAGCGGGAAGGTTTGTCTGGTCTGCCAGTGCGTTGCGGCATCGTCCATGAAACAGGTCAGGTAGGGAAACGCATCGGTCAGGTTGCAATCTTGCGGCGAAGTGGATTTGCCGAGGAAAAACACCAGCCATTCCGGTGTACTGGAGTACAGGGTGAACTGCTCCGCATCCTTACGGATGAATACTGCCATGTCGAGCGACTGGTAGATGGCTGAAAGCAGCTTATCCATGTTGCACCTCCATGCGCTCAGTCAGGTGCAGGAACATGCCTTCTACGCCCAAGTCATGTTTGGCGCTGGTTTCCAGGATCGGGCAGCCGCTCAGTTTCAATTTGTTGAGCTGCCGCGCATCCAGTTGCCAGTCACTTTTCAGGTCGGCTTTGTTGATGGCGAAAATGGCGGGCAGCTCACCGATGGTTTCCCGCACCATCTGGTGGATGGATAGTGCAGTGTCACATGTGTTGGGGCGGGTACCGTCAATGACGATGATGTAACCCGCCATGCCGCGCAGGTAAGCGGTGCGGATGCTGGTGAAATCGTCTTCCCCGGCGATGTCCCAGATCATCAGGTTGATATCCTTGCCGTTGAATTTCAGGGCTTTCTTGTCAATTTTGACGCCGACCGTGGTGAGGTATTTGTCACTGAAAATACTGCTGACATAACGCTGGATCAGGCTGGTTTTGCCAACCGAGAATGCGCCCAGCATGCATATTTTTTTCTGGATCATGGGTTATTCCTCAATAAAGCCTGACCATGTAGCTGACGCCACGTTCGTTTTTCTTCGCCGTGGCGGGCAGGCCGGGCTGATTGGCGTCGTAAGCAGCCAGCAGGGCGGCAGGCACGCCACTGCGGATCAGGGCGTCGTGCATGTTGTGGGCGCGCTCATGCGCCAGTCGCTGGTTAATGTTTTCCGTGCCGCTGTCATCGGTGTTGCCGATGATCATGACTTGCAGCGTCTGATTGTTCCGGCTGGCGGCTTGCTGTAATGCCAGAATGTTTTTCACCAGTTGCGCCAGCAGCGGGTGGTTGAAATCAACGTCGGCCTGTGCCAGTTCAAACGGGTATTGCGCAACTTCGATGGCGTGGCTCAGGTGGGTGATGGTTTGTGCGTTGGCGACAGCCAGTCGCGCCTGTTCCTCCGCTTGTTGCTGCTGTTGGCTTAGCAGGTTTTGCAGGGAAACCTGGGCTGCTGCCGTGTCGGCTTTTTGTTGTTCCAGCTGTGTCTGCAAGGTCTGGATGGCTGCTTGCTGCGCCTGTTCGCTTGCGGCTTTTTGCACTGCCAGTTGTGTCTGGTGCTGATAATACTGGTAAGTGCCCCATGCCAGTGCGCCGCTAATGCCCGCCAGCAGGGCGTAGGCCAGCCACGGCGAACGTTGCTTGTGTGCTTGTTGTTGCGATTTCAGGCAGTTACGCAGCAGGGGATCAAGCTCGGCGAATGAGGCTGCGTCGCCATTGAATTGCTTCAGCTTGCGGGCGTATTGCTGGTGGATGGTTTCGGACGTTTCCACCAGTAGCCCATGCAGTTCGCCCGGCACATTGCCGCGTACCACCAGCGCTGTAATGGCGTGCGGGCCGTATTCCACCAGTACGGTTAATTCCCCCAGTTTCAGGGTATCGAGGGTATCGTTGCCGTCGACAGCAAAGGAATCCTTGATGAAATCCTGAATCGCGGTGAGCATGCCGGAAACGATTTCAGGGTCTTTACTGATGGCTTTTTCTGCAACGATATGGTGTAGCAGCAAACCGGTATCGCGATGGATCAGGAAGACCTGTTCCACCTGATACACCAGCGTGCGTAACAATGCGATCCGGGCGTAACTCTGCCCGGTACGCCATGCGTCAAAACGCCAGCGCCATGCCCGTAGCGAGAAACTTTGTTCCAGCAACTGGTTGATGTTTTCCAGCGCTTCGTTCAGTGCTTGCTGGATGGATTTGCGGATAGCAGGCCCCATCACCGGGTACAGTACGTCGGCAATACGTTTTGGTTCGTTCTGGATCGACCGGTTGAGCGTCTGTTCCACCATTGGGCCAAGCGCGACCGACAGGGAATCGTCCTGCCGGGAACGCAAGGTCAGCGCTTCGGAAATGATGCTGGCGACGCTGGTGCTGTATTGGTGGGAGTTTTCAAATTGCTCCTTCAGCGCCAGCAGGTCGTCATAATCCTTGCCGAACAGCAGGCGGCGCAACTGGTCGAGATCGGGCGTCCCCGCAGTCATGGCTTACACCGGGTCGATGGCGAGCTGGCGTGAGACATTATCCAGCAATGAGGCCAGCGCTTTACGGTCGATCTTGTCCTGACGCAGTTGTTCGGCAGCCTGTTTCACTTCTGCGAGAATTTGTTCACGCTGCTCTTCCATGCGCTGGGCGAAGGCATCCTGGGTATGCTGAAGTTGGCGGAACAGGCTGTCGATGTTTTTGCCTGCCTGTTCGTACTGTTTGCGGGCAGTGCCTGAGTCGCTGATGCGCGCGCGTGATTCTTCCGCCAGCAGGTCGTGAATCATGTGGATTTCGTGGTTGAGCGACTCGTTGTTTTTACGCATTTCATCACGCAGGGAATTGGTCCATACCTTGACGAAGCGTTCCAGGTTGGAGACGCGCCGTTCGCTCTCACGCGATTGTTCGCCGAACAGGATGTTGCGCACCATGTCCAGGTTCTTGTCTTGCACAGGTGGTGGGGCGAGATTGATGTCAGTGTCTATTGTGGTGGTCATGCTTGTTTTTCTTATTGGGTTACTAACGCTATACAAACTAGCAGCAGTCTGGTCGGCGTACCACTTTTCCTGACATATGGTGGAGGTAAATGTTCGTGCGCGCTATGTTGCTGTTATTATCCGATTTTCCGTTCCCTAACCACAGGAGCCTGTAGTGGCAAGCGCTACCGACCAGAATAACGCACGTATTCACGACCCTTCGTCCTATATTATTGAAAATCAGCCCTATTACGTACCCGTAGGGGATGAAATCACCTTGTTTGAAGCCGCCTACGCCAGCTATTTGCCGGTGCTGCTGAAAGGCCCGACCGGCTGCGGCAAGACCCGTTTCATGGAATACATGGCGTGGAAACTGCAACGCCCGATGATTACTGTTTCCTGCCACGACGACCTGACCACCTCAGATCTGGTCGGGCGCTATCTGGTGAAAGGCGGTGAAACCGTGTGGGTGGATGGTCCGCTGACCCGTGCAGTGCGTTCCGGCGGTATCTGCTATCTGGATGAAATCGTCGAGGCGCGCAAGGATACCATGGTGGTGATCCACCCGCTGGCCGACGATCGCCGCATTATGCCGATTGAAAAGCTTGGGCAGTTGCTGGAAGCGCCGGAAAGTTTCTGTCTGGCCATTTCCTACAACCCCGGTTACCAGAGCGTGTTGAAGGAACTGAAACAGTCCACTCGCCAGCGTTTCGTCGCCATCGAATTCGACTACCCCAAGGCTGAGCTGGAACGCCAGATTGTGATGCACGAAACCGGTCTGGATGCGGCCACCACCGACAAGCTGCTCAAGCTGGCGGAAATGACCCGCAACCTCAAAGGCAATGGGCTGGAAGAGGGCGCATCCACCCGTCTGCTGGTGCATGCAGGCAAGCTGATTTCCAAAGGCGTGGAACCGCGTCCTGCCTGTCAGGGCGCGATTGCGCTGGCGCTGACCGATGATGGTGACATGATCTCCGCCATCAATGAACTGATCGGCGCATTGTTTTAATGAAAGCATCCCGCTCACCTTATACTGCCGAGTTCCTGCTGGAAAAGCTGGAAGATCTGTACGAAGTCGAATTCACCTTCCTCAAGGTAGAAGGGCTGGTGGATGGCCTGTTGCCGCTGGATCGCGATACGCAGGATTTCATCCTCGGCTGGGCAACCCGGCTGCTCAGTACCAACCTCTACATCAGTCATGAATTCACCATCCGCGTGGTGGAAGCGCTTGACCGGCTGGAACGGCGCGTGATCGAAGCCTGGGCGGTGCATGCAGCGGATGTGTTTGACCGCGCTGGTTTGCGCCCGGCGCTGGAGGTTATCCAGAAAGTGGACGCTTTTCTGGTCAACGCCCACGCTCATGCCGAAGGGGTGACGTTCGATGAAGTCGAGCCAGTGCTTTCCACCTTCGTCTGTGGTTTGTCTGGTCGCCGTCTCAAGCTGGCGCAGGGCGAGCAGGTCTATACCGATAGTGAAACGCTGTTCCTGCCAAATATTTCCGCGCGACTGGAAAAGGCCAAGGACAATTTCCTGCTGTGCAAGGCGCAGGTCGCCTTCATGTGGGCGCAGACGCGCTTTGGCAGTTTCCGGGTGGATTTTGACGTGGCTTTTGCGCAATACCCCGACCGGGAACAGGCGCTGGCGGCGTTTCATGCGCTCGATACGGTGCGGTTGGAGGCGTGCCTGGAGCGCGAGTTGCCGGGTTTGTGGCGGGATATGTTGCGGCTGGAGGGGCTGCATGGTGGTGAGTGCGTTGAAGAGGGCGTATGCAATACGCCCCTACATTCGGCGTGGGCAACCTGTAGGGGCGTATTGCATACGCCCTCTGCCACTGTCAACGACGTGCTCGACCTGATTCCACAGGTATTGGGCATGGAATTCCCGCAGCCTGTCTATCAGCCTCACCTCAATCCCGCTGCCATCACCGCCTGTATGCTGGCGCGCATGGAGCGGGAAAAAATCCTGTTCCGGGTGAAGCTGGCGGAATTGATGAAAGAGCAGGGCTTCGACTCCGCTCAGCCAACGGAAGAAGAAGGCTTCGACTCTGCTCAGCCAGCGAAAGAGGAGGTTGCGCCGCCGGAATTTGAGGCGCGTGAGACGCAGGAGGGGCAGGGTTTCGAGCTGGTGCTGGATGACAAGCCGATTGCGCCGCCGGAAGATGTGAAGCAGTTGATGACTTCCATCATGCTCGACTGGGGTGATATTCCACCGGAGTTTCTGGTTCCGGCGGGTGATGGCGAATACGACCCTGCGCTCTACAGCAAGGAAGAAAGGGATGCCGAAGATGTCTGGAAGGGCATCTATCATGAGGAGGGCGCATTCCTGTACGGCGAATGGGATTACGCCCGCCAGCATTACCGCAAGAACTGGTGCGTGTTGCGCGAAATCGAAATGACCGCAGGCGACCCGGCCTATGTCGACAAGGTACATGAGAAGTATCAGGGGTTAGTGAAGCATTTACGCCGCACCTTCGAGGCGATGCGCGATGAAAACCGCCTGCTCAAACGCCAGGCGCAGGGCGATGACGTGGACATCGACGCGCTGGTGGAAGCGCTGGCCGACAGTCGCGATGGCAGCGAAATGAGCGACAAGTTGTTCCAGCACATGCACCGTGCTGAGCGTAATCTGGCGGTGATGTTCATGGTCGACATGAGCGGCAGCACCAAGGGCTGGATCAACGACGCCGAGCGCGAAGCGCTGGTGATGCTGTGTGAAGTGTTGGAAACGCTCGGCGACCGTTACGCCATTTACGGCTTTTCCGGCATCGGGCGCAAGCGTTGCGAAATCTACCGCATCAAGCGCTTCGACGACCGCTACAACACCGACACCAAGGCGCGCATCGCGGGGATCATGCCGAAGGATTACACCCGTATGGGCGTGGCGATTCGCCACCTGAGCCAGAAACTGAATGCAGTGGAAGCCAAAACCCGCCTGTTGATTACGCTCTCCGACGGCAAGCCGGAAGATTATTTCGACATCTACAACACCCAGTACGGCATTGAGGATACCCGCCAGGCGCTGTTTGAAGCGCGCCGTACCGGCATTCATCCGTTCTGCATCACCATCGACAAGCGCGGCAAGGATTATCTGCCGCATATGTATGGTCACGCCAACTGGGTGGAGATTGATGATGTGAAGAAATTGCCGTTGAAGGTGGCGGATATTTACCGAAGGCTGACGACGTAATTGATTTGAACAAAGCTATTATCTACATGTCAGACAAGGCATTGTCAGTTTTTGAGGAAATACATGAAACAACTACTTTTTTGCGCATCACTGGTGGTGCTGTTGAGCGCCTGTTCAACGCCAGGTGGCGTCAGGATTAGTGACCAACAACTGGGCATGATTCAGCAGGGACAAACGACGGAGCAGGAAGTCGTCCAGCGACTGGGCAGGCCGACTTCTGTCACGGTAACGCCACAGCGCCGGACGCTGGTGTATTCCTATACTCAAAACAATAATGTCGGAAAACAGGTGGCGTCTTCCACTGCCGCTGCCGTCGGGGGGTATGTGGCGGGGCCACTTGGCTCACTGGCTGGCGGGATGCTGGGTGGCAGTGTGGTGCCAAATAACCAGTTACAGGATCAGGTGAGTATCGATATTGACCCTGTTACCTACATGGTGATGAATATCCAGCGTCAGCAAACAACAAACTACCAATAACTGCAATCTTTCCGGATTGTTAAAAAATACATCTATACTACGGCAATGAATCCGGGTGCATTCAAGAGTTTCCTATTGCAAAGGGGGAGGTTTCATGCGGTTGTTGAAAGTGTGCGGCGTAATTGTCGCTGCGGGTGTTCTTGCGTCTTGCGCCAGTATTGGCGGGTCTGAATCCGCTCTGATTCCGTCTGCATCGGGTGGCGTATCCGGGCAGACAGCGACAACGGCGCAATGGTTTGCTGACAACCGTAACAGCCCACCCCGATTGCGGGCCTTCCTGAAAAAAATGCCCAAAGGTGGCGACATCCACACCCATCTTTCCGGCGCAGTTTATGCGGAAAGCTACCTGCAATGGGCGGCTGACGAAAAGCTTTGCGTCAACCCTGAAAGCGGGGCGATTTCCGCAGACAATCGCGAACCCTGCCAGCTAAAGCCGGAAGTGCCGGTAGCCGCCGCCATGAAGGATGCGGAGCTGTACGGCAATCTGGTCGACAAAATGTCCCTGCGCAATTTCGAATACGCCGAGCAGTCAGGCCATGACCAGTTTTTTGAAGCCTTTGCGAAATTTGCAGGCGGCAGTAAAGGGCAAATGATTGCCGAGTTGAGCAACCGGGCGGCACGGCAAAATATTGCTTATCTGGAAATGATGGTCACCGTTGGCAAGCAGTATTCCAAACAGTTTTCGCAGCAAGTCCGTTTTACTGGCGATATTGACGCCACTTACCAGCAGATCGTGGCGGCTGGGTTGGCGGCGACGATTCTGGCGGGCCAGCAGGAATTGCAGGGGGTTGAGCAGCAAGCCAATGCGGTGCTGGCCTGTGATTCCACCCATCCACAACCGGGCTGTTCGGTCGAGCGCCGTTACGTGTTGCAGATCAACCGCACTGGCGAGCCTTCGCGCGTGTTTGCCGAAATGGTTTACGCCTTTGAAACGGTCAGGGCGGAACCGTTGGCAGCCGGTTTGAATATGGTCGCACCGGAAGACAATGTGGTGGCGCTGCGCGATTACGACCTGCACATGCGCATGATGGGCTACCTGTCAGCACGTTATCCTGATGTGCCGGTTTCCCTGCACGCGGGCGAATTGACGCTGGGGCTGGTTCCCCCTGAGCATTTGCACGACCATATCCGCAAGGCGGTCGAAGTGGGCGGTGCGAAACGGATCGGTCATGGCGTGGATGTGATGCACGAAGACAATCCCTTCCAGTTGCTGAAAACGATGAAGGAACGCGGCGTCCTGGTGGAAATCTGCCTGACCAGCAATGATGCCATCCTCGGCGTCAAGGGCAAACATCACCCGTTCCCCGAATACCTCAAGGCAGGCGTGCCCGCTACACTTGCCTCGGATGATGAAGGCATTTCCCGCATCGACCTGAGCCATGAATACCAGCGGGCTGCCGAAGATTACGGTTTGAGCTACCCTGAACTGAAAACACTGGCGCGCAACAGTATCCACTACGCTTTCCTGAAGGGTGAAAGCCTGTGGGCGGATCAGGCTTACCGGCAGATGAAACCCGCTTGCACTGGCAGCGATTTTGCCCAGGCTAGCGCAGCCTGCCAGCAGTTCCTGGACGCCAACGACAAGGCCGAAGTCGAATGGCAACTGGAAAGGCAGTTCCGCTCGTTTGAGGGCGGTAGCTGGATGTAAGCATGCTGCGCAGGTGGTAATTTGTCCCGTTCCTGCGGGAGGCTTACGATAGGCGGGTATCCTTTTGATAATAAACTAAAAGGAAGCCATCATGAGCACTATTGCCCAATACCTGCTTGCCCGCCTGCATGAGTTGGGGGTGCGCCATATCTTTGGTGTACCCGGCGACTACATCCTGCGTTTCTACGACGAAATCGGTAAAAGCAACATCCGGCACATCGGTACGACGCGCGAGGATACTGCCGCCTTCGCCGCCGACGGCTATGCCCGCTGTAACGGCATTGGCGCGTTGGCGGTGACTTACGGCGTCGGCGCGCTCAGCGTGGTGAATGCGGTGGCGGGGGCTTGCGCGGAATCCTCGCCGGTGGTGGTCATCAGTGGTGCGCCGGGGGTGCGTGAGCAGAAGGAAGACCCATTGCTGCATCACCGTTTCGGCCCTTTTTCTTTTCAGCGGGAAATCTTCGAGCGCATCACCTGCGCCGCAGCGGTGCTGGATGATCCCCTCATTGCCTTTCGCCGCATTGACCGGGCGCTGGCGGCCATGCGTGAAGCCTGTAAGCCGGTTTATCTGGAATTGCCGCGCGATATGGTGTGCATGGAAGGTTACCCGTTTCCGCACGAAACACAGGCTGAAGCAACATCCAGCACTGAGGCATTGGAAGAAGCTGTCGCCGAGACGCTGGAGCTGCTGGCCGCTGCTGCCTCGCCAGTGCTGCTGGCAGGCGTGGAGGTGCATCGACGGGGATTGCAGGATCAACTGCTGGCCCTGATCAGGCGTAGCCACATGCCGGTAGCTGCCACGTTGACCGGCAAGTCGGTGGTGGCTGAGCGGCATCCCGCCTATCTGGGTGTGTACGAAGGGGCCATGAGCGCTGGCAACGCCCGTCAACAGGTGGAACAGTCGGACTTGTTGCTGATGCTGGGGGTAACGCTCAACGACGTGGACATGGGGATTTATACCGCTAATCTTGATCCCAATCGCATGGTGCGCGCTGTCGGGGGCGAAGTCATGATTCACCACCATCGCTACCCGAGGGTGCGGTTGGGTGATTTCATCGCAGCGTTGGCCAAACGTGCGCAGCCAGTGGCTAGCAGGGCTGTGTCCAGTCTTGCGCCACAGTTGGAAGGTTTCCCCCAGCCGGGCCGGGCCATCAGCATTTCCCGCCTGATTGCGCGGCTTGATCAGGCACTTACGCCCGACACCATGGTTGTGTGTGATACCGGGGACTGCCTGTTTGCTGCTACGGAGTTGCGGGTGCATGAACGCAGTGAGTTTTTTGCTTCAGCCTTTTACACCACCATGGGCTTTGCAGTACCGGCGGCATTGGGGGCGCAAGTGGCGAGGCCGGATGCGCGTGCCCTGATTCTGGTTGGCGATGGCGCTTTCCAGATGACGGGTACGGAATTGTCTACTATTGCCCGTCTCGGCCTGAACCCGATTGTGATCGTGTTCAACAACAGTGGCTACAGCACCGAGCGCTTCATTCTGGAAGGGCCTTTCAACGACATTGCGCCCTGGAAGTTTTCCCGCCTGGGTGAGCTGTTTGGCCCGCTAGCTGGTTATGAGGTTGCTACGGAGCAACAATTCGAGGTGGCGTTGGCGGCAGCGCTGGATGAAACCAGCTGCCCCAGTGTGATTGATGTAAAACTGGCTGTTAGCGATGCTTCGCCAGCCATGCGCCGTCTGGCCGAACACCTGAAGGCGCGGGTAGCTGGTGGGTAAGCGCTGTTACAGTTTCGACATCCACATTTCGTGGAACTGCGCTTCCGGTAGCTGCCACACTTGGGCGTGCAAATCGCACAGCATGTCGGAATCTTCCAGAATTACCAGCCGTTCACTGTTGGAAATCGAGCCTGGCCCCTGTTCCAGCAGGCGTTTGACCAGCTCCTCGCGTTGCTGGCGAGTGCCTTCCGGCACATGCGGGCGTTGTGGGATGTAGGCCATGTGTTGTTTGAATGCCAGTGGGTCGACAACTACCCGGATAAACAGGTCGCGGGTAGACATGCAGGGGTTGGCCAGCAGTCTGGCGTAGTTTTCCTCAAAGGCTTGCAGGATGAAATCAGGCGCGGTTTCATCAGGCGTGCGGAACAGTGGGTTTTGCAGGCTGGTCTGGATGCTGGTCAACATACCCAATGGTACAGCCAGCGCCAGCCCGGCAATGACCGGCGACATCCACAGGAAGGTCATCGGATTGACTGCCAGCAGCAACAGACCCCAGCCCAGTCCGATCAGGCTGACCCAGCCATATTCGCGCATTGCGTCGCCCCATGCCAGCCCGCCGCCAGTGCGTTGCTGTGTACCCCATATTGCCCGTTTACCACGCAAGACCTGGGTGACGAACTTGCTGTAATACATCATCCGCACCGGAGCGGTGACCATGGAAAGCAGGGTTTCGGTAATCACGCTGGCGGTCAGGGCGCTGACGCCGCCAAATTTTTGCGTAGAGTGCTTGCGCGCAGCCTGTACCAGTCCGAACGTTTTGTAGAAAAACAGCAGGATGACGGTCATTGCCAGTAGCGCAGTATTCCCCGGTGTTAGCGGAATCAGTGTCAGGTTCGGGTAAATCAGCGCAATGGCCGTCAGGATCAGTAGCCAGCCCAGCCAGATGGGGGAGCTGACATACGACATGATACCGCCCAGCAACAGGAATCGGTGCAGGTGGGGAATGCCGTGTGACCAGATGATGTGCCAGTGTTGCAGGTTGCCCTGGCACCAGCGGCGGTCGCGCTTGAGTGCATCGGTCAGGGTTGGTGGTGGGCGCTCGAAACTGCCTTCCAGATCGTAGGCCAGCCAGGTTTCCCAGCCTGCGCGGTTGAGCAGGGCAGCTTCGACGAAATCGTGGCTGAGAATCTCGCCGCCCAGCGTACCGCTTTCTTCCAGCTTGGGCAGGTGGCAGTGCGCCATGAAAGCCTGGGTGCGGATGATGACATTGTGCCCCCAGTATTGGCTTTCGCCCAGCCACCACCAGTGCAGTCCGGCGAAGAACACCGGCCCGTACAGGCGGTTGACGAATTGCTGGCCGCGCGCATACAGCGTATCCAGCCCGACGGTGTACAGCGGGGTCTGGATCAGGCCAACGCGCTCGTTGCGTTCCATTGCGTCGACCAGCCGTACCAGCGTGTCGCCGGTCATCAGGCTGTCTGCATCCAGCACTACCATGTAAGGGTGGCGTTTGCCCCAGCGGCGGCAGAAATCCATCACATTGCCGCTTTTCTTTTTGGTGCGGTGTTTACGACGGCGGTAGTGGATGCGGTCTGTGGAGCCGACGGCGCGGCACAGGGCCGACCAGGCGGCTTCCTCGCGCAGCCAGTTGCTGGCGTCATCCGAGTCCGACAGGATGTAGAACTCGAAATGTTGCAGATTTCCGGTCTTTTCCAGCGACTGGTAAATGGCTTGCAAACCGGCGTAGACGTAGGCGATGTCTTCGTTGTAGATCGGTAGCAGGATGGCAGTGGTGTCCTGCGGGTTCAATTGCGGCAGGGGTGATGAAGGGGATGAGGCAATCCGGTTGACACCGCCAAAATTCAGTACCCACAAGCCAGCCAGCGCGGTCATGAAACCCAGTGCCAGCCAGAAAAACAGGATGGTAAACGGGATGACGACCAGTGCCTGCCAGACTGGCGGTAATTCTGCTGGCAGATTGGCACCGAGCCAGAAAGCAGCCAGTGCAGTCAGTGACGCTATGCTGGAAAAGAACCCTACCCGTCGCCGGGTAGCGCTCACTTTCCAGGGCATTTTCCCAAGTTGCAGCTGCATTCAGGTCAGAAGTGCCGGGTGCGCAGACGGGAGCTTGACGGCAGCAGGGTGATGGCCTTCAACGGGGCGACCCTGATGCTGCTACGCTGGAAACGCGGGCCTGTCTGGGTGCGTGTTTCTGGCTTGCCATCCGCAGTGATCAGTTCCCCGGTTTTACTGGATGATTTTTTGCACTGGCAGCATGAGCCGTCGGTGGTGGCTGTTTGCAGCAAGGCCAGCTCTTCCTGCGCCAGACTGAGATAGTGGCGGATCAGCTCCTGTTCGGGGCAAAGGGGCGCGCGCGCCAGCTTGTGGGTAATTCGGGTCAGCAGGTGCTCACGTTCCGCCTCTGGCAGATTGTGTAGCTTCAGGTAATCATTGGCTCGCTTGCGTGCGAGTGTCCATGCATCCATGGGCGCTTTGGAATCCGGGTTTGTGTGGCCGGACAGGAAAGTAACTAGTTCTGTCATCTTATGCCAATCCATGTAATAGGGTTAATGGATATCAGGTTTGCGCTGTACGCTTGTTTGTCTCTTGTCGTCCCTCAGGGCACATGGCATAGCGCCTCGGGAATCGGATAAGACCATGTTTCGCTCACAGGGTTTCCACCGCTGGTCAGATGGATACGTAGTTCCATGGGGACATCGCAGTTCTCCGGGAATACGGCTGCGATGACCCGCCAGCCTTTAATATAGGGGTTTTCTTGTACAACGGCTGGTTTCAACTGACCTTTTCCGGCGAATTCTACGTCTGCTTCAGGTGTAATTGCCAGCTCTGGCACATCATTAAAATCAATAATGAAGCGAATTCTTCCTTTATGGCCTGGCAACGCATCTACTGCACGGTTGGTGGCGCGGGTGGAAAACACTTTGCCCAGGGTGTGTGCTGGCGGATTGTCTGATTGCCATAACAGTTTGTAACGCATATGGTCAAAGGCCAACCCTTGATTGCTTTTCCAGTACGCCACGATGTTGTCCTGAATATCTGACTGGGTAGGCAAGCGCAAAAGCTGGATGCTACCAGCGCCCCAGTCATCCAGCGGCTCCACCCACACGCTGGGGCGGTCGTGGTAAAAGGCTTCAAGATCCTGATAATGGTCGAAATCGCGGTCGCGTTGCAGCAGGCCGAAACCGGTGACGGATTTCAGGGGAATGGATTGCAGGTTGAACCACGGCACTTCGGCAAGCGCCTGCCATGTCCATGACTTGCCTTGTTGGATGAGTAGCCCGTCGGAGTCGTGTACTTCCGGGCGGTAATCGCCGTACTGGTGCGGGGAGTTCTCGCCGTGGAAGAACATGCTGGTCAGTGGTGCAACGCCAATCTCGGCAAGCTTGTTTTCTGCGCGCGGGTATAGCTGCGTTTCGACTTCCATCACAGTGCTCTTGCCAGGGGTCAGTACGAAACGGGTGGCACCTGCCAGTGAAGGGCTGTCCAGCAGGGCGCAGAAGTGCAGGGAGGTTGCGTCTTTCGCCGGTTTTTCCAGCCAGAAACGGGTGTAATTCGGGAATTCTTCCTGGCCTTCCAGTGAGGTATTGATGCTTAGCCCACGCCCGGACAGGCCATGACGCTGATCCTGACCCAGGGCGCGGAAGTAACTGGCCCCCTGAAAAATCAGGGTTTCATTGTAATTTGCATCTTTTTCTGTGCGACCAAGTTTGGAGAGGATGCGGAAGCCGGTGAAACCCATATGCGGCTCGTCTTTTTCCAGATTCAGCGATTTGACCTCGGCGTAGTCAAAATAATCTGCTGAAAAGCGGATGGGGGTTTCCTTGCCTTGTGCCCAGACAAGCAACTCGACTGGCTGGATAAAATGCATGCCCGGATGCATGAACTCAAGCTGGAATGGCAGCTTTTCATCCCGCCAGAAAGTTTTGTTGTGGCGGAACTTGATGTGTTGGTAATGGTCGTAGGTAATCCGCCCGGTATTGACCTGTAAAGGTGGAACCTTGCTGTACGGCTGTTTCGCCAGTTGTTCCGCAACCTGTTTGACGTGTGGGAAACAACTGTCATCAGCATGAGCTTGCCAGGCCGCCAGCAGCAGAAGCAGGGCGGAAAGGGATCGTATGATCAGGTTCGGTTTCATGGAGTGAGGCAGGCTCGGGAAGATTGGTTGTTCGGTGAAATGCCAGAATTGACTGGGGGACTTGGGGCGGGCATTGTAGGGTAAATTGTGCGGCGCGTCCAGCAGCAAATGATTGGCATCATGGCTGGCTGGCCGTATAGTTCGCACTTGCGCAAACTGGAAGCAATACAGGCGAGGAAACAGGATTTAATGAAACGCGACATTTCGCTGGACGTATTACGCGGCATTATGCTGGTGGTGATGGCCGCCGATCACTTTGGTGAGCCCATTTTCAATCATATGTACGAAATTGCCGGTTACGTTAGCGCGGCGGAAGGGTTTGTATTCTTGTCTGGCATGTTGGTGGCGATGGTGTATGGCCGTTACCACGCAACGGGCAGTCAGGTGCTGGAACAGCGCATCTGGCATCGGGCCGGGGTCATTTATCTTTATCACCTGGTGGTGTTGCTGGCGGTATTCGTGTTCACGGTGGCGACCAAACTCTCGGGCGCTTACTGGCAAAGTTTCGCCACGGAAATGCAGGCGGAGCCAGTGCGTGGCTTGCTTTCCGGCATGTCGCTGGTATATCAGCCGCCGATGCTGGATGTGTTGCCGCTGTACGTGATCCTGATGCTGGCAGCACCGTTCGGCTTGCGCCTCATGATGCAGTACCGTTCCATCGGGGTGGCGATGTTCCTGACGGGCAGTTTCGGTTTCTGGCTGGCAGCCCAATACGGTTGGGGGCGGGATTTCCTCGGTCTGTTGCCGGATGCGATTATGGTGCGGGTAGGTGCGTTCGATTTCATGGCGTGGCAACTGGTGTTCGGTCTGGGGATGGTGCTTGGCTACTGGCGGTTAAGCAGCAAGGGGGAACAGCCACGGGTGAACCTCTGGCTATGGGCGTTGTGCGCTGGGGTCGTCGTTTACCTGTACCTGCTGCGGCACGGACAGGTGCAACAGGCGTGGTTGTCACAGTATCCGCACATTGCGCGGGATAACATGGCGTGGCTGCGTCTCATCAACTTCCTGGCACTGGTTTATTTCGTGGCTGGCCTGGTTAGCCTGCACCGTTTGTATGGCGTGTTCAAGCTGCTGACAATACCGGGGCGCTGGCTGGCATTTCTGGGGCGGAATTCCTTGCAGGTGTTCGCTTATCACCTGATTGTGCTGTATTGCTACATCCCGTTCCGTTGGGGGGCGTGGGCGTTAACGGACAACCAGAAATGGTTTGTGCTGGTGGTGTTCCTTGCCAGCCTGAGCCTGCCTGCGTGGTGGTATGAGCGCTGGCAGAAACGCAAGAAAGAACAGAAAGCATCGAAAGAGAGTGGTGGGTTTCGCTTGTGCTCTACCCACCCTACGGAAGCACTTATCTAGAATTTGAAGCCTTTGTGCAAGGCCACGATGCCGCCGGTCATGTTGGTGTAAGTCACTTTTTCGAAACCGGCGGCTTCCATCATGCCCTTGAGGGTTTCCTGATCAGGATGCATGCGGATGGACTCGGCCAGGTAGCGGTAGCTTTCTGCATCATTGGCGACCAGCTTGCCCATCATCGGCAGGAACTTGAAAGAATACTGGTCGTAAATCGGGGCCAGTCCCGGTATTGCCGGTTTGGAAAATTCCAGCACCAGCAGGCGTCCACCCGGTTTCAGCACGCGCAACATGGAGCGCAGCGCTGCCTCCTTGTCCGTCACATTGCGCAAGCCGAAGGCGATCGTGATGATGTCGAAATGGTTGTCGGCAAATGGCAGGCATTCCGCATTGGCTTGCACGTAGCGCACATTGCCGCCGATGCCCATGTCGGTGAGGCGTTCCCGCCCGTTTTCCAGCATGGAAGCGTTGATGTCCGACAGGATGACTTCACCTTCGTCACCTACGATCCGCGCAAACCTTGAGGCAAGGTCGCCAGTGCCGCCCGCAAGGTCGAGCACCTTGCCGCCGCGTTTGGCTCCCGCCGCATCAATGGTGTAACGTTTCCACAGGCGATGGATGCCAAATGACATTACGTCGTTCATTACGTCGTATTTGTCGGCTACTGAATGAAATACCCCGGCGACCCGACTAGCTTTTTCCTTAACGGGCACTTGTTGAAATCCGAAGTGGGTTGTTTGTTCCTGTTCTGCCATGAGCTCTGCTTCCGCGTGATTCGAGTTTCCCGGCATTGTAACAGGCAAACCGCATTTCTACATGGAGTTGGGTTATGAAAAAGTTGATTGCAGGTCTGGGGCTGACCTTTCTGGCCGTTCCTTCCGCCCAGGCATGGACTGGCAGTATCGAAGACATGCGCACCATGCGGGCTAACGAGCGTCATCCGGTAGTGCGGGTCAAGAGCCATCACGTTACTACTACCTGTTGCGGATACCAGCGTGGTTATGATCAATACCGCCATCAGGGGCACAGGCAGCAGGCGACTGGCTGGCAGCGTAGTGCGCGGGTTGTGCAACGCCCGTATATGCACCGTCCGGCGCGTCCTGCCACCGTTCACATGAAGGCTTATTATGATCCGCGCCCTGTTGCACAATATCGTGCGCCAGCGCATGTACATCGCATTGTCGGTCAGGCACAGCCCATGTGCCGTTACATCCGCTGACCACAACAGTTTGTAGCGGACAGAAAGAAGCGGGGGATTGCCCAAAAGTTGGCACAATTCCCCCTTTTTGCTGTAACTTGTGCTATTTCAAGGAAAGATAATTGAATGGCACAGAAGGATTTGTCATGAAAAAAGTAATGATGTTCGCAAGCATGCTGGCAGTATCACTGGTGATTTGCATCAGCCCGGCAGCCGCCTAGGAGTACACATACACCACGACGACATTTGATCCAGTGCTGGAGGCGTACCGTTACACGGTGCCTGCCAATAGCTGGTATTCCGCCAAGATCAAGCCAAAGCTGAATATGCAGGTGGAAGCGAAAGCACCAGTTGTGGCGCAGCCTCCGGTTAGCCAGCCAACCGCAACGGCTAACCCGTTGTTTGACGAGCGCATTGCGAATTCAGCCATTGCCAAAAGCCCTGAGTCGGTTCGCGCCTTGCCATTCTGGCAGGATATTCCCGTCAGCCAGCAGTAGTTGTCAGAACGGGACGAACACCTTTGTCATCCAGTTGAGGATTTCTTCCCGCCAGATGAGGGCAACAAAGCCTGCCATTGCCAGCCAGGGGCCAAATGGCATGGGCAGGCTTTCACGGCTGCGCCTTGCTACCATCCACAAAATACCGAAAACAGCGCCGAAAGCAGACGAGCCGAAAATCACGAACGGCAGGATTTGCCAGCCGCCCCATGCACCTAGCGCCGCCAGCAGTTTGAAATCGCCGTGCCCCATGCCTTCCTTGCCTGTCAGCAGTTTGAACAGGTGGAACAATGACCAGAGTGAGAGATAGCCCAAAGCAGCGCCAAGCACGGCATCGGGCAGGGCAGCAAACATGCCCTTCAGGTTCAGCAGCAAACCGGCCCACAGCAGTGGGTAGGTCAAGGCGTCAGGTAGCAGCATGGTTTTTGCGTCAATCATGAACAGCGCAACCAGTGCCCAGGTAAACCCCAGCAGTGCCAGTAATTCCGGGCCGAAACCCACGCGCCAGGCAACCAGCATGGAAAGCAGGGCAGTTGCCGCCTCCACCAGTGGATACTGAACCGGGATCGGCGTCTTGCAGCCACGGCATTTGCCACCGAGGAACAGGTAACTCAGTATGGGGATGTTTTCCAGCGCCGAAATATTGTGCCCGCAAGTCGGGCATTGGGAGCGCGGTACAACCAGATTGAAGCGCTTTGCCTCTGCGTCAGCCTCCAGTTTGCCCAGCCAGTCGTTACAGTCGCTTTTCCATTGCCGTTCCAGCATGATGGGCAGGCGATAGATGACCACGTTCAGAAAGCTGCCAACCAGCAGGGAAAACAGCCCGGTAACCAGCACCAGCCAGAGTGTGTTGGTGCTTAGCAAGTAAATTAGTTCCATATTGTTATTCTTGAAATTAGACGACTGCCCCGAGTTTGAAAATGGGCAGGTACATTGCAATAACCAGCCCGCCTACGATAACGCCCAGCACCGCCATGATGAGTGGCTCTATTTGCTTGGATAAGGTATTTACCAGGTTATCGACCTGCTCTTCGTAATAGTCGGCTACTTTAGCAAGCATTTCTTCCATACGGCCAGATTCTTCGCCAATTTTTGTCATTTGCACCACCATGTTGGGGAAAATCTGTGTTGTTTGCATGGCCGTATTCAATTGTACGCCGCGCGCAGTATCATCCTGCATCCGGCGTGTGGCATCTTCGTAAACAACATTGCCGGTTGCCCCTGCTACCGAGTCCATGGCCTCGACCAGTGGTACCCCTGCGGCAAACATGGTCGATAAAGTGCGGGAGAAACGGGCGACAGCCGACAGGTTCAGGATATTGCCAATAATGGGTAATTTCAGTGAAACCCTGTCCAGAAAACGGCTGAAGGCTACCGATTTACGCTTGGCATAGGAAAATGTGTAGCCGAAAATGACCATGCCGAGCAATGGTATCCACCAGTTTGCTACCAGCCAGTCTGACATTGCAATTACAAACAGGGTGAATGCGGGCAGATCTGCGCCAAAGCTGGAAAATACTTCCTTGAATTGCGGGATTACCCAGATCAGCAGGATGGCAGAAACCACAATGGCTGCCACCACGACAATGATGGGGTACATCAAGGCACTTTTGACTTTTGCTTTCAGCGCCTCACTTTTTTCCTTGTAAGTGGCCACCTTGTCCAGCATGGTTTCAAGCGTACCTGCCTGTTCACCTGCCTTGACCAGGTTGACAAACAATTTGTCGAACTGCCTGGGGTGTTTGGCTAGTGCGTTGCCCAAGCTTGAGCCGCTTTCAATATCGGCGGTCAATTTCTTGATAAGATCGCTAACCGCAGGATTGTCGCCACTGCTTCCGATTAGCTCCAGTGACTGCACCATCGGTACGCCGGAACGCATCATGGTGGTTAACTGGCGGGCAAAATGGGCAATATCGGCAGGCTTGATCGCAGGTTTGAACAATGGTTTGGGCTTTTTGTAAATACGCCCTGGATTGATGCCTTTGCGCCGCAACTCGGCGCGTAACCAGTTGGGGTTAACAGCCTGGGTTTCACCACGTATCTTGACGCCGTTACGATTGACGCCTTCCCATGAATAGATGGCTTGCTGGTTTGCGGATGAGCCAGCCTTCGGCATGGATTTTTTCAGGGTATTGGTCTGCATGGTCAACGCTTTTTGTTACGGTTGTTTTTATGATTTCCCGTGAGTGTAACATGGCTGGCCAAGGGGGTGTGCATCCTCTGACAATTGGTTGCCTAATCCGTTGTGACACGCTCCAGTTCTGCCAGGGAGGTAATGCCTTGCCGAACCTTGTTCAAGGCTGATCGCCGCAGGTCGAGTATGCCTTCCGCCTGTGCCTGTTCTGCGATATCCAGTGAGTTACAGCCATCCATGACCATGCGCCCCATTTTGGCTGAAATCGGCATGACCTGATAAATGCCGACGCGCCCCTTGTAGCCACGGGAACATTCCGAGCAGCCGACCGGTTCGTACAGGGTCAGGCTGGGTAATTCCTCCTGTGTGAAGCCCATTTTTAGCAGCACATCACGGGGAATGTCGGCAGGCCGTTTGCAATGTTCGCAGAGGCGACGGGCAAGACGCTGGGCAATGATCAGGTGCACAGATGAGGCAATATTGAACGGTGGAACACCCATGTTGAGCAAGCGGGTGAGTGTTTCGGGGGCACTGTTGGTATGCAGGGTGGAAAGCACCAAGTGGCCTGTCTGGGCGGCCTTGATGGCAATTTCAGCCGTTTCCAGGTCGCGAATCTCCCCCACCATGATGATGTCCGGGTCTTGCCGCAGGAAGGCGCGCAAGGCTTCCGCAAAGGTCAGGCCGACTTTGGGGTTGACATTGACCTGGTTGACACCGGGCATGTTGATTTCTGCCGGGTCTTCCGCTGTGGAGATGTTTTTTTCCGGTGTATTGAGTATTCCAAGGCCAGTGTAGAGGGTGACGGTTTTACCGCTACCGGTTGGCCCCGTTACCAGTATCATGCCATCCGGTTTTTCCAGCGCCTTCATGAAGTCTTTTTGTTGGCGCGGATCGAAGCCTAGTTTCTCGACACCTAGTGCTGCATTGGAGGAGTCGAGAATACGCATGACCACCTTTTCGCCAAACAGGGTGGGTAGTGTATTAACCCGGAAGTCGATCTTTTTCTTGTCGTTGACGGTGAAACGGATGCGCCCGTCCTGGGGGACGCGGCGTTCTGAAATGTCCATGCGGGACAGAACCTTGATGCGTGAAATCAATTGCTGGGCTGAGTCGTTGGGGGGGGATGCAACGACTTGCAGGATGCCGTCAATGCGGTAGCGGATGCGCAGGTTTTTTTCGAACACTTCGATGTGTATGTCTGATGCCTTGGCCTTGATGGCGTGCCCTAGTAGTTTGTCGACGAAATCAACAACGGCGGGGTCTTCATTCTCACTTTTGGCTTTAAGGTCGCGGACATCAAGGGCAATTTCCCTGGCGGCAGCCGGAGCTGCTGCTGGTGCTGCCGAGCCTGAATGTGTAGGGGCGCTACGCCCGGCAAACGCTTCGTCGGTTTGCAGAAATGTCTGGAGTTTGTCGTACTCAACGAAGATTGGCTCAGGCATCAGGCCCGTAGCAAATTTGACATCATCCAGGTTGGTCAGGAAGGTGGGGTCGGCCAGCCCTACCATCAGGTGTTTGCCGCGCTGATATAATGGAACCAGGTGCAGCCGCTGCATCTGTTCCTGCGTGAGGAGGGTGGATACCAGTGGCGGAATTTCCACCTGATCAATATCCACCATGCTGAGGCCATACTCAATGCTGGCTGCGTAAGCGACATCCCTGGGGGAAGCCAGACGTGAACTGATGAGCCACGAAACCAGTGAGGTTTTTTCTGTGCGCGCTTTCTGCACCGCCTGGGTGGCGGCTTCCTTGGCCAGTAGCCCCTGCACAACCAGTTGTCGAGCCAGTCCCGGTAGTGGGATGGAGGAGGTGATTTGCATCATGGATCAGCTTGTTATCTTGTTATTGACCTGCAATCGCCATGATACCTTGTTGAAAGTGGCTGGAAAATGAATTCAGTGCGCAGAATCCGACTTTAGGATGAACGGTGGATGTGCCTGCCTTGCTGTTGTTTGAGGCAACCGAAGATTACCTGAAGGCGACGCTATGGCGTAGTGCATCAGTGCAACTTTAGCGTGCGGATTTCTTCTTCCGGCAGGCCGGTTTTTTCGGCAATGGTTTTGTCATCCAGCAAGTCGATGCAGTGGCATATCAGTATCGTTGCTGTTCTGGATTTCGATGTGCAGGATGCCGAGTTTGGTTTCACCCCGGCGCAAGGCGCGGACGACAAGATCAGCGCGACGTTCTTCGACACGTTGGTGCTGGGTTTCGAGCAACTCCACGCTGTTGGGGTCAATGTCGAGCTTGAGCAGCAGATTGGCGAGATCTGCTGCCATGCGTTTGAGCAGTTACTTTTAGCTGTTAGCTGCTACTTTGGGTAATTGCCAGGGGTTAATATCAAGTGTGCCGACAGGTTTTGCATTTATACGATCCCATACCCATAGCACGTCTTTCTCTTTGCCTATTAAGGGCAGATAGGCATAGTCTGCGGCGCTTTTACCGTATTTTTCCAGAAACACGGTTAGCTTTTGTTGGTTTTCGGGGATGCTAGTGACTTGTCGTAGTGTTAAACCTTTTTGCAGCACTTCGTCTGCGAATTGATCGAAGAGTTCGTAATACTCTGGGCGGGCGTCAATATCAGGTTTACCTGAGAGCACTTCCATTGTCACTCGTGACATTTCTGCGGGGTCGCTAGGTTTTTTGACATAGACGACGGTGGGGCCACTTAACTTTGATTTTTGTAATTCAGCGTGTTTGGCTACATCGGGTGAGACTTCATTAGCATTAATTGGTGTAAAGCGATCCCCTGCATAGGCAATGTATAAAGGGTGTGCTTGGTGAATGATATGTATCCCATACGCGAGTGCGACAATTTGCACAGCCGCAATTACGGTTAAATCCATTTTGAGCGTCGCTTTAAGTGGTTTATAAACAACTAGCGTAAGTAATGGCCCGAGAATAACATCGACCGTCACTAGAATCAGGATGATTCTTAGCAAGCCCGAAATTTCAAAAAAAGGTGTGGGATACCAAACTGTGAGCGCGAATGCCAGAAAACTACCGACAATCAAGGCGCTAATGACTAAATGGATCAAGGCGGCTTTGAGTTTGTGCTTAATCATGATTGTTCTCCGTTATTGTTGATCAAGTTTAATTTAGTTATTACTGCGGCAAGTATGAGGGCGATATGTATCCGGTATTGTTCCACCTTTGCAATCAAAGGTAATTATTTCTGAGTTGGTTGTGAAGATAAAAAGCATAGTGTTACCATCTGCCCCCGCGCCTATTTGCTGGAATGTCACTTGTAAGCTGGCGTTGTCTCTGTCTAGTTTGGTATAGACGGCATTGCTGACGTAATCTGAACTCATCATCATGTTTTCAACAACGGTGGCAGTGTTGGTTGTGTTTTCTGGCATAGAACCGTTGGTGAAATAATCTTCCCAGATTAGGGTTTTGGCCGCACCCGAAAACCGGGCTGTTTCAAGAAGTTTTGCCCGGATTGTGTAGACTTGATAGGCGGGTAAAGCAATAGCCGCGAGAATTCCAATAATTGTAACTACGATCATCATTTCAATCAGGGTGAAACCTTGCTGTTTTTGTTTTTGCTTAGCTTTCATGCTCCCCCCCTGCAAAGAAAGAGCGCCGTAGCGCCCTTTCTTGTTTTTACCCTGAGCTAACCAAATTAACGGCAAGCAGCAGGAGCATATTTTGCAAGCAAAGCACCAGAGCCGGTAACAGTCATGCCGCTATCAGAAGCGGACACTGCTGTTGCAGAAGCACAAGCCCAATCCAAAGAGCCAGTTGTGCCAGCGGCTTGGGCTGTTGCCAGAGCAATACCAGCACCACCGTTACGAATAAATGGTTCCAATACAATGGTGTCTGCGTTAGTACCAAGACCCACTGCTGTATGATTATAGTTGATGGTGATAATGCCTGAACCATCAGTAGCCATGAGAACACTGTCAACAAACTTACTTGTTGCGCCGACGCCACCATTTTGTGCATTCCAGGTTGTAACAACGCGAGCCAAGTCAGCAACAGATGCAGAGCCTTCAGTAGCAATGGCAAGTTTGGCAGGTTCGGCCAAACCCAAGCCTTCAGTAACTTTTGCACGGATGGTGTAATCCTGGTACGCAGGCAGCGCGATAGCAGCCAGGATACCGATGATGGCTACCACGATCATCAGTTCGATCAGGGTGAAGCCTTGTTGAGCTTTAGCTTTCATACTCATTTTAGTCATTCCTTGTTATTAGGATTAGTTGGGGGTTTGTATGTTTACGTCTTGAGACGGTAGGGGTAATGCAGGAGGCGTGCCAACTATGAACTGAGCGTGAATGGTTGAGTTTTGGGGATGGGCGGTGGTTTCGGGGGAGGGGAAGGGAGGGGAGTGTCAGAAGAGTGTCAGGGTGTGACAGGTGGGCGGGAGAATGTGACAGTGGGTGGTGCGATGCGGTACAAAAGATAGTGCAGGTGTTGCAACACCTCTATCTATCGCTATACTGTATGATACTTACTTGATGGATGAGTCATTATGCAAACAGCAACCGTTTCCCCGAAATTTCAAGTGGTCATACCGCGCTTGATCCGTGAACCGATGGGCATCCAACCGGGGCAGAAGATGCAGGTATTGCGGTATGGCAACCGCATTGAGCTTATTCCGTTTAGAGTGGCGCGGCAGTTGCGCGGTTTCCTGCGGGGGCTTGATACCAGCATTGAACGTGAAGGCGACCGGGTATGAAAGTTGTCGATTCTTCCGGTTGGCTGGAATATTTTGCGGATAGCAACAACGCAGATGCTTTTGCTGCTGCTATCGAAAATACGGATGAACTGGTTGTGCCAAGCATCAGTATTTTTGAGGTATTCAAACGGATTTTGCAGCAACAGGGTGAAGATGCCGCTTTGCAGGCTGTCGCTATCATGGCACAGGGCAATGTGGTTGATTTGGATTTGTCGCTGGCGTTATCTGCTGCAAAACTGTCGCATGGAAAAAAACTGCCAATGGCTGACAGTATCATTCTGGTAACTGCCCAAGCGCATGGTGCAGAACTCCTGACACAAGATAATGACTTTGAGGGTATTGATGGTGTGCAATATTTCAAAAAATCGGTTTAGGTTGGCTGCTTTGTGGGCATCCCGTTTCTTTGCGGAACGCCAAGGCAAGGCGGACTTTGAGCAGTTCCGTACCATCCTGTTGCGTAAAGGTGGGCAGCCACCACGTGACGGCGATGTGCTATAAGCAAACCTTTGCTGTTAGGGTGATTTCTGGGTCTTGTCAAAGTAGATGACGTGCGGCAACTCTTTGAAATGATCATCAGCAGTTACTAATACAACGTCAGCATAGCGTGCGGTGGCATAAATGACCGCATCCGCAAACGATAATTGATGCTCCAGCGCCAAATCTGCCGCCAGCAAGCTGATGGCGGTGTGTAACGGGACAACAATCCCTTGCTCGGTCAGTGCAGCGACTTCTAATGCACGATTTTCACCGCGTTCACGTTTGACCCACTTATACAACTCAAACTGAATGACGGTAGGAACATAAACTTGCTCAAGATCACTCAGCCACGGTTCAAATGCGGTGACTAGCATCCCGTCGGTCAGCCACTCAATCCAGCCACAGGTATCGACCAGGCAGGCCATCAGAAACGATCCTGCCGATCACGGACGTTCTCTGTATTTGCGCCCTTGAGAAACCCCCGCATTTCCTTGATCGACCGTACTTGTACCAACTCAATCACCTTGCCTTTCGCCAGTACGGTAAATTGCTGACCCGCTTGTAAGTTAAGCAACTCACGAATACCTTTAGGTATCGATAGCTGGTATTTACTCGAAAGTGTCGCCGTGTGCATTTTTACGTTTCCTTTATCTATGTCCTATAAGGTAAGAATAGTGTTCAGGGTGAATGAATGCAAACTGATTTACTATTTTCCCGACAGGCTTCCGACAGGCTTTGCAGCCTGCGGAAGCTGCTGTTATCTGTTATAGTGTTGATCCTCTTGAAAAACTACGCATTTCCATGAAACAACTCGTGACCCAACCCGAATTCGTCAAGCCCCCCAAATCCCTGTTGAGCAAGGTCGGCAAAGCCATTGGGGAATACCAGCTCATCCGCGAGGGCGACCGCATTCTGCTAGGTTTGTCCGGCGGCAAGGACTCACTGGCGTTACTGCACATCCTCAACCATTTCCAGCGGCATGCACCAATCCGCTTCGAGTTTGCTGCTGTCACCATCGACCCGCAGTCCGACAGTTTCGACCCGTCAGCGCTGATTCCTTATATGGAAGCACTCGGCATCACCTACCATTTCGTGCGTGAACCCATCGTCAAACTGGCTGAAACGCACATGGACAACGATTCCTACTGTGCTTTCTGTTCCCGCATGAAGCGTGGGCTTATGTACCGTACCGCCCGCGAACACGGTTACAATGTGCTGGCCTTGGCGCAACACCTGGATGATCTCGCCGAAAGTTTCCTGATGTCTGCATTTCACGGTGGCAAACTCAAGACAATGAAGGCACACTACCGAATAGACGCAGGCGATTTGCGCGTCATCCGCCCGCTGGTCATGGTACGCGAGCGCCAGACTGCGGACTTCGCCAAGGCGGCTGAATTACCCGTTATTGTTGAAAACTGTCCCATGTGTTTCGATATGCCTACTCAGCGTCAACACATGAAGGAATTGTTGGGAGGAGAGGAGCGCCAGCATCCAAACCTGTTCAAAAGTTTGCTGACTGCCATGCAACCATTAATACGTGATGGCTTGGAAAAAGTCTGAGATGTCGACAATCTAGGCTTTTTTTGGCCTTTTGTCTGGACAGTAACGGTAGATTGTATAAAGATAGGGCCTCAAAAAATAATGAGGCAATGCGCCCAAGCACCACGGTAACAATCACTTACCGATTAGCTAGAACGAGGAGTCAACTATAATGTCTGATGTCAAAACCTACCCCGTCCCTGCCGATTTTGCCGCTCAGGCGAACATCACCGCAGAACAATATGCCGAAATGTACCAGCGTTCTGTGGATGACCCGTCAGGTTTCTGGGGTGAGCAGGCCGAGCAATACCTGACCTGGTTCAAAAAGTGGGACACGGTTCTGGACTGGAGTTTCGCTCAGGACGACCTGCACATCAACTGGTTCAAGGGCGGCAAACTGAACGTTGCCTACAACTGCCTTGACCGCCACCTGGAAACCCGTGGTGATCAGGTTGCCATCATCTGGGAAGGCGATGATCCAAACGAAGACCGCAAGATCACCTACCGTGAACTGCACGAAGAAGTTTGTAAGTTCTCCAATGTACTGAAAGCCCGTGGTGTCAAGAAAGGCGACCGTGTGTCCCTGTATCTGCCGATGATCCCGGAAGCAGCCGTCGCCATGCTGGCTTGTACCCGCATTGGTGCGATGCACTCCATCGTGTTTGGCGGTTTCTCCCCGGATGCACTGAAAGATCGTGTGAATGATGCTACTTGCGAAGTCATCATCACTGCCGACCAGTCCATGCGTGGTGGCAAGAAAGTCCCATTGAAAAAGAATGCTGACAAAGCCATCGAATCCTGCCCGCAAGTCCACACATGTATCGTGGTGCAGCGCGGCGGTGATCCGGTAGCGTGGACGGAAGGCCGTGACGTTTGGTATCACGAAGCGGTTGCTGCTGCTTCTGCCGACTGCCCTGCCGAAGAAATGGATGCCGATGACCCGCTGTTCATCCTCTACACTTCTGGTTCCACCGGCAAGCCTAAAGGCGTCATGCACACCACCGGCGGTTATCTGCTGCAAGCAGCCATGACCCACAAGACCGTGTTCGACTACAAGGATGGCGAAGTCTACTGGTGTACTGCTGACGTGGGTTGGGTAACGGGGCACTCCTACATCGTGTATGGCCCGCTGACCAACGGTGCGACCACCCTGATGTTTGAAGGTATTCCAACCTACCCGGACATTTCCCGTTTCTGGCAGGTTTGCGACAAGCACAACGTTGCCACTTTCTACACTGCGCCAACTGCGATCCGCTCCCTGATGGGTGCTGGCGTCGAGCCAGTCAAGAAAACCAGCCGTAAATCCCTGCGGTTGCTGGGCACGGTAGGTGAGCCGATCAACCCTGAAGCATGGGAATGGTATTACAACGTAGTTGGTGATGGCCGCTGCCCGATCGTCGATACCTGGTGGCAGACTGAAACAGGCGCGCACATGCTGACCCCGCTGCCGGGTGCTACCCCGCTGAAACCGGGTTCCGCTACCAATCCGTTCTTCGGCGTACAACCTGTGCTGCTGGATGACAAAGGTGAAGAAATCGAAGGCAATCCGGCAGAAGGCAACCTCGCCATCAAGGCTCCCTGGCCTTCCATGATGCGTACCGTATATGGCGACCACAAGCGTTTCTTTGAGACCTATTTCGCCATGTATCCAGGCTACTATTTCACGGGTGACGGCGCTCGTCGTGACGAAGACGGTTACTACTGGATCACCGGTCGTGTGGATGACGTACTGAACGTTTCCGGCCACCGTCTGGGTACTGCCGAAATCGAATCCGCGCTGGTTCTGCACCCGAAAGTTGCTGAAGCAGCCGTCGTCGGTTATCCACACGAGCTGACTGGTCAGGGCATCTACGCTTACGTCACCCTGATGGCTGGCGAAGAGGGTACGGATGAGCTGAAGACCGAACTGGCCAACCTGGTGCGCAAGGAAATCGGCCCGATTGCCAAGGTCAACCTGCTTCAGTGGGCACCTGGCCTGCCGAAAACCCGTTCCGGCAAAATCATGCGCCGCATCCTGCGCAAGATTGCAGCCAACGAGGTTGACGGTTTGGGCGATACCTCCACGCTGGCTGATCCAAGCGTGGTCGACAACCTGATCGACAACCGCGAAAACAAGTAAGTTTTGTTGGTTTGAGAGAAGAAAACGGCGGG